>NZ_LGDW01000011.1 GCF_001280005.1 Streptomyces sp. NRRL WC-3618 | reverse complement strand
GTCTCGTTGAGGACGCGGTGTTCGGCCAGGTCGGCGGGGGGCCGGTCGGGGTGGCCGGGGCGGCCGGTGACCAGGCGGTAGAGCACCTGGGCCGCGCTCCACACGGCGTCCCGGGGGTCGGCGGCGCCCTCGCCGCGGCGCTGTTCGGGGGAGGCGTAGGGGGCCCGGCCCCACGGGGTGCGGGGGCTGCCGATGCCGGTGACCGCCTCCAGGCCCCAGAGCTGGAGGGAGGCGCCGTCCCAGAGCACGGTGGCGGGCGAGATGCCGCGCGGGACGAGGCCCTGCCCCTCCAGCAGGCACAGGGCGAGCATCAGGTCGCGGGTGAGGACACGCTGGTCGGTGGCCGCGATGACGTGGGTCTTCGCGGCGGTGGCGCCGCGCGGTGGGTCGTACAGGAGGAACGGCTCGGCTGTGTCCAGCTCGTAGCCGATGAGCCGGGGGAAGAGCGGGGCGTTCTCCGTGCCCTCGACGAGCCGGTGCAGGCGCAGCGCGGTGCCCGCCTCGGTGTCGAGGAGGGCGCGGGCGGCGGGTTCGGTCGCGTCGGCGGCGGACAGGCGTACCTGTACGCAGCGCTGCCCCTGGCCCCGGTCGTCGAGCAGGGCGTTGCGGATCAGTTGGGGCAGGTGCGGGTCGCGCCGGGACTCGGGGCCGAAGCGGGCCCGCGCGACCCGGCGGCGGCCGGAGGGGGTGCTGAAGCCGAGCTTGGCGTCGGCGAGGCTCTCGGGACCCGGCGGCCGGTCCGGTCCGGGATGCGTGGCGTGGGTCACCGGAGGTCGCCGTCCCCTCGGTCGTAGCTGCCGTCGTAGGCGCCGTCGTACGGGCTGTCGTGTCCGGCTCCGTCGGCGGCCATGTATCCGTCGCCGTCCCCGTCGTGGCGGGGGCGGAAGGTGGCGACCACGCCGGGGCGCAGCGGGGTGAGGCGCAGCAGGCCCGCGTACCGTCCCGACGACGTCCACTCCACCTCCTCCGGCCGGCCCGAACCGTTCGTACGCCAGACCTTCTCGACCTCGTCGCGTACGGCCAGCGGCGCGAACCTGATCCACACCGCGGCCGCCGGGTCACGGCTGAGCAGCGCGCCCTGTTCGGGCGAGGACAGCTGGACCACGGCCTGCCGGTCGGTCTCCGCGCCGACCAGTCCGGCCAGCCCCTGCGGGTCGGTGCCCAGCAGGTTCGCCGGGGTGGGCCGGGTGCGGCGGGCGGTGGGGAAGGGCGGCGCGGCCAGCACTCCGTTGTGGCTCAGGTGCCTGCGGGCCGTCGACAGGAGTTCGGCGACGCGTCCCTCGATACGGGTCGCGGCGAGCGTGCCGGCCTGGCCGCGTTCCACGGCGCCCCAGTAGGAGCGCATCGCCTCCATGGTGGCGTCGGCGAGGTCGGAGGTGAGCGTGGCGACCAGCTCCGGGCCGCCCTCGGCGGTCTCCCGGTCCAGCCAGCGCGGTGTCCTGTCGGCGCCGCCCGGCCGAGCGGCGTCGGGCGGGCCGGAGCGCTGCTTCGGAGGCGACGCGAATTCGGAAGCGGGGGTGGATACGGGGGGACCGGTGTCGTCCGCCGGGTTCGTGGCGTCGGCGGGGTCGTCCCAGGCCGGGGCGTCCGGCCAGGCGTACGCGCTCATCCAGTCGTCGTCGCCCTTGTCGTCCGCGGCCCCGTCACCGGCCCCCGAGAACGCGTCCGGCGTGCTCGACAGCCAGTCGTCGGCCGCGAACTCCCCCTCGCTGTACGTGTCGTACGCCCCGCCGGCGGTCGCCGCCCGCTCGGGCTCGGGTACCGCCTCGGCCTCCGCCGCCGCTGCCGTCGCCCGCAGCACACCGGCGACGGAACGGGCCGCGTCGGCGCAGTTCAGGCGTTCCTCGACGGCCCAGTGCTCCTGGACGCCCTTGGCGAGCAGGGCGTCGAGGCCCGCCAGGGCGCGCCGGAGTGCGGCGGTGGCGTGGCCCGGGGCCCAGGCGTCGGCCGCCCCGCGCCACAGACGGCGGGCCGTCTCCCCCGCCGCGCACAGGCCGATCAGCAGACCGGACGTGCCCACCCAGGGCGCGGGCCCGGTCGCGTACGCCACCAGCGCCCCGGTCAGGGCGCCGCCCCAGGCCGCGACCTGCGGACCCACCGCCCACCGGCCGGGACGTCCGGCGCCGCGCAGCCGGGACGCGCCGAGCAGCGACACGGTGAGGAACAGCAACGGGACGACGAGCGACAGTGCCAGCAGCGGGCCCTGCCACAGCGCGCCGAGCAGCCCCGCCACGGCGGCCACCGGTCCGGCCGAGGCGGGAGAGCGCACCGGGTCGTCCGGCTCCCCGGACTCCCGGGCCACCGCCGCCGAGCTGAACCCGGCGAGTTTCGGGAGGAGCGCCGAACCCGGTACCGGTTCCACGCGTCCCGCCAGGGCGGTGAACCGCTGCGCCATCGAACGCAGCGAGAGTTGCTGGCCGAGGAGTTTCTCCGCGTACTCGCGCAGGCCCTCGCCGATCCGGTCGCGCATGCCCTCCGCCGTGGGCAACCGCAGCCCCAGATCGGTGAGTTGGGCCGCCGCCTCGGCGGTCGAGGACGCCGTGCCGCTGCGCAGGGCCCGGCCGACGAGCGCCTGGTAGTCGTCGAGCGCCTGGCGGGCCTGGTCGAGGTCCGCCTCGAAGGTCGTACGCCGGGTGGGGCGCAGCAGGCCGGGGAGGGTGCGCAGGCCGGCCAGGGCGTCGTCGGCGTAGTCGAGGGCGTCCGCGCAGGCCTGGTAGGCGTCGTCCGCCGGGCCGCCCGGCTGCCGGTGCCGCTGGTCCCGGCCGCCCCGGCCGGACGCCAACGCCCGTAGCGGTTCCGGGAGATCGGCGCCGGACGCGACGGCCGCCGGCGGCGCGTGGTCGGTGTCCTGGCCCGCGAACCGGGTGAGCGCGTCGCGCCACGCCCGGTCGCGTACGTCGGGGGGCAGGTCCTGCTCGAGCAGGCGCACGCCGGGTGCGGCGACGGCGTCGGGCAGTGCGGCCAGGTCCGTCAGGACGCGCCGGTAGACGTCCGGCACCGACAGCACGTCCACCAGGACGGCCAGCGCGTCGGGGTCGTCGTGCGCGGGCTCCTCCAGGGCCGTGCGCGCGGAGCGCAGGTCACCGGCCCACAGGATGGCCGTACGGTCGGTGCGCAGGACGGCGGGGCGCAGCAGTCGCCGGTCGGGGCGGAACGCCTCGTCCTCGCCCGCGTACGAACCGGGGGCGCTGCCCACCAGCAGGACCAGGATCCTGACCTCGCCCACCGCCCGGTAGGCGGCGAGGAGTTCGTACTGCCGCTGGTGGTCGGTGAGCCCGGCCGGGGTGTCGGTCACCAGGAACAAGGGGTCCTCGGGCTCCGGCTGCCCGGCCTGGGCGAGCCGACGGGCGACGCGCGCCCGCAGCGCCGGGGCGGAGTCGAGTTCCGCCGCCCCGGTACGCAGGTCGAGCGGGATGACGACGGGGCCGAATCCCCCGAAGCTCGCAGACACGCTCACTGGGCGTCTCCGTCCCAGGGAGAGCTGTCGCCGTCCCTGCGCTCGTACCCGTCGTCGGACTGGTCCCAGGGCACGGAGGGAGACTCTGCGCCGTACGGCGACCCGTTGACCCGCCCGTCGCCACGACTGCCACGGCCGTCGACGGAGGAACGTGAACTGTCGTGGTACGCACCGGCGTCGTCGTCACGTCCAGGGTCATCGTCCCCGGCGGAGCGTGAACCGCCGCTGCGGGGGCGGGTGGTGCCGTAGTCGTCGTCGGGGTCGTCGGCGGGGGTGCGTGAACCGCCGCCGTACTCACCGGCGTCGTAGCGGTCGTTGTCGTGGCCTCGGCGGGTGCCGGTTCCGCCGGCGGAGCGTGAACTGCCGCTGCGGGGGCCGGTGGTGCCGTATTCGTCGTCGCGGTCGTCGGCGGAGGGGCGCGAGCTGCCGCCGTACCCACCGGTGTTGGCGTAGCCGTCGGCGTCACGCTCGTCGGCGGAGGGGCGCGAGCTGCTACCGCGCCTGCCGGTGGTGCCGTAGCCCTCGTCGGGGTCGCGGCGACTGCCGGGGATGTCGTCGGCGGGGGTGCGTGAACCGCCGCCGTACTCACCGGTGTCGTAGCGGTCGTTGTCGTGGCCTCGGCGGGTGCCGGTTCCGCCGGCGGAGCGTGAACTGCCGCTGCGGGGGCCGGTAGTGCCGTAGTCGTCGTCGCGGTCGTCGGCGGACGGGCGCGAACTTGCGCTGTATCCGCCAGGGTTGGCGTAGCCGTCGTCGTCGCGGTCTCCGGCGGAGGGGCGGGCGTTGCCGGCGTACTTGCCGGTGGTGCCGTAGCCGTCGTCCGGGTCGTGGCGGTTGCCGGGGGTGTCTTTGGCGGGGGTGCGTGAACCGCCGCCGTACTCACCGGCGTCGTAGCGGTCGTCCTCGCGGTCCCGGCGTGGGCCGGAGGGGCGCGAACTGCCGCCGTGGTCACGGGTGGTGCCGTACCCGTCCTCGCCGCGCCGGCCGGCGTACGGCTCGTCGTGGGCGTCTGCGGACGTGCGGTGCCTGTCGGGGTCCGGGGTCCGCCCCGGTGTCGTGCCCCAGTCGTCCTCGTCCTCGGCCGGGCGGCGGGGGGTTTCGCGCAGGGGGCGCCGGCGGGCCGTCGGGGTGTCGCCTCGGACGTGTTCGAGGAGGGTGCGCAGGGTCGGCTGGACCGCGCGCTGGTCGCCGAACTCGGTGTCCAGGGCCGCCGGGAGGGTCTCCGCCCAGAACTCCCAGAGGGGGCGCACCCAGCCCTCGACGCGTTCGCCGTCCCGTTCGCGGCGTTCCGCGAGCAGTTCCAGCTGGCGTGGGGCGATCTTGTCGACGAGTTCGGTGAACAGGGGGTGCGGGTCGCTGCCGCTGCGGGTCAGGCCCGTCGGCTGGGCGCCCATCAGCTCGCGGCAGTAGTCCTCCACCGTGCGCTCGTCGTCGAGGACGGTCCAGCGTTCGTACGCGCGCAGGAGTTCCGCCCAGCTCGACACGCCGCCCGGGAAGTCGCCCAACCGCAGCCGTACGCCCGGTACTTGAGGCCCTTGCTCGGGGTGCAGGCGCAGCCGGACGCGGTCGGGGGAGGCGCTCTCGCCGTCCACCACGTCGACCTGGCCGTTCCACATGCAGCACAGCAGCCGGTGCAGGATGACGCGGCGGTCCTCCTCGCCGCTGACCATCCAGCTGTCCCGGTAGCCGAGCCGCTGGCGCCAGCGCAGGACGTCCTGGGCCTGCTCGTTGTCCTTGGCCCTGGCCCACTGGCGCAGCACCTTGCGGGCCTCGGGGACCTGGGTGAGGCTCATCTCGCTGCGGAAGAGGACGACGGTCACCGAGTCGCTCTCGACGCCCCGGTACTCGACGGAGTTCCGGGCGTCGGAGGGGAGGCGCAGCGCCTTGCCGAGGTACTGCTCGACCTCGTCGACGGCCTCCACGCGCGGGTAGGTGACCAGCACCCGCAGGGGGCCGGTGCCCTCCGGGGTGAAGCCGACCGGCAGCAGCCCGGTCAGTTTGCGGCCGAACAGGTCGAGGGCCTCCTTGCTGACCTGGTCGGTGGCGTCGGAGTCACCCGCCGCTGCGGCCAGCAGGGTGCTCATGGACGGCAACAGGGGCCGCTCCTCCAGCCGTTCGCCGCCCTCCGCGAACAACCGCGTGATCCGGCCCTCCAGTTGGGCCTTCACCACCGACACCGCGCCGTCGGGGCTGCGCCGGCTGAGATTGTGGACGTCGCGCCACGTCTCACCGTCGACCAGCTTGAGCAGCAGGGCCGCCGCGTCCTCCGTCTCGCGCAGTCCCTCGCGGCGGATCAGCCGGGCGACCAGGTCCTCGTAGAAGTGGTTGAGGGTGCGTTGTGGCGGCAGCAGGTACGAGATGCCCGTGCGGTCCTCGTACAGTTCGAGGCCCTTCTGCGCGGAGACCTTGCGTTCCTGGTCGCTGTGCGCGCGGAAGGCGTTGACGAGCCGGGCGATGTCGGCGCCCGCCGTGTCGGCCGGCGCCCGCCAGTGCTGCTGCTGTTCGCGCCAGGCCTCGTGCCAGATGGTCCGGCAGCGCCACTGGTACCAGGCGTCCTGTTCCTGGAGGGCGGCCTGTACGTCGTCGTCGCCCCAGCGGGCCGGGGACATGCCCGCGAGCCTCCCCTTGATGCGGGGGATCTTGGGCGGCTGGTCGGTCATACCGGCGGGGCGCCCGGGGGCGCGGGAGCGGCTGTCGAGCATGCCGAGGAAGCCGAGCCGGGCGATCGGGTCGTCGGTGTCGGTGGCCGGGACGCCCCGGACGACCCGGTCGGCGTGGAAGGGGTCGACGTTCAGGAGGAGTTTGTCGATGGCGGGGCGCGGCGAGAACCGGTCGGCCATGGTGGCGGCGGAGCGTTCGGCGACCCCGCGCAGGTCGGCCAGCAGGCGCTGCATGTCGGAGATCCGCTCGCCGAGCGCCGTCTCGACGGCCCTGCCGCCGCGTGGCAGCGGTTCGGGGTCGAGGACGGGCAACTGCCGTCGTTCCCACAGCTCTTCGAGGTGGGAGTCGGCGAACAGCTGCCGGATCATCGGCACGGTCGTCTCGCGCAGCGAGGTCCGGGGCCGGTCCACGAGGTCGCTGACGGCCTCGCGCAGCATCCGGCCGGCCACGAGGTCGGCGAGCTGGTCCTTGGGCACGGTCATCGAGGCGACGAGGCTGGTGGAGACGCCCTGGCGGCCGATGCCGGTGGGGGAGAGGGCGCTGCGGTGCACACCCCGGTTGATGAAGCTCGCGGCGAAGGTCTGGAAGTCGTCGTCGCCGACCGTGCTGCGGCCCCGGGTGCGGGTGTCGCCCAGTTCGGTGCCGATCAGCGACATCACCAGGGACACGATGGAGCGGCGCAGGTCGTCGGCGCGGATACCGGCGGTCGGGCTGAACAGGAACGACGTGGGCAGGATGCCGGTGCGCAGCCGGATCGGCTGGGTGCCGGGGTAGCGGACGCCGAGCCCGGCGCTCTGGTCGAGGTCGCCGATCTCGGCGCCCTCGGTCGGCGCGTTCTGTCCGTCGACGAGGCGGAACAGGTCGACGAGGGCGCGGGCCGCGTTGAGCTCGGCCTCGCGTCCGCCGCCGGTAGCCGAGGTGAACGACGACGGCATGACGACCAGCGGGTAGATCTTCACGCCGTTGAACCGGCGCAGCTGGAAGGCGTGGTTGATGAGGTGGAGGTAGTCCAGGAAGATCCCGGCGCCGGTCCCGCCGGCCACGGAGAAGGCGACGAACACATCGCAGCCGGTGACCTTTCCGCCACCCAGCTCGGCCAGTTCGCCGCCGGCTCTGGCCATCGCGTCGATGGCCTGGAGCAGCGGGGTCAGCACCGGGTTGAGGCCGTGCCGGAGCGTCGCGAACAGGGCGGCGCGGCCGACGGTCGGGAGTTGTCCGGCGCCGTTGTGGAGGGGGGTGACGCGCGGTTCGTCGTTGCGCGGCGGCAGCCAGTCGGCGACCTCGCCGCGCATGCTGGCCCGGAGCATCTTGGTGACCTCGGGCGAACTGTCGAAGTTCGGCAGCAGGTCGTGGGTGGCCCGTGAGGTACGGGAGAAGGCGGCGCGCAGCGACGGGTCGACGTTGAACTGCGGCAGCCGCATCAGGTCGGACTCGCTGTAGTCCGCGTACACGAACTGGAGGCAGTCGGGCAGCTGGTAGGGGGCGTTGCCGCTGAGCCGGCCCTGCAGCGCCGAGCCGTCCGGGCCGCACAGTTCGGCGCGCAGCCTGCGCTCCAGCTCCGCGCCGACCAGGCCACCGGTGCCGCCCAGGCCGACGAAGAGCATCGGCTGGAAGATCTTCATGGGTTTCCTCCCCGCTCACGGCCGCTCGGCCGCGTGTTCGTGCTCGGTACGTCCGTGGGTGTGGATGTGAATGTGGATCTGGATCTGCGTGTGGACGTGGACGTGGACGTGGACGTGGGTGTGGAGCCGGGTGTCACAGATACGTCTGGTCGTAGCTGCTGGAGCTGCCCTGCCCGCTGGGATCGGCACCGGGCGTGGGACCGGTGGCGCCGGCGGACGACGAACCGCCCTGCCCGTTGCGGAAGTTGCCGGCCTTGCGGCCATTGCGGCCGTTGCGGGTCGTACGGCCGGTGCGGGACTTGTGGGGTTTGTGGGTCTCCTCGCCGAGGGCGAGGCTCAGTCCGTCGGTCAGCTGGACCGGTGCGGCGGCCGACAGCGCGCTCCGGCCGCCCTTGCGCCGCAGCACCGCGCCGCCGTTGGGGTTGCGCTGGACGGCGTACGGGCCGTGCGCGCGGCGTTCGATACGGGGGCTGAGGTGGGCCTCGGCGACGCCGAACTCGTACCACTGCTTGTGTCCGTGCCCGGCCACATGTTCGCCCGGCAGGAACTCGCCGTGCTCGTCGACCAGCCGCAGCACCAGCCCGTGCGGGTCGCGGCGGGCGCGGCGCAGCCGGATCAGGGCGAGGACTGCGGCGACGGCGGCGGCGATCAGGACGGCGGCGGTCAGGAACGCCCACCAGTACTTGTCCCAGACGCTGGGCTCGGGCGTCACCCGTACGGCCAGCGGGGAGGTGACGAGGGTGAGGTTGCCGTCGGTGGTGTCGACGACGGTGACGTTGCCCGCGAGGGACAGCCCGTCGTCGGTGAGGCGGTCGCCGAAGACGTCGGCGGGGCCGACCTTGACGGTGACCTTGCGGGTGGCGGACTCGCCTGCTTTCAGGGTGAGTTCGGCCGGGGTGACCGAGAGCAGCCCCGCCTTGAGGTCGTTGACGGACAGCTTCAGGGTGTGCGGGGCGCCGCTCGTGTTGTGGACGTCCAGGGTGCCCGTGAACTCGGCGCCGGGGTGGAGGTCGGCGACGGGCAGGTCGAGGGCGGTGGTGACGGGCAGCTCACCGGGGGCGACCGTGCCGCGCGCGTCGCGGGTGTCGGCGCTCAGGCCGGCGGCGGTCAGCGTGGCGCTCGCGTTCAGCGCCCCGCGGGCGTTCGCCGGGATCTCGGCGGTGCCGGTGAACGAGCCGTCGCTCGCCTTCTCGTCCTCGCCCTTGCCGTCGTCGGTGAGGGTGAGCGGAAGCGGGTCGAAACCGTCGCCGGTCAGCTCGCTCCGGACGCGCAGCCCCTCGTAGTCGCGCGGGTCCTTGATCTGGAAGCCCTCGCGGGTCTGGACCCGCATCGTCACCGTGACCCGGTCCCCGGCGCGCGGCGAGGGCGGGTTCATGACGATGGCGCTGCCCAGTTCGCCCTGCCACAGCACGCTGACGGCGACGGGCAGCGAGCGGTGCCCCTCCGGGGCCTCGGCGCGCACCTTCCACACGCCGGGCAGCGGATCGACGATCTTCAGCGCCTCCACGGTGTCGTTGCCGCCCGCCAGTTCGAAGGCCGACCGGTGGAAGGTGCCGGACGTGGGGACCTTGTGGCCGGCCGGGTCGGTGTAGGTGATCTGGACTTCCGGGTCACCCTTGTCGACGACGATGCTGCCCACGGTCGCCAGCGGGGAGATGGTGATCTTCTGGGTCGAGGGCGGCCGTTGCGGTTCGGGGCCCTCCTCGTGCCGCATGCAGTGGGCGGCGGCGAAGATCCGCTCCAGGGTCGAGCCGACGTCCTTCGCACCGGACACCTTGCTGGCCCTGGGCTTGGCGGAGGGCAGTTCGGTGCAGCCCTTCTGGTAGCCGCCGGCGGCTATCCGCTCGAGCTGCCTGTGGTCCGGCGCGGGCCCGAAGCCGAGCGGCCAGATCTGTACGCCCTGGGCGGCGGCGTCCTTGAGCGCCTGCGTCAGCTTCCGTTCGCCCTCGGCCACGCGGTGCGGCCGGTCGCCGTAGTTCTTGCTGTCCTTGACATCCAGCTTCCCGTCGGTGAGCAGGAACAGCACCCGGGGCTGCGACGGGTCGGTGCCCTCGGTCAGATCGTGCACGCCCTGCCAGATCGCGTTCGGGAAGTCGGTGCCGGTGCCCTCGCTCTCCTTGCGCTTGCGCAGCTTGCCGACACAGTCGCCGATCGTCTCGCGGCCCGCCGCGTCCAGCGTCGTACGCCGGCACACCGGGTCCACCGCGCCCCGGCCCTTGCCCTCGTCCGCGGCGAAACCGAAGACGGTGACATGGGAGGACGAGGACACGTCACCCAGCGCGATGCGCTTGGCGGCGGCCTTCTCGACCTCCATGTCCGCGTCCGTGAGGCTCGCCGACTCGTCCACGGCGACCGCGTAGTTGACCGCCGGGAAGGCCGGTTCGGTGTCCGCCACCGGTACGGCGCCGTGACCGGCGTACCGGCCGCCGGGCGCCGACAGGGACAGGAGCACCGCGGTGGCGCCCAGCACGGCGAGCGAGGCGCGGCCCGCCCGGCCCCTTCTTGTCTCTCGTACTCCGTTGACTCGTCCCACGGCCGTCCCCTGTTTCCCGATTTGCCGGTGTTCCTGGATCGTCGCTACTCGCCGCGCGCCGGTTGCGTGGTGCGCGCGGATACGTCGTGATAGGTGAAGTTCCTGGCGTCGGCGCGACGACCCCGGTGTGACCCGGGCGTGCCCCCGCCCCGTCCTCAGCGCGCCGTCATGCTCCACGTCAGGGCCAGCGCCGCCGAGGGCGCGAGCGAGCCGACGCCCCAGCGGATGGCCCGGTACTTGGCGGAGAGGATCGCGCTGACGTCGACGGCCTGGACGAGCAGCCAGCCCGCCGGATCGCGCCCCGCCTCCGCGACCCGGGCGGCGAGCGTCGCGAGGTCACGTCGGGCGCCCACCAGATCGCCGAAGTACGTCACCTCGTCCCGCCCCTCCCGGACCGTGCCGGTGCGCGGCATGAGCGCCCCGACCAGCGCGGTCACCGACACCGCCCAGAGCAGCCCGGCGAGGATCAGCGTCACGTCGGCCGGCCCGTGCCAGCCGGGGGCGCCCTGCCAGCCGATGAGGAAAGCGGGCAGCGCGAGCGTCCCCGACAGCAGCACCGCCGCCTTGGAGTCGGCCCGCCCGAGGTCCTCCCTGACGGTGCTGAGCAGCCGTTCGGCGACGCGCTCGCTCACGCGTTCCCCGGAACGGTCGGGCCCGTGCCGACCCCCGTACGGCTCGGGCCCGACCTGTCCTGTGGTCCCCCCGCATCCCGTGGTGCTGCCGGCTGCCCCGGCTCCCCCGGTTCCTATGGCTCCCCCGTCCCCGGTCATCGGCGCGTCGCCTCCCCCGTCCCGTCGTCGCCGTCCTCGTCCGCCCAGTCCCAGCCGTCGTCACGGGGCCGCCTGCGGCGCGGCTGCTCCGGGGCCGAGTCCTCGGAGTCCTGCGGATACTGCGGACCCCGCGGATCCTGCGGGTCGTGCGGGTACGGGCCCGCCGGATACGCGTCCTGGCGCCGGACCCGGGCGGGCGGGTCGTCCGACACCCAGTCCGGGGTGAACGGTTCGACGTCGGACGGCTCCAGCTCCCGAGCGGGGCGGCCGGGCCGGCCGGAGCGGCGGGCCGGCAGCGAACCGATGGGACCGCTGATCCCGCCCAGACGCCCCCGGTTGAGGAGGTTGAGGGCCTGCGTCTCCACGTCGTTGGACTGGATCTGACCGCTCTCCACCATGTCGAACAGCCGGTCGACGCGCGCCTGCTCGTCCGCGCGGCCCTCCTGCCGGATCTTCTCCAGGAAGTCCTTGGCCTCCGTCGGTTCGGCCGCCAGCATGTAGCTGAGCTGCTCCAGCTGCCCGCCCTGAAGCATGTCCCTGAACCGCTGCTGGTGCACCTTGGTCACCTCGGCCGAGGCATGCGCGTCCCGGATGCCGTTCATGTGCTCGATCGCCCGGTCGTCGACGCGCAGCCGGACGTACAGCCGTACGTTCAGGCCGAGTTCGGCCCCCAGGCCGCTCCAGCGGCCGCCCGCGCACTCCCGGGTGATGGCCCGGTTGGCCTGCTCCGCCTCGTGCACCCGGTAGGTCGAGGTGACCTCGTGCAGCCGTTCCAGGATCGGCGCGGTGAGCCGCTTCGCGATGTCCGTCACGACCTGCACGGCCGCCAGATGCGGATCGTCGACCGACCAGTGGATGTCCACCTCGGCCTTGAAGAAACTGGTGCCGCCCGCCGCCGGCAACTCCATCTCCAGCGGCGTCTGATAGGTGCCCAGCGCGATCTCGCACACGGTGTGGGGCCGGGCCAGCGCCCGCTTGTCGACGTGCCGGGTACCGGTCACGGTGACGACGCTGTGGCCGCCGTTGCGGTAGAACAGCACCAGCGCCTTCTGGGCGCTGACCTGCGGCTGGACACCGTTCGGCGGATACTCCTTCAGGAACGGGCCGGCCGGCCCGGCGGCGGCTCTGCGCGCCCGCAGCCGCTCCTTCGCCTGGGCCCGCGCCGGGGCTTCGTCGTTGTCAGCCATGGCTTCTCTCCTCCTGCCCGCTCCGGGTCCGCTGGTTGACGGCCATCCACCACAGGGAGCGGGCACGGGCGTCGGGGAACGGGTCGTCCGGGTCGTTCATCATTCGGCGCAGCAGCCAGTCCAGCCGCCGCCGGTCGGTCTCCTCGGCGGCCAGCGCCGGCAGCAGCGCCGCCAGCCCCGGGCTCGTCCACTCGGTGCCGTCCTTGCGTACGGCGGTGCGCAGCATGCCCTCCAGCGCGTCCATGGCCACGTCCTTCGAGCGGGCCGTGTTCAGCGCCGTCCACAGCAAGTCGGCTATGGGCATGGCCAGTTCGGGCCGGGTGTCGGCCAGGGCGAGCGCCAGCGGCCAGTCGCCGCGCTCCCCGAGCGACGACGCGGGCTCGTCGATGAGCAGCTTGTCGACCCTGGTCTCGGCGAGCCAGATCGCGGCCGCCAGCCCGAGGTCCTGGTGCGCATCCCGCTTGTGCTGGGTCCACTCGGCCATCCGCCGCAGCACCTTCGGCGCCTGCGCGCGGTCCGGCAGCGCCAGCAGCCGTACGACGTTGAACGCGGCGGCGGCCCGCAGCGACTGCGCCCCGTCGTCGCGGACCCCGATCCGGGCCAGGGCGTCCAGCGCGTCCCCGGTCGTGTCCGCGCAGTTGCCGTAGCCCAGCGCCGCCGCCGCCGTCGACCGCAGGGTCCAGGTCGGGGACCGGCTCCAGTCCTCGACCAGTTTCCGTACGGCTTTGCGGTGCGAGGCGTGACCGGCGGCCTGGTCCATCATCGTGGCCGCGAACAGCCTGCGGTGGGCGGTGCCTTCGGCGAGCGGCCGGACCAGTTCGGCGAACCCGTGGTCGAAGTCCCGTACCAGCAGCTCCCCGGCGGCGACCGCCGCGCGCACCCACACCTGGGGGCGCTGGTCGTCCGCCAGCAGCCGCAGCCAGCGCACGACCGGCGCCCGCACCGGGAAGTGCCGCTCCCACAGCTCGGCCAGCACCGCCGACGGCAGGGCGCCGCCCCGGTACCAGATCAGCCGGGCCGCCACCGAGCCGGCGCCGGGCACCTCGACCTCGCCGTCGGTGAGTTCGGCGCGGGACAGGGCCAGGTCGGCCACCGGGTCGTCGCAGAACAGGGGGCGGGCGGGCGTGTGGTCGGGGTCGCACTGGACGGACAGTTCCCACGTCAGCAGATGGGCGGCGGACGACACCGCGCTGTGCGCGGCCCCGCCGAGAACGGCCAGCGCGATCCGGAACGCCACCGGGTGGAACAGGGCGGCGGTGCCCGCGCGTTCGACGCTGCCCTCGCCGTCCCGCGCACCCTTGCGGGCCGGTGCGGCGAGCGTCCGGTCCACGCCGGCGAACCACTCCTGGGCCTGGTCGGCGGCGAGGCTGCGGCAGCCGGCCAGCAGCTCCCGCTGCGACAGCTCGCCCAGCAGCCGGCCGGCCAGCAGGGAGGCGAGGAGTTCGGCCTCGGCGGGCCGCAGGTCCTTCAGCCCGACGGCCTCCACGACGTCCTCGCGCCGCACCAACTCCTCGGCGCGGACAAGCAGTTCGTCCACGCCCTCCTCCACACCGTCCTCCGCCCCCTCCTCGACCCGCTCCTCCAGCCGTTCCCGTAACCGGGTGGTGAGGAGCTCCTGGGTGGGCGCGGGCGGGCAGAGCATGCCGTAGCGACCGGCGAGGACCGGGCCCGCCGCCGAGCCGACGGTGACGACGAGTACCGCGAAGGACTCGCACCGGGCCAGGGCGGTGGCCAGTTCGTCGAGATCCATCTCGTCCGGGGGCAGCGCGCCGGGCCGGGTGAGCGACAGTTCCATGAGGTACCCGGTACCGGACGGGAACTCGCCCCCGGAGCCCACCTGCCCCGCCAACTGCCGTACGCCACCGTCCGGATCGACCCGGCGCACCGGCGAAGCGGCGGGGTCGCCGTCGGTGTCCCGGGGCGCGTCGGAGGTGACCTCGTCGAGCAGGGAGAGGGCCGTACTCGTCCGGCCGGTACCGGGGGCGGCGCCGAGCACCAGCAGCCGGCGCGCACGAAGCTTGCTGCGCAGCAGTACGTATCCGTCGGGGACCACCTGCACCCGGCGGAGCCTGCGCAGCTCGTCGGCGGGCACGGGACCGCTGCGCAGGCGCGGGTGGGTGTCGGTGCCCAGGAAGATGTCGCCGAAGTGGGCGCTGCTGATGAACGAGCGGTCGACGCTGGTCAGATCCCGCCCGGACTCGAACAGCATCCGGGTGGCGCGGCGCGTACGGGAGGCGGCGGCGAGGTCGGTGGGCCCGTCCTCGCCCTGCTCCTCGGCGAAGGGGGCGCGGGTGTACTCCTTGAACCGCTCGGCGGCGAGCGCCCGTTCGTTGTCCTTGTCGTCCTGCTTGCCGTCCTCCTCTTTCTTGTCCTTGCCCTCGGCGCCTTCTTTGCCGTCCTTGCCCTCTTTGGCGTCCCTGCCGTTCTCCTTGCCGCCGGGCTGGTCCCGCTCGGGTGTCTTGGCGGGGGCCTTGTCTGGTGCCTTGTCGGGGGTCTCGGCGACGTCGTCCGACTGCTGGTCGTCGCTCACCTGTCGCCTCCGCCCTTCCGGCCCATGTGCACGGATCCGATGCTGCTGTTGTGGTTCACGAACATGTCGCCCTGGGCGGAGTAGCTCGTACCGGAGTCGTCGGCGGGGCTGTCCGTACGTGGCCGCGCGGGTGCCGGTGTACGGGGGGAGGCGGCCGTGGGTGCGGCGGCCGGGCCGCCGGGAGCGGGCCGTCCGGGCAGGTGGAGCCAGGCGGTGACCTCGCCCTCCTTGAGGGGCAGCCGGGCCGAGGTGTAGCGCTCGGGCTCGATGAACTTGCCGCCGCCGCGCACCACGTCCTCGTACAGGGAGCCGGAGGTCACCAGGACGAGGTCGGCGCCCTCGGTGTCGAGCAGTTCACGGGCGGCGGCCGAGTCTGCGAGCCGACAGGCCAGGTCGACGGCGCGCCCGCAGATCCCGTGCGCGTCGTGCCGCACCGGGCCCACGTGCATCCCGATCCGCAGCCCCAGCGGCACCTTCAGCACACGGTTCTCGTCCCGCAGGCTCTCGTGCAGCTCGACCATCCACAGTCCGAGCAGCCGGGTCACCGGAACCCGCGCGGACACCGACAGCAGCACGCCGTCCCCGCGGTCCTCCATGTGGACGGCGTCCCGGGCGACCTTGGCGTGCGTGAACGCGGTCTCCACGACCTGGTAGATCCGGGCGCGCATCCGAGGCTTGTCGATGTCGTCGTACTGCCCGGAACGCCGTGCGTCGACGCTGATCACCAACTCGTAGTGCGCTTCGGCGAGATCCATGGCGTCGCGGTCCACCCGTGCCCCCTCTTGATGCGTCGATCGCGTGTGATCGCGTGCGATCGCCTTCGGTTGTCGTTCGGTTGTCGTTCGGTATGTCGTGGGTCGTCCCCTCAGGGTCGGGCCCGGGACGTGGGCCGTCTGTAGCCGTTTACACACGACGGGCCGCAGGTTTTACGCCTGTTGTCCCTCCGTGTCCGTGTGGCCGTCGGCGAGGAGGGCGAGAAGTTCGGGGTCGAGGATCTCCACGACACGGTTGCCGGTCCGCACGATCCGCTGGGTGCGCAGCAGCCGCAGGCTCTTGGCGACGGCTTCCCGGGTGGCTCCGATGCTGGCGGCCAGCTCGTCCTGGGCCAGCTGGACGACGGACGAACTGGACGGAGCTGTACGGGCGTACGGTCCGCGCGGTGTGCCTTGGCCGGACCCCGAGAGCTCGCTGAGCCGGCCGGCGAGGCGCTGCAGCACGGTGAGGGAGGCGAGCGCGGACCGCTCCTGGTCGGCGCTGCGCAGGCGGGCGGTCAGCTGACGTATCACCAGCCCGCTCACCCGGGGATGCTGGGCGAGGAACCGGCGGAACGCGTCCCCCGAGATGACCTGGGCCTCGGTCGGCCCCAGCGCCCGGACGGTGGCGCTGCGCGGATGCGGGTCCAACGCGGCCATCTCGCCGAGGAGTTCACCAGGCCCGCGCAGCCCGAGTATCAGCCGGGTCGCTCCCCGGTCCGTAGCGACGGAAACGGTCACCCACCCCTTGACGACGATCAGAACATGGCTGGACCGGTCGCCCTCGGTGAGGAGATGGGCGTCGGCCGCGAAACGCTTCGGAATCCCGAGGGCCATGACGCCCTCACGCTCCTGAGCGGTCAGTGCCTGCGCGAACGCCAGCTCATTGCCCAGCAGTCCCATGGCACGCCCCCCGCCGCATTCCGGACGCCTGGTTTTACGGTGGCGTTGATGGTGACAGAGCGAGGCTTTGAGTTGAGCGGTTTCCGCCATATTGGGGGTACCGCCCGGTAATCGCCGAACGGGCACGTGGGCGGACCGGCAGCCCAGAACTCCAGTCCGAGAAACCCCGGTTGACGCTTTTTCCGGGGGCGGCCCTGTCATCGCCTGCCCCGGAGGACGTTCAGGTCAGGCGCGTCACTCGCATATCTGTTCGTTACATCATGCGGAACCGGCTGGATGCGGCCGAGTTGGCGAAAAATCGGGTTTCCGGGGCGGAAGAGGTGATGAGGGTGTGGGGATGCGGGGTGGTTGTGGGGGTGGGTCGGTGAGGGGATGGCGCGGGTGGCGAGCGGTCGGTTCGCGTCGGGGCGACGCGGCTCGACGGTGTCCGGGGCCGGCACACCAGGGCGCTTGTCGTCTTCGCCGTGGCGGAAGGCTTCCGCTGTCTAGGGTGGAGGCCATGTCGACGACAACACCCGGAGAACCGCCCGCCGTTGACCCTGCGGAGCTGATCGCCGACCCGTACGCGGTGTATGCCCGGCTCCGCGAGGCCGGGCCCGTCCACCGCGTCGCCGGGACGGACGGGCTTCCGGCCTGGCTGGTCACGCGCTACGACGACGTACGCCAGGCCATCGCCGACCCCCGGCTCTCCCTCGACAAGCGCAACGCGAAGCCCGGCGGCTACCACGGGCTCGCGCTGCCGCCGGCACTGGACGCGAATCTGCTGAACATGGACCCGCCGGATCACACCCGCATCCGGGGCCTGGTGTCCAAGGCGTTCACCCCGCGCCGTGTCGAGCTCCTGCGGGAACCCATCAGGAAGACCGCCGACGCGCTGCTCGACACCATCGCACCGCTCGGCCGCGCCGACCTCATCCCCTCGTACGCCGCGCCCCTGCCGATCACCGTGATCTGCGATCTGCTGGGCGTGGCCCCGGACGACCGGCAGGACTTCCGGTCCTGGACCGATGACCTGGTGGCCCCGGACCCGGCCCGGCCCGACAGGGCGAAGGAAGCCGTGCGGGCCATGCTCGGTTTCTTCACCGGGCTCCTCGCCGCCAAGCGAGCCGCCCCCGCCGACGATCTGATCTCCGCCCTGATCGCCGTGCGCGACGACGAGGACGGGCTGACCGAGGACGAACTCATGTCCCTGGCCTTCCTCATCCTCTTCGCCGGGTACGAGAACACCGTCCACCTCATCGGCAACGCCATCCTCGCCCTGCTCAGCCATCCCGACCAACTGACCGCGCTCCGCGCCGATCCCGGTCGACTGGGCGGCGCGGTCGAGGAGTTGGCCCGTTACGACGGCCCCGTTCCCCTGGCCATCCGCCGATTCCCCACCGAGGACATCCTCATTGGCGGTGTCGCAATTCCGGCCGGTGAGACCGTCCTGCTGTCCCTGGCCGCCGCCCACCGCGATCCGCACCGGTTCGCCGATCCCGACCGGCTCGACATCGAGCGCGACACGACCGGGCATCTCGCCCTCGGCCATGGCATCCACTACTGCCTCGGCGCGCCCCTGGCCCGGCTGGAGACGGAGATCGCCCTCACCGCCCTCCTCGCCCGCTTCCCCCGGCTCGCTCTGGATGCCCGACTCCGCGAACTGCGTTGGCGTCCCTCAATGCGGACCCGCGGCCTGCTGAGTCTTCCCGTGCGCTACTGAGTCGGCTCCGCAACCGCAGTCCAACTGGGCGCCGGAGCAACGGGTAGAACGTCCGCGGCCAGCAATTCGTCCTGGCGGGCACTGGAAGTCGTCAACGCGGTTGAGGCGAGACAGCTACAGGAGGCGCCCGAACTGCGTGAGGCGTACGAGGGTCTCAAAGCCAGCCAAGCCTGGGAAGCCTGACAGGCAGCCAAACATGAAAAACCCGTCGCGATCCTCGTACCGGCGCTGAACACGTCCTTCCCGCGGTGGGTTGTGGTGTCGGCCGGCGCCGGGACGTCGGCGTCTGGTCGGTTCGGCAGGACACGACAGCCGCCGTCCGCCGCCCAGCGTGACCCCGAACGAGCCGTGGACCTCATCAGGCAGGCCGCCGGGATCGTGCGAGAGACCTGAATCGGTGACCCGCAAAGTACGGGCTTCCTACTCCAGCCGCACCAACACGAGCGCCGTCACCAGATACGGGACCGCGAACACGGCGAACGCGATCCCGTGCGCATACGACGCACCGACCGAGGCGTACGCGGCGAACACCCCTACCGTGGCCAGCTCGGTCCCCATGCTCGCGACGGAGGTCACAGTCGCCCGGTGGGCCCCCTCGATCCGTTCCTGGAGCCGCGCGTCAGCAAGGACGTTGACCAACTGGAAGCCGCCGAAGGCGACCGCGACAAGACTGATGCCGGCCGGAGTGCCCATCAGCGAACCCGCGGCCAGGGCGAGCGCCGAGCCCGCGAGCACCACGCCGAGCCCCGTCGTGCTCAGCCGCTCCGCCGCCCCGGTCAGCAGGCTGCCGATCGTGGGGCCCACCCAGATCACCAGCAGCAGATACGGAACCGTCTGCTGGGCGACGCCGGTGTCCCGGACCAGCAGCGGCGTGTACTCGTCGAGCGCACCCCAGACCGCACCGACGGCCGGAACGAGCAGCAGCGCCCCGCGTACGGACCGGTCCCGGCGGGCCTCGACGAGCCCGGCCCGCAGGGTGGTGAGGGCAGAGACCTGGTCATCAGCGTGAGACACCGCGTCCCGATGCTCAGGGAACCGGGTCGCCACCACCGAGGTCAGCACACAGGCCAGCACGCTCGCCGCCCCCACGGCCGGGTATCCGCCGAAGTCGAGCACCGGACCGGCCAGTCCCATCGCCGCCATCACGGCCACCATCCCGACCGCGTGGGCCCGGCCGATGACACGCGCGTACCGGTCGGCCGCGCCCAACCGGTCGAGCTCGTCGTACACCAGCGCTTCCAGCGCACCGGAACCGAGCGCGCCGCGCACCCCCCAGAGCACGAAGCCGAGCGCGAAGGCCCAGTACGACGGCACGATCACCCACAGGGCGAAGCCGACGACGGTGAGCAGCGGACCCAGCCACAACAGCAGCCGCCGGGAGACGGCGTCGGCCCAGGCGCCGGAGGGGACCTCCAGCAGGATCCCGGTGATCGACCACAGGGCGAACAGCGAGGAGATCTGCCAGATCGACAGACCGGTGTCCGCGAACAACAGCGTGTACACCGGGTAGAGCAGCACGAAGTCGTCGAGGAACGCGTAGCCGTAGAGCGTGGCCGTCAACCGCCGGACACCGGTGCTTCCGGTGTTCTCGGCGCCGGGCGCACGCGCAGGTGAGAGAGTCATGAGGCCTTCCCGCAGGGGCGATTCGGACGTCGGAGGTACGGCGTCCGAGGCGGCCCTCGGGAGGCACGGCTGGTGGATCAATGTCGCCAGGTCATGACACCGATGGTAGGCGGGCGGTGCCGTGCCGCCCAGCGAATATCGAGGACCCTGCGGGAAACGGGGCCCTGTGGAAACGGGGATCACTCCGCGTCGGCTGTTCCCAGCACGAACGTGGTGATCACCGCCGCGTGGTCGGACGGGCTGCCAGTCATTGTCCTCGACGTCCGGCCAGGGACGCGGCGACCGTCGGTCCCTCCCGTCGCTTTGGGCAACCCGGCCCCGCGCGCCCTCCCCTTCCCGGGCCGCTCCCCGACCCCCGTTGACAATCACCCCCACCCCCCTCCATCATCATTCCACTAATCAAGTAGTGGAATGATGATGGAGGTGGTGGTGGCCGTGGAGTACCGCATCGACAGGCGGAGCGGGGTCCCCGCCTTCCAGCAGATCGTGCAGCAGACCAAGCAGGCCCTGCGGCTGGGCGTACTCGTGCCGGGGGACCGGCTGCCCACCGCCAAGGAGGTCGCCGAGGTCAGCACGGTCAACCCGAACACCACCCTCAAGGCGTACCGCGAGCTGGAGCGCGAGGGCCTGGTCGAACCGCGACCGGGCCAGGGCACCTTCGTACGCCGCACCCTCGGCCGCCCCGAGACGGGCACCGACTCTCCGCTGTACGGGGAGCTGGTGGCGTGGATGGC
This sequence comes from Streptomyces sp. NRRL WC-3618, assembly GCF_001280005.1. Taxonomy (GTDB): domain Bacteria; phylum Actinomycetota; class Actinomycetes; order Streptomycetales; family Streptomycetaceae; genus Streptomyces. The sequence goes on along the minus strand of NZ_LGDW01000011.1, from coordinate 6,140 downwards.
GAAGGCGGCCGGGGCCGGTCTGGAGCAGGACGACGTGACCGCGCTGGTCGCGTCGGCGATGGAGAAGCAGTACGCCGCCGGGAAGGCGGCGGCGACGGGGGTCACGGAGGTCACGGGACCCACGACCACGGGACCCACGACCACGGGGTCCATCACCACGGGGATCACAGGGTCCACGGGGGCCACGACAACGAGGAGCACAAGTGAGTGACGGTATGTACGCGGGGGAGCCGGCGCTTGAGGCGTACGGGCTGGGGATGCGTTACCGGCGGGGCTGGGCGCTGCGGGACTGTTCGTTCCGGCTTCCGGCGGGCCGGATCTGCGGGCTGGTGGGACCCAACGGGGCGGGCAAGACCACGCTGCTGAGCATCGCGGCCCATGTCCTGCAGCCGACGCACGGCTCGATCAGCCTGTTCGGCGAGGCGCCGGGCTCGGTGGAGGCGGGCCGGCGCACCGCGTTCCTCGCCCAGGAGAAGCCGCTGTTCCGCCGCTTCACCGTGGCGGAGACCCTGCGGCTCGGGCGGGAGCTGAACCCGGGCTGGGACCAGCGCGCCGCCGAGGACATCGTCCGCGCGGGCAACGTGCCCTTCGACGCGAAGATCAGCACCCTCTCCGGCGGCCAGCGCACCCGCGTCGCCGTCGCCCTCGCCTTCGGCAAGCGCCCCGACCTGCTGCTGCTCGACGAGCCGATGTCGGACCTCGACCCGGTCGTGCGCCACGAGATGATGGGCACCCTCCTCGCCGAGGCCGCCGAGCGTGGCACCACCGTGCTGATGTCCACCCACGTCCTCGCCGAACTGGAGAACGTGTGCGACTACCTCGTCGTCGTCTCCGGCGGCGGAGTGCGCCTCGCCGGTGACGTGGACGATCTGATGTCCGTGCACACCCTGGTCACCGGCGCCAGGGAGGGCGAGGGCCTGCCCGCCGCCCTCGGGCACCACACCCTCGTCGAGTCCCGCACCAGCGGACGGCAGTTCACCGCGCTCATCCGCCCCGAGGGCCCGGTCACCGGCCCCTGGGAGACGGACACCCCGAACATGGAGGAACTCCTGCTCGCCTATCTCCGCTCCCCCGACGCACCACCGCTGATCACCCCCACCGCCCAGGTCCAGGGCCAGGGTCTGGGCCAGGCGTTCGGCACCGGGACGGTGGCGGCATGAGCACCTTCACCAGCACCTCGACCGGTACGACCAGCGACGGCGGGAACGGAACCATGAGCGCGACCACCACGAAGGCCGGCCGGCGCCCCCGCCTCAGCGGAATGACCTGGCTGGTCTGGCGTCAGCACCGGGCCGGGTTCTGGGCGATCCTCGCCGCCGCCGCGCTCTCCGTGGCCTGGATGGTCTACCAGCGCGGCCGGATGACGGACTTCCTCGACGGCTACGGCTATCCCGCCAAGAACCTCGACGAGATGGGTGCCGAGTTCCAGCAGTACCACGACGCGTTCTCCTACGTCGCCACCGGTCTCAGTGCGATACCCATCCTGCTCGGTGTCTTCCTCGGCGCCCCGCTTCTCGCGGGCGACCTGGAGAACGGCACGGCCAAGCTGGTCGCCGCCCAGTCCATGAGCCGGACCCGCTGGCTCGCCACGAAGCTGGCGCTGGCCGGGCTGGTGGTCGTGGTGAGCACGGGCGTGCTGTCGGCGGTGTTCGGCTGGTGGTGGAACCCCGTCAAGTCGTCCGAGGTCACGGTCATGGATTGGACCTCCAGCGAGGCCTTCAACAACACGGGCCCGGTGCCTGTCGCCCTCACCCTCCTCTCCGTGTTCGGCGGGGTGGCGATCGGTGTGGTGCTGCGGCGCACGCTGATGGCCATGGTGGTCACCTTCGGGTTCACCGTCGCCGTCCAGCTCGTCTGGTCCTACTTCATGCTGTCGCTCGGCGACGTCATCACGGTCACGACCAACAAGGGCGTCACCGCCGAGAACTCGTTCCCGTCGCTGCCCAACGGTGTGTACCAGCTCGATGAGTCGTACCTCACGAGCAGCGGAGACCTCCTCGGCTGGAGCACGTGCAGTGAGGGGACGACGGACGCGGCACGTGAGCTGTGCCTGAAGAAGGCCGACGTCGTGGGCTGGTCGGTGGACTACCTCCCCATGTCGCAGATGAACAGCATGCAGTGGTTCGGCGCGTCGATCCTGTTCGCCCTGACCGCCGGTGTCGCGGTGTTCCTCTTCTTCTGGGGCCGTAAGCGGCTCGTCTGAGACCGCACCCCCGCGCCCCTTCTTCTCTGACCAGGGGCGCCCCTTTTTCCCCTCTGTTTCTTTGTCCCGTCCGCCGGGCTGCTTCGCCGTGCCCGGAAGTTCGGAGAGAAAGGCATGTCTTGAATCACCGAAAGAGGCGAGCGAGTGAGGCTTCGGCTCTCGCCGTGCTCACCACCGCAGCCCTCACCGCCGCTCTGCTCGGCGCCCCGGAATCCGGGGCCGCACAGTCCGTCAGCGGTACGGCGGGTACGGCCCCCACTGTCAGCAAGGCCAAGTCCGTCACCCTCGTCACCGGCGACCGCGTCACCCTGGACGCCACCGGGCAGGTCACCGGCGTACGGCCCGCCAAGGGCCGCGAAGGCACCACCTTCCGCATAGCCCGCCACGCCGACCGCACCTACGTCGTCCCGCGTGACGCCGAGCGGCTCCTCGCGAACGGCACCGCCGACCGGCGGCTGTTCGACGTGACGCAGCTGGTCAAGTGGGGCTACGACGACGCGGCCCGCCCCGACCTCCCGCTGATCGTGACGTACGCCAAGGGCCGCGCCCTCGCGCCGAGGGTGCTGTCCGCCGCCGGTGCCCGGGTGAGCCGGGATCTGCCCAGCGTCAACGGGGACGCGCTGAAGGCCCGTAAGTCGGAGGGCTCCGAGCTGTGGGAGACGCTCACCGGCAGTGCGGGGGCAGCGCGGGGCAGGTCGGTGGCCGGCGGCCGGGTCGAGAAGATCTGGCTGGACGGGAAAGTCGAGGCGGCCCTCGACCGGAGCACCGCCCAGATCGGGGCTCCGCAGGCCTGGGCGGCCGGGTATGACGGCAAGGGCGTCAAGGTCGCCGTGCTGGACACCGGGGTCGACGACACGCATCCGGATCTGCGGGGCCGTGTCGACGCGGCGAAGAACTTCTCCGAGGCGGCGGACACCGTCGACCGGGTGGGTCACGGTACGCATGTGGCGTCGACGGTCGCGGGGTCCGGCGCGCACTCCGGGGGCAAGTACAAGGGGGTCGCGCCGGGTGCCCGGCTGATCAGCGCCAAGGTGCTCGACGACACCGGCTTCGGCGCGGATTCCGGCGTCATCGCCGGTGCGCAGTGGGCCGTCGCCCAGGGCGCCAAGGTGGTCAACCTCAGCCTGGGCGGCCCCGACAGCCCCGGTGACGACCCCGTCGAACAGGCGGTGAACGACCTGTCCGCCTCCTCCGGCGCCCTCTTCGTGATCGCCGCCGGCAACGAGGGCCCCGACGCCGGCACCGTCGGATCGCCGGGCAGCGCCGCCGCCGCGCTCACCGTGGGCGCGGTGGACCGTACCGACGCGATGGCCGACTTCTCCAGCCGGGGCCCGACGGCGGACGGTGCCCTCAAGCCCGACCTCACCGCCCCCGGCGTCGACATCGTCGCCGCGAAGGCCGCCCAGGGCACGGAGGGCGACCCGGCCGCCGACGGCTACGTCTCGATGAGCGGTACGTCGATGGCGACCCCGCATGTCGCCGGCGCCGCCGCGATCGTCGCCCAGCGCCACCCCGACTGGACCGGTGAGCGCATCAAGGCCGCCCTCACCGCGTCCGCCAAACCCGCCCCCGGCGTCTCGGCGTTCGCGCAGGGCACGGGCCGTACGGACATCGTCCGCGCCCTCGACCAGCAGCTCACCACCACCCCGGCCACCCTCGGCTTCCCCGCCCAGCAGTGGCCGCACACCGACGACCAGCCGGCCACCAAGACGGTCACCTACCGCAACGACGGCGACCGCCCCCTCACCCTCGACCTGACCACCGAGGCGTACGGCGCGGACGGAAAGCCCGCCGCCGAGGGCATGTTCGAGGTCTCGCCGAAGCGGCTCACCGTCCCGGCGGGCGCCACCGCGACCGCCCAGGTCACCGCCGACAGCGGCGCCGGCACGGCCGACGGCTCCTTCGGCGGCGCGCTCACCGCGACGGACGGGGCGGGTACGACCGTACGGACCGGCATCGGCGTACACCGTGAGGTCGAGTCGTACAACCTGACGGTCAAGCACCTCGACCTGAAGGGCAAGCCCGCCATCCGTTCCCAGACCGGTGTGCAGGCTCTGGACAACCAGATCTGGCGGGACTTCTCCGACGACACGGACGGCGAGTTCACCGTACGGTTGCCCAGGGGCCGTTACAGCCTCGAAGGCCGTATCGACACGGGCGCGAACTCCGACGCCGACTCCAGCGAGCTGGCTCTCCTCCTCAACCCGAAGTTCTCCCTCACCCGTGACACCACCCTCGTCATGGACGCCCGCAAGGCCAAGCCGGTCCGGATCACCGTGCCGGACAGCGAGGCGAAGAACACCGACGCCACCCTCAACTACGGGTTCGACATCGGCGGGAACCGGAGCATCTCCACGTACGACATGGGCGACTTCGGCAGGCTGCGCGTCGGTCAGTTCGGCGCCCGGCTTCCGGCGGGCGAGGCGTTCGCGCAGTACAACGGCACCTGGACGCACGGCAGTACGCACTACCGGCCGGTCTGGAACCGTACCGGCGACCTGTCGGGCTTCACCGCGAACCCGACGCGCGGGCAGTTCGCCAAGGTCACGCTCGCCGCCGGTGCGCCCGCCAGGGGCAAGACGGCGTCGCTCGTCGCCGCGCCGATGACTCCGGGCGGCGCGTGGTTCGACTTCAACCTCGACAGGCGCTCGTTGCCGGGCGCCTTCACCGACTACGTCCTGCCGGGCGTGCGGTGGCGGTACGCCGTCTCGCAGAACGGCGGCAAGGACGCGGACGGCGAACCGGTGTGGGACGCCGGCCAGTGGACGGCGAAGCCCCGTTCGTACAGCGCGGGCAAGGAGTACACCGAGCGGTTCAACACCGGCGTCTTCGGCCCGCATCTCACCGGCCCGCTGACGGACGGCGAGGACCGCCCCGGCGCGGTCCGTATGGGCGACACCTTCCTGGCCTACCTTCCCCTGTTCTCCGACGGCGCCGGCCACATCGGCGACTCCCGCTACAGCAAGGCCAGGAGCACCCTGTACGCGGACGGCGGCACCCGCGTCTTCGCCGTTGACGAACCCTTGAACGGCGTCTCGTACGAACTCCCCGCCGCCAAGCGCGCGTTCCGTCTCACCACGGACGTCTCCCGCCCCACCACGCTGTCCCCGGTCTCCAACCGGATCACCGCCGAGTGGACCTTCGCCTCCGCGCACGTCACCGGCATCGGGCAGCGGCTGCCGCTGTCGGTGGTCCGCTTCACACCCCGGCTGAGCACGGCGAGCACGGCGAGGGCGGGTACGCGTTTCCCGGTGCCGTTCACGATCGAGGGCGCGGCCACCGCACGTACCGCCCGCAAGCTGGCCTTCTCCGTCTCCTACGACGACGGCCGCACCTGGCTGGCCGCGAAGGCCGTCGACGGCAAGCGCCTCGACCTGCGCCACCCGGCGAAGGCGGGCACGGTCTCGCTGCGCGTGACGCTCACTGACGCCGACGGCAACACCCTGAAGCAGACGATCCACCGGGCGTACCGGACCACATAAGAAACACCACATAAGAAACACCACATAAGGAACACCACATAAGAAAGAGGGCCCACCGCGTGAGCGGCGGGCCCCCTCTTCTTTTCCGCTGTTACGGCGTGACCGTCAGGACCGTCGTGCCGACCTTGTCGCTGCCGTCGCCGTACTCGACCAGGCCGAGATAGACGCCGCCAGGCGTGAGGTCGCGCCAGGAGACGGTGGTCTGGACGGTGTCGCCCGCGTCCACCCGCCGTTCGGCCGGGGTGATGGTGGCCGGACGGTCCGGCTGGATGCCCGGGCCGAGCAGCCAGGTGTGGAGCGTGTACGGCTGGCTGGTGACGCCCTCGGGCAGGGCGTACTGGTTGACGTACACGTCATAGGTTCCCGGGGCGAGGTCGGCGTGCTCGTCGTTGCCGCTGTTGGGGCTCGACAGCAGGTTGCGGTCCTTGTCGTACACGTACAGGTCCAGGTCGCTG
>NZ_LGDW01000010.1 GCF_001280005.1 Streptomyces sp. NRRL WC-3618 | reverse complement strand
GCAGCCGCCAGCCCGGCGCCCTTCAGCAACGCCAACGGCACCCCCTCCCGCAGCCTCAGCTCCAGCAGAACCCGCTCCACCCGCCGGTCCTCCTCGGACAGCACCTCACGCCCCGCCCCCGGCGACCGCCCCGCTGCCAGCGCCCCGGCGTACGCCCCGGGATGCTTCACGTTCCACCACCGCACGCCCCCCACATGGCTGTGGGCCCCGGGCCCGGCACCCCACCAGTCGGCGCCCCGCCAGTACAGCTCGTTGTGGAGGCATCGGGCCGCCTCCGAAGTCGCCCAGTTGGACACCTCGTACCAGTCATAACCCGCCGCACCCAGCACCTCGTCGGCGATCAGATACCGATCCGCGTGGACGTCGTCGTCGGTCATCGGCACCTCGCCCCGGCGGATACGCCGAGCAAGCTGCGTCCCCTCCTCCACGATCAGGGCGTACGCACTCACGTGATCCGGCCCGGCCCCCAGCACCGCGTCCAGCGAGGCCCGCCAGTCGTCGTCCGACTCCCCGGGCGTGCCGTAGATCAGATCAAGGTTCACATGGTCGAACCCGACCGCCCGCGCCTCGGCCACACAGGCCTCAGGACGCCCCGGCGTGTGCGTACGGTCCAGCACCTTCAGTACATGCTGTTTCGCGCTCTGCATCCCGAACGAGATCCGGTTGAAACCACCCTCACGCAGGGTGGCCAGATATCGCTCGTCCACCGACTCCGGATTCGCCTCCGTCGTCACCTCGGCGGCCGCCGCGAGGCCGAACTCGTCACGGATCGCTCCCAGCATCCGTACGAGGTCGTCGGCGGCCAGCAGGGTGGGCGTGCCGCCTCCGACGAACACCGTGCGGACCTCGCGCGGGTCGTCGCCGAGGACCTTCCGCGCGAGCCGCACCTCGTCGATCAGGGTGTCCGCGTAGTTGTCGCGGGAGGCGAGGACACCGCCGGTGCCGCGCAGCTCGGTCGCCGTGTAGGTGTTGAAGTCGCAGTAGCCGCAGCGGGTCGCGCAGTACGGAACGTGGAGGTAGAACCCGAGAGGACGGTCCGCCGCCCCGGCGAGCGCGGGGGCGGGAAGGGCGCCGTCGTCGGGGACGGGTTCGCCGTCGGGAAGTGCGGAGGGCATGCCATCCATTGTCCAGCACCACCGGCACGCCCCGCCCCACCCGACGACCCGGACATGACCCGGACCTGACCCGGGCATGACCCCGACGTCACTCGAGCGTCAGCCGGTCTGCAGCACCAGCAGCGCCAGATCGTCCTCCGGCGGCTTCTCCCCGAACTCGTGCACGAGTCGGCGGATGCGTTCCGCGATCAGCTGGGCGTCCAGCCCGGCGCAGCCCGCGAGGGCGTTCGCCAAGCCGTCGCCGTCATCGAACTGGCGGGGCCCGCAGCGCCGCTCGGTGACCCCGTCGGTGACGCACAGCAGGCTGTCGCCCGGCCACAGCTCGAAGCTTCCGCTGGTGTACGTCTCGTCCTCGACGACCCCGAGCAGGGTCTGCGGTTCGGCGGCCGTGAGGACCTCGCCGTCCGCCCGGAGAACCAGCGGCAGCGGATGCCCGGCCGAGGCGAGCGTGCAGCGCACGCCTCCGTCGAAGGGTACGAGTTCGCCGTAGAGGAGGGAGAGGAAGCGGGTCTGCGGCCCCTCGGCCTGGCGTACCGCGCCGCCCAGGCCACCGGGGTCGGCCGAACCCCCCGCACCCCCCGGTGGCGCCGTCCGCCCGTCCGCCGCGACCAGCGCGCGGGCCGCCGCGTCCGCCGTCTCCGTGGCATCGTCGAGGAGCAGCTGGTTGAGGCGGTCGAGGACGTCGGCGACGCGGTAGCCCTCGCGGGCTAGCAGCCGTAGCCAGGGCCGGGCGAGGCCGATCACGACGGCGGCCTCGGGCCCCTTGCCCTGGACGTCGCCGACGGCGAAGCACCAGCGGCCGGCGCCGGCCGGGAAGAGGTCGTAGAAGTCGCCGCTGGGCCCGCCCTTGTCACAGGGCTCGTAGACGAGGGCGCTGCTGACACCGGGGATCTCGGCGACGGCGCCGGGCAGGAGGCCGCGCTGGAGGATGCGGCTGATGGTGGCCTGGCGGGCGTACTGGCGGGCGGCGCCGACGGCGAGCGCGACGCGGCGGCTGAGATCCTCGACCAGGCCGGTGACCTCGTCGGGGAAACAGCTCACTCCGGCCCGCCCGATGACCAGCGTGCCGAGTGGCCGGCCGCCGGCGACCAGCCGGTAGGCGAGCGCGGCGCCCGTGGCACCGGTGTCCCCGCGCCCTGGCCCGTCGGGTCCGTCGAGTCCGTCGCCGGGCCAGGGCACCGGGACCGGCCCGGTCCGGAAGGTGTCGGGCGGGCGCGGCGGGTCCTTCTCGAGGGCGCGGCGCAGCTCCTCGATCCGGTCCTCGCTGCTGTGCCAGACCCGGGCGAGCCGTGGCCCGGGCCCGGTGTACCCGCCGCCCCCGCTCCGCCCGCCACTCCCGACTCCTCCGCCACCGTCGCTCCAGCTCCCGCGTCCCATGGACTCGTCCTCCAGCCACACCGCGCACCAGTCGGCGAGGCGCGGTACGAGGAGCTGTCCGGTGAGCGCGGCGACGTGGTCCTCGTCGAGCTGTCCGGCGAGCAGGTCCGAGGCCTCGGCGAGGAAGGAGAGGGCGCCGTGATGGAGCCACTCCTCGTCGTGCGGGGCGCGCTGCGGCTCGGGGGCGAGAACCTCGCCGACCGGTAACCCGCGCCCGGGGGCCTGTGCGCCGGCGTACGCCTCGATGTCGTCGTCGGCTGTCGCTCCTTCGGCGGGGAGCCGCGCCCAGACGGTCTTGACGCCGGTGCGGTAGGTGACGCCCCAGGCCTCGGAGAGGACGGCGACGAGATGGAGGCCGCGCCCGTACTCCGGTATGTCGTAGGGGGGTTCGGCACCGCTGTCGCGGGGCGAGCGGGAGGGATGGTGATCGGACACCTCGACAAGGAGCACGACGTCCCCTTCCCCTGCCCCGACCTCCGCCCCCTCCTGCTTCAGCCCCGCGTCCGGTTCTCCCGACGTCTCCAGGCGGCACGCCAGCTCCACGTCCGTCCCCGCGTGGACGACGGCGTTGGTGACGAGTTCGCTGACGACCACCATGGCGTCGTCGATGAGCCGCTGCGGCAGTGACTCGGCTCCGGGCAGGCCGAGTCGGGCCCATTCGGCGAGGGCGGCCCGTACGAGGCCACGGGCGGCGCCGGGCGCGAGGGGGCCGCCGCCGAGCGTGGCGTGCGCGACCGCACGCCGGTCCACACCCCGGCGCGTAGGCATGCCGGGCTCGTGGGACGGCGCACGGGACACGGTCTCCCGTTGCGTCGGAATGACCGCCATGGGCTGCTCCCCGAGCAGTTCGTACGAATGCACCTCAGTGGACGCGGACAGAGTGACAGACTGACCACGCCCATAAGCGCCGAGTTACCGAAGTGGGCCGCCATGAGTGAGAACAGTGCTACGCAAGTGCCCGAAGACGGACAGATTCGGGCATCCGATCTGCGTCCGCTGCTCGCCGCGATGACGGCGGCCCGGGACGGCGACTTCGCGAAGGTGCCGGAGACCGGCCACGGTCTGGTCGCCGAACTGAGCTCCGCGTTCAACCAGATCATGGACCGCAATCTGCACTTCAACTCCGAGGTGCAGCGCGTACGTCGGGACCTGATCCGGCACGGCCGGCTCGACGAACGTCTGTCCGCGAGCCCCGGCCAGGGCCACTGGACCTCGCGCGTCAACGACGTGAACGGTCTCCTCGACGCCCTGGTGGCACCGGCGGCGAACGCGGCACGCGTGCTGGACGCGGTGGCCGGCGGCGATCTGACCCAGCGGGTCGATCTGCACGACGGGAACCGGGAGTTGCGCGGTGATCTGCGCCGGCTCGGCCGGACCGTGAACAAGATGGTCGACCAGTTGTCGTTGTTCACCGGCGAGGTGACCCGGGTCGCGCGCGAGGTCGGTACGGAGGGGCGGCTCGGCGGACGCGCCAAGGTGCAGGGCCTGTCGGGCAGTTGGCGGGATGTGACCGAGGCGGTCAACACGATGGCGTCCCGGCTGACCGCCCAGGTCCGTGACATCGCCCTGGTGACCACGTCGGTGGCCCGGGGTGATCTGACCCGTACGGTCACGGTCGAGGCGACCGGTGAGCTCCTCGAACTGAAGCTGACGGTCAACACGATGGTCGACCAGCTCTCCGCCTTCGCCGACGAGGTGACCCGGGTGGCGCGCGAGGTTGGTACGGAGGGCCAGTTGGGCGGCCGGGCTCAGGTGAGAGGCGTGTCGGGTGTCTGGAAGGACCTGACCGACAACGTCAATTTCATGGCGTCGAACCTGACTTCGCAGGTCCGCAACATCGCCCAGGTGACAACAGCCGTGGCGAACGGCGACCTGAGCCAGAAGATCACGGTGGACGCCCAGGGCGAGATCCTGGAGCTCAAGTCGACGATCAACACCATGGTCGACCAGCTCTCCGCCTTCGCCGACGAGGTCACCCGGGTCGCCCGCGAGGTCGGCACCGAGGGAAACCTCGGCGGCCGGGCGCAGGTGAGAGGTGTGTCAGGCGTCTGGAAGGACCTGACCGACAACGTCAACTTCATGGCGGACAACCTGACTTCACAGGTCCGCAACATCGCCCTGGTATCCACGGCCGTGGCTCAGGGCGACCTCGGCAAGAAGATCACGGTGGAGGCGAAGGGCGAGATCCTCGAACTCAAGTCGACGATCAACACGATGGTCGACCAGCTCTCCGCCTTCGCCGACGAAGTCACCCGCGTCGCCCGCGAGGTCGGCACCGAGGGAAACCTCGGCGGTCAGGCGCAGGTGAGAGGCGTGTCAGGCGTATGGAAGGACCTGACCGACAACGTCAACTTCATGGCCCTGAACCTGACTTCGCAGGTGCGGAACATCGCCCAGGTCACGACGGCGGTCGCGAACGGCAACCTGTCGAAGACGATCACGGTGGACGCCCGCGGGGAGATCCTCGAGCTGAAGGACACCGTCAACACGATGGTCGAGCAGCTGCGCGCCTTCGCCGACGAGGTGACGCGGGTGGCCCGCGAGGTCGGCACCGACGGCCGACTCGGCGGACGCGCCCAGGTGCTGGGCGTCTCAGGGGTCTGGCGAGACCTGACCGACAACGTCAACTACATGGCGGACAACCTGACTTCGCAGGTCCGCAACATCGCGCAGGTGGCCACGGCGGTGGCACAGGGCGACCTCTCGAAGAAGATCGACGTGGACGCGCGGGGCGAGATCCTTGAGCTGAAGACCACCATCAACACGATGGTGGACACGCTCTCCTCCTTCTCCTCCGAGGTGACGCGGGTGGCCCGCGAAGTGGGCATCGACGGCCAACTCGGCGGCCAGGCAAGGGTCGAGGGCGTGTACGGCACCTGGAAGCGCCTCACGACCAACGTGAACGAACTCGCCCTGAACCTGACCACCCAGGTCCGCGCGATCGCCGAGGTCGCCTCGGCGGTGGCCCAGGGAGACATGTCCCGTTCCATCTCGGTGGAGACGCGCGGCGAGGTCGCCGAGCTGAAGGACAACATCAACCTGATGGTCGCCAACCTCCGTGAGACGACCCGTGCGAAGGACTGGCTGGAGTCGAACCTGGCCCGCCTGGCCGCCCTGATGCAGGGCCACCGGGACCTGATGGAGGTCGCCGACCTGATCCTGCGCGAGCTGACCCCGCTGGTGAACGCGCAGTACGGGGCGTTCTTCCTGGCCGACCCGGACGAGGACAGCGCCACTCTGCGCGCGCCGGTGCCCGCGAAGGGCCTGGCGTTCATCGCGGGGTACGGGTCGGCCGAGGGGGCGACGGTCGACACGGGCGGGATGCCGGTGCACGGGCTGGTGCGGCAGGCGGCGCGCGAGAAGAAGCGGATCCTGGTGAAGGAGGCCCCACCGGACTACATCAAGATCAACAGCGGTCTGGGGGAAGCCGCCCCGGCCAGCGTCGTCATCATCCCGATCCTCTTCGAGGACAAGCTGCTCGGTGTGATCGAACTCGCCTCGTTCTCCCGCTTCTCCGACGTCCACCTGGCGTTCTTCGACCAGTTCGTGAACACGATCGGCGTCGCGATCAACACGATCATCGCCAACTCCCGTACGGAGTCCCTGCTCGGCCAGTCACAGCGCCTCGCCACGCAGCTCCAGGAACGCTCGGACGAACTCCAGAAGCAGCAGGCGGAGTTGCAGCGCTCGAACGCCGAACTGGAGGACAAAGCCGCCCTGCTGGCGACCAGCTCCCAGTACAAGTCGGAGTTCCTGGCGAACATGTCCCACGAGCTGCGCACCCCCCTGAACTCCCTCCTCATCCTGGCCCGCCTGCTCTCGGACAACCCGGACGGCCATCTCTCCGACCAGGAGGTCCAGTTCGCCACGACGATCCACCGCTCGGGCTCGGACCTCCTCCAGCTCATCAACGACATCCTCGACCTGTCGAAGATCGAGGCCGGCCGGATGGACGTACGCCCGAAGAGGCTGCCGCTGATCAAGCTCCTTGATTACGTCCACGCGACCTTCCGCCCGCTCACCATCGACCGGGGGCTCGCGTTCGAGGTGGCGGTCGGGGAGGCCGTACCGCGCGAGATGTACTCGGACGAGCAGCGTCTCCAGCAGATTCTGCGCAACCTCCTCTCCAACGCGATCAAGTTCACCGCGGCCGGCCGGGTCGAGCTGCGGGTCACCCGGATCACCGACCCCGATCACCTGTACACCGGCGAGAACAGCGACGACGTGATCGCCTTCGCCGTCTCCGACACGGGTATCGGTATCGCCGCCGAGAAACTCCCGGTGATCTTCGAGGCGTTCCAGCAGGCGGACGGCACGACGAACCGCAAGTACGGCGGCACAGGCCTCGGCCTGTCCATCAGCCGGGAGATCGCCGGCCTGCTGGGCGGCAGGATCATCGCGGAGAGCGTGCCCGGCAAGGGCTCGACCTTCACCCTGTACGTCCCCGTCGTCAGCCCCGGTCACCCGGCGACGGACCCGACGTCCGGCGCCGACTCCGAGGACCGCCAACTACCGCTGCCCGAACGACAGTCCACCGAGCCCTACGCGACCCATGACGTGGACGACTCCTGGCCCGCGCCCACGAAGCTGGAGGCCTGGAAGGCGGGCCGCGCGGGTCAAGTCCTGCCCGGACGCCGGGTGTTGATCGTCGACGACGACATCCGCAACGTCTTCGCGCTCACCCATGTTCTGGGGCGGGTGGGGATGCCGGTGCTGTACGCGGAGAACGGCCGGGAAGGCATCGAGACACTGGAACGCAACCCGGACGTCGAACTCGTACTGATGGACATCATGATGCCGGAGATGGACGGCTACGAGACGATCTCCGCCATCCGCCGCACCCCGCACTGGGCCGACCTGCCCATCGTCGCCCTCACCGCCAAGGCGATGCCCGGCGACCGGGAGAAGTCGATCGCCCGCGGCGCCAACGACTACGTACCCAAACCCGTCGACGTCGACCAACTACTGACCGTGGTCTGCGCCCTCCTGGACCCCGAACGCCCCAACAACGAAGCACTGGACGAGACGGCACACAGGACGAGTGCACCGGCGGTACCGGGCCCACGCGCCCCCGGCGAGCCCGCGATCCCGCCGCCGGCCGAGTGAGACACTGTCACCATGGCAGATCCGAGACCTCCGCCAACTACTGAACAAGGGCCGCGTGTCCCAACCAGGGGCGCGTGTCCCAACCCAGGGGCGCGGGGAACTGCGCGACAAGCCACAACGCACCCGCAGCCGTCACGACTCCCCGCACCCCACCCCCTACGCCTCCCTGGCCCCCGCATACATCTCATCGATCAGATGCTTGTACTCCCGCTCAACAACCGGCCGCTTCAACTTCAGACTCGGCGTGATCTCCCCGTGCTCAACGTCGAGGTCCCGTGGCAGCAACCGGAACTTCTTGATGGTCTGCCACCGCTGAAGCCCCCGGTTGAGCTCCTTGACGTACCCCTCGATGAGAGCGACGGTTCCCGGCGCGGCCACCACCTCCGCGTACGACTTCCCGTCGAGCCCGTTGTCCTTCGCCCAGCCCAGGATGGCCGGTTCGTCGAGCGCGATGAGCGCCGTGCAGAAGTTCCGGTCGGCGCCGTGGACCAGGATGTTGGAGACGTACGGGCAGACCGCCTTGAACTGCCCCTCGACCTCGGCCGGCGCGATGTACTTGCCGCCGGACGTCTTGATGAGGTCCTTCTTGCGGTCGGTGATCCGCAGATAGCCGTCCGGCGACAGCTCACCGATGTCACCGGTGTGGAACCAGCCGTCGGACTCCAGCACCTCGGCGGTCTTCTCGGGCAGACCGTGGTATCCCTCCATGATCCCGGGCCCGCGCAGCAGGATCTCGCCGTCGTCCGCGATGCGCACCTCCGTGCCGGGCAGCGGCTTGCCGACCGTGCCGGTGCGGTAGGCCTCACCGGGGTTGACGAAGGAGGCGGCGGAGGACTCGGTGAGGCCGTAGCCCTCGAGGATGTGGATGCCGGCGCCGGAGAAGAAGAAGCCGATCTCGGGTGCGAGGGCGGCCGATCCGGAGACGCAGGCGCGCAGATTGCCGCCGAAGGCCTCGCGGATCTTGGCGAAGACGAGCGCGTCGGCGACCTTGTGCTTCGCGGCGAGGGCGAAGGGCGCGGAGGCGGTGCCGGTGCGCCGGAAGTTGTCCTGGGTGGCCTTGGCGTACTCACGGGCGACTTCGGAGGCCCACTGGAAGATCTTGTACTTGGCGCCGCCACCGGCCCGCGCCTTCGCCGCGACCCCGTTGTAGACCTTCTCGAAGATGCGCGGCACGGCGGCCATGTAGGTCGGCTGTACGACCGGAAGGTTCTCGATGATCTTGTCGACGCGGCCGTCGACGGCGGTGACGTGTCCGACCTCGATCTGGCCGGAGGTCAGCACCTTGCCGAACACGTGCGCGAGCGGCAGCCAGAGGTACTGGACGTCGTCCGCGCCGAGCAGCCCGGTCGCGGCGATCGCCTTCGCCATGTACGACCAGTTGTCGTGCGGGAGCCGGACCCCCTTGGGGCGGCCGGTGGTGCCGGAGGTGTAGATCAGGGTGGCGAGCTGGTCCTTCGTGATCGCCCCGACCCGCTCCTTGATCAGCTCCGGGTTCTTCTCCAGGTACGCGGCACCGCGCTGCTCCAGCTCGGCCAGGGTGAGCACCCCGTCGCCGGTCTCGACGCCGACCGGGTCGATGACCACGACATGGGTGAGTTCGGGGAGGTCGGCGCGCTTCTCCCGCGCCTTGGCGAGCTGGGCCGCGTCCTCGGCGATCAGCACCTTGCTGGCCGAGTCGGCGAGGATGAAGGCCGACTCGTCGGCGTTGGTCTGCGGATACACCGTGGTCGTGGCGGCACCGGCGCACATGATTCCCAGGTCGCCGAGGATCCACTCGACGCGGGTGGCGGAGGCGAGCGCGACGCGCTGTTCCGGCTGTACGCCCAGTTCGATGAGGCCGGCGGCGATGGCGTAGACCCGCTCGGCGGCCTGCGCCCAGGTCAGCGACTTCCAGTCGTCCGGGCCCTCACCGGTGGCCGGGGGCACCGGGTAGCGGTAGGCCTCGGCGTCCGGCGTGGCGGCCACGCGATCCAGGAAAAGACCGGCGACGGACGGCGGACGGTTCTCGATCAAGGTCTGTGTGTCGCTCACGACATCCTCCGGGGCCCGCGGCAATGCGGCGGCTGGCTCATTTGCGGCTGTTGTTTAACTCGCGGGTAACTACCGAGCAGAGATCAGAGTAAGGCGCGACCGCCCGGCGCGTAAGGGGCGACGGCCTGTCACTTCGCACGGAGAGCGGCTGTTCGCTTCCCGCAGGCACGACAGTACGTACACGAAGGGGGCCCACCGCATTCCCACGCGACGAGCCCCCCTTTCTCCCGATTCCCACGGGATGGTGTCGGCCTACTTCTTGCCCTTGCCCGACCCCGCGTTCTCGTCGCTCGACAGGACGGCGATGAAGGCTTCCTGCGGAACCTCCACAGAGCCGACCATCTTCATCCGCTTCTTGCCTTCCTTCTGCTTCTCCAGCAGCTTCCGCTTACGCGAGATGTCACCGCCGTAGCACTTGGCGAGAACGTCCTTGCGGATCGCGCGGATGGTCTCGCGGGCGATGACCCGCGACCCGATGGCCGCCTGGATGGGGATCTCGAAGGCCTGGCGCGGGATCAGCTCACGCAGCTTGGCGACGAGCCGTACGCCGTACGCGTAGGCCGCGTCCTTGTGGGTGACGGCGGAGAACGCGTCGACACGGTCGCCGTGCAGCAGGATGTCGACCTTCACCAGCTGGGCGTCCTGCTCTCCGGTGGGCTCGTAGTCCAGGGAGGCGTAGCCACGGGTCTTGGACTTCAGGTTGTCGAAGAAGTCGAAGACGATCTCCGCGAGGGGGAGCGTGTAACGGATCTCGACCCGGTCCTCGGAGAGGTAGTCCATGCCGAGAAGGGTGCCGCGGCGGGTCTGGCAGAGCTCCATGATCGAGCCGATGAACTCGCTGGGAGCGAGGATCGTGGCCCGGACGACCGGCTCGAAGACCTTGTCGATCTTGCCCTCGGGGAACTCGCTCGGGTTGGTGACCGTGTGCTCCTTCCCGTCCTCCATGATCACGCGGTAGACCACGTTGGGAGCGGTGGCGATGAGTTCGAGGTTGAACTCGCGCTCCAGGCGCTCACGGATGACGTCGAGGTGCAGCAGGCCGAGGAAGCCGACGCGGAAGCCGAAACCGAGGGCCGCGGAGGTCTCCGGCTCGTAGACCAGGGCGGCGTCGTTGAGCTGGAGCTTGTCCAGCGCCTCGCGCAGGTCGGGGTAGTCCGAGCCGTCCAGCGGGTAGAGGCCCGAGAAGACCATCGGCTTGGGGTCCTTGTACCCGCCGAGGGCCTCGGTGGCGCCCTTCTCCTTGCTGGTGATGGTGTCACCGACCTTGGACTGACGGACGTCCTTCACGCCGGTGATGATGTAGCCCACCTCGCCGACGCCGATACCGTCGGCCGAGGTCATCTCGGGGGACGAGACACCGATCTCGAGGAGCTCATGGGTGGCGCCGGTCGACATCATCTTGATGCGCTCGCGCTTGTTGAGCTGGCCGTCGATGACACGGACGTACGTGACCACGCCCCGGTAGGAGTCGTAGACCGAGTCGAAGATCATCGCGCGGGCGGGGGCGTCCTTGACGCCGACCGGGGCCGGGACGTCGCGGACGACCCGGTTCAGGAGCGCGTCCACGCCGACGCCGGTCTTCGCCGAGACCTTGAGCACGTCCTCGGGCTGGCAGCCGATGAGGTTGGCGAGCTCCTCGGAGAACTTCTCCGGCTGGGCGGCCGGCAGGTCGATCTTGTTCAGCACCGGGACGATGGTGAGCTCGTTCTCCATCGCCAGGTACAGGTTGGCGAGGGTCTGGGCCTCGATGCCCTGAGCGGCGTCGACGAGGAGGACGGTCCCCTCACAGGCCGCGAGCGACCGCGAGACCTCGTACGTGAAGTCGACGTGTCCCGGGGTGTCGATCATGTTCAGGATGTGAGTCCCGCCCTGACCGCCCCCGTCACCGTCGGTCGGGGCCCATGGCAGACGCACCGCCTGGGACTTGATCGTGATGCCGCGCTCGCGCTCGATGTCCATGCGGTCGAGGTACTGGGCGCGCATCTGCCGCTGGTCGACCACTCCGGTCAGCTGGAGCATCCGGTCGGCGAGCGTGGACTTGCCGTGGTCGATGTGCGCGATGATGCAGAAATTGCGGATCAGCGCCGGGTCGGTACGGCTCGGCTCGGGCACATGGCTAGGGATCGCGGGCACGCAGGGTCCTGATTCTTGAGGCGTCCGCAGTGTCTGCGGTCTCGGGTCGGATCTATACGTAGGCTCCATGGTCCCACGGGCGGGGAGCGGGGACCGGTTTGGGCGGTTTCACGGAGCGCGGGCGGCCGGATTGGGCTGCCGGAAGAGCGGCTGGTAACCTGAGTGGCTGTGTCTCATGCCCTCTCAGCAGGAGACACGGTGCAGTAAACCCAAGAAGCAATCAAACGGCGCATGAGGCGTGCCCTCCTGCACCTGAAGCTGAAAAGGCTCATTCGTGGCGAACATCAAGTCCCAGATCAAGCGGATCAAGACCAACGAGAAGGCGCGGCTGCGCAACAAGGCCGTCAAGTCCTCCCTGAAGACCGCGATCCGCAAGGCCCGCGAGGCCGCTGCCGCGGGTGACGTCGCGAAGGCGACCGAGGCTCAGCGCGCTGCGGCGCGTCAGCTCGACAAGGCCGTCTCGAAGGGCGTCATCCACAAGAACCAGGCCGCCAACAAGAAGTCGGCGCTTGCTTCCAAGGTCGCCACCCTCCAGGGCTGATCATCTCTTTCTTGATCTGATCCAACCGCCGGAGGACCAGAGCGGGCCCTCTCTCCCGCTCCCACCCGGCACCCCGGCTCCACGCACGATCTGCGTTCGCCACGCGGGCGTGAAGCCACCAAACGCTTGACCCGAAGGCCCCGGTCGCCGCCCTACCCCAGGACGGCGACGGGGGCCTTCGGCATGAAGGCCGACCGTACCTTCCAGCGCGGGCCCGCATTCCCAGCCCGTCCGGCACTTGAGGACGACCGCACGCTCAGCGCGTAGGGGGTCTGGGAGCGCAGGCCCGCATTCCCAGCCCGTCCGGCGCTTGAGGACGAGCGCGTTCAGCGCGAAGGGGGTCTGGGGGCACAGCCCCCAGGAACAGGATGGGACGGGTAAGGGCGGCGGGGGCGAAACAAACCCACCCTCAGCTGCTCTCCGCCCCATTGACCGTCGCCGCGTCCAAGAACGCCGGCCGTTCACCCCCGCCATGCACCAGCAGACTCGCCCCGCTGATGAACGCGGCGGCGTCGGACGCGAGGAACACCGCGGCGGCACCGATGTCGGACGGATCGGCGAGCCGGCCCGCCGGAACCGTCCGGGCGACGGCGTCGAGACCGTCGGGGCCGCCGTAGTGCAGGTGCGACAGTTCGGTGCGGACCATGCCGACGACGAGGGTGTTGACCCGTACGTCGGGAGCCCATTCCACGGCCATCGACCGGGCGAGATGCTCCAGCCCCGCCTTGGCCGCACCGTACGCGGCGGTCCCGGGCGAGGGCCGGCTCCCGCTGACGCTGCCGATCATCACGACGGATCCCCGGGCCCGTTTCAGATGCCCGTACGCGGCGAGGGAGACCGTGAGAGGCGTGATCAGGTTCAGTTCCACCACCCGCACATGCCGCTCGACATCAGCACCCCCACCCACGGCACCCGCACCACCACTCCCACCCAACGCCCGATAAGGACTACCCCCCACATTGTTGACAAGCACATCGAGACGAGGCAGACCCTCCACGAACTCGTACACGGCAGCCCGGTCCCGCAGGTCAACCGCCCGGAACTCCACGCCGGGCAACGGGACATCGGGTGGACGGCGTGCGCAGACCACCACCTCCGCCCCCGCCTCGACGAGGGCCCGGGCGACCCCCGCGCCGACTCCACGGGTGCCACCGGTGACAAGGGCGACCCGACCGCCCAGACGACCGCTCACCGTGCCGTTCATCGTGTTGGTCATCGCGTGGGTCAAAGTCGTTCGATGATCGTCACGTTCGCCTGTCCCCCGCCCTCGCACATCGTCTGGAGCCCGAACCGCCCACCGGTGCGCTCCAGTTCGTGCAGGAGGGTCGTCATCAGCTTGACGCCGGTCGCACCCAGGGGATGGCCGAGGGCTATCGCACCGCCGTTGACGTTGACCCTGGCCGGATCGGCACCTGTCTCCTTCAGCCAGGCCAGGACGACCGGCGCGAACGCCTCGTTGATCTCGACGAGGTCGATGTCGCCGATGGACATGCCGGTCTTCTTGAGGGCATGGGCGGTGGCCGGGATAGGCGCCGTCAGCATCCGGATCGGATCCTCGCCCCGTACGGACAGATGGTGGACGCGCGCCCGTGGCCGCAGCCCGTGTTCGCGGACCGCGCGCTCGGAGGCGAGCAGCATCGCGGCGGCGCCGTCGGACACCTGGGAGGAGACGGCGGCGGTGATGGTGCCGCCGTCGATGACGGGTTTCAGGCCGGCCATCTTGGCCAGAGAGGTGTCCCGACGGGGGCCTTCGTCGACGCTCACCGTCTCGTAGGCCACGGTCTCGCGGGTGAAGCGGCCCTCCTCGATGGCCCGCACCGCACGCTCGTGCGAGAGCAGCGCGAACTCCTCCTGGTCCTGCCTGCTGATGCCCCACTTGGCGGCGATCATCTCGGCGCCGGCGAACTGGTTGACCGGCCGCTCCCCGTACCGCGCCCGCCAGCCCGCGCTGCCCGCGTACGGGCCCTCCGTGAGCCCCAGGGGCAGGGTCGCCTGGCGGGAGGCGAAGGCGATAGGGATCATCGACATGTTCTGGACGCCGCCCGCGACGACGAGGTCCTGGGTGCCGGACAGCACTGCCTGCGCGGCGAAGTGCACGGCCTGCTGCGAGGACCCGCACTGCCGGTCGACGGTCACTCCCGGCACCTCCTCGGGCAGCCCGGCGGCGAGCCAGCTGGTGCGCGCGATGTCACCGGCCTGCGGTCCCACCGTGTCCAGGCACCCGAAGACGACGTCCTCCACGGCGGCCGGGTCGACCCCGGACCGCGCCATGAGCGCCGTCAGCACGTGGGCGCCGAGGTCCGCCGGATGGACACCGCTCAGACCACCTCCGCGCCGCCCGACGGGCGTACGAACCGCTTCGACGATATAGGCCTCGGCCATGGCAACTCCCTCGCATGAAAGGGCTGTTCACATATGGCTACGCACGTACGGCGATCCCGTCCAGCACCATCGACAGGTACTGCCGGGCGATCTCCTCCGGGCTGTGCTGTCCGCCCGGCCGGTACCAGGACGCGGCGACCCACACGGTGTCGCGCACGAAGCGGTAGGTGAGGCGGATGTCGAGGTCGGCGCGGAAGACCTCGGCGTCGACTCCGCGTTCCAGCGTGGACAACCACGCCTTCTCGAATCTGCGCTGCGACTCGGCGAGGAACGCGAACCGCTCCTGCGTGACGAGCTGCTGGGACTCCTTCTGGTAGATCGCGACGGCGGAGCGGTGCCGGTCGATCTCCCTGAACGACTCGGTGACCAGCGCTTCCAGCGTCTCGCGCGGCCCGGACCCGGCGTCCAGGACGGTGTCGTAGCCGTTCCACAGCTCGTCGAGGAACGTGCGCAGGATCTCCTCCAGCATCGATTCCTTGGAGTCGAAGTGGTAGTAGAGGCTGCCCGCGAGCATGCCGGCGTGGTCCGCGATCTTGCGTACGGTGGTCGCGTTGTAGCCCTGTTCGGCGAATACCTCGGCTGCGGTGTCGAGGAGTTCGCGGCGGCGGGCGGGCACGGCGGTCACCTGGGGCTTCTTCTTGGTAGGAGGCACGCGTCCATTGTGGTCCCAGACATGTGCCGTCCTAGGGGTGCTGGCTGCTGACGGAGACGACCTCTCCGGTGAGGTACGAGGAGTAGCCGGACGCCAGGAACACGATCACGTTGGCCACCTCCCAGGGTTCGGCGTACCGCCCGAAGGCCTCGCGGGCCGTCAGTTCGGCCAGGAGTTCGGGGGTGGTCACCTTCACGAGGTGGGGATGCATGGCGAGGCTCGGTGACACCGCGTTGACCCGGACCCCGTACTCGGCCGCCTCTATCGCCGCGCTCCGGGTCAGCGCCATGACGCCCGCCTTCGCGGCGGCGTAGTGCGCTTGACCGGCCTGGGCCCGCCAGCCCACGACGGACGCGTTGTTGACGATCACGCCTCCCGACCCCCCGGGCCCCCCTGACCCGCCCTCGCGAAAGGCCCGCAACGCGGCCCGTACGCACCGGAACGTGCCGCCCAGCGTCACGTCGAGCACCTTCGACCACTGTTCGTCGGTCATGTCGACGAGGGCTGCGGTGCCCCCGAGACCGGCGTTGTTGACGACGATGTCGAGGCGCCCGTGCACGCGTACGGCCGCGTCGAAGAGGGCCCGCACCTGGCGGTCGTCGGTGACGTCGCAGGGCAGCGAGTCGACGCCCTCGAACTCCTCGGCCAGTTCCCCCCCGTACTCCTTGAGCCGCCGCGCGTGCGCGTCGCTGATCAGCACGCGCGCGCCTTCCTCCAGGAACCGGCGGGCGGTCGCCCCGCCTATCCCCGCGCCCGCGGCTGCCGTGATGACAGCGGTGCGGCCCTTCAGCAGCCCATGTCCGGGTACATACGCCGGACTCTCGACGTCTCCCATGAAGCCACAGTAACCTACCAAACACTTGTTAGGGAAGAGCGCTGCCGGAGTCGGCTCCCTGCGTCAGCCGACGATTCCCTCCGCCCGAGCGGCGACCAGCCACTTCGGGAACTCGCCCACCAGACGGTCGTACAACTCGTCGTCGGACACGGCGCTCGGGTCCGAACCGGCGTGGAAGAAACCGGCGTTGTCGACGATCCGCCGCTGCGGCACCGCGAGCTCGTCGAGCTTGCGCAGGAAGTCGAACTGTTTGCTGCCCGCGTCCCCGAAGCCGATGAACTGCCAGAACAGCGGCAGCCGCGCCGACTTGCACACGTACCGTTCGGCGGCGAGTTTGTTGATCGGGCCGCCGTCGGTCTGGAAGACGACGAGCGCCGGGGCCGTCGACCCGCTGTCGAGATAGTGGTCGATGACGGCGTCCATGGCGAGGTGATAGCTGGTCTTGCCCATATGACCGAGCCCGGCCACGATCCGGTCGACGCTCCCCGCGTGGTCGTCGAGCGCGATACCGGTCACGGCGTCGACGTCGGTGGAGAAGAAGACGACGGGAACCGTCCCGTCGTCGTCGAAGTGGGCCGCCAGCCCCAGCACCCGGTCGGCGAGCGCCTGCACGCTGCCGTTGCCGTAGTACGGCTTCATGGAGCCGGAGTAGTCGACCACCAGGTAGACGGCGGCCCGCTGGCCGTCGAGCCCGTGCCGGTCCACGGCCGCCCCGGCGCTCTTGTAGAGGCTGACCAGCGCCGGAGCGCTCTCCTCCACCTTGGTGAGACTGATCGCGGCCACACGTGGCTCCTTACCGGAATGTGCCGAACTGACGCAAATGCTGAGAGTATGTCACCCGGACGAGCGACAGCCCGCCGTACCCTGTGCCCCATGAGACGAACCGGCGTTCTCCTCCTCGCCGTTGTACCGCTGCTGGCGACGACGGCGTGTCTGTCCGTCGCGTCGGACGACTCCCGTGGTCCCGACGTCAAGCGGGTGGAGGCCCGCTCGCGGGACGCGGAGGTCACGCTCGCCGACCCGGCGAAGAAGGAGCTCGCCCAGCAGATCGTCGCGAGCGCGGAGAACGGGACGCTCGACTGGCGCAGCGCGTACGGCTACGTCGAGGACATCGGCGACGGACAGGGCTACACGGCCGGCGTCATCGGCTTCTGCACGGGCACCCACGACCTGCTCGCCCTCGTCGAGAAGTACACGAAGGACCACCCGGACAACGCCCTCGCGCCCTACCTTCCCGCGCTGCGCGAGGTCGACGGCACGGACTCGCACAAGGGTCTCGATCCCGGGTTCCCGGGCGCCTGGAAGCAGGAATCGAAGGTCGCCGCCTTCCGGCAGGCACAGGACGAGAAGCGGGACCGCGGCTACTTCGAACCGGCGCTGCGACTCGCCGTCCGCGACGGGCTGGGACTGCTGGGCCAGTTCGTCTACTACGACGCGATGGTTTACCACGGCCCCGGCAACGACCGGTTCAGCACCGGCGGCATCCGCGCCGCCGCCCTGAAGAAGGCCCACAGCCCGGCGGAGGGCGGCGCCGAGAAGGCCTACCTGGACGCGTTCCTCGACGCCCGCCGCCAGGCGATGCTGGACAAGAGGCCGGGCGTGGACACCAGCCGGGTCGACACGGCCCAGCGGCGCTTCCTCGACGAGGGGAACCTCGACCTCCGTACACCGCTGGAGTGGAAGGTGTACGGGGACACCTACAAGGTGCCGTAGCGGTGTGCGTCCCGGCGCCGAACGTGCCGCGGCGCCCGCCAATGTCCGGTCGGGGACTGTGGCGAGCGCCGTGGTGTGTTCGTTCCGTACGCCGTTGTACGGGACGTCTTTGGGGGGACCGTCAGACCATCAGGGAACGGTCCGTCGGGCGGATCGGGGCCGGGAGCTCGCTCGCGCCCGTGAGGAAGCGGTCGACTCCGCGCGCCGCCGAGCGGCCCTCGGCGATGGCCCAGACGATGAGCGACTGACCGCGGCCGGCGTCACCGGCGACGTACACGCCGGGGACGTTGGTCCGGAAGTCGGCGTCGCGGGCGATGTTACCGCGCTCGTCGAGGTCCAGGCCGAACTGGTCGACCAGACCGTTGTCGCGGTCGGTGCCCGTGAAGCCCATGGCGAGGGTGACCAGCTGGGCGGGGATCTTCCGCTCCGTGCCCGGCTTGGGGGTCAGCTTGCCGTCGATGAACTCGACCTCGGTGAGGTGCAGCCACTGCACGTCGCCGTGCTCGTCGCCCTCGAAGTGGGTCGTCGAGACGGAGTAGACGCGCTCGCCGCCCTCCTCGTGCGCCGAGGTGACCTTGTAGAGCATGGGGAAGGTCGGCCAGGGCTGGCCGGGGCTGCGCTCCTCGCCCGGGCGGGGCATGATCTCCAGCTGGGTGACGGAGGCCGCGCCCTGACGGTGGGCGGTGCCCACGCAGTCCGCGCCCGTGTCGCCGCCGCCGATGACCACGACGTGCTTGCCCTCGGCGGTGACCGGCGGGGCCACGAAGTCGCCCTCCTGCACCTTGTTCGCCAGGGGCAGGTACTCCATCGCCTGGTAGACGCCCTTGAGTTCCCGCCCGGGGACGGGGAGGTCACGGGCGGTCGTCGCACCGGCGGCGATCACGACGGCGTCGTACCGCTTGCGCAGGTCCGTCGCCTTGAGGTCGCGGCCGATCTCGATACCGGTACGGAAGCGGGTGCCCTCCGCGCGCATCTGTTCGATACGGCGGTTGATGTGCCGCTTCTCCATCTTGAACTCGGGGATGCCGTAGCGCAGGAGGCCGCCGATGCGGTCCGCGCGCTCGTACACCGCGACCGTGTGACCGGCCCGCGTCAGCTGCTGGGCGGCGGCGAGACCCGCCGGGCCCGAGCCGATGACCGCGACCGTCTTGCCGGAGAGGCGCTCCGGGGCCTGGGGGGCGACGTCGCCCGTCTCCCAGGCCTTGTCGATGATCGAGACCTCGACGTTCTTGATGGTGACCGCGGGCTGGTTGATGCCCAGCACACACGCCGACTCGCAGGGCGCCGGGCACAGGCGGCCGGTGAACTCCGGGAAGTTGTTCGTGGCGTGCAGACGCTCGGACGCCGACGTCCAGTCCTCGCGGTAGGCGTAGTCGTTCCACTCGGGGATCAGGTTCCCCAGCGGACAGCCGTTGTGGCAGAACGGGATACCGCAGTCCATGCAGCGGCCGGCCTGCTTGCTGATGATCGGCAGCAGGGAGCCGGGAACGTATACCTCGTTCCAGTCCTTGAGACGGACGTCCACGGGGCGGGACTTGGCGACCTCACGTCCGTGGTTCAGAAAGCCCTTGGGATCAGCCATTGGTCGCCGCCTCCATCATCTTCTCGGTGATCTCGGACTCGGTGAGTCCGGCCCGCTCGGCGGCGTCCTTGGCGGCGAGCACTGCCTTGTACGTGCTGGGGATGATCTTGCTGAATCGCTCCACCGCGACATCCCACTCGGCCAGGAGCTTCTCGGCGACCGTCGAGCCGCTCTCCTCCTGGTGGCGGCGCACGACATCGTGCAGCCACAGCTTGTCGGCGTCGTCGAGGGCCTCGACCGCCTCCACGTTGCCGACGTTGACGTTGTCGCGGTTCAGGTCGATGACGTACGCGACGCCGCCCGACATGCCGGCCGCGAAGTTGCGTCCCGTCTCGCCGAGGACGACCGCGCGACCGCCGGTCATGTACTCGCAGCCGTGGTCGCCCACGCCCTCTGACACCACCGTGGCACCGGAGTTGCGGACACAGAACCGCTCGCCCGTACGACCGCGCAGGAACAGCTCGCCGCCGGTCGCGCCGTACGCGATGGTGTTGCCCGCGATCGTCGAGAACTCGGCGAGGTGGTCGGCGCCCCGGTCGGGACGGACGATCACCCGGCCGCCGGAGAGGCCCTTGCCGACGTAGTCGTTGGCGTCGCCCTCGAGGCGCAGCGTGACACCGCGCGGCAGGAAGGCGCCGAAGGACTGGCCGGCGCTGCCGGTGAAGGTGATGTCGATGGTGTCGTCGGGCAGACCGGCCCCGCCGAACTTCTTCGTCACCTCGTGGCCGAGCATCGTGCCGACCGTGCGGTTGATGTTGCGGATGGCGACCTGGGCGCGGACCGGCTGGGCGTCGGTCGCGCTGTTCGCGGCCAGGGCGTCGGCGGCGAGCTTGATCAGCTCGTTGTCGAGTGCCTTCTCCAGGCCGTGGTCCTGCTCGATGACCTGGTGGAGCGCCGCGCCCTCGGGCAGTTCGGGCACGTAGAAGAGCGGGGACAGGTCCAGGCCCTGCGCCTTCCAGTGGGTGATCGCGCGCTCCACGTCGAGGTTCTCGGCGTGGCCGACGGCCTCCTCGATGGTGCGGAAGCCCAGCTCGGCGAGGATCTCGCGGACCTCTTCGGCGATGAACTGGAAGAAGTTCACGACGTACTCGGCCTTGCCGGCGAACCGGTCGCGCAGCACCGGGTTCTGGGTGGCGATGCCGACCGGGCAGGTGTCGAGGTGGCAGACGCGCATCATGACGCAGCCGGAGACGACGAGCGGCGCGGTCGCGAAACCGAACTCCTCGGCGCCGAGCAGCGCGGCGATGACGACGTCCCGGCCGGTCTTGAGCTGGCCGTCGGTCTGGACGACGATCCGGTCGCGCAGGCCGTTGAGCAGCAGCGTCTGCTGGGTCTCGGCGAGGCCGAGCTCCCAGGGACCACCGGCGTGCTTGAGGGAGGTGAGCGGCGAGGCGCCCGTTCCGCCGTCGTGGCCGGAGATGAGGACGACGTCCGCGTGCGCCTTCGACACACCGGCGGCGACCGTGCCGACGCCGACCTCCGAGACCAGCTTCACGTGAATCCGCGCCTGCGGGTTCGCGTTCTTCAGGTCGTGGATCAGCTGGGCCAGGTCCTCGATGGAGTAGATGTCGTGGTGCGGCGGCGGCGAGATCAGACCGACACCGGGGGTGCTGTGCCGGGTCTTGGCGACCCACGGGTACACCTTGTGGCCGGGCAGCTGGCCGCCCTCGCCGGGCTTGGCGCCCTGGGCCATCTTGATCTGGATGTCGTCCGCGTTGACCAGGTACTCGGAGGTGACTCCGAAGCGGCCGGACGCGACCTGCTTGATCGAGGAGCGGCGCGCGGGGTCGTACAGGCGCTCGGGGTCCTCGCCGCCCTCACCGGTGTTGGACTTGGCGCCCAGCTGGTTCATGGCGATGGCGAGGGTCTCGTGCGCCTCCAGGGAGATGGAGCCGTACGACATGGCGCCGGTGGAGAACCGCTTGACGATCTCGCTGACGGGCTCGACCTCGTCGATGGAGATCGACTGGCGGTCGCTCTTGAAGCCGAACAGGCCGCGCAGTGTCATCAGCCGCTCGGACTGCTCGTTCACGCGGTCCGTGTACTTCTTGAAGATGTCGTAGCGGCGGGTGCGCGTGGAGTGCTGGAGGCGGAAGACCGTCTCCGGGTCGAACAGGTGCGGCTCGCCCTCGCGGCGCCACTGGTACTCGCCGCCTATGTCGAGCGCGCGGTGCGCCGGGGCGATGCCGGAGGCGGGGTACGCCTTGGCGTGCCGAGCGGCGACCTCCTTGGCGATGACGTCGATGCCGACGCCGCCGATCTTGGTGGCGGTGCCGTTGAAGTACTTCTCGACGAAGGCCGTGTCGAGACCGACGGCCTCGAAGACCTGGGCGCCCCGGTAGGAGGCGACGGTCGAGATGCCCATCTTCGACATGACCTTGAGGACGCCCTTGCCGAGCGCGTAGATCAGGTTGCGGATGGCCTGCTCGGGCGCGACGTCGATGGCACGCAGGAAGGTGCCGGCGCGGACCAGGTCCTCGACGGACTCCATCGCCAGGTACGGGTTCACCGCGGCGGCGCCGAACCCTATGAGCAGGGCGACGTGGTGGACCTCGCGGACGTCACCGGCCTCGACCAGCAGGCCCACCTGGGTGCGCTGCTTGGTGCGGATGAGGTGGTGGTGGACGGCGGAGGTGAGCAGCAGCGACGGGATCGGCGCGTGCTCGGCGTCCGAGTGCCGGTCCGACAGGACGATGAGACGGGCGCCGTTGTCGATGGCCGCGTCGGCCTCGGCGCAGATCTCCTCGATGCGGGCGGCGAGGGAGTCGCCGCCGCCGCTGACCCGGTAGAGGCCGGAGAGGGTGGCGGCCTTCATGCCGGGCATGTCGCCGTCGGCGTTGATGTGGATGAGCTTGGCCAGCTCGTCGTTGTCGATCACCGGGAAGGGCAGGGTGACGCTGCGACAGGAGGCGGCGCTCGGCTCCAGCAGGTTGCTGGCGGGGCCGAGGGAGGAGCGCAGGCTGGTGACCAGTTCCTCCCGGATGGCGTCCAGCGGCGGGTTGGTGACCTGCGCGAACAGCTGGGTGAAGTAGTCGAAGAGCAGGCGCGGACGCTCGCTCAGCGCGGCGATCGGCGAGTCGGTGCCCATGGAACCGAGGGGCTCGCCGCCGGTCTTGGCCATCGGCGCGATGATGACGCGCAGCTCTTCCTCGGTGTAGCCGAAGGTCTGCTGGCGGCGGGTGACCGAGGCGTGGGTGTGCACGATGTGCTCGCGCTCGGGGAGGTCGGAGAGCTCGATCTCGCCGGCCTCCAGCCACTCCGCGTAGGGCTGCTCGGCGGCGAGGCCGGCCTTGATCTCGTCGTCCTCGATGATGCGGTGCTCGGCGGTGTCGACGAGGAACATCTTGCCGGGCTGGAGGCGGCCCTTGCGGACGACCTTCGCGGGGTCGATGTCGAGGACGCCGACCTCGGAGCCGAGGACGACGAGGCCCTCGTCGGTGACCCAGTAGCGGCCGGGGCGCAGACCGTTGCGGTCGAGGACCGCGCCGACCTGGACGCCGTCGGTGAAGGTGACGCAGGCCGGGCCGTCCCAGGGCTCCATCATCGTGGAGTGGAACTGGTAGAAGGCGCGCTGGGCCGGGTCCATCGTGGCGTGGTTCTCCCACGCCTCCGGGATCATCATCAGCACGGAGTGCGGCAGCGAACGCCCACCGAGGTGGAGCAGTTCGAGCACCTCGTCGAAGGACGCGGAGTCGGAGGCGTCCGGCGTACAGATGGGGAAGACGCGCTCCAGCCCCTTGTCGCCGAACAGGTCGGAGACGAGCTGCGACTCACGCGCGGCCATCCAGTTCCGGTTGCCCTTGACCGTGTTGATCTCGCCGTTGTGCGCGACGAAGCGGTACGGGTGGGCGAGCGGCCACGACGGGAAGGTGTTCGTGGAGAAGCGCGAGTGGACGAGCGCCACGGCCGACGCGAAGCGGCGGTCGGACAGGTCCGGGAAGAAGGGCTCCAGCTGGCCGGTGGTCAGCATGCCCTTGTAGACGATGGTCCGCGCGGAGAGCGAGGGGAAATAGACGCCGACCTCGCGCTCGGCGCGCTTGCGCAGCACGAAGGCCTTGCGGTCGAGGTCGATGCCCTTGGCGGGCACCTCGGCGCTGTCCGCGACGAAGATCTGCCGGAAGGCGGGCATCGTCGAGCGGGCGGTGGCGCCGAGGAGTCCGGGGGCGACCGGCACCTCGCGCCAGCCGAGGACGGTCAGGCCCTCTTCGGCGGCGATCGTCTCGATACGTGAGACGGCCTCGGCGGCGGTCGGGTCCGCGTCCGTCGCAGTCTC
The DNA here is from genome assembly GCF_001280005.1 of Streptomyces sp. NRRL WC-3618. Lineage (GTDB taxonomy): Bacteria > Actinomycetota > Actinomycetes > Streptomycetales > Streptomycetaceae > Streptomyces. The sequence goes on along the minus strand of NZ_LGDW01000010.1, from coordinate 2,919 downwards.
CTCCGGGAGGAAGGCGATGCCGACCGCGTAGGAGCCGGCCTCGGGCAGCTGAAATCCGGCCACCTCTTGGAAGAACGCGTCCGGGACCTGCGAGAGGATCCCGGCGCCGTCACCGGAGTCGGGCTCGGAGCCGGTGGCGCCGCGGTGCTCGAGGTTACGGAGAACCGTGAGTGCCTGCTCGACCAGCGCGTGGCTCGCCTCGCCGGTGAGGGTGGCCACGAATCCGACGCCACAGGCGTCGTGCTCGTTGCGGGGGTCGTACATACCCTGCGCAGCAGGGCGAGCATCCATGAAGGACCACTTCTGGCCATTCTCAGAATGCTGGGACGGCTGGCGCGGCGTACGCATCGGCTCTCCCGTCGTCGTTGTCTGGCATATGCATTAAGCCGAGGGACGACGTTGGCCCTCTTGGAGTGCAAAATTTCACGCAGGTTACATGATGGGGCGATTCTCGGGAACCGGATATCGCATACCAACATGCGGACACCGTGCCGCGCGGGGTGGTGATCGCGCTGCGGTGGAAGTGTTGGGAGGGCGAAGCGGACAGATCGTTGCCCGTCGACCCATGGCGAAGAGAGCGTCGTCGCCCTCTTCGCGGATGCGCCGCAGGCTTCGTTGCCCACAGCGCTTACGGCTCATGCCCCGTGGTTAAGAGTTCGAAACCAGCGAGTAACGGCTACTTATGCGGCCCAACGCATAAGTGCACTGCCACCTATCCTACGGCCGCACCGAACAGGTTGCCCAGGGCGTACGTCACACCGGCTGCCGCACCGCCCAGCGCGAGCTGCCGCAGCCCACTGAACCACCAGCTCCGAGCGGTCACCCGGGCCACCACGGCACCGCACGCGAAGAGCCCGACGAGCGCGACCAGGACGGCGGGCCAGAGCGCGGCGGCCCCCAGAAGATACGGGAGCACGGGCAGTAGGGCGCCCAGCGCGAACGCCCCGAAGGACGACACCGCGGCGACGGCGGGCGAGGGCAGGTCACCGGGGTCGATGCCCAGTTCCTCGCGGGCGTGTATCTCCAGCGCCTGTTCGGGGTCGCGCGAGAGCTGCCGGGCCACTTCACGGGCGAGCTCCGGCTCGACGCCCCGGGACTCGTAGAGCGCGGCGAGCTCGCGCTCCTCGTCCTGCGGGTGCTTTCTCAACTCCCGCCGCTCGACGGCGAGTTCGGCCTCGACGAGCTCACGCTGCGAGGCGACGGAGGTGTACTCGCCGGCGGCCATCGAGAAGGCGCCGGCGGCAAGACCGGCGAGACCGGTGATGACGACGGTCTGCTGCGAGACGGCTCCGCCCGCGACGCCGGTCATCAGGGCCAGGTTGGAGACGAGCCCGTCCATCGCCCCGAAGACGGCCGGCCGCAGCCACCCACCGCTGACATCCCGGTGAGTGTGGTTGTCGCGGTGCGCCTCATGCAGCGCCGCCTGGGTCTCGATGATGGCCATACCGTCCCCCAACTGACTTCTGACGTCGCTTCTGACGTTGCTTCCGGAATGTTTCCAAGTTGGATCGATTCCAAGTTGGACTGATTCCACTTTTCGACAACCCTAAAAGTACGCCTCGGATTGCCCCTCCGCCAGCAAGGAAAGGCTGCCCTCACCTGCGCATTCACCCTGATCGCTCATCCGTAGGGGTGCTCGCACAAATGTCGACCGGGTGATGCTGGGGCGCCCGAGGCTCGGGTGAACCACTCCGGTGGGACAGTTCCGCAAAGGGTTCCGCTCCCCGGGAGGGAGCCCCCGGAACCCACCGTCAGGAGAGGCCGCGTATGGCATCGATCGCCTGCATTCCCTCGGTCCCGGCACCCCAGGACGCCGCCGCACTCCGCGACAGGGCATGCGGCGCCCTGCTCGGTCTGGCCGTGGGGGACGCGCTCGGCGCCCCCGCCGAGAACATGAAGCCCTCGGAGATCCGCGCCCGCTGGGGCCGCATCACCGGATACGTGGCCGAGAACCCGGCCGGCACGGACGACACGGAGTACGCGATCTTCTCCGGCCTCCTCCTCGCCCGGCACGGCTCCGCCCTCACTCCGGCCCATGTGGAGGCGGCCTGGCACCTCTGGATCGCCGACCTCGACGAGGGGCCCTTCCGAGGCGCCGGTTTCAGCGAACGGGGCACCCTGGAGAACCTGCGCAGGGGCCTGGCCGCCCCCATCTCGGCCCAGCACCGCCACGCGTGGAGCGACGGTCTGGCGATGCGCGCGGCACCGTTCGGCGTCTTCGCGGCGGGCCGCCCGGCCGAGGCCGCCCGGCTGGTGGCGATCGACGGCTCGGTGAGCCACGACGGCGAGGGCATCTACGGCGGCCAGGCGGTGGCGGCGGGCGTGGCGGCGGCGATGGCGGGCGCGCCGACCATCGCCGTGGTGGCCTCCGCCCTGGCGGTGATCCCCGACGACTCCTGGACGGCACGCTCCCTGCGCCGGGCGGTGGCCGTCGCCCACCGCGGCGAACGCGCGGTCCGCTCCGCGGTGGTGATCGGCGGCTACCCCTGGACCGACCTGGCCCCCGAGGCGGTCGCCCTCGCCTTCGGCGCGTACGCGGCGGCCGACGGCGACTTCACGGAATCGGTGCTGACAGCCGTCAACATGGGCCGCGACGCGGACACGACGGCGGCGGTGGCGGGCGCCCTGGCGGGCGCGACCCGCGGAGCCTCGGCGATCCCACCCGAGTGGGCCCAGGCAATCGGCCCGGCCCGCGGCACCTGCCTCCCCTCGATGGCAGGCCACCACATCCTCGACATCGCGGAACTGCTGACCGCGAGCGAGGGCGGCAAATGGGACACAAACCCCGTCACACGACCCCCCACACGGAATCCCGTACGCCCGGCTGAGCAGCACCACACCCCGGACCAAACGGCATACACCCTCGCCCCGGACACCGCCCCACAGCCCCACCCGGAGCCACAAGCATGACGCCACACC
>NZ_LGDW01000009.1 GCF_001280005.1 Streptomyces sp. NRRL WC-3618 | reverse complement strand
CGGCCATGCTGCTCCTTCAGGTCGGTCTGGTGCTGCCGCTGCTGTGGCGGCGGCGCAGGCCGATGGCCGCCTTCGGTGCCATCGCGGTCGTGTTCGTGCGCAGTGGTCGCTGGGGACGGCTCTGCGCGCGGACATCGCCCTGTTCATCGCCCTGTTCATCGCCCTGTACAGCCTGGCTCTCCATGGACGGATGCGGCGGTTGCCGTGGGCCTGCGGCGTCATGGCGGGTGCGGTGGTGCTGGTCGCGGTGCGGGTGTCGGCGGCCGTGTCCGTCTGGGACGCGCTGTTCTTCACGGCAACTGGGGGCCGCTCCCGCGTCCTCGTGCTGACCACCTTCGACCTCTCAGACTGTTCTTTAACCTTCGGCTGAGGGCCCGGAGTCAGAACGAGCCCGGCTGGCGACAACTCCCGGGCGTGGTCGCGGTTCGTGCGCCAGACTGCGCGGATGGAAGCGAGCAAGGTGGCGGAACTGGTCGGAGCGGCCCTGGCGGCGGCGCGCGTTGCCCGGAAGACGGATGACTGGGACGAGTACGGGACCCTGCTGTGGCGGGCGGGGGCTGACGGATGTGGGTCGCTGGCGCTCGGCCTGGAGCTGATCGCTTCGAGCGATCCGGTCGAGCGGGAGGCGGGCTGCGACCTGCTGGGCAACGCGAGTAATCAGAACGAGGCGGTCCGTGCCGAGACGGCGACCGCGCTGGTCGCGCTCGCGGAGGGGGAGAGCGAGGGCTGCGTTCTGTGGACTCTGGTTCGCGCGATCGAGATGACGTACGACCAGCGTGCCGTCCCCGTGCTCGTCGCCTTCGCCGGGCATCCCGACGCCGAGGTCCGCCGACAGGTAGCCAGCTCCTTCGCGGGGATCTCCACCGGCTTGCCGGACGGGCCGGACATCCGCGCACTCATCACGCTGACCCACGACCTGGACCCGGAAGTCCGCAACTGGGCGACGTTCACGCTGGGCTACCAGCGCGAGGTCGACAGTCCCACGATCCGGGCCGCGCTCTGGGAGCGGACGACCGACGAGTATCCGGATGCCCGCGAGGAGGGCATCCGCGGATTGGCCCGGCGACACGACCTGCGTGTGGTCCCGCTGCTGGTGGGACTGCTCGGCAATCCCGAGGGCGCGCACGTCCTCACGTTCCACGCGGCGCAGATCATGGGCGTTCCCGACCTTCTGCCGGTTCTGAGAGAGTACGAGCCCGACGTCGTCGAGGCGATTGCAGCCCTGAGCGCCTGCGACCCGCTGCAACGGGCCCAGATGGACGCCTCGGCGTGGGATCTGGTCGGCGCGCTCCACCGACTGCGCCCCGACCTGGACGCCTCCGTCTACATGGAACGCTTCGACCACGGCCTGAAGCTTGGCCTCAACGCCACCTGCGGTTCAGCGGGCTACGACATCGAGACACTGCTGAATCGCGCGGACGGCGAGCCCGCGCGTGCTGCCGAACTGGTCGCCTCCGATCTGCCAGCGATCTCGAGACGCACCAGCTGATGCCGCGGATTCCCTGGCTGACCACAGGTTTTGGCGTTCTCCAAGCATAGGGAGCGACCCTGGAGTGATCATGTGCGTTGCTGAAGCACCCGTGATCGACCCAAGGCCGCGAGGAAGAGTGTGCTGGAAGACGCTGACCGACGCGCTGCTGTACGCCCACGGGCCAGTGAAGTCGCTGGTCGACCTGACACTGACGGCCGAGCACCGGCGCGCCACGGCGCCCTGTACGACGCGCTGAACTGCGGCCGGATCGGCACGGACCGGCTGCGCGCCGAACTGGCCTCTCTGCCGGTGCCGCGCACGGACGACGGCCGGATCGTGCTCGCGGTTGACGTCTCGCCGTGGCGAGCTCGGACGCGCCGACCAGCGCCGACCGGCTCTTCTGCCGGAAAGGATGAAGAACAAGCTCAGTGCCTGTTTCTGACCCTAGGTGTCCCGTCTCTGTCGAGCTGGACCCTGTCTCAGCTGATCTCGTCCGATGGGGCAGCCATCACGGTCACACGCGGCTGGGCCACGGTGTCCTGAACGAGGACCAGGGCCGTCACCAGCACGGCCAGGAGGGCCAGGGCGACGAGGGACGGGACGAGGGCGACAGCGGGGCCGGCGGCGAGACATACTGCCGCGCCGACGAGAAGGACCGGGGAGCGGTGGTTCGCGGTGCGGAACAGCAGGGCGGCGGAGGCGAGGAGGAAAACACCGACGCCTCCGGGCAGGGCCCAGGCAACGACACCGTGCAGGGGTTCGGCCAGGTCGTAGTGGCCGGTGTCGGCGACCTGATGGAGGGCCGTCTTCATGCCGAGGGCCGTGATGACGACTCCGGCCACCAGCGGAAGGTGAAGGAAGGTGTACGCGTCACGGGCCAGCCGGGTGCGGTCGTCGCCGGTCAGAGCGGACAGCCGCTGCTCGGTCGTCTCGGCGAGCTGACGGAAGTACAGGCGCCACAGGCCCGCGGAGACGAGCAGTCCCAGTGTGGCGGCGGCCACGACCGGGGTGCTCAGCGGGAGGCCGGACACCCCGACACCGAGGGCGACGATCGACTCGCCGAGGGCGATGATGACGATCAGGCCATGACGTTCGGCGAAGTGGCCGGGCGAAGCGACCCGCCAGCCCGACTTTCCGGTGAGGAATACGCCCAGGTAGTCGATGGCCACTGCGGCGAGCCAGATCATGATCTGCGCCATGCCGGTGAAGGCCGCGCCCACGAGGAGCAGGGCGAAGGGCGGGGCCACCGAGAGCAGGGCCACGCGGCGCAGGACGCGGTGCAAGGCCTGATCGGTGGGGTCGGCGAGCCAGTACGTGACCAGGTGAAGGGCGCGGACGGCGCCGTAGCAGAGGACGAAGACCAGCGGGGCGGGCAGTCCGCCGGGCGCGTCGTCGTAGACCTCGGGCAAGGTCAGCGACACGATCAGGACAACGGCCATGACGGACACCAACACGGTGAGCATCGCGCCGGAGTCGGCCCGCACCACGTTCCCCAGCCAGGCGAAACAGCACCAGCACCACCACAGCAGCGCCATCACGACCATCCCGCCGAGCAGTCGCAGCCAGCTCGGGTCGGCCGCTATCAGCGCCGTGACCTGCGTGATCGCATACACAAACACCAGGTCGAAGAAGAGCTCGGCCGGTGTCACCCGATGGCCGCCCCCTGTCGCGACCAGCCGCGATCTCTCGCTGTTCGTCTCCACTGCTCCCCCTTCGGGGCGCCCCGCCACCCACGTGCGGAACAATACCCACACTGGACATGGCCGACGATGGCTCTTGCGGCGTACGGGAGTTCGCTTCCCGCGTACACACGGATACGGAAACCGATCCTCCGCTCGAAGCGGCGGAGCCGGACCGGATCAGCTGAGACAGCATCCGGCATTCCCCGCTCCGGGCCCATGTCCCTCCCCCACGCTTCAGGCCGGGGACGCCAGCTCCGCCCTGCTGGTCACCCCCAGTTTGCGGCCCGCTTGCTCGATCAGGCCGGTCACGTCGTGCGGGGTCAGGAGCAGGGCCTGGGCGATCTGACGGTCACTGTGACCCGCGCGGAGCAGCTCGACAAGCCGGTGTTCGGTCGGGGAGAGGCTCGGGGCCGCCGGTGGGGCCGGTTTCGGGCGCACTCCTGCCGTGGCGAGCGCTGCGCGTGCTTGGCCGGCCAGCAGGACGCTGCCGCAGGTGTCCGCGAGGTGGAGCGCCTGGGTGAGGGCTTGGCGGGCCTTGTCGGTCTCGCCGCCGCGCAGGAGGGCGGCTCCCAGCGCGTAGTGGGCGCGGGCCAGTTCGAGTCGGGCGGGGGACCGTTTCAGCAGGGCCACGGCCTCGCGCAGGAGGGCCTGTCCTTTGCGTCCGCCGTGGATGACGCCCAGACAGCGTGAGGCCACCCCGATCGCTCGCTCGGTACCCCACTGGTGGGCCAGCTCCAGTTCCTCGGTGGCCAGTTGGAGCGCGTCCGTCCGCTGTCCGAGCGTGAGGTGCAGCAAGGCCGCCCGCGACCGCCACGGCGCCCCGGCCAGGCTCATGACCTGTGCCCGGTTCTCCTCCGCGCCGTACTCGTGCAGGATGGCGAGGGCGGCGGCCTGGTTGCCCCGCGCCGCGTGCAGGCGACTGCGTACGAGGAGCGCCGGGCCCTGCCAGGTCCAGCCCACCCGGTCGAAGTCGGCGTCCGCGGTGAGCACTGCCGTCGCCGAGGTCAGGTCGCACCGCTCGATCAGCGACTCGCCCACCTGGGCCATCATCCCCAGCCTGGCCCGAGGCTCCAAGCCCTGGTCGGCCGTGGTGGCGGGGTGTCCGAAGTCAGCGGTGAGCGGGAGCTGTCGGCCACGGCGGGCCTGGACGAGCAGTTGCCAGGTCATCGCGGACGAGACCATCAGGAACGAGCCCCATCGGCCGCCCATGTCGGCGATGCGGTCGAATCGCGCGACCGCGTCGTCGAGCCGGTCGGTGGCCACGAAGGCCAGCCCGGCGAGGGTCACGAGCATGTGGGACGTGTCCGCTGTGACCAGGCCGCCTCGCAGGGCCCGGTCGAGGAGGTCGTTGGCCACCTGGGCACTGGCCTCCCCCGTGGTGGCCGGGGCGGACAGCGCGGCCAGGACCATGCACTCACCAGGGGTGTCCCCGGCCAGCTTGTGGTCCCACAGCCGTCGCGCGTGCCTGCGTGCGGCGGGGAGCGTGGACAGTTGGTCGTAACCGATCAACAGCATCTGCGCCTGAAGGAACCACGACACCTCACGAGCGAGGCCGATGCCGTCGTCGGTCTGCCCCAGATCGTCCACCGCACGGGCGAGGACGTCGACGGCGCGCTCGTGCTCATGGCTGAGGAACAGCGCGCCGGCGAGCGCGGAGGCCGCGTCGGCCAGCGCATACGGGTCGGCCAACGCCGTCGAGGCCTGCGTCAGGTGGTGTCTGGCCGCGCCGACGTCGATCTGCATCTCGTCCTTGCCCAACTCCAGCAGCAAGGGACCACGATCTTCGACGGACACCGGCTCGCGCAGAGCCCGGCGCAGATAGGCGACGGTGACCTCCGGAGCCCCTCGGCCACGAGTCGCCCGCGCCGCCTCCCGCAGGGCGTCCACCCACCAGCTCTCACCGCCCGGTTCGGCCAGCAGCAGATGGGCCGCCACCAGATCGTCGGCCGCGCCGTCGCTGCGCAGCAGTTCGGCTGCCCGCGCGTGACCGGCGGCCAGTTCCACCGGCCCCAGGACGGCTTCGGCGACAGCGGTGCGGACCAGCGCATGCCCGAACCGCACCGGCTCACCCGGCGCCAGCACACCGATCTGGCGCAGCCTGCCGCCGAGCTCCCGTGCCGTCGACTCGCCCAGCTCCGCCAGCTCGGCCGCGACCCTCCAGGTGGCCTCGTCCCCCAGCACCACCAGGGCCCGCGCCAGGCGGAGGACCGGCTCCGGCTCGTCGGCCAGCCGCTTGACCACGGTTTTGGCCAGGATCCGGCCCCGGAACTCCTCCACCAGATGAGCCTGATCGTCGGCGGCGCTGACCTGGTTGTCGGCCAGGGTCCGCAGCAACTCGTGCAGCAGCAGCGGGTTGCTTTCGGTGGCCGAGGCACACGCGGCGACGAACCGTGGTTCGCCGGGCCCCAGGCTCGCCCGCACCAGGTGGGTCACACTGTCGGTGTCCAGGCCGGGCAGGCCGACCGGACGGCAGTACGGCTGTCCGGCGATCCGCTCCAGCATCGGCTCGACCGCTGCCCCGTTGTCCGGCCGCCCCGCCAGCACCAGCAGCAGGGGCAGACCCCGCAGCCGTCGCGCCAGGTACTCGAGCCACCGCACCGACGGGGCATCCGCCCACTGCACATCATCGACCACCAGGGCGACCGGCCCCTCGTCGGCGACATGCACCATGAGCCAGTACAGACTGTGCAGAAGGCCCACAGACGCCTCGGGCGACAACTCACCGGTCCCCTCCACGCGCAGCGCGTGGGACGCCAACTGCGCCGGACCCGACAGCAACCGCGCCCGCCCCTCGTCACCGGCTCGGGCCAGCAAAGGCTCGATCAGCTGCCGCACCACCGCGAAGGCGAAGCCCTGCTCCAGCTCCGCCCCGCTCGCGGACACCACCAGGATCTCCTGCGGCTGCTGGACGCCCGCCCACGTATCCAGCAGAGCGGTCTTCCCCATTCCCGCGCCCGCCCGTACCAGCACCACGCCGCCCCGGCCCGCCCGTGCCTCGCCGGCCGCACGCTCCAGGACCACCAGCTGGTCCTGCCGACCGAGCAGGCCGAACGGCGCCGTGGCGTCGTCGGCAGGAGGAACCGGCTGCCGGCCGGGGCGGCCCGCCGCCAGCAACGCGGCGGCGTCGGCGTCACCCAGCCCCAGCGCCGCCACCAGCAACTGCGCCGTGCGGCGCTGCGGACGCGCCCGCCGGCCGCGCTCCAGATCCCGGATGGACCGGGCCGCCATCCCGGCGGCCTCGGCCAGCTCCTCCTGCGTCATCCCCGCGGCCCGGCGAAAGACCAGCAGCATCTCACCGAACGTCGCCAACTCCCCTGCCCCCCACACCGTCCCACCCCACGGGACGATCCCCTTCGAGCCCTGCCCGAAGCATCCGGGCGAGACTCCGACGCCTCGCCGTTGAGCGGGATGGTACTCACCGGCGCTGCTTGCCGTCCGTCCTTCCTTCGACCTGGTGTGGACACGCAGGGCGGACAGGTCGGCCCGCAGGCCGTGCTCCGAGGCCGTTCACGGAGGGCACCCGTACGAGGACACCCGTACTCGAATGAGGAGCGGCGGCTGCCTGACCGCGTACGGAAGAGCATGGGGGCGGACAGGGGCATCAGGAGGAAGAACAACCGGACGGACCACCGGAAGAACCGCGCGGAAACCTTCCGGTGCCGGAGCCGGTTCCCTCGCCCACGCCGGCCGGACCGGAGGCGGCGGCCCGCCCGAGGGACAGGCATCGGGCCGCCCTCGTTGTGCGAACGGGGAACTTCACCGCGCCCATGACGGCGGCTCTGCCCATGGTCCCGCCCAAGGCCCTGTCCAAGGCTCTCGTCGCGCTCGATCGCATCGGCGTTCACGAGGAACTCACGTGGTGAGCCCGCTGCTGGAGCAGCTGCGGCGAGTTGCCGGCTCTCGTCCCGACAGCAGCCTCCGGCGGGCCGGACAGCCCCGTTTCCCAGGGTCGTTGCGGTCGCACAATCGTGAAGGCACGGCGTTGGCCCGAGTTCCCGTGGAGAGGCCCGGAACCCGCCCTTCCCCGTACTGCAGCTTTCAAACAACTGCGCTCTCCACGCGGCTGCTTGCCGACTACGGTGGCGCTCGCTGAACGGGGAGAGACACCGTTGGACCGGCAGCTGGACTGGGGGAACCGTGTTGCAAGGGATAGCCGTCACACGTCCGACCTCGTCGGCGGAAGACCGGTGAGCGTGGGCGGACCGTTGGTCGTACCGGTCCACCTGGACGCACTGTGCCTGACCGACGATCTTGACGTGCGAGGACCGGACAACGCCTTCAGCCGGCTCCCCTACCGCGACGCGGCCACCGGTCCGGATCACCACGAGGATCTCCCGTACGTCAGCGAGATCATGGCGCGGACCCGCTTCCAGGACGAGGACTTCCGGCTCAAGGCCGGCGTCCATCTCCCCTGGGCGCTGCCCGACGGACTGACCCGGATGGTCCAGCGCGCGGACGGCACCACTGCCGTCCCGGCGGTGCCGAACCGCTGGCTGGTGACCCGGAGCAGGGACGGGCGGGTGGAGGGGGAGTGGGTCGTCGAGAGCGACTACCTGTCCGACGACAATCCCGCCGCGATCCTCTATCCGGTCCCCGGAGCGGACCGGCCGCACAAGCGGCTCGGCCGGAAGCCGCCGCTCGACGTCTGGAGCCGCTCCACAGACCGCTCGCGGTATCTCCCCGAGCTGACCGCGGTCGGATACGGGGAGCCCAATTTCGCGGCTCGGTACGCCAATTGCCACAGCGTCTTCGGCTTCCTCGACCCGGACTACCCGGGCGCCACGCCGAAGGGTCTGCGCTACGAGGTGCTCGGCTGGTTCGACGACCACGGCCAGGATCCCGCCGCCGCGCTGGGTGACGGCTCAGCGGCGCCGGACGGTCAGAGCTGGCAGGAGGCGGCCCGACTGCGGTTCGGCTGGACGGCGTCCTCGGCCGGTCTCGACCAGGAGTGGATACGCCATCTGCTGGACGGCGCCTTCAGCATCGGCAGACTGACCGCGGCGGACGCCGAACTCGACAGGGCGGGATCGCCGATGCACAGCGCCGCCGGTGATGACCAGGGCGCTGATCCGATCCGGTGTCGTGTCCGGCTGACCCGGGCTGGTCGTCGAGGCGTTCGCCGAGGGTCACGCCAGTCCGCTGGAAGAGGTCGGGACGATCCGTCTCACCCCGGACATCATGCTCTGCCTCTTCGTCGGCACACTGACCCGGCTGGACGTCCGACAGCGGCCCGAGGCGATGCACTTCGCGGTGGAACTCCCCCCTGCCGCCGGACAGTTCGGCAAGTCACTGCGCAACGCCGACGGGACCGACGGCCCGGTTCTGGCGTCGCTGCCCCTGGGCCCCGGCGGCCGGCTGCCCATCGGCGACCTCACCAGGAGCATCGCCGCGACGCTGCGTGTCGAGACGCTCGGCTCCGGCGATTTCGCGCGGCAGAAGATCGAGACGGCAGAGCAGGTGAGCTTTCTCAGCTCCTGCCCCCTTCCGTCGCCGTACGCCCTTCCCCGCCTCCTGCCGTTCCCGTGGCCCCGCGGCCCGACGCGTCCTGACCGGCGCCCGGAGCGGGGAGCGCGCGTACCTCACGTCCCTGCCCGAGCACATGCCTCGCCCCGCACGAGGGGGAAGACCCCCGCCAATCCCGAAACCGGAGCTCCCACATGACCACCTTCCACGTCGCGGTCGACCACCCCGACCCCGGCACCCACGACATCACCACCACCTATCTGGGCACCGTCGATCAGGCCCACATCGACCGCGTACGCGCCATCGCCGCACTCCCGGGCACCGAGCGCCACGTCAAGGAACACCCCCGGCACGAGGGCGCCTTCATGGTCCTGCGCGACGACGGCGACCTGGACGTCTACGAGCCCACCAGCCCGGCCGAGCACCTCGCACCCGAACCGCTGCCGGAGACCCCCGACGAAACCGGCGACCGGCACGCAGGCTTCCTGAGCAGCGACATCCGTGCCCTGGGCGATGCGCCGCACAGCGCGTCAGGCCCGGCCTACATCGACGGCGTGACCCGGCTCGGCGACCAGCGCATCGGAGGAGCGATGGACACCCCGCTCGAGCCGCCGCGGGCCGTGTGGCACACCACCGAGTCCCCGGCCGGAGGCGACTACTTCACGTCCGTGGCGGCCTTCCTGATCCGTGCCGGGGTGGAACCGCAGGTGATCTACTGCCCGGTCACCGACCGGCTGGGCCAGTTCGGGCCCCTGAACCTGTCGTCGAGGGCGCTGAAGAACGACGGCACGAAGCGCACGAACCGAACCGGCAAGGTCTGCATCCAGATCGAGGTGCTGGGACGTGCCAGCGCCCCGTGGACAAAGGGTTTCGACCCGAAGGCCAAGCCGAACTTCCAGAGGCTGCTCACCGCGATACGCGCGCACGACATCCCGGACGTGTGGCCTGTCGGGGCCCTGCCGGCCACCGCGGCCGCCGCGACGGAGCGTCCCAGAACCACCTGGGAGAACAAGGGCGGCCACTACGGACACTCCCAGATCCCCGGCCAGGACCACTGGGATCCCGGGGCCCTGGACACCGAGATCGTACCGGGCAGGCCCAGCTCCGACGGCCGGGGAACCACTCCGGACGCCGGGTCCGGCACCTACACCGTGAAGGCGGGCGACACTCTGACGTCCATCGCGACCGCGCACCGGACCACCGTGGCTGCTCTGTTGTCCCTCAATGGCATCAAAGACGCCGACGAGATTTCCGTGGGGCAGAGATTGCGACTGCCGACGGCGGGCCCGGCGAAGCCGCCGGCACCGCGGTACGAGCCGTTTCCCGGGACGGCTTTCTTCCATGCCGGCCGCCGCAGCCCCCTCGTCACCGCCCTGGGAAGGCGCCTGGTGGCGCTCGGCTTCGGCAAGCACTACACCTCTGGTCCCGGCCCTGAATGGTCGGAGGCGGACAGGCTCAACGTCGCCGACTTCCAGCGCTCCCGGCCCGAACTGGCGGGCGACGCGGACGGGATCCCGGGCACCAGGACGTGGGCCGCGCTGAAGATCCCGAAGCTCTGAAGCATGCTCGGCCCGACGCACCGACAGCCGAGAGCTGCGTCACGAGTTGGACCCGGCGCCCCTGTTCCCGGTCGCGACCGCGCAGGCCGCTGCCGAGCGGGTGCCGTCGAGGAGGATCGTGCCGCCGGTGTCCGCTTGCAGTCCGACGATCGCGCGGACCAGGGCGGTCTTGCCGGAGCCCAAAACGCCTACGTGCCCGCCGCGGCAGCGGCGGACGCCTGTTGCAGACGGCGGATCTTCTCCCACGGGATACCACCAGCGACAGTGCCGGGGTGCGGGCCGCCTGTCGCGGATGCGCATCAGGGGTGGCCGATGGCAGACCCCCTCCGAGCGTCAGCGCCTCCGCGAGCCACTGGGGAACATCACCGTCGGGAAGATCTTCGCCCGCGGGAAACGAAAAGTACCTCGTACTGCTGATCTGGGCCGACGCACGCCAGGTCCCTGAGCATGCGCAGCAGGGCGCTGGTCGAAGTCGGCGCCGGTCAGGGGCTGTCCGTCGGGCCGGGCGTAGTCAAGTTTCAATATCCACATTTGGACACCACCACGATTTAAGGGGCCTTGTGTCGTCGCCTGGTGCGCCTGTGCGCGAATCAGTCAGAAGAGGGCGGATCGAGCTGTTCGACGGTTTCCGTCTCCAGGTGGAAGGCACCTGGATCCATCCCGTGACCAATGGCCAACGACTGCTGGCCTTCTTGAGTCTGCTCGGGCCCGCCCCACGGACCGTCGTCGCCGGGACCCTCTGGTCAAACGTGCCCGAGAGCCGAGCGCTGGGCAGCCTGCGGACCACCATGTGGCGGCTCAACCACGCCGTACCCGGACTGATCGTGGCGGCGCGGGGTCAGCTGGCCCTGGCCGAGTTCGTCAGGGTCGACGTGACCGAGTTCGTCGGTACCGCGGGCGCCCGGTTCCGCCACCCCGGCGGTACCGGACTGCACTCGCCGGAACTACGGCTGCGCGAGCTCCTACCCGGCTGGGACGACGACTGGGTGATCTTCGAACGGGATCGGCTGCGCCAGCTCCGCCTGCACCAGCTTGAGGCGGCCGCAGCCGATCTGTGCGCTCTGGGAGGTTATGCGATGGCGCTCGACGCCGCCCTTGAAGCGGTCCGCAGCGAACCATTGCGGGAGAGCGCACGCCGCGCTGTGATAGGGGTCCACCTCGCTGAGGGCAACTTCGCCGAGGCACTGTACGAGTACAAGCGGTTCCGCGCTCTGCTGGCGGAGCAACTGGGCGTGGAGCCGTCCCTGGACCTCGCCGACCTGGTGTTCCGGCGAGAACCTCTCCGGAACCGGACGAAGGCGGCCCCGGTCTGATGGGGCGGCTTCTCCAGTCGGTTGGAGGACACGGACCTCTGCCCCGACTGCACCCTGGGGCGGCTGGACGCGCAGTCACCCCGGATCCCACGCTGCCCCCGCTATGTTCTGCGCGGTCCTGCAAGAGGGCCGCCGGCCTCCGGGCCGGCATGACTGCTCCCCCCTGTCGAACGGATGAGAACGGATGACCTGGGGGGGTGGGATCACTGGGTCCGGGAGGCGCCGTCGGAGACGCTGATGAGTGCCTCTGTGTGTCAAGCGACCGTAGTGTGAGCCTTGTGGCGGTCGCGTTTGAGGGCGCGACAGACAACATCCGGGAGGTGCCGTTTGAGGGCCCTGCGTGCCTCCGCCGGTGTCTTGCCCTCGGCGATCTTGCGCAGGTAGTACTCCTGTCCACGGCCGCCGTCGCCGAAGATCTCGGGCCGGACGCGACGGCAGGAGTCAGTGGCCGTCGCGGGACGGATGCCCTTCATGAGGGTGCGGCTTTCTCGGCAGACAGGCGGGTGGGAGCTCCGCCCGGCAGCAGGTCCCGCAGGGCCGCGTGGAGCCGGTTGATTATCCGAGTGCGCTCGTTGACCAGGTCGTCGTGCCGCTCGGTCAGCAGCCGCAGGATCGTCGGCTGGTCCTCCGGTTCGACCGTGCGCAAGCCCTGCCGGAAGAGTGCTACCTGAGCGACATGCAGGGCGTCGGCGGCGTCAGTCTTGCGGTTCCCGCCGGTGGCCAGCAGCCGGGCCCGGGCGGAGAGGGTGGACGGGACGTCCACCACCTTCTCGCCGGCCGCGGCCAGCTGCTGGGCGAGGCTGCGGCCCAGGCCTCGGGCGCCTTCGACAGCGAAGCGACGCTCGGGCCCACTTCTCGCAGCAGCGCATCAACTGCCGGACGGTCCCGGCGTTGACGACGAAGCGTCGCTGCGCCAGTTGATGCCCGGCGGCGTCGACGGCGACGGCGGTGTGAGAGGAGTCGTGGGGATCGATACCGATGGTGATCACGGGCAACTGGAGGCGATCGGCGAGGACGAGGCGAAGAACCACGCCCTCGCCGCCGCCAACGGCGACAAGGACGCCGCCCTGCACGCCTGGAACGGGGCTGGCCTTCCCGAGCGCAGCCCGGTCTCCGCCGAGCAGCTCGGCCGGGGCGCTCGCGGCTGTGCCCGTCACGTGACGCCCGGCTGGCACCCCGTCAGGCGACCGCGAAGGGTGGCCACATGGACTTCACGCAGAGCGCCGCACGGTCGAGCACCACCCCGGCCAGCTGGAGCTGTTCCCCCGTCCGCATGACCTCGGTCAAACACTCCGTCACCACAGGTTCTTCACGGGGTACTTGTCATTCATGGCCGGTGCCGTGGCTGTCACGGGGCCGGTGACGCATCAGTGACGGAGCGGTGACGCAGGCCTCACTACGGTCACGTCCGTCCGGGCCTGCTCCCGGACTTCCCGGTACACCCTCGACAGACCCGAGATGGGGCAGCATGGCGGTTCAGACTTCCTACCCCGGCGTCTACGTCACCGAAATACCCAGCGGGGTACGGACCGTCACCGGCGTCGCCACCTCGGTCACCGCCTTCGTCGGCCGGACCCGGCGTGGCCCCGTGAACCAGGCCACCGTCATCAACAGCCTGGCCGACTACGAGCGTGTCTTCGGCGGGTTGTGGAAGGACAGCACGGTGAGCTTCGCCGTCCGCGACTTCTTCGCCAACGGTGGCGGGCAGGCGGTGGTGGTCCGACTGGTGAGCACGAGCAAGACCGACGAGGCCCCACAGCTCCCACAGGAGCCAGAGACCCCACAACTCCCAGAAGCTCCACAAGAGCCACAGGACCCACAGGAGGCATCGGCACCGGAGGTGCGCCCGGTGCGCCGCCCGGTGCGCCGCCAGGTGCGCCAGACCAACGAGGCCAGACCGGCCCGACTGACACTGCCGACAGGGCTAAGAGGGAAGTCCCTCGTCCTGCAGGCTACGGACGCAGGAGCCTGGGCAAACGACCTGAGGGTGACCGTCGATCACGACACACCTCCGGAAATCGCCAAGGATGTGGCCAAGCAACTCCAGGTAGATCGAGACAAACTCTTCAACCTGGTTGTCAGGCTTGGGGACAAGGGCCCGCAGGAAGTCTTCCGCAACGTCACCGCGGTCGATAGCTCCCGGCAGGTGGACGCGGTGCTCCTGGCCGAGTCGCAACTGGTACGGGTAGTGCCGGGCTTCGACAAGATCCGTCCCGACCCAACGGACCAGCCTGCCACAGTGGACGAGGACCATCAGGGCGAGGACGGGGATCCTCTGAGTCACGACGACTATGTCGGTGACGGCATGAGCTCGAATCACGAAGGGCTCTACGCGCTGGACCATGTCGATCTGTTCAACCTGCTGTGCATCCCCCCACCGACCTTGGACGGAAACACCGACCCCGGGGTCTACCAGGCGGCGCAGACCTACTGCGCACAACGCCGCGCCGTGCTGATCGTCGACCCGCCCAGCGACATGAAGGTCGCCAACGCGGTCAGCGCGTCCGGCCAAGTACCGAGCAAACTGGACGGTCTCAAGCTCACCGGGGAGGAGGCCCGCAACTCGGTGCTCTACTTCCCCCGGCTGAAGCAACCGGATCCGACCGACCGGGGCCGGATCGGCACGTTCGTCGGCTGCGGCGCGATCGCCGGAGTGATCGCCCGCACCGACGCGACGCGCGGAGTGTGGAAGGCCCCCGCCGGTGTCGACGCGACCCTCACCGGGATCTCCGGCCTCGACGTGAACCTCACCGACGCCGAGAACGGCATGCTGAACCCGCACGGCATCAACTGCCTGCGGACGTTCCCCGGAACCGGCACAGTGCTGTGGGGCGCGCGGACCCTCCGTGGCTCGGACCACCTGGGCGACGAGTACAAGTACCTCCCGGTCCGGCGGCTCGCCCTGCACATCGAGGAGAGCCTCTTCCGCGGCACCCAGTGGGTGGTGTTCGAGCCCAACGACGAACCGCTGTGGGCGCAGATCAGGCTGAACCTGGGTGCGTTCATGCACAACCTGTTCCGGCAGAGCGCCTTCCAGGGCACCACCGCGCGGGACGCCTATTTCGTGAAGTGCGACCGCGAGACCACCACACCGAACGACGTGAACGCAGGCCAGGTCAACATCATCGTCGGCTTCGCGCCGGTGCGGCCCGCCGAGTTCGTGGTGCTGCAGATACAGCAGATCGCCCAGGCCCAGGCCTGACAGACACCGAGAGCGGACAAGAATGGCCCAGTTCACTGTCAACGCACAGCGCTTCGACCCGTACAAGAACTTCAAGTTCCGCGTGCGGTGGGACGGTCGCTATGTCGCAGGCGTCAGCAAGGTGGGCGCCCTCACCCGCACCACGGAAGTGGTGTCGCACCGGGACGGCGGGGACCCCAGCAGCAGCCGCAAGTCACCAGGCCGGACCGACTACGCTGCCATCACCCTGGAGCGCGGCGTCACCCACGACCTGGACTTCGAGCAGTGGGCGAACAAGGTCCACCTGCACGGCGCCGGACTGGCCTCGGA
This sequence comes from Streptomyces sp. NRRL WC-3618, assembly GCF_001280005.1. GTDB lineage: Bacteria > Actinomycetota > Actinomycetes > Streptomycetales > Streptomycetaceae > Streptomyces. The sequence goes on along the minus strand of NZ_LGDW01000009.1, from coordinate 1,362 downwards.
GCTGTCGCTGCGGGACTTCCGCAAGGACATCGTGATCGAGGTCTACAACGAGGCGGGCCAACTGGCCATCGCCTACAAGGTGTTCCGCTGCTGGGTGTCCGAGTACCAGGCGCTGCCCGAACTCGACGCCAACGCCAACGCGGTCGCGATCCAGCACATCAGGCTGGAGAACGAGGGTTGGGAACGCGATGTGGAAGTCCCGGAGCCCACAGAGCCAAGCTTCGTCGGCTGATGAGCATCCTCGACCCGGCCTGGACGCTCACCGCCTGGGAACGCGGAGTGCGGGAGGGCACGCTCGACCGCGCCGTGACCCTGCTGGCCTCGGCGACCGGGCTGTCACGCGACCAGGCCGAGTCGGCGGACGTGGGCAGCCGTGACGCGGTGCTCGTCGATGTCCTCAGCAGGCACACGGGCGGGGTCGTCCAGGCGTCCGTGAGGTGCGCCGGATGCGGTGAACGGCTCGATGTACCCCTCGACCTGACCGCGTTCCCCAGGACGCCGTGGCGTGAGCCCGGCGCCTTGCTGGAGGTGGAGGTCTCGGGCACCGGGGTGCGGTTTCGGCTGCCCAGCACCGGCGACCTGCGGCTGCTCGGGGGCCGCGACGCGGTGGCGGGCAGACGGCTGCTGCTCGCCCGCTGCGTACAGGCCGAGGCCGGCAGCGGCGAGGACCTCGACGAGGAGACCGCCGCCGCGGTGGAAGCGGCCATGGAAGAGGCGGCCCCGGGCGGCGCGGTGACCGTCCATACGGGCTGCCCCGACTGCGGGGCGGAGACTGCCGCGGCCCTGGACATACCCGCCCTGCTGTGGGTCGAGGTCCAGACCCAGGCGGTCGCCCTGCTGCGCCAGGTGCACGTCCTGGCCACCGCTTACGGCTGGACCGAGCCCGAGGTACTGGCCCTCAGCCCGGCGCGCCGCGCCGCGTACCTGGAACTGGTGAGCGCGTGAGCGGATTCCTGACCCACCTGGTGGAGCGGACCCTCGGGCTCACCCCGGTGCTCGAACCCCGGCCGAGAGGGCGGTTCGAGCCGGTGGCGGACGAACTCCCAGGCTGGGATGAGGGCGAGATCCCGGGGGACGGGCTCGCCGCCGTCGAGCCTTCTGCTCCCGCTGCGGACGGTGACCGAGCCGGCGCTGCCCCTTCCCTTCCGACGAGTGTCGCTCCTGCCGGTACTGCCCCTCCTGTTCCCGTGAGCACTGCTCCGACCGCCACCGTGCTTTCGGGGTCTGTGAGCACTGCTCCGACCGCCACCGCGCCTTCGGGATCTGTGAGCAACGCTCCCACCGCCACCGCACCTTTGAGATCCCCGAGCGTTGCTCCCACCGCCACCGTGCTTTCGGAGTCTGTGAGCACCGCTCCCACCG
>NZ_LGDW01000008.1 GCF_001280005.1 Streptomyces sp. NRRL WC-3618 | reverse complement strand
AACTGTGAGCAACGCTCCCACCGCCACCGCACCTTTGAGATCCCCGAGCGTTGCTCCCACCGCCACCGTGCTTTCGGAGTCTGTGAGCACCGCTCCCACTGCGACCGCGCCTTCGGGATCCCCGAGCGTTGCTGCTCCTGCCCCCACGCTTTCGGGATCCGCGAGTACCGCTCCCACTGCCACCGCGTCCTCGGGATCCGCGAGCGTTCCTCCCACTGCCACCGCCCCTTCGGCATTCCTCGCAACAGGCATACCTGACCCGGAACGGGAAGCGGTGCCGCCACCCACAGCGGCCTGGGATGCCCCTGCTGGTGCGAAAGGGGCGCCGTTCCAGCCGTCGCCCGAGCGGCCGGAGACGAGCTTTGGCCTACAATCGCCCCCCACCCCCACCCCCACGTTCCCGGTCCCGCAGATCCTGCCTCCTCCACCCGCACAACCCGCGCCGGAACCCGGGTGGGCCGACGCGCCGGCCCCGCTGCCACCGGCATCCCACCCTCCCGTCGTCCTGTCGACCCGCGCGGGAGAACTCACGCTCGACGCCCCGCCACCGGAGCGCTCGCCGACGTCATCCGTCGACTCGGTCCGCGTCGCCGCCGGCCCCCGCATGCCGGGGGAGCGTTCACTCAGGGATGCCGTACGCGATGCCATACCGCCGGTGTTCCGGCCTGCGGAGCAGGCGCCGCAGCCGCCGCAGCCGCCCCGGGTGACGGTGAACATCGGGCGGGTGGAGGTACGGACCACACCGGAGCCCGGCCGGTCCGCCGAGCCCCGGCCCCGGCCGCCGCGCCGGGCGCAACCCGACCGTGCGGCACGACCGCTGTCGCTGGGCGACTATCTTGCCCGCCGTACGCAAGAAGGAGGGCCGCGATGAGCAACCACCTCGCGGTGGCCATGGTGACCGCGGCACTCACCCGGACGCTGGTCGAGGCCCTCGCCGACCCTTCCCTGGGCGGTGTGGAGAACACCGCGGTCACCACGCTGCGCCCCCAGTCGCTGGCGGCGACCGATGCGCAGGCCCGGGGGATCAATGTCTTCTTGTACCGTGTCACCCCCAACGGCGCCTGGACAGTGGCGGATCTGCCGACCCGCGGTTCCGATGGCCAGTCACTCGTGGCGCGTCCTCGGCAGGCGCTCGACCTGCACTATCTGCTGACCTTCTCTGGTGACGAATCCACCCTGGAGCCCCAGCGGCTGCTGGGCCTCACCGTGAGCACGCTCGCCTCCCGGCCGGTGCTGAGCCCGGAACTGATCCGGCGGTTCGCGGGGGACGCAGTCACCCCCAATGACTGGCAGCAGCACTCGGACCTGGCGGATCAACCGGACTCGGTGCGCTTCAGCCTGCAACCGATGGACCTCGAGGACTCGACCAAGCTGATGTCGTCGCTCTTCCATTCCAACTACCGACTGTCGATCGCCTACCAGGCGACGGCGGTCCTGATCGAGGGTCGTGAGGTGCCGACGCCTCCCACGCGGGTCGCGACCCGCTCGATCGACGTGCGGCCCTCGATCGACGTGCGGCCACGGAGGGCGTGAGCAGACGTGGACTGGCTCACCGCGAACCAGCGGTATCTGATGGCCGTACTCGATGTGCTCCGCCTCCGGCTGAGCGGCGGGGACGGCCTGGAGGACGCCGTCCACCACCGTGACGAGCTCCGAAAGGCGATGCCCGCGCCCCCGGCGCTCGAGGTGATCGAGGACGGCTTCGAGCTGTCGGGATTCGAGCGGGATCTGCTGCTGATGTGCGCCGGCGTCGAGTTGGACACGGAGTTCGCCCGTGCCTGTGCGGAGGCGCAGGGTGCGTCGGAGCGCACCTGGGCGTCCTTCGGCCTGGGCCTGGCGAAGCTGCCCGACACGCACTGGACCGCGCTCACCCCGGCGGGGCCGCTGCGGCGCTGGCATCTGGTCGAACTCACCCACCCCGAGACGCCGACGAGCAGCGCCCTGCGAATCGACGAGCGGGTACTGCACGCCCTGACCGGGATCGCCTACCTCGACCCCAGGATCCAACCGCTCACCGTGGAACTTCCGGAGCCGAAGCCGCTCCCTGTGCCGCTGAGGGAGGCGGGCGAGCGGGTCGCGGCCCACTGGTCGTCCCGGCCCGAGTCCGGCTCGGCCCTGCTGTACGGTCGGCCGGTCTCCGACCTCAGGTCGGCCGCAGTCGGGGCCTGTGCGCAGGTCTCCGCCTCGCCCGTCTGCCTACGGGCTGCCGCCCTCCCCCAGGCCCCGGACGAACGGGACCTGCTGGCGCGGCTGTGCGAGCGGGAGACCGTACTGGACGGGGCCGCCTGGATCATCGAGGTCGACGACACGGTCCCGGACTGCTCCCGCCTCGCCCTCGACCTGGCCGACCGCCTCGACGCCCCCACGGTCGTGATCTCACGCGAGCCGATCGCGGGCTCGGGTCGCCGCGTGGAGGTGGGCCCGGCCCGGGCGGACGACATGCGGACTGTCTGGCGCGAGGCCCTCGGGCCGGCCGCGGCGGGCCTCTCGACCTGGATCGACCGCATAGCGGGGCAGTTCGACCTGGGTCTGGAAGCGGTCGACGCTGCGGCGGCGGAGGCACTGGCCGCGCCCGAGGCCGGCACCGCGCTGTGGGAGGCGTGTCGGCGGCTGGCCCGCCCCTCGCTGGACGGCCTCGCCCAGCAGATCGAGCCCCGCGCCCGCTGGGTCGACCTGGTGCTGCCCGACCATCAGCTTCGCGTCCTCCGTGAGCTGACCGCCCATGTACGGCACCGGGTCACCGTCCTGGAGGACTGGGGCTTCGCCGCCCGTACGAGTCGTGGGCTCGGCACCGCGGCACTGTTCTCGGGGCCCAGCGGCACCGGGAAGACCCTGGCGGCGGAGGTGATCGCCGGGGAGTTGCGTCTAGACCTGTACCGGGTGGACCTGAGCCAAGTGGTGAGCAAGTACATCGGCGAGACCGAGAAGAACCTGCGCGGGGTCTTCGACGCCGCCGAGGCGGGCGGCGCGGTGCTGCTCTTCGACGAGGCCGACGCGTTGTTCGGCAAACGGAGCGAGGTCAAGGACAGTCACGACCGGCACGCCAACATCGAGGTCGGCTACCTGCTCCAGCGGATCGAGGCCTACCGGGGGCTGGCCGTCCTCACCACCAACCTCAAGGACACCCTCGACCCGGCCTTTCTGCGGCGGCTGCGCTTCGCCGTCCACTTCACCTTCCCGGACGCCTCTGCCCGGACCGAGATCTGGCGCAGGGTCTTCCCCCCGGAGACCCCCACCGACGGCTTGGACCCCGCTGCCCTGGCCCAACTCTCCGTCCCCGGCGGCACGATCAGCTCCATCGCCCTCTCCGCGGCCTACCTCGCGGCGGACTCCGGCGAACCCGTCCGCATGCACCATCTGCTGGCCGCCGCCCGCACCGAGTACGCCAAGCTCGAACGCCCCCTCACCACCACCGAGGTGACCGGATGGACGACGACATAACCATCCACATCGACGCTCTCACCGTCGACCTCACCCCTGACGCCGTGGCCGCCCTCCTCACCGGCGACCACGACGTTCTCGTCCCGGCGATCCTGGCAGCTCTGCGCGACATGCCCAGCGGAACGCACTGCAGCGGAGAACCGTTCACCAAAGAGTATCTAATATTTTGATTAAACCGATTACGCTTCCGAATCCGAGGCCGAGTCATATGAAGCATCCCGACTTCCCTCATCGCCATCCATCATCGCATGCCGATCCACTCCCTTTTTCATCCTGATGGCCACGTTCATACCTTCGCGATTCAGCTCGGCACCCCATTCATTGATCCATTTTTCGAGACCGTCGGCATCTTCTCCAAGATCCTTGGCAAGGTCGACCAATCCTTGGATCGCGGTAGCCCAATATCCACCGGCGTGGTGGTTGAAATCGATATCCATGCCGCCTCGAGCAACGGCATAAGCCAGAGTTGCCGAGCAGGCCGCACAAGGCCTCTTTTTCCCGTAGACATGGGCTTTACCATCGAATCCCGATCGCCGGAGGGCGAGCACCAGCTTCTGCTCGGCATGATATTTCCCCTCCATCTTCAGAAATATTATTTTCCCGGCTGCATCCTTGGCATTTATTAGACCGCCGATCGAGGATTCATCCGCTTCCATGATTGGGTTGTCCTGAACTCTCTGCTGCAACCCGTGAATCATGAGCTCGGCTCCGTCCCGCGGCTTCCTGGAACCTTTCGGGTCATTCATCTTGGAGAACTTTCCGGCAACACCCCTGCCCCGCAAGTCACCTTTCTTGTAAATCTGAGAGAGCATGCTTCGCAGTGGATTCTCGCTGGTTGGGTCTTTTATGTGGGAATTGAATTCACTCTTCAGCTTTGCAGCTATCCCGGAAGCCGAAGAATTCAAGTTGCTGGCCACGACTATGCGTTCGTTCACATACATTGCCTGAAACTCCTGCTCCTCCTTGTCCAGTCGCTTCTTGGCATACCAGAAGAACTGAGTAGAAGTGTGACGGAGGATCTGCCGGTCCGGAAGATTCCTGAACGACCTGGAGCCTCTCGCGGTAACCTTCTTCGTCCACTTGCCGGCCCCCTTGAATCCCCCATTGACGAGCTTCAGCGCCGCAATTCTCCGCTTTACGCCCGCCGCACTGACATGTCGACGCCTGGGTTTTTTATCTTTTTTCGGCTTGCCCTTCGCGCGCTGCACGATGTGCTCCCCGGACAAACTCATCATCGGTGCCCTGCCGCCCCCGGCGCTCGGCCTCCATTGCAGCCTGGTCGTAGCGGGGCCGGCCATGACACGCCGGGCGTTGGTGTCCGCCTCACGTTCGAACCGGTCGGAGGGGTCGCTCACCCGCAGTCCGCCGCCGTGGTCGGTGCCCGCCACGGGGCCGCTGCGCTGCTGGAGGACGTGGGTGAGTTCATGAGCGATGGTGCGCCGGTCAAGAGCGCCTGGGCCGGCGACGATGTGTTCGCCAGAGGTGTAGGCGTCGGCGTCGACGGCCGTTGCGGAGCGTTCGGCAGCTGGGTCGGAGTGGATCCGTACGGTGGAGAAGTCGGCCCCGAGGCGGGGCTCCATCTCCCGGCGCAGTGACTCGTCCAACGGGCGGCCCGGGCTGCCCAGCACGCTCTGGACCTGTGTTCTGGGGGCAACCTCCGTGTTCGCGAAGGAGTGCCGGAGCCCCGAGGCGGCAGGGAGCGGCCCGGGGGTGTGTGATGCCCCGGGGCGGGCCGTCACGGAGGTCGACTTGGACTCGCGCTGCAGAGCCTGGGATCTGCGGATGGACATGGCAGGCCTTTCTTCGGTCAGCTGGCGCCGAGTCGGATCAGCCAGAGGGTGGGGGCGGCGAACTTCACCGAGCCGGTCGTCCCGCCGTTCGGCCTCCGGCATCGCATGACAAGCTCGACCACCCCTTGCTTGCCGCTCGGTACCGGGCATTGCGCGATTGCCACGATCTGGGTCCAGATCGACGTTTTGCCGCCGTTGGGATGGTGGCGTCGAGACGGACCGTCTCGGAGGCGAGGGCCTCCGTGGCCCAGGCACGGCTGCTGCCGGAGACGAGCTGCGGGACACCCCCCGTGATGCCCTCCTCGAGCGTGTTCCTGATCCTGTATCGGCCGAAATTGTCTGTCCCCACGATCTCCCAGTGCGTGGAGTCCCCGGCCTCGTCGTGCCGGACGACCTTCGTCCCGGGCGTCAGTCCCGTCCCCAGCCCACCCGGCGCCCCGCCGTAGGACACCCCTGTCGGCGGCGCCACCGTAGCGTTCTGTGTTGTGGGGGCAACGTCCGTGTTCGCGAAGGAATGCTGGAGCCCCGAGGCGGCAGGGAGCGGCCAGGGGGTGTGTGATGCCCCGGGGCGGGCCGTCACGGAGGTCGATTTAGATTCGCGCTCCAGAGCCTGGGATCTGCGCATGGCTATGGCAGGCCCTCCTTCGGTCAGCTCGCGCCGAGTCGGATCAGCCAGAGGGTGGGGGCGCTGAAATTCACCGAGCCGTCCTTCCCCGTGTCCGGCCTCCGGCATCGCATGGCAAGCTCGACCGCGCTTTCGCCGCTCTTTACCGAGCATTCCGCGATTGCCACGATCTGGGTCCAGATCGACGTTTTGCCGCCGAAGCTGTTTTGAAGAAGCCCCGCGCCCCAGGAAAGGTCGCCGACGGTGTCATCCTGCCCAAGGATGGTCCCGTTGACCCTGATGACCACGTCCAGAGCAACACCTGAGGTGCTCGAGAGCCCGTGGCCCTGCCCGACCAACAGGAGCGATGTGCCGGTCTCGAAGTTGACAGTCTGACTGATCACCGGCTGCCAGTCCCCGGACGTTGTTTCGTTATTCCAGCTGGGCGCCCGTAGCATCTGGACACCGATCAGCCCTCTGTTGAGTTTGGTGTCATCGAGGCGGACCGTCTCGGAGGCGAGGGCGTTCCAGTCCTTGGAGCGGATGGGGTCACCGGGGTGCTTGTTCGTGAGGTTCTCGTCGAGGGACATGGCTCTCCTTAGCTGAAAACGTTCTCGTCGAATGTCGAGTCGTCGAAGGCACTCTCGATGCGGGCGCGTTCGATCCAGAACCAGAAGGTGAAGTCGGCGCCGCGGACGTCGTCGACGGTGGGAAGGACCACTTCGGTGGTGCCGTCGGGGCGGGGCCGGGTGAGGGCGAGGCCGTTGAGAAGGCGGTCGGGGTGGTCGTTAGCGGTGAGGGCGCGGCCATTGAGCGTGAGGCGGCAGCGGATGCGGTCGGGCATCTCCTCGTCGAACAGAAGTGGCAGCAGGCGTTTGACAAGAATAAGGTCCGGTATCCAGAGCAATGCGCTTCCGGTGTTCTTCAAGACGCCGGCGAGGTCGAAGGACTGGGTGCCCAAGAATTGGCCGGGTGGCAACCGCCAGGCGTCCCGCTCGGCCGGGGACAAGGGGTAGGGCAGGTCGAGGGTGACGGTGAGCACGGATTGGTCGGTGGCGGGCACGGGGGCCGGCACATCGTCGAAGCCCACGACGACAACGCTGCGGAGGAAGTCGTCCGTGGCGACGCTGGTGTCGTTGCCCAGTTCCCCGGCGCCGGTGTCATCGTCCATTTCGTTCGTTTCCTTGCGCGGCAGCAGCCGGACGTGCTTCACGCGGAGGCCCGGTGCCCGCACCGGCTTGAGATCCGGTCTGGCCTCGGCGAGCGGAGCGAACAGCGCACGACAGTCGTACGCCTGGGTCCACAGACCGTCGACGCGGTCGAGCAGGGCGATGGCGGCGGTGTGGTGCTCGATGCCGTCCCGCAGCTGGAAGATCGGGTCGCCGTCCTCCCCGCGGGGCCATTCGACGTTCCCGGGGAGGTCGGAGTCGAGGTCGGTCAGGGAGAGGGCGGCGGTTCTGGCCGGGATGAGCCAGTAGTCGCCGGTGCGGTGGAAGGCGTCCGGCTCGAACTGGACCTGTACGCCGTCCTCCAGCTCGATCCAGTCGCCGGTGATCGGCACCGCCCCCGGGGAGTCCCAGCGGCGTACCACAGCACCGGGGGAGCCGAACAGCCCGCGCGGGTCGCCCACCCGATGAGCAATCCCCAGCAAGGTACCGGACACCTCGCCCAGTTGGGCCAGGACACCGAGCTCGCCCCGGCGGGTGCGGGCCAGGTTGGTCACTTCCACCCACTGTCCCTTGGAGAAGCCGAGCGCCTCGTCCCGGCCCGGGGCGTCGATGGTGATCGACGAATCGGAGAAGCCGACCAGCCGTGCGGCGACCGTGCCGTTGTCCCGGGACCACACAAAGGTCGGGGCGTTGCCCTGGCTGCCCTCGTGGATCTGCACCCGGTACAGCTGGTTCTCCACCCTGCGGTAGCCCGCGTGCGGCGGGACGACGCTCGGCGTGTGGCGGGCCTCCGGCGGCTGCGCCCGCGCCCGGAGTTGCCCGGGGGAACGTCTGTTGCCGCGCGGTTTCCAGGGCGGGGCGACCTGGGCAGGGGTGGCCTCGGGGTCTTCCGCCAGCTCCAGGCGGACCTGCCACACCGTACGGGTTCTGGTGCCGGTGTCCGGGCCGCCAAGGGCGACCTCGCGCAGTTCGGGCCGCTCCAGGGCGGTGAGGTGCTCCCGCCAGACGTCCAGATAGGCGACGAACCGGCCGTCGCCCTCCGGTAGTCCCATGTCCGGCAGGTCGGGCTGGTGCGCCAAGAACACCGGCACCTCGTTCTCGCAGAGAATGCCGTCGACGTAGTAGCGGCCCCGGGACAGCCGCAGTTCCGTCGGAGGGCAGGCACGGGGTACGGCGCCGTTGGGGTCGGTGATCGCGAATCCGGCTTCGCCCTGCGGTCCGCCGTGGGCGCCGATGGCGTCCCGCGCGGTGGTCTCGTCGTGGTGGAGCTGGATGTCCAGCTGCTCGTTCCAGTCGGCGTCGAGCTGCACCCGGCCCTGCTGCATCAGCACGCCGCGGTAGTGGCTCCCGCGGCGGAACGTCCGCCGGGTGAAGTCGCCCTTCATTGCTGTCCTTCCGTAAGAACGTCAGTCGGCTCAGTCGGCAAAGAAGACACCCGCTTCCAGACCGAAGCGGAGATAGTGGTCGAGCTGTGCGGTGAGGTCGGCCATCCGCCACGGTTGGTGCAGAAAGTGGAAGGCACCCAGTTCGCCGCCGTCCTCCGCGCCTGTGGCGATTTCGCTCGGGCAGTCCGCAGCCAGTCGGTAGAAGCCAAGGACTCCCTGCCGTTCGGAGATGAAGCTCGGGGCCACCCGGGCGGCGGCCGCCGGGTCGGCGGGGTGGCAGCGGTAGCGCCGGGAGACGGTGGAGTCGAGCGGGGCGTAGCTGTACCGCAGATAGCCCTGCTCGTGCTCGCGGACCCTGATGTCGCCGTGCAGGATGCTGTCAGTGGCCGTCAGGGTGCGGGCGAGCACTGTGCCGAGGATCGTGCAGGCCTCGATCTCGACGTCTGCGGGGTCAGCGGCCACGGCCGCCTTGCCTCCGTACAGGATGCTGTCCGACAGGCGGAGGCCGGGCAGTGTGCCGTCCAGCTGTACCCCGGCGCAGATGGTACGGATCAGTCGTACGGTCAGACGGGGGTTGTCGATGGCCAGCAGCGGACCGCCGATGAGGGTGCAGTCGGAAACCACCAGGCTGTCCAGGTCGCCGGGCGCGGCAGTGAGTTGTCCCTCGACAGAGAGGCCGTCCAGGACCAGTTCGCCCGGGCGGGCGGCCCGTCCGCCGGGGGCAACCACCTCCAGCGAGCCGACCAGGTGCGGGCTGGGTCCGGCGGCGGCGAAGGGGCCCGGGGCGGAGGCGGGTGTGTCCGGTGGCCGAGGGGTGAGGCCGGACGGCCAGTGGGCGGCGACCAGCAGCAGCCGGTTGCCCGGGGGGATCTCGATCCCGTGCTCGCCCGTGAGGTCCTCGTGGTAGGTGGCGCTGTCCATCACCACGATGACCCCGGTCTGTCCCGGTGCCCGATGCGGCCGGGTGTTCCAGGCCCGCACCGCCTCGCCGAGGGTGGCGACCACCCGCCCGTCGGAGGGCCCGGACGGGTCGTGGGCGTGGTTGCGGCTCACTCCGATCTGCCAGTCGACGGTGTCCGGCCAGGGTGTTCCGGCAGCCGAGAGCGCGGTGCCGAGAGTTGCCCGCCGGTCGTAGGGACCGGCCCCGATGTCGCCGGGGCTCCCCTGGTTGAAGTCGACTCGCACCCGGTCCGGTTCCATCCCGGGCGGCAGGGTGAACCTGCCCAGCAGCGGGTCGACGGCGACCCATGGCGCGCCGTCGGTGGTCACGGGCGGCCGGGTCCATTCGCTGAGGTCGGCGGCGATCAGCCGGTGGGGTCCGGGCAGGTCGATCCGGAACACCGGGTCGGGTCCGGAGAGGAGCTGCTCCATGTGCTGATGGAGCGTCAGGCGGTGCAGTGGCGCCGGAATCTCCATCTCTCGGGTGGGGCCGCCACGCGGCCGGGTGAACAGCGGCAGGTCGCGGCCTGCCGGGTCGAAGGTCCAGGCGCCCGCGGCGGCGTCCACGGCGCGGGCGTCGACGTCGGTGTACGGGTGGGCGCTGAGCCGCCACAGATGGAGCCCGACCGCGCCGAGGTTGTACCGGCCGCGCCCGCGGTCGACATGGCGGATGTCGGCGGTGCGGGCCGCCTGGTCGAAGGGGGTGCCGAGCAGCCCGAGCCGCCCGGTGTCCCGCAGATCGGGGGTGCGCAGATTGCCGAGGCGTGGATGGTTGACGTGCTGGGTGGTGCCGAGCAGTTGGAAGTACTCCACGACCTTGGCGGGCAGCCCGGTGATGTCCTGGGCCAGCTGTTCCAGGGTGGCGGGAGTGCCCTTGCGCCGCCGGTGGCGGAGGGTGTTGGCGATGAAGGCCCGTCTGGGCACTGCTCCGTGCGGTGATGCGGCCATGGGTTCGACGCCGGGCAGGTCGCCGAGGTAGGGCAGCACCCATTCGGCGCAGGTCTCCACGAACCAGTTGTCGTAGAGGCCGTCGATGTCCTCCCGTAGCCTGCGTAGTTCCTCCTCGACCGGTTCGAGCAGGGCGCGCAGCGGGTGGCCGAGTTCGGCGTCACGGTTGCGGTGCACGGCGGGCAGCAGGTCGTACACCGGCCGGTCCTCGCTCATGACGTCATCACCTCCACGGTGAGTTCCTTCAGGACCAGCAGTTCCGCGGGAACGGCCGTGCCCCCGGCGCCGAGGCGGGCTCTGCCGGCGAGCAGCAGGGATGCCACTGCGGCCGACTCGCCCGTCAGGCGGAGTGCGGTCAGGTTGGCGGCCACCACCCCGGGGACCCGCTGGGCGGTGGCGATCGCTTCGGCGGCGGTCACGGGCTGGGCGAAGTCGCGTCGCTCGAAGGAGTACAGCTGTGTCAGGGCGTGCTTGACCGCGCCGGACACGGTGTCCGGTTCACGGTCCGGGGCGGGCAGGACAGCGATGCCCAGGGTGAAGGGCAGCTCTCGGTAGCTGTCCAGGCCGAGTTGGCGGCCGGGGAGGCCGTCGGTCTCGAGGGCGGCCCGCAGGGCCGTCAGGGTGTCGTGGGAGACGGCGCCGTCCGGGGCCGCCACGGTGAGGTGGAGGAAGGGGGTGGGAGCCGGGCGCAGTACGGTCGCCCTGGCCTTGGCGATCCCGGCGAAGTTCCGGGCGAAGGCCTCGTGGTCGGCCAGGGAGACGACCCGGTCGAAGGTGCGGACGGTCAGCGGTGCCCGGGTTCGTACGTCGTCCGGCCGCTCGGGGGCCGTACCGCCGGTCGCCGCCAGGGGGTTGTCGACGGCCCGGATGCCGAGTGGCCGTTTCACGAGCAGTGAGAGGGAGCCGGCCCCGACGTTGCCCTGGGGGCCGATAGCGGTGCGGTAGGTGGCGCGGACGTTCTCCTGCCCGGACGGCAGCCGGGCGCCGCGTTCCCCGTCGCCGAAGACCACGGTCGCGGTGGCGTCGTCCTGGATCCGCACCACGTAGGACCGGTCGTGCGGGCCCAGGGGAAACAGTGAGGAAGCCTCGGTCCAGGTGACGCCGTCGACCTGGACGGCCAGGGTGTCGCGCACCCCGCTCGCGGTCGGCGCGGGGACATGGGCGAGGTCCTTGTGCAACAGGGCGAACCGCTGGTGGGTGGACCTGCCGTCGCCGCTGCCGAGCACCTCTTCGGTGGTCTGCCCGGCGGTCGCGGCGACGACGTTGCCGAGCAGCAGCACCGAGGCCGGGTCGAGTGGGTGCTCCAGGGGCCGGTCGAGGACGATCGAGGTGCCGGCATCCGTCACGGCATCGATCAGGTGGACTGCGGTGGTCTGGACACCCTGGTCGGTGGTGCCGGTCACCACGACGGGTGCCCCGGGTGTCAGTGTCACGGGCCGTTCGAGCCGAAGTGTGCTTCCGGTCACCGGGGCCGTGACGGGTTCGTCGGCGAGTTCCAGTCGCTCGGACTGGGTGTGGACCACGGTGGCGCGGCGGTCGAACTGTGACGCCTTCCCGGTGCCGCGCAGCCGCAGCCGGGTGGTGGTGGAGGTCAGGGTGAAGTCCGCTGCGGCGGACTGGTCGGCCGCGAGGACCTGGTACAGCTCGTCCGGCACTCCGGGTGCCCGGAGCACCAGCCAGGAGCCCGGGAGCAGCGCGGGATAAGCGGCATCGAGTTCGATCACCGGGCCGTCATCCCCGTTGGACGGGTCGGTGAGAGCGAAGCCGGGCCACTGTGTGGCGGGGGCGACGTGGGCCTCGTCGAACTGGGCTTGGTCGAACACGGCCGTACCCCGCTGGCCGGCTGCCGCGAGGTAGCTCTCCCGGACCGGGGCAGGCATGGTCCGCCAGTCGGGGGCGTTGTGGCCGAAGATCGAGGCCCGCAGCCGTAGGGCGTGTACCTCGACGAGCGCCGAGGAGGGCAGGTCGAGGCCCTGGTCCCAGCCGACCACGGTGGTCGGCGGGCGTCCGGTCGGGTCGGTGGGCAGCGGCTCGACGGTGTGCAGGATGCGGAACTGCCACGCTTTCGGCTCTGCGGCGGAGCGGATCAGCAGGGCGTCGCCGGGGCGCAGTCCGGTGGCGGTTCCGGCCAGGTGGAGTCGGGTCGTGCCGCTGCCGACCTGTTGTGGGCGGTGTTGCCGCAGGCGAATCGCGTTGTGCTCGGCGACAGCCCGGAGTTCCGCTCCGGTCTCGAAGGTCTGCGGTAGTTCTCCCTGGCCGGGGATGCTCTGCACCGGTGTGCCCGCGGGTACGACGGCGTGGCCGGGCGCCCCTGGGGCGTCCTCCACGGTGAAGGCGAGATAGGCCGTGGATACTGCCCCGGGTCGGAGCTCGTAGCCGATCGAGCGGGCGAGTTCCAGGACCGATCTGCGTTCCGTGGCGGTGCGCAAATAGCCTTCGTTGGCGATCCGCTCCTGGTAGAAGGCGACGATGTCGGCGACCGAGGCCCAGGCGTCCAGCAGGGCGACGGCGGGGTCGTCGGTGCTGTGCGTGATGAGTGCGGGCAGCTGCTGCGACAGCTCGGCCAGGCTCCGTGCGAGGGTGTCGGCGTGGGTGGTGATCCGGTACGAGAGGGCCGGGCGCCCCGGCGGGTTGGGCACCCCGCCGCCCGGCGCGGGGGTGCTCATGAGCCGCCCTCCATGATGAAGTCGATCAGGCCGTGCTCCGGCAGGCCCGGGTCACTGAGGCAGCGAGCCACCTCGTGCGGCCCGATCGGGATCCGGCCCTGCCTCAGTTCCCCGGCGGGCGGGTGTCCCCAGCGCCGGAAGCGGTTGGGTTTGGGCGGTGTGTCGTCGGTGTCGACCCACAGCACCCCGTGCACGCCCATGGCTGCCTCCACCACCTGGCTGAGGTGGACCGGCGCGCCGAGGGCGAAGCGGTCGGGGTGGAAGAAGCCGGGTGTGCCGTCGGATCGCTGTCCGGCGGTGAAGACGTCCTGCAGGACCCGTTTGACCTCGCCGCGGGGGTGGCCGGGGGCGACGCGCACGGTGATCACGATGTCCAGCGCCACCGGGACGGCAGCGGTCACCCGGACGTCCTCCCCGGCCATCCTGTAGCGCTCCAGATGGCTGCCGACCTGTCGGCGGAAGTACTGGTCGGGGGTGAGGCCGCCGGTGCGGTCGACAGTGACGGTCTCGGTGTACCAGGAGCCGGTCCAGCGCCGGGTCGCGACCGCCTGCAGGACCTGCGGATGCCGTCCGGTGACCTCCGCGTAGTCGTCGTCGGTGACCGCCCGCTGCTGGACCCGGAACGCCTGCGGTGCCCACTGCCGCACCTGTTCCACCGGCTCCGGGTCGGCTCCGCCCCGGGCGGGCATCGGGTTGCGGACGGTGACGCCGCGGAGGGGTTGCGCCGGCCGGGTGAGCGCCTCCCGGCCGACGTTGCCCGCTCGTCCCCCGCCGGTCCGGTAGACCGCTGTGAACGTGGCTCCGGGTGCGGGGGCGCGGCCGTGCACACCGTCGCCGAAGCGCAGGTGGGCCCGGCCGTCGTCGTCAGTCTCCACGGTGCATTCCGGTGCGAAGCGGCTGCCGGAGAGCAGATCGGGCACCACGGTCCAGGAGGTGGCATCGTCCTCCAGTTCGACCATCACGGGCACCGCCTCGGCGGGGCGGATCGTGAGTGCGTCCGTGGCGGACCGTGCGGTGGCCTGCCGGTGGTCGTAGGGCACAGCATGGGTCAGCCCGGTGTGGTCCAGCCGGGGGCGGTAGCGCCCCCGGGTCGGCACCTCGGCGGGGGTCAGCGGTTCGGGGCCGACCAGGGCACCGTGCTCGGCCAGTACGACGTTGCCGCGAACCACGGTGGCCCCGACCGTCGTGTCGCCCTCGCCGGGGAACCGCCACAGTCGCAGGGGGAAGGGCGGTGCGTCCTCCTGGTCCCAGCTCACCCGCAGCAGATCGGTGCCGGAGTCCCGCTGGGGCAGTGGGTCGGCGTTGAGACGTACGGCCCAGCGGTTAGCCGGATCGGCGCCGGCCAGGTCGCCGCCGCTGCCGAGAACCTCCTCGAACAGCAGCACGTCCCCGGCGCGCAGTTGGAGTGTTGTGTTGCTGCCGACCAGGAGTGTGGTGGTGGCTCCGGCGGGCAGGATGCTGCGTTCCTTGTCCGCGGTGTAGATCTCGATGGTGTTGCGGGCGGCCCGGAGTTCGACGGGGTGCAGGGTGTGGAAGACCACGCTGTCGTCATCGGTGGCGACCTCGGTGCCCATGGCCAGTTCCGGTTCGGCCATGGATTCGTCGACCTGGACCGCCAGCCAGGTCCTGGCCGCGGCTCCTTCGTGCATCCGATAGTCGAGCAGCCGGGCGTGGCGGCGCACCGAGGTCCGGCGCCGGGCGGTGCCGAGGTAGGCCTCGGTGGCCACGGCATCCTGCGCGTAGGCGAGTTGGTCGCCGAGGTAGGCGAAGAGCTCGACCAGGGTGACCGCCGGGTCGGCGGGCCCGCGGTCGGTCCAGCCGGGCAGCAGCAGCGACAGCCGGTCGAGCAGCAGTCGGCGCAGCCCCGCGTAGTCCCGCTGGAGGTAGTCGGTCGGCGGGGTGGAGACGGGTGCGGTCGGCAGGGGACGCGGTGGGCGGGGATCAGTGTCCGTCGGGACCTCGGGTTCCGTCACTGGGGCAGCCTCCGGGTGAACACAGCGGTGGTGGGCCGGTCCATGGCGCGGGCCCGGTACCGCACCGTCACCCGGAGGGTGGCCTCCTCCGCGGTGATGTCCACGGCCTGTACCTCGACGAAGTCGCCCAGCCACTGCTGGAGCGCACCGTGCGCCATGAGCCGGGTCGCGGTCGCCAGTTCGCCGCCGGTGGGTTCGAAAACCAGTCGGTGGAGGCCGCTGCCGAAGGTGGGGCGGTTGACCCGTTCGCCGGGGGCGGTGAACAGCACCTGTTCGATCAGGTCCCGGACGTACTGATCCTCGTCCACCAGGGCGGTCCTGCCGCCGGGGCCGATCCGGAAGGGGAAGCCGATGTTCATATCAGATCCCCTTCACTCTGGTCTGGGTGGCCAGCACGCTCAGCGGGGTGCCAGTGGGTGTGCACTGGGCCCTCCCGTCGGACAGCAGGGCCGGGAGCCCGCCGATCCGCACCCGGGTCGCGGTGGACACCCACTGGGCGGTGAGGCAGGGGCCCGGGGGTTGCAGCAGGGTGCAGCCTGCGACGGTGTACGGTGCCGTCGCGGTCACCGTCGGCATGCCGCTGATCAGCACTCGGGGCTCGGTCCGGGTGGGCTGCGCCGGACCGGAGTGCGCGCAGATGACCGTCGCGCCGAGATGCAGTAGCTGACCCGGCATCAGATCACCTCCAGGGCACCGTCGTTGACCGACACGGAGGCTGCGGTCAGCCTGACGCTCGCGGCTCCGTTGGACAGCTCGATTCCGGCGGCCGTCAGGGAGATGGTCAGCGGTGTGGAGACCACGGGCGGTCCGACCACCAGGGTCACACCACCCGATCCCGGCAGGTCGTCGACCGTGAGGCTCAGTCCGTCGGTCTTGAACACCTTGGTGGTGGGGCCGGCGCCGGGTGCCTGGCCGCTTCCCCAGAAGCAGCCGCTCCAGATCGGCAGAGCCGCGTTGCCGCCCTCGAACTCGACCCAGACATCGGCCCCGATCGGGGGGACGGCGAGCAGACCGACGCCCGGCCCGGCGTACGGCACGCTCGGCATCGCCCACAGGGCTGTCACGTCGCCGAGCACGTCGGGGCAGCTGACCTGGACGCGGCCCCGCAACATCGGGTCGAGGTTGTTGCTGACCTTGCCCCGGTACTTGCCGAAGTGCTGATTCATGATGCTCCCCCGTCGCCCTGGCCGGCCGGTCCGGACCCGTTCACTCGCTCCTGGTGCTTCACGGCCGCACCACCGGAGTGGTGGAGCCGACGCCTTCCCGGGTCAGCGTGAACTCCTGGGTGTGCCGCCCCCGGGTGATCGAGTGGGTGACCTGCTTCACGTAGTACAGACCGTCATGTGACCAACCCGCCCCTCGTACACCCACCAGGCCCCTGGCCGGGAGCAGTCCCCCGTAGCGCTCGGTGTCGAGTCGGCCGGTGACCGTGAGCGAGCCGTCGCTGGACTCCTCGGCCATGCCCTGGGCCCTGCCGAACGCCTGGGCGGCGGTCAGGCCGCTCCCGTCCAGCAGGGTGGTGCGCACATGCCGGTTGACCAGCCAGTCGGGCTCCGCCGCGAGGGGCGGCCGGATGCTGCCGACACTGCGGACCGGAATCACCGTGTCGGTGAGCCGGTCCTGGACCCGGCCGTGGACCTGGGTGGCGGCCAGGGCGTCGGACCGGAAGGCGAGTTCCTCGACATTGGTCTGTGGCCCGAAGTCGACCGAGAGCGCCGGTGCCGGTCTGCCGACCCGGGTCGGAGGGCCCCAGTAGGCGGTGCTGGTGAGCGGTAGCGGGCCCGGGGTGATGTGGAAGACATAGCCGAAGCGTCCGGCCATCGCGGTGAGTTGGGCGAGGTCCGTGCCCCGCTGGACCGGGATGTGCTCGATCGGGAGCGGTAGGTCGATCACCGGCGGCGGGATCACTCTGGGCACCAGCCCGTAGCGGGCGTAGCCCAGGATCAGCCGGGTGGCGATGGCGGCCTCGCCCTGCGCCGGATACTCCGCGGTCCGCTCCTCCAGGTCCATCAGTACGCCGAGGTCCTCCCCCGTGACGGTGAAGGTGGCGGGACCGGAGGTCGACCCCGGGGTGAGCTCCCGATGGGTGATGACCCCGTCCATCAGCACCGTGGGGGTGCCGTGCAGCGTCAGGACGAGCACCACGCGGTCGAAGGGCCGCAGATACCGCTCGGTGAGCAGCGGGTGGTCGAGCGCACCCGCCGACCCGCCGCGTCCGGCGCCGATGACCAGCTGGAATCCGGATCTGGCGCTGTCGGACATGGTGACCTGCACCTGCTGGAGGTTCTCCACCAGCCGCGGCGGCGCGGGTACGGGCACCGTGGGGCCGAGGAGCACGGTGAGGTAGGAGCTCAGCAGGGCCATGCTCTCCCTCCTTCCATGGGCCGGTACGGCGGCAGGGGCGCGGTCACGGCAGGGGGAACGGGATGCGGATCCGGGTCCCGATCCGGTCGGCGGTGGTGAGCTCGTCCGGATGGATCACCCGATGGGCGTCGCAGATCCGCCAGAACTGGGTGGGGTCGCCCAGAGTGGCGGCGGCGATCGTGTCCGGTCGGTCCCCGGGGGCGACCGCGTGCTCGGTGAGGGTGTGCGCACTGCCCGGCATGGGGAGCAGCCTGCGGCTCAGGCAGCGGACCTCGCGGCTGCCGCCGGTACCGTCCGGGACGGTGGCGGTCACCACGTCCAGCGAGGCGTACCGGCCGGTCGGATCGTTCGTCAACGAAACATCCCTCCGATACCGCCGGCCACGGCCCGGCCCACCGCCGACCGGGCGGAGAGCGTGGCCATGGCCTCCTTGGCGATCTGGTGGGCCAGGAAGAGGTGGTGTCCCGGGTTGGTGACCGACAGATCGCTGTAGGAGAGCACCCGCAGCTCCAGGTCCGCCCGGGCCCGGATCGGGTTGAGCTGGGTGTCGTACGCCTGCTCGGTGATCGAGAAGGAGGTCAGCCGCACCGGGAGGACCCGGCCGGCTCCCCAGACCAGGAGGGTGAGCGGTGTCTCCATCGGTATCAGCTCGATGGTGCCGAGCGCCGTCAGCGCCAGGTTCTCCAGGACCACCGAGCTCTTGGGGTAGAGCAGCATTTCGAGCGCTGCCAGCTGGGGGTGGATGCCGAGGAGCACGGCCTCCGGATCACCGTCCTCCAACTGGTCGGTGGCGTCCACCTCGACCGCCAGGCTGATCGTCTCGATCGGGGCCCCGGTGAGGCGCAGCGCCTCGCTGCGGGCACCGCCGGTCCCGTCGTCGCCCTCCGGTGTCCGGACAACCAGTCGCCGGGTCATCTCGTCGGGGTTGTACTGGAACACCACCAGGCCGGCCAGCGGATTGGCCGGATCGACCCCGACCAGCGCGCCGCGGGGAGTCCGGACCGCGTCCGTACGCCCGGTCATCGGCGCATGCCGTTGTCTGTCCGCATTGCGCGATCATGGCCGACCTCGCGTCACTCCGGCGTCACTGCCGCGTCACCGGCCGACGGCGGGCGAGTCAGGGGCAGGACACCGGGCTTGGCTGGGTCCCGAGTTGTTCCAGCTGACGTTTCCGGTCATGGATGCGCTCCAGCCCGCCCATGCAACTCACCGAGGCCGTGGCAGCCGACGTCCGGCGCGCCGCCGACGACCTGGAACGGGGACCGCGCACCGGCGGATGAACGACCGGCGCGCTCCCCCTTGGTAAGTGGACGGCGATCCTTGCTCAGGGGGTAGGGCGGACACGCCCTGGCTCGGGGGACCGTCCCCTCCCCCTTCGTAGGCCACGAGGGCGATCTCCCGGCCGCGATTCCGGCGGTCACCGGCCGGCGTACCGCAGGCTGCCTCTGGCGCCACACAGGTGGCCCGTGCCGCAGCCCAAGGAGAGGTTCATGCCCCGACTCCCGCACCTGGCCGGTGTCGCCGCGACCGCCGTCGCCGTCGGCGTGCTCGCATCGGCTCCCGCATCC
Source organism: Streptomyces sp. NRRL WC-3618 (assembly GCF_001280005.1). Lineage (GTDB taxonomy): Bacteria > Actinomycetota > Actinomycetes > Streptomycetales > Streptomycetaceae > Streptomyces. The sequence goes on along the minus strand of NZ_LGDW01000008.1, from coordinate 11,972 downwards.
GGTGGCGAGCCGATCGTGTCGCAGCCGCGTGTGGTCGCCCACTTCGACTTCGCCGCAGGGGAGGCACCCGAGAACATCGCGCTCGAACCCGACGGCTCCGCCGACCTGACCTTCGCTTTCGCCCGCCAGGTCGCCAACGTCACCCGGCACGGAGACATCCGCGAACGCGTCACCCTGCCCGCCGTCGCGAACCCGAACACCCCCATCATCCACAGCGCCGTCGTCACCGGCATCGCCCGCGCTCACGACGGCACCCTCTACGTCAACTACGCCACCGGGACCAGCAAGACCGGCATCTGGCGCATCGTGCCCGACGGCAGCAGGCCCCAGCAGATCGCGAAGCTGCCGACGAACGGGCTGCCCAACGGCCTCGCCCTCGACGAGCACCGGGGCGTGCTGTACGCGGCCGACTCGGTGCTGGGAACGGTCTGGCGGGTGCCGGTGTCGGGAGGCGAGCGCACCGCGTGGGCCACCGGGACGGCCCTTGACCCGGTCCCGTCCGAATCCGGCTTCGGCGTCAACGGCATCAAGGTCCACGACAGCGCCGTCTGGGTGTCCAACACCGACCGCAGGACGCTGCTGCGCATCCCCGTACGCCGAAACGGCTCCGCGGGCACGATCGAGACCCGGGCGACAGGGATCGACGGGATCGACGACTTCGCGTTCGTCTATCGCCACGCGGACACCGTCCTCGCCGCGGTGAACGCCACCAGCCAGGTCGTCGTGGTCCGCCCGGACGGCACCCACTCCGTCGTTCTCACCGAGCAGGACGGGCTCTCGAACCCGACCTCCGTGGCCGTACGCGACCGGACGGTCTACGTCCCCAGCGCCTCGTACTTCGCCACCGAGCCGGACCCGAACCTGCTCCTGGCCCGCCTGAGCCATCGATAGGTCCGACCCGCCGGTCCCGGGAGTTCGGGACCGGCTTCTGTCCGCTTGTGACGTCGCCCGGGGCTACTGGGCCGTGAAGGTCCACAGCAGGTTGGTGCTGGTGCCGTACGTCCACTGCTTGGCGACGGAGCCCGAGGGCACGCTGCCGCCACCGTCGAGGGCCAGGCCGGTGGTGCGGTTGGTGATCGAGTAGCGGCCGAGGCCCCGGTCGGTGATCGTCCACTGCTGGTTGTTGCCACCGTTCCAGGCCGCCTGCCGGGCGGTGGAACCGTCGGACGTGGCGCCCCAGCCGTCGGCGACCATGCCGTTGGTGCGGTTGACCAGTCGGTAGTAGCCGTTGCCGATGTCCACCGCCTGCCACTGCAGGTTGGAACTGCCGTCCCACGTCCACTGCTTGAGGTCGGATCCGGAGGCGACGTTGCCGCCGCCGTCCAGCGCGAGGCTGTTGGTGACGTTGGCGACCCGGAAGTAGGCCGACGGGTTGAACTGGACCTTCAGTGAGGTGATCTGGTCGTTGTTGCCGGTGACCCTGAGGTCGGGATTGTCGGCGGTGAAGGTCCACGACGTGCCGCTGAAGTTGTCGCCCGCGTAGCCGATGAGCCGGTAGCCGGGGGCCAGCCTGAGCGAGGAGAGGCTGAGCGTGCCCAGGCCCGCCTGCTGCAACTGGGCCCCGGTGTAGTCGCCGACGGCGAGGACGGCATCGGGTCCGGTGTAGTTGACGTCCTTGAAGGCGACGGCTCCGGTCGTGGGCCGCAGGGCGGGAATCCCGCCGGAGAAGCTGAGCTTCAGGACGTAGGCGTTGGCGTTGTACGGCGCCGAGGACGGCAGGGACACCGTCAGCCCGGAGGAGGTCTGTACGGGCGTCGGCAGGTTGATGTAGTTGCCGGCCGTCGAGTCGAGCAGTTTCACCGATGTCAGCGAGGAGAGGTTGATCTGGTCCGAGCCGAGCGTCTTGATCGTCAGTGAACTGCCGGGCCAGCCAAGGACGGTGGCGTACAGGACGGTGTTCGCCTTGTCGCGGGTGAAGCGGATGTCCTGTGCCGTGCCGGCGGTCGGGTTGGTGAAGGAGCCGCCACCCATCTTCGTCGGGCCTTCGCCGTACACGCTCCAGGCGCGGGTCGAGTACACCGACTCGCCGAAGCGCTTCAGGTAGTCGCCCATGCCGAGCAGGATGTCCTTCTGGGCCTGGGGGATGGTGCCGTCGGCCATCGGCGCGATGTTCAGCAGTACGTTGCCGTTCTTGCTGATCCGGTCGAGGAACGAGTGCAGCATCTGCTTGATGCTGTAGTAGCCGATGCCCTGCGTGTAGCACCAGCTGGAGTTGGAGATGCTGTCGTCGGTCAGCCAGTAGGGCGTCGTGAGGTCGCCCGGCCCGCCCCGCTCGTAGTCGAAGATCTCGCCCTTGCCGTTCAGGCCGTCCTTGTACGTGGCGACGACCTCACGGCCCCAGCTGTTGGCCTGGTTGTAGTAGTACGACAGGAATTTCAGACGCTGCGTCTCGTCGACGGCGTCCAGCTTGAAGTCCTGCCAGAGGATGTCGGGCTTGGCCCGGTCGATGACCTCCTTGAGCTTGTCGTACCAGAGCTGGTTCTCCGCCGCCGCGCCGAGCTGCCCGTAGAGCTTCTTCAGGCTGGGGTCGGTCTGGGCGGGCGCGAACTCGTAGAAGCCGTTGTAGTGGAACGCGTGGTGCATGGCGACCAGCAGCTTGAGGCCCTTGTTGCGGATCGCCGTGGTGAACAGGCCCAGCAGGTCCAGTTTCGGGCCCTTGGCGGCCGAGTTCCACTCGTTGACCTGGCTGTCCCACATCGAGAAGCCGTCGTGGTGCTCGGCGACCGGCCCGGCGAACTTCGCGCCCGCGTCGACGAACAACTGCGCCCATTCGTCGGGGTCGAAGTTGCCGCCCGCCGACTTCAACCTCGGTGCGAACTGCACGGTGTTGCCCGCCAGGTCCTTCGCGCCGTTGATGAAGTTGTGGTAAGGCCAGGCCGACGGCTGACCGTAGGTCGCTATGTGGTGCGTGTTGGCGTTGCTGCCGCTCGAGTACATGCTGCGCGGGTACCACTCGTTGTCGTACGCGGGAACGCTGAAGACGCCCCAGTGGAAGTAGATGCCGAACTTGGCGTCCTGGAACCACTCCGGGGCCGGCGGGTGCTGGTCGACCGAGTTCCAGTCGGGTGTGTACGTGCTGGGCGCCGCCTGCGCGCCACCTGCGCCGAACAGGCCGCCGGCGGCCGTTGCCGCGGCCACGAAGGTCGCGCTCGCGAGGAAGTGGCGCCTGCTGATCGAACTCGACATGGGACATCCCTGGTACGGAGGGGCGAGGGGCAGGGCGGGGCAGGGCAAGGACAAGGCGAGGGAGGACAGCGGTGCCCGTTGTTACGAACGAAGGTCGTCCATGCGTCCCAGACATGTCAACGACCGTGCAGGGATGAAAAGCATCAACCGATCAGGCGTTTCGCCGCTTCTGTAATATTTTTCTCCACTTGGTCACCCGTCAGACATCGCATGTCTCGCCCAACGCCACCCGACCGGCTCACATCACGGACTGGCCACGATTAATGGGATGACTTTGCCTTCGAGCCCGCTAACCCAGGGCCTCCCCGGACGTCGATCACGGCCAAAAACCGGGATCTGGCCGCAAAATGACCGGGGGTCTAGACAAACCCTCAACCCTCGGCCTATACATACATCCCATCTCTCCGATGCGATGACACGCGATTGTCGCCCCTGTGAAACATCTCCCGCTACGGGACCAGCGTGAGGAAGTACCGATGAAGGTAAGAACCATCCTCTGCTCAGCCGCCTCCCTCCTCTCCGCCATGACTCTGCTCACCGCCTGCGGCAGCTCCGGCAGCAGCACGTCGAGTGACGGCACACCGCTGGTCGGCGTCGACTACCCCCGCTCCGACACCGACTTCTGGAACTCGTACATCAAGTACACGCCGCAGTACGCCAAGGAGCTCGGCCTCTCGCTCAAGACCACCAACTCGCAGAACGACGTCGCCAAGCTGACCGCCAACGCGCAGACGTTCATCAGCCAGGGCGTCAAGGGCCTGGCCATGGCCCCGCAGGACACCGCCGCCATCGCGCCGACGCTGGCGCAGCTGGAGGCGAAGAAGATCCCCGTCGTCACGGTCGACACCCGCCCCGACACCGGCAATGTGTTCATGGTGGTGCGCGCCGACAACCGCGCGTACGGCGAGAAGGCGTGCCAGTACCTGGGCACCAAGCTCGGCGGCAAGGGCAAGGTCGTCATGCTCCAGGGCGGCCTGGACTCCATCAACGGCCGTGACCGCACCGAGGCGTTCAACGAGTGCATGAAGAAGAACTTCCCGGCCGTCAAGGTGTTCGGCGAGGCCACCAACTGGGACGGCGCCGTCGCGGCGCAGAAGCTGCAGACCGACCTGACCGCGAACCCGGACATCAAGGGCGTCTACATGCAGTCCAGTTTCGCGCTGGCCGGCACCCTCCAGGTGCTCAAGCAGAAGGGCCTGCTGGTCGAACCGTCGGACAAGAAGCACGTGTTCGTGGTGTCCAACGACGGCATCCCCGAGGAGCTCAAGTCCATAGGCGAGGGCAAGATCGACGCCACCGTCTCCCAGCCGGCCGACCTCTACGCCAAGTACGCCCTGTACTACCTGAAGGCCGCGATCGACGGAAAGACGTTCAAGGCGGGCAAGACGGACCACGACAGCACCATCATCCAGGTCCGCGACGGTCTGCTGGAGGACCAGCTCTCCGCCCCGCTCGTCACCTCCGACGGCGGCACCTACGGCGGTGTCCCCAGCCTCAAGAGCGACGACAAGTCCCTCTGGGGCAACAACCTCGGCTGACGGCCCGCCAGGACTCCCGGACCAACGACCACAAGGCGGTTGAGATGAGCGACGGGGAGCGAGCAGTCACCCCCGCGCCCGCCCCGGCGGACGACGGACGGGCCCCGGCGGGCCCGCCCGTCGTCGAGGCGACGGGCATAGTCAAACGATTCGGTCCGACGGTGGCGCTGAACGGCGCCCGGATCACCATCAGGCCCGGCGAGACCCACGCGCTCGTCGGCCGCAACGGCGCCGGCAAGTCGACCCTGGTGTCCGTCCTCACCGGGCTCCAGGCCCCCGACGAGGGCACCGTCACTTTCGGCGGCGCGCCGGCCCCCCGGCCCGCGGACCGCGACGCCTGGCGCAGCCGGGTGGCCTGCGTCTACCAGAAGTCGACGATCATCCCCACGCTGACCGTCGCCGAGAACCTCTTCCTGAACCGGCACGAGCACGGCCGCAGCCGGCTCATCACCTGGCAGGGGATGCGCCGCCGGGCACAGGAACTGCTGGCGACCTGGTCGGTGGACGTGGATCCGCAGACGTTGGCCGGTGAACTGGACGTGGAACAGCGGCAGTTCGTCGAGATCGCCCGCGCACTGTCCTTCGGCGCCCGGTTCATCATCCTGGACGAGCCGACCGCCCAGCTCGACGGCGCGGCCATCAACCGCCTCTTCGACCGGATCCGCGACCTGCAACGCCAGGGCGTGACCTTCCTGTTCATCAGTCATCACCTCCAGGAGGTCTACGAGATCTGCGACATGGTGACGGTGTTCCGGGACGCGCGGCACATCCTGACCGCGCCGGTCGCCGACCTCCCGCACTCCGAACTCGTCGCCGCCATGACCGGCGAGGCGGCGGGCGACCGGCGCGAGGAGCGCACGAGCAGCCTGAACGCCGGCACGACGGCGGCGCTGAGCGTCAGCGAACTGAGCGGCGACACCTACGACGGCGTCACCTTCCGGGTGGGCGCCGGCGAGATCGTCGGGCTCGCGGGAGCCGCCGGCAGCGGGCGTACGGAGGTCGCCGAGACCGTCGTGGGCCTCAGGACGGCGGACGGCGGCCAGGTCGAGATCGCAGGGCGGCGGCCCCGGCCGGGAAGCGTTCCCGCCGCGCTCGCCGCGGGCGCCGGCTTCGTCCCGCAGGACCGCCACCACCAGGGCTTCGTCCCCGACATGTCGATCGCGGACAACGCCACCCTGTCCGTGCCCCACCGGCTCGGCAGGAACGGGTTCGTCAGCAGCCGTACGCGGGACCGGCTCGCCGAGGGGATGATCGAGAACCTGGCGATCAAGACGCCGGGTCCCGAGCTGCCCGTGTCGGCGCTGTCCGGGGGCAACCAGCAGAAGGTCGTCATGGCGCGCGCCCTGGCCGACGACCCCCGGCTGCTGGTGCTGATCAACCCGACCGCCGGCGTGGACGTGCGCTCCAAGGAGTTCCTCCTCGGCAAGGTCGAGGAGACCGCGGAGAGCGGGACCGGAGTGCTCATCGCCTCCGACGAACTCGACGACCTGCGTGTGTGCGACCGGGTCCTGGTGATGTTCCAGGGCCGAGTGACTTCAGAGATCACCCGCGGCTGGCACGACCACGACCTCGTGGCCGCGATGGAAGGAGTGGACCTCCATGCCTGAAACCGTCCTCGCGGACACGCCCGCGCCGAAGGCCGCCGAGCCGAAGGCCAGGAGGACCGCGCTGTTCGGCGGCCGGGTACCGCTGGCCAAACTGCGCGACCTCGCGCTCGTCCCCGCGATCGTGGTGATCGCGATCGTCGGACAGATCGTCAACCCGATCTTCCTCAACTCGGACAACTTGATCAACGTTCTGCAGCAGATGTCCGAGATCGCGCTGCTGGTCCTCGCCCAGACGATGATCCTGATCGTCAAGAAGATGGACCTCTCCCTGGAGTCGACCATAGGCCTCGCGCCCGGCGTCGCGGCCTGGCTGACCATCGGCAGCACGGGACACGGCCTCGGGCTCCTCCCCGGCGCCTGGGCGATCCCGATCACCCTCGCCGTAGGCGCGCTGATCGGGGTGGTCAACTCGCTGCTGATCATCCGCTTCGGCCTCAACGGCTTCATCGTCACCCTCGGCATGCTGATCGTCCTGCGTGGCACCCTGACCGGCATCTCGGGCGGCCAGACCTTCTTCCAGCTGCCGAAGTCGATGCTCTATCTGGGCACGACGCAGTGGTTCGGGATGCCGGCCTCCATCTGGCTCACCCTGGCGCTGTTCGCCGTCGCCATCGTGGTCCTCGGCTGGACCAGTTTCGGCCGCTCCCTGTACGCCATCGGTGGCAACGTCGAGGCCGCCAAGGCGGCCGGTATCCGCACCGACCGGGTGCTGTGGATCGTCCTGATCAGCGGCAGCCTGCTCGCCGCCCTCGCCGGACTGCTGCTGTCCGGGCGGCTGGCCTCGGTGGCCGCCGGGCAGGGCAACGGGTACATCTTCACCGTCTTCGCCGCCGCCGTCATCGGGGGGATCAGCCTCAACGGCGGCAAGGGCACCATGTTCGGGGCCTTCAGCGGCATCCTGCTGCTCTTCATGATCCAGAACGTGCTCACCCTGGGCGGCGTCCCCACGGAGTGGGTCAACGCCCTCAACGGCCTGATCATCCTGGTCGCGCTGATGATCTCGCGCATCACGGGAGGCAAGGTCCAGGACTGAACAGGCGGCGGTCACCACCGGACCCACCCGACCCACCGGACCCACCGGACCCACCGGACCCACCGGGACCGTGCGGCCGCCGAACCCCCGTTGCCCTTCCCCTTCCCTCCCTTCTCGTCGCAGGGTCCACGCCCTGCCCCCAAGGAGTTGCCATGTCCTCCGCTGAGTCCTCTGAGTCCTCCGTAGCGGCGTCTGCCCGCATCATCGCCCTGGACGTCCTCGACGTACGGTTCCCCACATCCGAGCATCTGGACGGCTCGGACGCGATGAACCCCGAACCCGACTACTCGGCGGCCTACGTCGTCCTGCGCACCGACGCGGGTGACGGGCTGGAGGGCCACGCCCTGGCGTTCACCACGGGTCGCGGCAACGATGTCCAGGCCGCCGCCATCGCGGCCCTCGCCCCGTACGTGGTGGGCCGGTCCGTCGAAGAAGTCGTCGGCGACCTCGGCGGGTTCTCCCGCTCCCTCGTCCACGATCCCCAACTGCGCTGGCTCGGCCCGGAGAAGGGCGCCATCCACATGGCGACCGGCGCGGTCGTCAACGCGGCCTGGGACCTCGCCGCCAAGCGCGCCGGACAGCCCGTCTGGCGTTTCCTCGGCGAGATGTCGCCCGAGGACCTGGTCGCCCAGGTCGACTTCCGCTGGCTGTCCGACGCCCTCACCCCCCAGGAGGCGCTGGAGATCCTCAAGCGTGCCGAACCCGGCCGCGAGGAGCCACCCCCGGCTGGCTCGGCTACTCCGACGAGAAGCTGGCCCGCCTGGCCCGCGAGGCCGTCGCCGACGGCTTCACCCAGATCAAGCTGAAGGTCGGCGCCTCGCTGGAGGACGACGTACGGCGAATGCGCGCGGCGCGTGAGGCGGTCGGCGCCGACATCCGCATCGCGGTGGACGCCAACCAGCGCTGGGACGTGCAGCCCGCGATCGACTGGATGCGCGAACTGGCCCCCTACGACCCGTACTGGATCGAGGAGCCCACCTCCCCGGACGACATCCTCGGCCACGCCGCCGTCCGCAAGGCCCTCACCCCCATCAAGGTCGCCACCGGCGAGCACATCGCCAACCGGGTCGTCTTCAAGCAGCTTCTCCAGGCCGGCGCGGTGGACATCGTCCAGATCGACTCCGCGCGGGTCGGCGGCGTCAACGAGAACCTCGCGATCCTGCTGCTCGCCGCCAAGTTCGGGGTGCCGGTCTGCCCGCACGCCGGCGGGGTCGGCCTGTGCGAGATGGTGCAGCACCTGTCGATGTTCGACTACGTCGCTGTCTCCGGCACGCTCGAGGACCGCGTCATCGAGTACGTCGACCACCTGCACGAGCACTTCGTCGACCCCGTCCGGATCACCGACGGTCACTACCTCGCGCCGACCCTGCCCGGGCTGAGCGCGCAGATGCACCAGGAGTCCCTGAAGGAGTACACGTACCCCGACGGGCCGGTCTGGTCGTCGCGTGTCTGACACGCTACGGCTGGTGGACGCTCACCATCATCTGTGGGACCTGGACCGCCGACCGCAGTCCTGGCTGGACGACCCCGGCCACGAACCCATCCGCCGCACCTTCGGTGCCGACGACCTGCGCTCAGCCGCGACCCGGCCGATCGCCGGTCGGGAGCTGGAGAGCACGGTGGTCGTCCAGTGCGCACGGTGGTCGTCCAGTGCGTGGCCTCCGTGCCCGAGACACGGGAACTGCTCGCCCTGGCCGGCACCGACCCGCTCATCGGCGCGGTCGTCGGCTGGGCCGACCTGACCTCCCCAGGGGTCGCGGACACGCTCGACGACCTGCTCGCCGGTCCCGGAGGCCCGTACCTCCGTGCCCTGCGACATCTCGTCCAGGGCGAGTCCGACCTGGGGTGGCTGCAACAGCCCTCTGTGGAACGGGGGTTGCGGGCGGCGGGCGAACGCGGACTGGCGTACGACGTGCTGATCCGCAGCCACCAGTTCGACCAGGCCGTCCGACTCGCCGACCGCTTTCCCGACCTGCCGCTCGTCCTCGACCACGCGGGCAAGCCGCCCATCGCCCAGGGTGATCTGGGCGACTGGGAAAGGGAGTTGCGGAGGCTGGCCGAGCGTCCTCAGGTGCGCTGCAAGGTCTCCGGCCTGGTCACGGAGGCGGACTGGCAGCAGTGGACGACGGCGGACATCCGCCCCGTGTGGGACGTACTGCTGTCCGCCTTCGGCCCCGACCGGCTGATGTTCGGCTCGGACTGGCCGGTCGCGAACCTCGCGGGCGGCTGGAACCGCTGGTCCGCCACCGTCGAGGAACTGCTCGCCGACTGCTCCGCCGCCGAGACGTCGGCCATCCTCACCGACACCGCGACCGCCTTCTACCACCTGAACTCCCTTTCCCAGAAGCCCCTTTGACAGCAGGAAGGGCACCCTGTGCTCCTGACCGACCTACTGCACCCCGGGATCCTCGAAGCGCTGGCCGGAGCCGGCCACGGCGCCCGCGTACTGCTCGCCGACGGCCACTACCCGGCGAGCACCGCCACCGGAGAACGCGCCCGGACCGTCCATCTCAACCTGGCCCCCGGCCTGCTGGACGTCACCACCGTCCTGGACGTCCTGCTCAAGGCCATCCCTATCGAGTCCGCCCACGTGATGGTGCCGCCCGAGGGCGAACCGGAACCGCCGGCCATCGCCGAGTACCGCGCCCGCCTGACACCCGTGCCGGTCGAGACACTCGGCCGCTTCGAGTTCTACGACGCCGCCCGCTCCCCCGACCTGGCGCTGGCCATCGTCACCGCCGACACCCGTACGTACGCCAACCTGCTGCTGACCATCGGCGTCCGCGCTGAAGGGACCCTGAGTTCACGATGACTCTCGCTGTTCGTTACACGGCCGCCCGCACGCTGGAAACAGCGCCTGCCGAGACCCGTTCCCCCGGTCCCGGTGAGGTGGAGCTGGCCCCGGCTTTCGTCGGGATCTGCGGCACCGACCTGCACATCTTCCACGGCGACATGGACGCCCGGGTCCACACGCCCGCCGTCCTGGGACACGAGATGTCCGGCCGGGTCGTCCGCGTCGGCCCCGACGTCGAGGGCTGGGCCCCCGGGGACGCGGTCACCGTGATGCCGCTGCGCTGGGACAACACCTGCCCCGCCTGCCTCAAGGGCCGACAGTACGTCTGCCAGCACCTCGACTTCATCGGCATCGACTCCCCCGGCGCCATGCAACAGCGCTGGACCGTCCCCGCCTCCACCCTGATCCGGCTGCCCGAAACCCTCCCCCTGGACCGGGCCGCGCTCGTCGAACCCACCGCTGTGGCCGTCCACGACGTCGGCCGCGCCGAGGTCGCCAAGGGTGAGAAGGTCGTCGTGGTCGGCGGCGGACCGGTCGGCATCCTCATCGCCCTCGTCGCCCGCGCGGCGGGAGCCGACGTCCGGGTGGTCGAGCTGAGCGCCCACCGGCGGCTGCTCGCCGAGGAACTGGGGCTGAGTACGTGGGATCCGGCCGCCGTCGACGTACCCGAACTGGTGGGTGAGTGGACCGGAGACGCGGGCGCGGACGTCGCCTTCGAGGTGTCCGGCGCGGCAGGCGGCGTCACCACCGCCGTCGACGTGCTGGGGGTGCGCGGCAGGCTGTGCCTCGTCGCGATCCATCCCAAGCCCCGGGAGATCAACCTGCACCGCTTCTTCTGGCGCGAACTCACCCTCGTCGGCGCCCGGTTGTACGACCGCACCGACTTCGAAAAAGCCGTGGTCCTGGTCGCCGACGGCACCATCCCCGCCGAGCGGCTGATCAGCAAGGTCGTCCCCCTCACCGAGGCACCCGCCGCCTTCGAGGCCTTGGAGGGCGGCGGAGACGTGATGAAGATCCTCGTCGACTGCACCACCGACACCGACGGAGCCACGGTATGAACGCCTTCGACCTCACCGGAAAGCTCGCGGTCGTCACCGGCGCACGGCGCGGCATCGGCCGTGCCATGGCCCGCGCCCTCGCCGAAGCCGGCGCCGACATCATCGGCGTCAGCGCCAATCTCGAACCCTCCGGCAGCGACGTCGAGAAGGACGTCCTTGCCGCCGGGCGTACGTTCGAGGCGATCCGCACCGACTTCGCCGACCCGGAGGCCGTACGAACCCTCGGCGCCGACCTCGCCGCACGCGAACGCCCCGTCGACATCCTCGTCAACAACGCCGGCACCATCCGCCGCGCCCCCGCCGCCCAACACACCGACACCGACTGGGAGTTGGTACTCCAGGTCAACCTGAACGCCCAGTTCACGCTGACCCGCGCGGTCGGCGGGGCGATGGTCGCCCGCGGCCAGGGCAAGGTCATCTTCACCGCCTCACTCCTCAGCTACCAGGGCGGCATCAACGTCCCCGGCTACACCGCCGCAAAACACGCCATCACCGGCCTCACCAAAGCCCTCGCCAACGAATGGGCCCCCCACGGCGTCAACGTCAACGCCATCGCCCCCGGCTACATCACCACCGACAACACCCAAGCCCTCCAAGACGACCCCATACGCAGCAAAGCCATCCTCGACCGCATCCCCGCCGCACGCTGGGGCAACCCCGACGACCTCACCGGCGCCACCGTCTTCCTCGCCTCCAACGCCGCCACCTACATCCACGGCACCACCCTCCCCATCGACGGCGGATGGCTCGGCAGAT
>NZ_LGDW01000007.1 GCF_001280005.1 Streptomyces sp. NRRL WC-3618 | reverse complement strand
GTTGTGGCTTTTTGCGCCCACCCGGTGGAGCCCCAAATCCATAAAGCGCCGGGCCCCTTTTCAAGCGTCCGGCAACAGGAACTTCCCCGGGTTCACCCTGCCCCGAAGGGCCATCGCCGGGGGCGCCTTGGGGGGAGCGGTGAGGGGCTTGGGCGGGGGTGCGGGTGCGTTGTGGCTTGTCGCGGCCACGCGGCGGAGCCGCACATCGATACAGCCCCGCGCCCCTTATCAGGCGTCCGGCAACAGGAACTTCCGCGGGTTCACCTTGCCCGGAAGGCCGATCGCCGGGCGCGCCCTCGTCGTTTCGGCCGCCGGCATCCGGTGCTGGGGCGGGGGTGGCGGGACGTCCTGGAAGGAGATGCCCGGGGGTGCCTGGACCAGGGTCGGGTGGCCCAGGGGGTCGCGGACCAGGCCCGTGTCCGGCTCCGCCCGCGCAGCACCCCCCGTTCTGCTCCCGCAGCGCGTCTCGCGGGGCAGCGGTAGACGCCGGGAGAGACCAGCACGAAACCGCCCTCCGCGACCCGGTCGACCGCATCCTGAAGGGAGTGCTCATGTGGTTCTCCTCGGTTGTCACAGCCAGGGGGTCAGGGGTTCGGCGGGGAAGCCGTCGACGGTGGTCACGTCCGTGTAGGGGCGGCCCGCCAGATACGCGGTGACCTCCACGGAACCACCGCGCACGGCGGGAGTGGCGGCGCCACGCTTGGCGTGGATGTCGTCTTGGAGGGCGGTGAGGAAGTCCTCCGGCAGGTCGGCGAAGCGCACGCCCCATCGAGGTCGACGGCATGCACCATGACCTCTCTGCCACGCAGCCAGGGGATGCCGCAGGCCGGCACCGTGCGTCCCTGAACAGTGACCACCTCGGCGCGCCACTGGGTGTCGGTCAGTTCGGCCATGGCATCGTGGAGCTCCTGTGCGGACTGCTCGAACCATGCGGTGAGCCGGTACGCGGGCAGCCGGGCGCCCGACTCGATGCGGCGTCGCGCTGTCCTGGGGAGCGGTACATGGGGGTGGGCTCGCCGGTGCGCGCCCAGTGCACCAGGTTGCCGAGCGCTTCGGCGTTGCCGGCGAGATGGGCCACGACGTGCCTGCGGCTCCAGCCGGGCAGCAGCGAGGGGGAGCCGTACGTCGTTTCGTCGAGCTCGGCGATGGCCTTTCGGCACAGGGCGGTGCCTTCGGTGACCCAGGTCAGCGCCGTCCGCAGGTCGGTCATGGCGCACCCTCGGTGATCACGCGGTTCTCCAGACGGCCCAGGCCTTCGATCTCGGTGACCACGGTGTCGCCCTCCCGCAGGAACACCTGGGGCTCGCGGGCGTGGCCGACGCCACCGGGCGTGCCGGTGGCGATGATGTCGCCGGGGTTGAGCCGGATCATCGTGGAGACGTACCGGACCAGGTCGACCGGGTCGAAGAGCAGGTCGCCGGTGTTGTCCTGCTGCATCACCTGCCCGTTGACCTCACAGCGGATGTCGAGCGCGGGGCGCGGGCCGCCGACTTCGTCGGTGGTCACGAGGTAGGGGCCGAGCGGGGTGGTGGAGTCCCAGTTCTTGCCCTGCAGCCACTCGCGGGTACGGAACTGCCAGTCGCGGCAGGTGATGTCGTTGAGCACCGTGAAGCCCGCGATGGCCGCTTCGGCCTCCGCCTCGTCGGCGCGCCATACCTGCCGCCCGACGACCACGGCGAGTTCGGCCTCCCAGTCGAACTGCTCGGTCTCGACGGGGCGGTGAATGTCGTCGCGAGCCCCGATGAGCGTGTCGGCGAACTTGGCGAACAGAGTGGGGTACTCAGGCAGGTCGCGGCCCATCTCCTTGATGTGCTCCTGGTAGTTGAGCCCCACGCAGACCACCTTGCCCGGACACGGCACCAGGGGTGCGAACACCGCGTCGGTCGCGGACAGACGTGCCCCGTCGGTCCACGCCGTGGTGCCGAGACCGCCGGGCAAGGCCAGCACCGCGCCCACGTGCGGCAGTCCGAGATCGACGAGCGAGTCGTCCTCGACCCGGACGGCGGCGGTGCGGCCGTCGAGACGGATGGTTGCGAGCTTCACGCGTGACTCTCCTCGGTGTGGGCGCGGAACAGGTTGAGCTTGGAGAGGATCGGAGCGTCGCTGAACTGGAACAGGTCCAGCGCTCCGGAGTCGGAGTCCGAGGGCGACGCCTGTGACCGGATCGACGGCCGAAGACCTGGTACACGGACGACCCCGTTTCCAGGCGCGGGGTAGTCTCCGCGCCGCTGCGGATGCGGTGGAACTGTGCGCGGATGGTCGGCAAGACGTCCCTGCCGTCGGTGGGATTGGTGTAGCGCACCAGCGCGTGGCCGGGCTCTACGGTGCCGGGGTGTCCGGCGTGCTCCAGCTGGTCGGAGAGGGCGGCGTCGGTGTCCGCCCAGCGATAGGCCAGCAGCGGAGTGCCCTGCCTGCCAGGTCCGTATCGGCGCGTGTGACCCATTCGGGTTCGTGGACCAAAAGGCTCAGCTGCCGGTCCTGGAGGTCGACGTCGACGACGAACCGGAAGCCGACCGCCTCCGCGTGTTGCTGGGCGACGCGGTCTCCCTCCCCCACCGCGTACACCACCCGGCGACAGCGTGGATCAGCTACTCGAACGGCTTCCAGCAGTGTTCGCAGAAGGGCAGGTACCGTCTGTGCGCGCTGATCCGACTCCAGGACGAGTTCGACGTCATGGGCCGCGACGGGATAGGCGTCCCGGAGCCGGCCGGCCGCGCAGCGCTCCACGCGGACGAGGACGTCGGTGTCGCGCCGGCGCAGGCGCAACGTGCCCGTAAGGCGGCTCCATGACTCCCTCGTCGTCTGCCATGTGCCTTCGACGTCCAACTGTGGGAGCGCGGGGATCGAGAGCACGTCAGCCGTCCCTTCCGGCCAGGTGTCGGACGTGGGCCTTGTCGAGCTTGCCGGAGGCATTTCTGGGGACGGCGGGCACGATCGTCAGCCGTCTCGGCAGCTTGTAGCGGGCCAGGCGTCCGGCTGCCCAGGCGTGCACAGCCTCCAGTGTGATCTCCGAGGCCTCCTCCACGCTCACCACCGCCGCCACGGTTTCCCCCCATTGGTCGTCGGGCACTCCGACGACGGCGACGTCGACCACACCGGGCATGGCGGACAGGACGCGCTCGACCTCGGCGGGGTAGACGTTCTCGCCGCCGCTGATGATCATGTCCTTGAGGCGGTCGACGATGTAGAGGTAGCCGTCCTCGTCGAGGTAGCCGATGTCGCCCGAGTGGAACCAGCCGTCCTCGTCGAAGGCCGCCTGGTTCGCCTCGGGGTTGTTCCAGTAGCCGGCGGTGACGTTCGGGCCGCGGACGACGATCTCCCCGCTCTCCCCCGCCTTGACCGGCAGGCCGGTCGCCGCGTCGACGACGCGGACTTCAGTGAAGGGCATGGGTATACCGGCGGAACCCGTTTTCTCCAGGGTGCGTTCGGCCGGCAGGTGGGTGGCGAAAGGAGCGGTCTCGGTCAGTCCCCATGCCTGCTGGAGCAGGATGCCGTGCTGGGCGTAGAGCTCGATCAGGGAAGGCGGCACCGGCGCTCCCGCGACCACGACGGACCGCAGTCGGCTGAGGTCCGCCTGGAAGACGCCGTGAACGCGGGCCAGCGCTGAGAACATCTGGGCCACCCCGAATATGGAGTTCACCTGGTGGGTGACGAGGTCGTCGAGACACGTCTGCGGCTCGAAGCCCCGCCGGATCACCACCGTGCCGCCGCGCACGAGGGTGCGCATCACGAAGCTGTTCAGGGCACCGATGTGGAACAGCGGGGCGGCGGCATACGTGACGTCGCCGCGCCGGGTGTCCAGGCGCAGCTCCACGTTCACTGAGTTCCACCAGATGTTTCCGTGGGTCAGGACGACGCCCTTGGGCGTGCCGGTGGTTCCGGAGGTGAACATGAGGATCGCGGGATCGTTGGCGCCCTTGGCCGGGACACCGGCGGCCGGCCGGGCCGCCCCGAGCAGTGGCGCCCAGGGCTCCCATCCCGGCGCCCCCGTCGTCGGGGCTTCCGGGTCGTCGTCCACGAGAAGGAAGCGGGCGAGGCTCGTCCGGCCGCGTACCTTGTCGACGCTCTGCCGGAGCCCCTCCTCGCAGATCAGAGCCGTGGCTCCGCTGCCGTCGAGCACAGCCTCCAGCTCCGCTTCGGCGAGCCGGAAGTTGACCGGCACGAAGACGGCGCCGAGCCGGAACGCGGCCAGCATCGTCACCAGGAAGGAGCTGCTGTTGAGACCGAGGTAGGCGACCCGGTCGCCGTCCGCGACGCCGCCGTCGGCGAAGACTCCGGCCAGGCGGGCAGCCTTGTCGTCAAGTTCGGCGTAGGTGAGGTCACCCCCGGGGTAGCGGATGACGACGGTGTCACCGTGGTAGCGGGCGTTGTGTTCGACCGCGGCGGCAGGGTTCAGGTCGACCCGCAGGCCGGAGTTGGCCGGGTGCGGGGTCACGGCTGAGAGCGTGGTCACGAGCGGCTCCTCGTTGAGCTTCAGAGATGGTCGCCGCCGGCGGCCGTCGCGAACCCGCGTACGCCGATGCCGCCGTCGACGGTGATCGCGTGCCCGGTGATCGGGCCGCTCTGGGCACGGGAGGCGAGCAGCACGTACGGCCCGGTGAAGTCGCGGGGGTCGGTGCTGCAGTCGTGCAGGGGGATGGGCGGCGGCGGGGAGCCCGGTGCCTTCTTCGCGAACGACGCCGAGATCGAGCGGTCGGCGAGCGCCAGCGCTGAGGGGCCGCGCAGGTCCGTGTTCATGCCACCGCAGGCGACACCGTTGACACGGACCTTGGGGGCCAGCTCGTAGGCGAGCTCGCGCATCAGGCCGAGGCAGGCGTGCTTGCTGGCGGTATAGAGCGGGCCGCCTCCGTTCACGTAGAAGGAGGCGTTGGACAACGTCATCACAATACTGCCGCGGGTCTTCACCAGCTCGCGCCAGGCGGCCTCGGCGGCCAGGAGGTAGCCCTTGACGTTGACGGAGAAGATCTCGTCGAAGGCCGTGTGCAGTTCCCCGCCGGTGAGACGGGTGAGCTGTCGCTGGTAGTCCCAGACGCCCGCGTTGGTGACGAGTGTGTCGAGTTTGCCGAAGCGTTCGACGGTCTGCTCGACGGCGGCGTGCATGGCCTCGCTGTCGCGGACGTCGGCCGTGACAGTGTGGATCCGCTCCGGGTCGGCGGCCTGGCGTACGACGTCGTCGAGCCGGTCCTTGTCCCGGCCGAGGATCGTGACGGAGGCGCCCTCGGCGAGGAAGCGTTCGGCGACCGCGCGGCCGATGCCGGAGCCGCCGCCGGTGATCAGCGCCGCGTACCCGTCCAGCCAGCCGCCACTCATGATCGCTCCGTGAGGAAGCCGGTGATCAGTTCCTCGAACTCGCGCTGCCGCTCCAGCTGTACCCAGTGGCCGCAGCGGCCGAAGACGTGCAGTTGTACGTCGCGGATGTGCTTGAGCAGGAGCTGGGCGCCGTCGAGGGTGATGGTGCGGTCGTCGCGGCCCCACAGCAGCAGCGTCGGCGCCTTGATCCTGTGCAGGTCGCGCCAGAGCGGGTCCATGCCGCCGCGCTTGGCGAACGCGGCGTTGTAGTGGTGGTAGAAGGCGCTGTGGCTCTCGTCCAGGGAGGCCTCGTAGCGGGCGCGGACAACGTCCTCGCCGAACTGCCTGTGGTCGAAGACCATGGTGCGGATGAACGCGGCCATCTTCTTCTCGCTGGGCCCGCCGCCATTGTAGTAGCGGAACATCTCCTTCTGGCCCTCGGTGGGCGTGGGGCCGAAGGGCAGCCAGCCCCCGCCGGGCGCCATGAGGACGAGCCCGGTCACCCGCTCGGGGCGCTGCTGGGCCATGGCGATGGCGGCGGCCCCGCCCAGGCTGTTGCCCAACAGGTGGAAGGTGTCGATGCCGAGCGAGTCGAGTGCCTGGTACAACGCGTCGACCGTGATCTCGGTGATCGACCGCTTCTCCAGGTCCTCTTCGGTGGGCCGGTAGCTGCCGCCGAAGCCCGGCTGGTCCGGCAGGACCACACGGAAGTTCCGGGCCAGGGCCTGAAGGTTCTGGTAATAGTTGCTGACGCCGGAGGCGCCGGGCCCGCCGCCGTGCAGCATCACCAGCACGGGGCCTTCACCGGTTTCGGCCACGGTGATCTCACCGAGGGTGGTGGGAACGCGGTGGTGCCTGAGGTCGAGGTCGGTCACGAGGTGTCCCATCAAAGTGGAGCGGCGACTCAGAAGAACGTCGAGATGTTCTTCGCCAGCAGGATGTTCTGGTCGAGGAGGATGGTTCGGCGGGCGACCTGGAGGCGGCCGCCTGCGGTACGGCGCAGAAGGTCGGTCCGGGAACCGGCGAAGACGTTCTCCTCGCGCTCCAGGCGGTTGCGGTAGACCAGGAACGCCGATTGTGCCCACAGATCGTTCTCGCCGACCCCGTCGTGTTCGGCGGGGTCGGCGTGCCGGACCATCACGTTGGTCACCAGGTGGCGGGTGCGCGAGGGCGGGTCCTCGGCCCAGGCCATGCCGGAGTCGAAGCGGCGGATGCGCCAGGCGAGGCTGTCCTTGGTCTCGTCGTAGAAGGCCGCCTCGCCACGTGCCGCGACGGACAGGGACTGCTGGCGGCGCAGGCGGTTGGTGCGCGTGGGCATCCAGTAGTCGAGGTCGTCGGCGAGCAGGTCGAGCCAGTCGGTGTAGCGGCCGGCGTCGAGGAGGTCGGCTTCCTCGTAGTAGAACTGCTCGACCTCGAAGTGGGTGTCGCGGTCGGCGCGGGCGCCAACTTGCGACCGGGTCGGCTCAGTGGTTGTGCTCACGGTGTCATTCGATCCCTTCTCGGACCGGGGGCGGTACGCGCCGTGCCGCTGTGCGGCACATCAGCCGCGGAGCAGCGCGCGCAGGTTCACGGACGGGTCGGCCAGCCGGGCGGCGTCCACGGGGAGGCGGCGGTCGATCATGCGCTGTGCCGCCCGTACGGCCTGCGGGTCGTCCACCGACGCAGCAGCGACCACGTGCCCGTCACGCAGGCCGAAGACCGAGAAGCTGGGATTGTCGAAGGAGCCGCGTACGACCCTCTCGGCGGCCTCGTGCATGTGACCGACACTCTCGAGGTGGCAGCCATGCCGGTCGGACCAGAACCACGGTGCGGTGGGCGCCGGCGGCTCGGCACCGAGAAGGGTGGCCGCCGCGCGGGCCCCGTCCTGCTGGGCCGCCTCCCAGTGCTCGGTGCGTGGCAGGAGGACGCCGTCCAGGCTGGTGCGCGCGGGGTCGCCGACCGCGAGCACGTGCGGGTTGGAAGTGACCTGGTCGGGGCCGACGACGATGCCGCGATCCACCTCCAGCCCTCCCGCGCGGGCGAGTTCGGTGTCAGGCACCATGCCGACGCCAAGCAGCACCGCGTCGAAGAGCCGGGGCTCGGCCGCTCCGGCGAAACGGGCTTCGATGCCGTCGGCGTGGTCGGTGAAGGACTCCACGGTGGCCTGTGCAGTAGCCACGTCGTGGCGGGCGTGCTGCGCGTGCAGCCAGTTGGCCAGCTCCGGGCCGACCGCGGTGGACAGCGGCGCGGCCACGGGGTCCACCAGCAACACCTCGCAGCCGAGCTGTACGGCGGTGGAGGCGGTCTCGGCTCCGATCAGGCCGGCGCCGACGACCAGCAGACGGGCGCCAGGCACGAGTGCCTTGCGCAGCCGGTCGGCGTCGTCGGCGGTGCGCAGCACGTGGACGCGAGTGCTGCCCGCGCCGGGGATGGGCGGGCGGGCGGCAGCGCCTCCGGTGGCGAGCACGACACCGTCGGCGGGCAGCAGGCCGCCGTCGGCGAGTTGGACGGCCCCCTCGCTGGGCCGCAGGGCGGTCACTGTGGTCCGGTTCACCAGCCGGACCCGCTGCTCGTCGTACCACTGCGGGGACTGGAGAGCGATCTGGCCGATGTCCTTGGTGCCGGCGAGGAAGTCCTTGGACAGCGGGGGCCGGTCGTAGGGGAACTCGCCGGCGTCGACGAGGGTGAGGTCGCCGTCGAAGCCGCCCGCGCGCAGGGCGCTGGCCGTGCTGACCCCGGCGACGCCACCGCCCACGATCACCACACGGTTGCTCACGGCGTCTCCCCCGGGAAGAGGTAGACCTCGCCGTCCCGCACCACGACGCGGTGCGGGCAGACGTTCCTGGTCGCGGGCAGCCCCTGGACCTCACCGTTCTTCAGGCAGAACTTGCTGGAGTGCAACGGGCACTCGACATAGCCGTCCTCCACCCAGCCGTCGGCCAGCGAGGCGGTCTCGTGGGTGCAGGTGTCGTCCAGGGCGTAGACGATGTCGTCGGTGTCGCGCAGCAGGGCGATGTTGTCGGCCGTTCCGGTGATTGCCTTGTCGATGGCGATGCCCTCGCCCTGCGGGATGTCGTCCAGGGCGGCGACGCGGATGCCGTCACTCATTTTTCGTGCTCCTCGTGCCAGGCGGGGGTGTTCATCAGTTCGCGCCAGCGCCCGTAGAAGGCCCTCCCTGCGGCGTCGCTGTACAGCTCGCTGGTCCTGCCGGGGTGGCGGCCGTCCTCGCGTTCGGAGTCCATGCCCATCTGGTAGTTGAGGGCCACGTTGTTGGTGACGAAACCGTGCGAGATGGCCTGCACCTCGCTCCAGTTCTCACCGTCGTCCTGCTCGAAGATGCCGCTGGGACCGAAGGTGCGCAGGTTGTACAGGCGCTGGGCCTCGCGCACTTCCTCGGGCATCGACGTGTCGACGATGGTCCAGGACCACACCTCCATGCGGTCGGGTCCCTTGGGGTGCCAGACGCGGATGGAGCCGTTGACCGGCAGATAGGAAAAGTTGGGGAAGACGGTGGCGTGGCCGTTGGTCAGTGGGCCCTCCACGCGGGCGTCACCGAGGCGTTCCCGCAGAGCTTCATAGTCCGTCCATTTGTGCACGGTCTGCGCGTCGAAGCGGTTCTTGGGGTGGACCGGGAAGCCGGCGCCGTTGCCATTGGCGTCGGAGTACTGGCGGCCGGTGCGGTGCACGACCTCGGCCTTGGGCGTCTTCCCGGAGGGCGAGAGGACCATGAGCGCCGAGGCGTGGCTCATGTTCACGTGGTACCAGTCGGTGGCGAACTGCTCGGCCGCCAGCTTCCAGTTGCCCTCCAGCACCCACTTGTGGACACCGCCCACCACAACGGTGCCGTGCTCGTCGTGGTCGAGCATCGCGTCCAGGTACCAGGCCATGTCGCCGAGCTGCTCGCGCAGCGGCACCGGGTCGGGGCTCCAGGTGCCGAAGACCAGCCCGCGGTAGGTCTGCACGTGCGGCACTTCCACCAGGCCCCAGTCCTCGGTGCGGAAGGAGTCCGGGTAGCCGTCCTGGTTGGGCACGCTGACCAGTGAACCGTCCAGGTTGTACGACCAGCCGTGGTAGGTGCAGGTGAAGTTGCGGGTGGTGCCGACGTCGGCCCGGCAGACACGGGCGCCGCGGTGCCGGCAGGAGTTGAGGTAGGCCCGGATCCGGCGGTCGCGGTCGAGGGTGACGATGACCGGGTCCTCACCCATGTACGTGGTGAAGAAGTCGCCGGGCTTGTGGAACTGGTCGGTGTGCGCGAGGAACAGCCAGCTCGGTGCGAAGACTCGGCGCAGTTCCTGCCGGTACAGCTCCTGGTCGGTGAAGATCACCCGGTCCAGGAGTCCGCCCTCGGTGTCCACGAGCCCGGAGACGTCGATGGTGCGGGCCAGGTCCGCCGGGCGCCGCAGGGTTCCGCGCGGCGTGGTCGGCGCCCCGCCCTGGGGTTCGTTCGTGGAGGTCATGGCGACAGGCAACAGCAGTACGACAGATCCCTGCCACGGCTCGTTCCGTACGGCGGCACGCTGACTGTCCGCGGACCGTACTGCCGGGGGAGCGTGGCCGCATGATTGCTGCAACCGCCGTCGCCCAGAGCGCGACCGACCCGCTGGCCGGGCTGGTCCTGGGCGACGTTCCCAAGCCCGAGCCCCGGCCCGGCTGGTCAATCGTCCGCGTCGCGGCGTCCTCACTCAACATGCACGACCTGTGGACGCTGCGCGGGGTCGGCCACCCGCCCGAGCGGCTGCCGATCATCCTCGGCTGCGACGCCGCGGGCTACGACCAGGACGGCAACGAGGTCCTCGTCCACCCGGTGATCGCTGACCCGGACGCCGGCGACGGCGACGAGACACTCGATCCCGGCCGTGCCCTGCTGTCGGAGCGGCACAACGGCGCGTTCGCCGAATACCTGTCCGTCCCCACCCGCAACCTCGTCCCCAAGCCGTCCTGGCTGACCTTCGACGAGGCCGCCTGCCTGCCGGTCGCATGGGGGACGGCGTACCGGATGCTGTTCACCCAGGCACAGATCCGCGCGGGCGACCGGGTGTTGGTGCAGGGCGCCGGCGGCGGGGTCGCCTCGGCCGCAATCAAGCTGGCGGTGGCTGCGGGTGCCGTGGTGTATGCCACCAGCCGCAGCGTCGACAAGCGGGCACGGGCCGAGTCCTGGGGTGCGCGCAAGGCCGTACCCACCGGTGAGCGGTTGCCCGAGCGGGTGGATGTCGTGGTGGAGACGGTCGGCGAGGCGACCTGGGCCCACTCGATGCGCTCCCTGCGTCCCGGCGGCACCATCGTGATCGCGGGTGCCACCAGCGGCACTAACCCGCCCGCAGACCTGGCCCGGATCTTCTACCTCCAGCAGCGCATCCTCGGCTCGACCGGCTGCACCCGCAGCGAGCTCGTCGGACTGCTGAAGCTGATGGACGGCACCGGTGTGCGCCCAGTGATCCATCGCACGTTGCCGCTGGACGAGATCCACAAGGGCTTCCAGCTCATGATCGACGGGCGGCTCACCGGGAAGCTCGTCATCCGCCCCCAGGGAGAACCGTCGTGAACGCTGCCGCCATAGGGCTGTCCCACTCGCCCCTCATCGGCAAGAACGACCCCGCTGCAGAGGTGGTCGCCTCCGTCGACGAGGCCGTCGAGACGGCACGCGGCTTCGTGCGCGCCTTCGATCCCGACCTGGTCGTCCTGTACGCCCCGGACCACTACAACGGCTTCTTCTACAAGGAGATGCCCCCCTTCTGCCTGGGCACGGACGCGCACGCGGTCGGCGACTTCGGCTCGAGCGCCGGCCCGGTGTCGGTCGACACCGACGCCGCCCGGACGCTGGCCCGCGGCGTCCTGGACCGAGGCATCGATCTGACCGTCTCGGCCCGCATGACCGTGGATCACGGTTTCGTCCAGCCCCTGGAGGTCCTCTTCGGCGGCATCGACAACGTCCCGGTCGTCCCCGTCTTCGTCAACGGCGTCGCCACACCGCTCGGCCCGGTCGGCCGTATCCGCGCCCTGGGGACCGCGCTCGGCGAGGCCGCCGCTGAACTGGACCGGCGGGTGCTCTTCCTGGGCTCCGGCGGCCTGTCGCACGACCCGCCGGTACCGGTGCTGGAGGGCGCTCCGCCACGGGTAGCCGACGCCCTCATCGAGGGCCGTCCGCCCACGCCCGACCAGCGGGCCCGGGGCGAGCAGCGGGTGATCCAGGCCGGGCACGACTACGCGGCGGGCTCGACCTCGATGGTCCCGATCAACCCCAACTGGGACAACCACGTCCTCGACACCCTGGAAAGCGGCCGCCTCACCGACGTGGACGACTGGACCGTGGAGTGGATGGCCAAGGAGGGCGGCGGCTCCGCGCACGAGGTGCGCACCTGGATCGCCGCGTTCGCCTCGCTCGCCGCCACCGGCTCCTACCGCATGACCTCCCGCTTCTACACCCCGATCCCCGAGTGGATCGCGGGCTTCGCCGTCGCCACGGCAGAACAGGAGCCGACCCGATGACCGACCGCGCAGAGGCGATCACCGCCGCCGTCGACCGGCTGCGGACCGCCGCCGAGAAGGGGCAGCCATGCGCCCCGGTCCGCGAACTGCTGGGCACCGCCGACCTCGACGCCGCCTACCGGGTCCAACGCGGTCTGACTGAGCACCGGTTGGCCGCCGGCGCGGTGGTGACCGGCCGCAAGATCGGACTCACCTCGCCGGCCGTGCAGCAGCAACTCGGCGTGGACCAGCCGGACTTCGGGGTCCTCTTCGCCGACATGGACGCCTCCGGCCTCGCCGAGGTGCCCACCTCCCGGCTCTTGCAGCCGAAGGCGGAGGCGGAGATCGCCTTCGTGCTGGCTAAGGACCTGGACCGGGACGATCTCGGCCTGTCCGCCGTCCGCGCGGCCGTCGCCTACGCGGTCCCCGCCCTGGAGATCGTGGACAGCCGCGTCGCCGACTGGGACATCTCTCTGACCGACACCGTCGCCGACAACGCCTCCAGCGGCCTCTACGTCCTCGGCGAGACATGGCTTCCCCTCGACGCGTTCGAACCGCGCGAGGTCACCATGCGCATGTACGCCGACAGCACCCTCGTCTCCGAGGGCAACGGCACCGCCTGTCTCGGCGACCCCCTCAACGCCCTGCTGTGGCTGGCCCGTACGGCCCGCGACTACGGAGACCCGCTGCGCGCCGGCCAGGTCGTCCTGTCCGGCGCGCTCGGCCCCATGGTCAGCGTCTCCCCCGGCATGACCGTGTCCGCGGAGATCTCCGGCCTCGGCACGGTCAGCGCCACCTTCACCGCCAACCATTCTTAGGGACCCGTCATGACCGTCATGAAGAAGACGAAAGTGGCCGTGATCGGTTCCGGCAACATCGGAACCGACCTGATGATCAAGATCCTTCGGCTGTCGCAGACGCTGGAGATGGCCGCGCTGGTCGGCATCGACCCCGACTCCGACGGCCTCGCCCGCGCCCGCCGCCTGAAGGTGCCGACGACACACGAGGGCGTGGACGGCCTGATCGCCCTGGACGGCTTCGAGGACATCGACATCGTTTTCGACGCGACCTCGGCGAAGGCGCACGTCGCCAACGCAGCACGGCTGCAGCCGTACGGCAAGACGTTCATCGACCTGACACCGGCGGCGATCGGGCCGTTCGTCATCCCACCAGTCAATCTCGACGCCCACCTGGGCGCCAGGAACGTCAACATGGTCACCTGCGGCGGCCAGGCCACCATCCCGATCGTGCACGCCGTCGCCCGCGTCACCCCGATCCCCTACGCCGAGATCATCGCCTCCATCGCCTCCAAGTCGGCGGGTCCCGGCACCCGGGCGAACATCGACGAGTTCACCGAGACAACCTCCGCGGCCATCGAGAAAGTGGGCGGCGCCGCCCGCGGCAAGGCCATCATCGTCCTCAACCCGGCCGAACCACCGCTCATCATGCGGGACACCGTCTTCTGCCTGATCGGCGACACCGACCACGACGCCATCCGCTCCTCCGTCACCGACATGGTGGCCGAGGTGGCGAAGTACGTGCCCGGCTACCGCCTCAAGCAGGACGTCCAGTTCACCCCCGTACCGGCGGACGAACCCGTACACACCCTGCTGCCCGAAGGAGCGCCCGCGGTGACCACCCGGGTCTCGGTGTTCCTGGAGGTCGAGGGCGCCGCCCACTACCTGCCCGCGTACGCCGGAAACCTCGACATCATGACCTCGGCCGCCCTGCGCACCGCCGAGCGCATCGCTCAGCACGCAGACCAGGGGGCATCGGCATGACCACCGACCTGTATGTCCAGGACGTCACCCTGCGGGACGGCATGCACGCCGTACGGCACCGGATCGCGCCCGCCGACGTGTCCCGGATCGTCGCGGCCCTGGACGCGGCCGGCGTCGACGCGATCGAGGTCGCCCACGGCGACGGCCTGGCGGGCGGCTCGGTCAACTACGGCCCCGGCAGCAACACCGACTGGGAGTGGATCGAGGCCGCCGCCTCCGTCCTGGAGCGCGCCACCCTCACCACGCTGCTGCTGCCCGGCATCGGCACCATCGCCGAGCTCAAACACGCCTATTCCCTCGGCGTGCGGTCCATCCGCATCGCCACCCACTGCACTGAGGCCGACGTTTCGGCCCAGCACATCGCAACGGCCAGGGAACTCGGCATGGACGTCTCCGGGTTCCTGATGCTCAGCCACATGGCCCCCGCCGAGAAGCTGGCCGAGCAGGCCAAGCTCATGGAGTCGTACGGCGCGCACTGCGTGTACGTCACCGACTCCGGCGGTCGGCTCACCATGGACGGCGTCCGCGAACGCGTCCGCGCCTACCGGGACGTGCTGGAGCCGGAGACCCAGATCGGCATCCACGCCCACCAGAACCTCTCCCTGGCGGTGGCCAACTCGGTCGTCGCCGTCGAGGAGGGGGCCACCAGAGTTGACGCCTCCCTGGCCGGGCACGGCGCCGGCGCCGGCAACTGCCCGATCGAGCCCTTCGTCGCGGTCGCCACCCTCCAGGGCTGGAAGCACGGCTGCGACCTGTTCGCTCTCCAGGACGCGGCCGACGATCTCGTACGACCGCTCCAGGACCGCCCGGTCCAGGTCGACCGCGAGACCCTCACCCTCGGCTTCGCCGGCGTCTACTCCAGCTTCCTGCGGCACGCCGAGGCCGCCGCACGGCAGTACGGCGTCGACGTCCGCACCATCCTGCTGGAGGTCGGCCGGCGCGGCCTGGTCGGCGGCCAGGAGGACATGATCGTCGACATCGCACTCGACCTGCTGGAGCGTGAGCCGGCCACGAGGTGAGGCCGGCACCGAAGCATGGAGCGGGCGGCCGGGGACGAGATGTCACCGGCCGCCCGCGCGCGCCTGCTCAAGGCATTCCCGACCCGCCGTCACATCCGCCGGGCCCACGCCTGCGACGCGGCGGCGGCGATGCGGCGGACCTGGCCGCTCACCTGTCGTGTGTCGATGTGCCCGCGCCGACCGGCGACCGACAGCGCCGCCACCGCCCGTCCGCTGCGGCTGAGAACCGGTACGGCCACGCAGGCCAGACCCGGCTGGTACTCCTCGTCGTCGAAAGCCACCCCGGTGCGGCGGATGCGTTCCAACTCAGCGGAGAGCGCCTCGGGTTCGGTGATGGTGCGGTGGGTGAAACGCGGCAGCGGCCGTCGCACCGCCTCTTCGGCCGCGTCGACGTCGAAGGCCAGCAGTGCCTTGCCCACCGCCGTCGCGTGGGCCGGGAGGCGGCCGCCGATGCGTGAGGGCACGGCCGTCGAGCGGTGACCGTACAGCTTGGCGAGGTAGGCGGCGTGGGTGTCGTGGAGCACCGCCAGGTGCACCGTCTCCCGGGTCAGTTCGTACAGGTCGGTCAGGAAGGGCAGCAGGACGTCGCGCACGTGCTCGGCTTCCGGGCCGTGCACCGCTTGTCCCAGGCGGTGCAGGCGCTCGCCGAGTCGGTACCCGGTGCCGTGACGCTCCACGACGCCATTGCGCTCGAGCATCCCCAGCACGCGGTAGGCGGTGGACTTGCTCAGCTGGGCCCTGCGCGCGAGCTCGCTGACGCCGGCTCCCCTGCCGGACCGGTCACCCAGCGCCACGAGAAGACTCACCGCCTTGTCGATGGCGGCCCGGTCGTCACGTACGGCGTCGGCGAGGGTCGTGGTCATGGTCATTCACCTCGGTTCCCATGAGCGGCGTCACTTTCAGTTGACCACTCGGCAATCTTTACGTGACAAGAATGCGAACCAGACCCTACGTCCGTCAATAATGACGCCATGCACATTAAAAGTGACACCCCACGTGAGAACGAACTCGTGGCCCGCAATGTACGGCGCTTCCGGCTGGAGCGGGCGATGTCTTTGGGCGAGCTCGCGCGCCGGTCGGGCCTGTCGAAACAGACGCTGTCCAAGATCGAGCAGGGCTCGGGCAATCCCACGGTCGAGACGCTGTCCCTGCTCGGTGCGGCACTCGACGTCCCGGCGCGCCGACTGCTCACGGAATGGGGCACACCGGTCTACGTACAGCGCCAGGACGAAGGTGCGTGGGCGGACGGGGTCAACTGGACGGAGCGCCTCTTGGACGAGACCTACGGCTCCGGGTATGTCCGCACTCTGCTTCTGCGCCTCGAGCGCAGCGGCAAAGCCCCGGAAGTGGTCCCGCCCCACGCCTCGGGCACCCTGCACCATGTCTACGTGATTACCGGCAAGCTGCGCACCGGACCGCTCAACGAACCGGTGGACCTGGCCGCGGGCGACTTCGTCCGCTTCCCCGGCGACGTCCCACACCAGCTCCTCTGCCTCAGTGAACGGGTCGCGGCCCACATGGTGACCACGATCCCCCAGGTCCGACAGTTCGGCCCGACCATCACCAGGGGAGTCACAGCGGCAATGGGCGACGCGTCCCCAGATTCCGTCGCGTAGACCCGGGGAGGCGATCTGAGCAAGCGGACGCGTGGTGACCGAAGCGCGCGGACCGGAGCGAACCCACCGCCACCAACGGTCTACCGACCCCGCGGTACCCCGAGCGCCGCCGCAGCCCGCACCCGTGGGTGGCCAACCCGACCGAGGCGGCGTAACCCGTCGACGGAAGCAGCCACACGACCGCTCCCTGCCGCGCGAACTCCTGTTCGCCCGATGTAGGAGCCGGTCACCCGGGCAATCCGCTCGGCGGCGAGCAGCACGGCCAGCCCGGTCTCCATCGCCCCGCAGTTGTTGGAGACCATGCTGAGACCGCCGACCCCGCGCTCTGACGTGCAGCTTTCACGATGCACCGTGCTCACTCGTACTGGAGGTTCAGCCAGTGCATCGCGTCCAGGGCGATGCCGACATTGGTGCCGTGCCGGTCCAGGGTGACGGGAAGGCGGTCCTGGGCGCGGCGAATGCGTTGCAGGACCGTGTTTCGGTGGGCGAACAGAAGCTCTGCTGTCCGCGATGCGTTGTACCGCTGGTGGATGAACATCCGCAGTGTGTCACGTAGTTCCTGTGGACCCGAGGCGAGCGGGCCGAGAATGGCGTGAATGAACTCGCGCAGCCGGGCGTCGTCTCGGGCCAGCAAGAGGACGGCCGCGACCTCGTCATAGAAGGCGACCCGGTGGGCGTTGTGGGTCTGCACCAGCCGCTGGGTCTCGACCGCACGGTCGTGGGTGCGTCGGAAGCCGTCCACCCCCTCGTCCAGAGAGCCGATCGCAAGCCTGACGTCGCGGTAAGGGGCTACGGCTGCCTCGAGCGCCTCGGGCGAAACCGGGATTCCGGGCGTCAGCCACAGCCACAGCGACGAAGCACTGGCCTGGACGAGCAGTTGGTTCCTGGACTCCGCGACCAGGCCGAGCCGGCTCGCGACCTGCACGAGTGTCTCGCGATCGGCGACCTGTGCTGGCGCCCAGAGGATCACGCCCAGGTGTTTGGCCCGCAGCGGGTACCCGAGTCTCTGGTCAACAGCGGTCGCGGGAACCGGTGCCCCGCCCAGGATGAGATTGATCAGCTCAAGGCGTCTCACGTGCTGGTCGCCCGACAGAGCTGCGCGTTCCTGCTCGAGGATGTCGATCAGGGCACTGACCGTGCCCTCGATCCAGAGCGACAGTGAGCGGGAGGCCCGGTCAAGAGCAGGCAACAGGACGTCTGGTTCGTCGCACAGCGAAAAGGCGATCTTCATCCAGATGGACCACATCACCTGCTGGCCGGCGTGGTACGAGGCGCGGAAGGTGTCCTCCTCGCCCCAGCGATATCCATCGCGAGCGATGCCGACGATCTGGCTGGTCAGATTGGGCTCGACGTCCCGCTGCGGGTCTTCGTACATTGAGCGTGCCCAATGCTGGGCGTTGGCCCGGGTGGCCTCACCTATCGCCTCTGCGATGGAGGGGTCCGATCCGAAGCGGCGGTCGGTGGCGTTGGCGACAGCTTCCTGGACAGGCCGCAAGAGGGTCGTATCGGCCAGGAGCACCTTGGACGTGTTGCGCAGCAACTCATCCGTAGCGCCCCGCAAACTGCTGCTCTGCATCGGTAGTCAGGGGCGCCGGTGCCGCCGCCTGGCGGTCCGGGTTCCCCATCCCCCTTTCAATCCGTACGTGCGGTTTTCCCGCATACGGCGTGCCGACGGTCTTCTATGCATGGTTACGCTGCCTTCGGGTAGCGGATGGTGCCCATGAGCTGGTGAAGCCCCTGGTCGTGGAATCAGGTCCGGGTCCAGCGCCCCGCCTGTCCGGCGCGTAGGTTGTGGCCCCTGCTTCTTGATCAGAAGCCGTTTCAGCCGCCACGCGACGTACCGGTCGAGCTCGATGAACTTGTCGGCTGCGTTGCCAGTGCGGAAGTAGTTGCCCCACCCCGAAGGAACAGGTGCAGGGCGTCGACGACGTCCTCCAACTTCATCCCGACCCGGCGACGATCGGTGAGGTCCTTGAACCTGACCCGCGCCCGTTTCATCGACCGCTGCGAGGGCCAACGGTGCAGGTAGTAGCGGACGACCCGCTTCTGTTCCCACAGCCGACCCCACATGCAGGCATGCAGGTGACAGCCCAGGAAATCGAACCCCTCCCTGCCCGGCCGCAGACGGGTCTCTCCTGCCTCCAGACGAGACCTTGATCACGTGCCATCTCCCCTACCCCGGCAAGACCCGACAGGCGAACCCCGGACCAGGGCCTGCCGGACATGGCCTTCGCAGTGACATGAACGGCTCGGCTCTTTCGCTGCACTTCTGACGAGCCTGCAGAGTTCGCTTAACGCTACGGCCCGCGATCTTGCTCCCTCCGAACCAGGACGCGACACGCAACAATACGAGACCCACCTGTGCAAGTAGCACAGATCACCCGCTCAAGAATGTGCAACCCGACATTGAGTAGCGCCCGTCACTGATCGACCATGAGTGCACCGGTGCTCTCGGCCCGGCCCGCGATCGGACAAAGACGAACGGCGATGGGAGAGTCAGGTGACTGGTGTATCAGGGCCTCGGACTGAAGCGCGATTCAGGTCCGGGGACGGCGAGTGCGAAGCCTCGATCTTCCGTCCCGCCGCTTCCGACGATCGAGGGCTCCTGCCGATTGTCGTGCTCGCGCACGGGCTGTCAGGAGTCAAGAGCCTCCGGCTCGACACCTATGCCGAGAGGTTCGCGCAACGCGGCTACCTGGCGATGACGTTCGACTACCGCCACTTCGGTGCGAGCACGGGCGAGCCAAGAGAGTTCGTCGACATCCCGCTGCAGCTGGAGGACTGGCGAAACGCGGTGGCGTTCGCCCGGACCATCGACGGCGCCGACCCCGAGCGGGTGATCCTCTGGGGCACCTCCTTCGCCGGTGGACACGTGATGATCACGGCAGCGGACGACCACCGAGTCGCCGCGGTGATCGCGCAGTGCCCCTTCTCGGACGGAAAGGCCACCGTGAGCGCGATGCCTAAGAAGGCAGCCCTGCGCCTGATGCGGACCGCACTGAAGGACCGGGTGGTTGCAATGCTCGGCCGTCCACCGGTGCGCATGGCCGTCGTCGGAGCCCCAGGTGACGTGGCGGTGATGACGTCCCCGGATTCCCTCCCAGGGTTCCGTGCGATCTACGCGGCCGCAGGGATGCCCTTCGAGATCCCCCAGATTCCAGCTCGGTACATGTTCCAGGTCCCAAGCTACCGGCCCGGTCTTCGCGCGACCGACGTGACGTCGCCGCTGCTGATCTCGCTGTGCGAACGGGACGTGGTGACCCCTGCCAAGGCGACCGAAGAACTGGCTCGCCGCGCGCCGCGGGGCGAGATCAAGCGATACGACGCCAGCCACTTCGACATCTACGTCGGTGACTTGTTCGAGACGGTGGTCGCCGACCAGATCGAGTTCATCGAACGCCGCGTGCCCATCGGCACCACCGCACCGCGCTGACGAAGGGTCAGAAGATGGACGCCTCGACGAACGACCGGCTCGGCGAACTCCTGGCCTCGCGCAGCGAAGATCCCCGGCGCCCTCCCGCGGTCTCACGGCGTGCCGACCTGCTGACGGATCGTAGGCCGGGGGCCGGTCGTGGGCGCAGCCGAACCCGGCATCCCGCCGGAGCCAGACCTGCCCGATGATCTACGCCATGGTCATCGGCCGCCGACCAGCACGAGTACCCAACTCGCCATTCACACCAGACCCGTGACCTGCAACTTCACGATGCACACCGCTCATTGAGCCTGGCGGCGACGCCGCCCACCACCCGTCTGCCAGCAGTGCAAGGCGCCCTCTGGTGAGACGCTGCGAGGGCACGTCCAGGGCAATGAGCCTGGGAAACGACGTTGACCCGCGGGACTACGGAGAGAAGGTTTCCCAGGTCAACGCACATTTCCCTGCGAAGCCCCAGGTCAGCCCCCTCCCGCCACCAATCGCTGGGCGTTCGGCAGCGAGGTGCCGTCCGCCAGGGCTTCACAAGCCACCTGGAGTACCTCGGTGCCCAGCTCGGCCGCCGTGAGGTTGGTCAGGGCCGGCAGCCCGATGGTGCAATGGGAGTGCAGTCCCTCCACGGCAGCAGGGGATCGATCCGATCCCACGACACATCGACACTAGCGAGAGGACTCGGTGCCGGTCTCGATGAGGGTGGCGTCCCTGGACGACGCGGGTGTCGACGCCATCGAAGTTGCTCATGGCGATGGGCTCGCCGGCTCATCGGTGAACTACGGGCCCGGCTCGAACACTGACTGGGAGTGGATCGAGGCGGCCGCCGACGTTCTCGAGCGCGCGCGTCTCACCACGCTTCTCCTCCCGGGAGTCGGCACGATCCACGAGCTGAAGCAGGCTTACCAGATGGGCGTCCGTTCGGTGCGAATAGCCACCCACTGCACTGAAGCCGACATCTCCGCGCAGCACAGCGCTGCAGCTCGCGAGATCGGCATGGATGTCTCGGGTTTCCTGAGGGCGCGAACTCGGTCACGGCTGTGCAGAACGGCGTCCATCGTGTTGACGCATCGCTCGCCGGGCATAGCGCCGGCGCGGGAAACTGCCCGATCGAGCCGTTCATCGCGGTTGCGGACCTGATGGACTTCAAGCACGGCTGCGACCTCTTCGCACTCCAGGACTCCGCCGACGACCTGGTGCGACCGTTGCAGAACCGTCCGGTACGTGTTGACAGGGAGACCCTGACCCTGGGGTACGCCGGCGTGTACTCGTCATTCCTGAGGCACGCGGAAGTTGCCTCTGAGCGCTATGGGGTTGACGTGCGGGACCTGCTGATGGAGTGCGGCCGTCGCGGGCTCGTCGGTGGTCAGGAGGACATGATCTACGACATCGCCCTTACCGAGGTTTCCGCGCGGGAGCACAAGGCATGAGGACGCGCTGATCCTCAGGCAAGCGCGGCTCCGCCCGCGAAGCGAACCTGGCTTGTGCCGCTTGCGGATGCGATCGGCTGTCTTGAGCGCTGCGGGCTCGATGGTTCCCCGGGCCGCGTCCACCACGCGGTCTGGGAGACCATCAGTTGGCAGGGGCGACGGCGGGAAACTCCGGGACCGCCAGACCGTCGACGTCGGTGGCGGCGATGAAGCGGTCCGGTCGTACGGCCAGGACGCGTACACCACTCTCCTCCAACCACGGGAGCAGCGTTCGTGCGGTGTCGACGCACGTATCGGGTCCGGATGCGTGCGCGTTGGCAGGACTGACTGTCACGTAGCGGGCGCCCAGCTCATCCCACCCATCCTTCTCGGCAGGGCTTAGCACGGTGGCGGGATCAAACCCAGCTCCAAGCAGCACGAAGCCGTCGCCGAGAAAGTCGTCGAGAAGCATTCGCCGGCCGTGCGTCGTGGTGACCAGCGGCTGCGGGATCATCCGACCTACGAGTGAGCCGGACGAGAACTGACCTCGGAACCAGCCGGCCGCTAGCCGTGGAGTGGAGCGCTCCACAGTCGAGTCCTGTGCACCGGTTCGTGGGGTGAGGCGAGCTTGCTCCTCCGGGGAGAGCTCCTGCTTGATGATGCGGCCGAGCTGTACGGCGAGATCGGTGTAGTAGGCGACGTTC
The DNA here is from genome assembly GCF_001280005.1 of Streptomyces sp. NRRL WC-3618. GTDB lineage: Bacteria > Actinomycetota > Actinomycetes > Streptomycetales > Streptomycetaceae > Streptomyces. The sequence goes on along the minus strand of NZ_LGDW01000007.1, from coordinate 34,018 downwards.
GGGCGCCGCTCTACCTCGTAGGTGTCGAGCCACTGCGGTGACAGCCTCCCGTTGAGCACCCGGCCAAGTTTCCAGCCCAGGTCGTGAGCATCACGGATGCCGGACTGCATCCCGGCGCCCGCCCATGGCGGCATCATGTGGGCCGCGTCGCCGGCCAGGAAGACGCGTCCAACTCGCCAGGTGTCCGCCATCCGCGTGTGGTGCTGGTAGAAGGCGTGCTGAAGAATCTCCACGTCATCCTCGGAGACGCCGAGGGCCTGGAGCAGGTTCCAAACCTCCGTGGTGGTCGGATAGTCCGCCGGCGACTCGTCAGGCCGCAGCGGAATCTCCCAGCGGTGATTGCCTGCCGAAAGGGCCACGTCCACGGCGGGGCGATCCTTGTCGGACCAGAAGGTCAGGATGTCGCGGTCGGGCCACCAGCGCTTGACCCGGCAGTCGATGACGACCCACGTCACGTTCAGCGTTTCGCCGACCAACCGTGCACCGATCGCCGAACGCGTCTTGGAGGAACCGCCGTCGGCTGCGATGGCATAGCGCGCTCGCACGGATGTCGATCGGCGGGTGGCGACTTCGGTAGCGGTGACGGTCACTCCGTTGGCGTCTTGATTGACGTCCGTGACGTTGTAGCCAAAACGGGTGTCGATCTCAGAACGCTCCTCGGCGCAGGCGCGCAGCTCGGCTTCCAGGGCTGGCTGGTAGATGTTGTAGAAACGCGGTTCCTTGCCGAGGAGCGACGGGGGGTGCTCGACGCGGTAGATCTCAGCGTGGTCGTAGGTCAACCAGCGCGACGCGCGTTGCGGTTCCAGCGTAGGTGCAACCCGGTCGTCGACTCCGAGGGACTGAATGATCCGCACCGTCCAGTCGTTGACCGTCATGGCCCGCGCTCGCTGGTAGATCCCTTCCTCGCGTTCGAACACGATCGTCGTGGCACTCTCGTGCGCCAGCGACAGGGCCGCCAGGACCCCGGTCGGTCCGTAGCCGATGATCGCCACATCGGCGTCGAACTGGTCGTCCATCTTCATCCTTCTCAATATTCCGTAGATCCCACGGCGATGCTCGTGCTGGGCCGTTACTACGGGTTGGCCGGCCGTTCCTTCTATGAACGCGGAGGTAGTGCCTTCTCAGGCGACCTGGAGGTGGCGTACACGACTGCGCCTGCTGCGAGATCCAGCTCGATGGCAGCAGAGGACACGCCTCCTCCGGCGCCCTGGACCAGGACTTGATCGCCGGCGCGGACCCCGGCTTGGGTAAAGAGCATCCGATACGCCGTGCCCCAGGCGACCGGCATGCAAGCGGCCTCGTCCATGCTGAGCCCGTCCGGCACTGAGTACTCCGCTCCGATCTCGGCGATCTCACTCACCGTCAGCCGGCGTTGTGGGCCTGTCAGAAAAACACATTTCCTGACAGACCCGAGCGTGGAACCTCGACGGCTCCACGCTCGGCCAGGAGGTCTTCACCCGTCCACCAGCGGATCACACCTCGTCCGAGGTCCGTCAACAGCACACCTAGCGGGACACCGGGACGGTCCCGTTCTCGGCGAGCCACTCCGCGGATTGCGCGACGAGCTGCTTGTACCCATCTCCGATGAGGACGGCGTAGTGCTGGCCGGGGTGCTCCTCAAGGAGCTTCGGGCTGCGCACCTGCTCGAAGAACTCGCGGGCGTCCTCAACCCGGGAGATAGTGTCCTCGCTCCCGACGATCAGCAGGAGCGGGGCGGTGATCCTGGCAGCGAACGGCAGCAGCTCAGTCTCGAAGAGGCGACCGAGTGACGTCAGGGTCACCTCGTTGCGGTAGCTCGGCAGCCCGTCGAACTGTTTGATGAACTCCGCGCCGGTGGGGTCGTCGAACATGACCTCCGGTCCGCCGGGAACACGCTCGCCAGTGGCCTGCAGGACGGGGGACTGGCCGCCGAGCAACTGCTCACGGCGACCTGCCTCGACCGCGGCGTCGACCGCCGGCAGCGCCTCCGGCGGGAACAAATCGCGCGCCGCCAGGCCGCTGATCGGGGCGACGACCGAGACGACACCCGCAACCCGACGGTCGACGCCGGCGACCAGCAGATCGATCATCCCGCCGAGGCTGAACCCCGAAAGGGAAATCCGTCGCTCATCGACGTCGTCGCGATCCGCGAGCAGCGTGATGACGTCCCGGAGATCGCGGGCGAAGAGGAGCGGGTCGACTTCCTGACGCAGGTCTCCACCGCTGTACCCGAACCCGCGGTGGTCGTAGAAGAGGACAGCCAATCCGAGGCTTGTGAACAGGTCAGCGAACCCGTAGTTCCCTTCCGCCACGCTGCCGAGGCCCGAGTGGAAGATGACGACCGGGTGAGGGCCGTCGCCGTCCGGTCGATAGATCCGGCCGTGGAGCTGCACGTCCGGGAGCGAGAAGGTGACGTCTTCGTACATGGGGTTCCTCTGAATCATTCCGGTGATCGGGGAGGCGGTTGATCCGCCGACCCTCTAGTCGGCATAGCGGTAGAAGCCCTCACCGGTGCTCCTGCCGAGCTTGCCGTTGTCGATGTACTCCGTCTTGACGAGCTTCGCGAAGCGCTGCTCGACCTCGTTGCCGACCGAGTAGACGTTGTAGACGGTCGTCATGCCGACCATGTCGAGGAGTTGGAACGGCCCGAGAGGCGTGACCATGGAGACACGGAACGCCTCGTCGATCGTCGGCATGTCCGCGACCTCGTTGAGGTAGAGCTCGATGGCCGCGCGCAGGGCCGCGAACAGGATCGTGTTGGCCACATACCCCGGCTGCTCCTTCTGCACCCGGATCGGAATCATGCCCTGTTCCTCAGCGAAGGTGACGACCTGCTGGAAGACGTCCGGGTCGGTGTACTCGGTGCGCATGACCTCGGCGATATTGCGATGCCAGATGTTGTTCGCGTAATGCAGCGCGAGGAAGCGGTCCGGCCGACCGGTAGCGAGGGCCATAGAGCTGGGCAGAAGGCTTGAGGTGTTGGTCGCGAAGATCGTCTTCTCCGGCGCGGCCGCGCCGACCTTCGCCCAGACGTCGCGCTTGAGCTCAAGGTTCTCCGGCACGGCCTCGATGACGAGATCGGCGTCCTTCACGGCGTCGGCGAAGTCGCTCGTCCCGCGGATCCGCTCGAGCGCGGCCTGCGGGGCATCCGGGCTCGGGAGCTCGACCTCAGAGGCGTAGACGCTGGCCAGCTGAGCGAACCGCTCCTTTGCCCGTTCGAGGGCGGGACCGTCGATGTCCCACACCATCACCTGGAAACCGCGGAATGCCGTCTGATAAGCGATCTGCGATCCGAGGACTCCCGTTCCCAGCACGGTGATGTTCTTGAAAGCGGTCATGTCAGAAAGCTCCATCGCTTTCGATCGGTGGTGGCCAGTTCGACCTCGCGATCCTTGGCCCGGGGCCGCGGCTCATCGAGTCGTCGCCTCGCGTAAATGTGAACTGGGGCATGCCCCAACGAACTACCGTGCCTTTGTCGTTAGGACCTGCGAGACAACTGTCGACCATCACAGGCGAGCGAACTAATCGTCGTTCCGCAGTGCGGCACACAGATCGGGTCGCCGACCGCAATCCCCGCAGCTTTCGCGAAAGGATCCTCGGCGAGACAGGCTGACGAACAGGCCACGGCCTCCCGCGGCGAACGTCTACATGCCAGTACCTGAACGTGGTGTCCGCGAGGCCGTGACCTTGTGCTCTGGTCCGCAGCCGCAGGTGAACGCGCCGTCGTGGCGCTTCGACAGAAGGGCCCACTGCGGTCCAGGGTCTCGTCGCCGTTGCCGCGCTCTGGTGACGCGATGACGGCGTACCCGATCACCGGCGACCCTGCTCGTCATGAACGACGGCGTCGCAGCCGAGGATGCGAGGCAGTTGGCCACCTTGACCAGGGACCAGCCGGGCAGAACCTCAGGGACGGGAACATCCTGGATCACCCACGCCAGAGAGAGGGTCGGTCGCGTTCTGGGAGATGAGGTTCCCCCGGTGTGCGGGAGGTGCTGATCAGCTGGTCAGGAGGGGTTGACGGGGTTTCAGGTTCGTTCGTTCGGCCGTTGCCTGGTCGGCGTAGTGCTTCTCCTCGAACTCGATCGGACTGAGGTGGCCGAGCCGTTTCTGGATGCGCCGGGAGTTGTAAAAGCCGTCGATGTACTCGAACAGCGCCAGGTTCGCCGCGGCCCGGGTGGCGAAGACGCGGCCGCGGATGCACTCCGTCTTGGTGATCATCCACAGGTTCTCCGCGAGGGCGTTGTCGTAGGAGTCTCCGACCGAGCCCATGGACGCCTGAACTCCCGCTCGCAGCAGGCGAGTTGTGAGCTTGATCGACGTGTATTGACAGCCGTGGTCCGCGTGGTGAATAGCTGTCCGGGCTCGACCTCGCGGGACGCGAGGGCGTACTCGAGCGTGGACAGCACCAGGTCGGCGTCCGCGTGTGCGGAGGTCTCCCAGGCCACCACCCGGCGGGAGAACGCGTCCCGGATCGCCGAGAGCCACAACGGGCCCTCGCCGGTCGCGATCATCGTCAGGTCGGTGACCCACAGCCGGTTCGGCGCACTCGCGGTGAAGTCGCGCTGGACCAGGTCCGGGGCCAGAGTGGCCTTGGGGTCCCGGCGCGTGAAGCCCTTGCGACGTGGGCTGATGCCCGCGATGTCGGCCTCGCGCATCAGGCGCTCGACCCGCTTGCGGCCCACATGGACGCCCTCGCGCCTGAGCACGGCGTGCACGCGCGGTGAGCCGTAGATCCCGCCCGAGCCGGCGTGGATCTCCTTGATCTGTTCGGTCAGCTCTGAATCCCGGCGCCTTCGTTCGCACGGCTCGCTCTCGGCGCGGCGCCAGCGATAGTAAGTGGAGGAGGGGACGTGCAGTTCCCGGAGGACGGGCTCGACACCGAGGTCACCGCGTTCTTTGAGGAACGTCAGTACCTTCGCCAGGTCGTGTCGAGTTCCTGGGCGAAAAAAGCCGACGGTCCTGAGGATCTCGTTGGCCCGGCGCAGGCATCCTTGCGTCGTCCTTGGCCATCACCGGACCCTCCGCCCCGGCCACGATCTCCATGATCCGTCGATACTCCGAGGTCAGGGACTCCAGCCCCATCCCCTCGGTGCGGTCCGGCACCAACCGCATCCCGCCCGCGCCCGGCCCGGCCCGGCCACGACACGCTCCGGTTCCGGTTCCGGTTCCGGTTCCGGCTCCGGCTCCGGCTCCGGCTCCGGCTCCGGCTCCGGCTCCGGCTCCGGCTCCGGCTCCGGCTCCGGCTCCGGCTCCACGATGCCCGACGACCGGCGTCCGCCGTCGGTCGCCTCGGCCCACTGCCCGAACACCACCTCGGCGGCCTCCAGCCGGGCCAACTGCGACTCGATCCCGGACAGTTCCTTGCGAAGCAGCTACATCCCTCCCATCGGGAGGCTATGCAGTGGCCCGCTGCCCGGCCCGAGAATCCCAGAGACCGCCTGTGACGGACGACCACGTGCTAACGATCTCCCACCCGACCGGCACGAGAACCCGCGCCGCGCGACCTGCTGCAGGGCATCCCAGGGATGCACGGTGGACACGGCGTCCGCCAGCCTGACGATGCCCTCGTAGCAGCGAGCCTGGGGGTGTGGCGTCGCCCGGAGTCACGTAGCCTTCGGGCCACGCCCGGTCCAACACCAGGGCTGAGCACCGCAGCTGGATGCGCACCTGGCCTGCCCGGCGCCCCCTCGCCCGTCCACATGGCGAAGTCGAGGTCGATGGCGGCCACGTCTCCCGAGCCAGCGGGGACTCCGCCAGCGCTTGCGCGGTCTCGCCAAGTGTCCTGTTGCCCGGCGAGGCGTCAGTTCTCCGTGTGTTCGCTTCCTTCTGCCCGGGCGCGCTGCGCGCGGAGTTCCACGGCGTCGAGGAGCAGGCCGAGCGCGGTCTCGAACTGGTCCTCTTCGTCGATTTCCGCGAGATGGGGGGCGACCTGTGCCAGGTTCGGGTACCGCTGTGGCGAGGCCGTCAGGTACTCGCGGCGCCAGGCCAGCCGGTCGCCTTCCTGAGCGGCCTTGTCCAGCACGTTGAAGGAAGCCTCGAAGGCGCTGGCGGCGAGTGCCATTTCGGCCAGGACCCGGTAGTACGAGGCCGCTTCGCGTCCCTGGAGGCCGGCCTCGAGCAGGGCGCCGATGACCACGTCGGCGCCCTGGAACTCCGGCTCGCGCCGTGAGGTGCGGGCCGCGACCAGGACGGCCACGCCCGGGTGCCGCAGGCATGCGGCACGGATCCGTCGGGCGAGCGAGGCGAGGGTCTCGCGCCAGCTTTCCGACGGTGCGAAGTCGTGCAGGGCATCGCTGACCAGCCGGGCGGCCAGGCCGAGCAGCAGATCGTCCTTGCTGCGGAAGTGCCGCAGGACAGCTGTGTGGTCGGCGCCCAGATCAGTACCCAGCCGACGGAAGGTGAGCGCCTCCGGACCATCTCTCTCGATCACGGCCATCGCGGTGTCCAGGATCAGATCCGGGGTGAGGAAGGATGCCGGACGCCGCTTCCGCCGCGCGGGAGTCGCTCCTGCCGAGTTGGTCTTCGCGCGTGTCATGGCCGTCATCCTATCAACGACGGTGTCAACGGTGGTACTCGTATAGGTGGTCGGCCACCGCCCGCAGCGCCGTGACGGACTCCGCGTCACGCGAGGCGTCGTCCGCCGTCGGCCACGCGCTGGTCTTGACGATCACCACGTCGGCCTCCGGGTCCACATACAGGTACTGGCCGTGGATCCCCACCCCGGTGAACGGACGTCGCTCGCCGCCGAGTGTCCACCACTTGTTGCTGTACCCGTAATGCGGGTAGCCGCTGGGACCCAGCGCGCCGACTTCCAGGTGCGGCACCCCGCGACCCCGACTGCGCGCCACCCATTCCCCCGGCACGATGCGCTGCCCGTTCAGCTCCCCGCCACGGGACATCAGCAGCCCCAGCCGGGCCATGTCGCGGGCGGTGGCATTGAGCGAGCCGCCGCCGATCGCGGTACGCGGACGCCCCCGGGTGAGCCAGTAGTACGCGTCGTGCTCGGCGCCGATGCGGCTCCAGAGGCGCTCCGTGGCGTACTGCGCGAGGGAACGGCCGGTGGCGGACTCCAGCACCCATCCCAGGACCTGGGTGTCGATCGTCGAGTAGTTGAACTGTGTGCCGGCCTCGGTCGAACGCTCGGCCGAGGACACGACCTCGTACAGCGAGCCGCCTCCTGTGGCGGCCTTGGTGAACCTGACGATCAAACCGTCCCGAACGGTGTAGTCCTCCAGGTCGCCCACCCCGCTGCTCATGTCGAGCAGATGCTCGATGGTCACCCCGTCGAAGGCGGAGCCCACCAGCCCTTCGCAGTACACCGTCACCGGCTCGGTCACATCCTTGATCGCCCCCTCGTCGATGGCAATCCCGATCAGCATCGACGTCACCGACTTGGTCATCGAGAACAACTGGAACCGTACGTCGTCCCCCGCGAAGTACCCCGGATACGACTCGTGGACGATCTCGCCGCCATGCAGCACGACGAAGGAGGTGGTGTTCGTTCGAGCGTGCAGTTCGGCAAGGCTCCGCTCCCGTCCCTCGAAGCCGTAGGTCACTTCCAGGGGGCGCGGTCGCCGGGGCAGGGGGAGCGCATCCCCGCCGCGGCGGACGCCTTCGGTGGGCATGAGGAGATTCATGTGAGTAAACGTCCACTCATTGACCGGGCGACCGGTCATCACCTCGTCCTGGTGGCGCCACAGCCACACCGCCCCGGCACCCGCCGCGGCGGCTCCCAGCAGCCACCCACCCGCTTCAATGCGCATTACCGATCCCTTTCATCGCATGGACATGTCGAGCTTCGGCACCCTCACTCTGACTTGTCGATCCATTGGTGTCAACAGTGATGTCAGCACGAGTGTCACCACTGTTGACACGCCTTGAGTGAATGGTCATGCTGACGACGGGGTCGTTGGATCCCCTCTCCGGCACTCCAGGAAGGACACAGCGCATGACAGCCATCCAAGAGGAGCTGTGCCGCAGGCCCACCCCGGACGGACGCACGGTGACGCTCGCGGATCACAGGAACGGCGACCGATGAACGGCACTGAACTGACCACAGCGCGCCGCCTGCTCGGGAAGCTGCCCTTCGTCGACCCGGGCCGGCCCCCGCTGCCGGCGAGAACCGCGCTCCTGACCGGTGCCAGCTCGGGCATCGGCAAGGCACTGGCAGCCGAGCTGTGCGTCCGCGGCTACGACGTGTACCTCACCGCACGCAGAATCGAGCTCCTGGAAGAACTGCGGGCACAGCTCACCGCCGCGTTCCCGCAGCGTTCGGTGACCGTGGCCGCCCTCGACGTGACCCAGCACGAGGCCGTGGCGCGGACGGTCGACGACGCGGCCCGGCAATTCGGCGGACTCGGAATGGTCATCGCCAACGCGGGCGTCGACGTAGGAGGCAACATCGGGGAGGGCCACTTCCAGGCGCACCGGGCGGTGGTCGACGTCAATCTGCTGGGTGCGATGGCAACCATCGACGCCGCCGTCGCACACTTCCGCGGCAAGGGCGGCGGGCAGGTGGTGGGCTTCTCCTCCGTCGTGGCCGGGGCGGGCCTGCCGGGCGGGGCGCCGTACTGCGCCTCCAAGGCAGGGCTCACGAGGTACCTTCAGTCGCTGCGAGGCGAGCTGTGGAACAGCGGCATCACCGTGACCACGGTCGCCCCCGGCTACATCGACACCCCGATCAACGAATCCCTGGGCGACAAACGACCGTTCCTCATCGACACCCGCACGGGCGCCCGCAAGATCATGGACCGCATCGAGTCCGGCGCCGTCCACGCGACAGTGCCCCGAGTGCCCTGGACCGTCGTCGAATACCTGCTGGCCCGGCTCCCGACCCGTCTGCTGCGGAAGATCAATGCCTGACCGCCCAGGCCCGGCAACCACCGACGCGAGCCCCCTGCCGGTTCCCTCACCTGCACCTGCGCCCGCCAGAGCGCCCCGCACGCCCTGAGCCCTACGCCGAAGACGTCTGGGCCGACTGACCGCCGGCCGCCGGCCTGCGCCCCCGAACGCGTCCGGGTCGGGTCCGCCTCCTCTGCCCGGAGGCTCCCTTCGCCGCTCCGGTACCGGACACGGCGCCCGACCGCCTACCAGTTCTGAGGTTTCCGACGATGCTCCTCTTCCCTCCCGCTCCCGCGCCCGCCTGCCAGGCGGCCCTCCGTGCAAGAGACATTCAGTGAAAACGAACAGCGGCCCCGCGCTGACGTTCACCGTCGCCGCTGCCTTGATCGCCGGAGTCACGCTGGGCAGCAGCGGCAGTAACGTGATGCCCGTCTTCGTAGACGACTTCGCCGACCGCTTCCACCTGTCCAGCACCAGCGCCGGACTCGTCGCCGCCAGCCAGCTGACGGCGGTCGCGATCACCACCCTCCTGCTCACCAACCGCGCCGCCCGCCCCGGACGCGTCCGGATGGCCAGAGGCGGGCTGGCCCTGGCCGCCGTGGGATTCATCGGCGCCGCCATCGCCTTCGACATACTGACGCTGATCCTGGCCGGCCTGCTGCTCGGCGCCGGACTCGGAGCCGTCTACGCCGCCTCCACCGCCGCCCTGGCCGGCGCCGACGGCGACCCCGACAAGACCTCCTCGATCACCATCATCGGCGCGCTGTTCGCGAGTGCCCTGCTGCTCCTCGCCTTCCCGGCGGTCAACGAGTCCGCAGGCGGGGGAACCGGCTTCTTCCTGCTGGCCGTGTGCTGCCTGCCCGGCTGGTTCCTGGTGGGCCGCCTTCCCGACGGCCCCGACCCGGCGAGCAGGCCTTCCGCGACCGCCCCCGACGCAGCCTCCCGGCCGGCCCGTCCCTCCGCCGTGCTGCTGGCCGGCGCGGGCCTCCTGATGGCCGTCACGCAGGGAGTCTGGTCCTACGCCTCCGTCCTGGGGCGCGGCCACACCAGCATGTCTGCCTCTGCGCTCTCCGCCGTCCTGGCCATCTCCAGCGTCGTCGCACTCGCCGGAGCCGTAGCCGGACCGCTCGCCGTGAAGCGCTTCGGCCGCCTGCGCTCGATGACCGGGTTCGTCGCCGTCGAAGCGTTGAGCACGGGGCTGCTCATCGTCACCCACAGCCCCACCCTGTTCATCGCCACCGCCGTCATCTGGCAGACGTGCTGGCTGGCCGTCCTGGTACAGATACTCGCCGCCGCCTCGGTCGTCGACTCCACCGGACGGTGGGTGGCCGCCCTCAGCGGCGCCGGAGCACTCGGCGGAGGCATCGGCCCCCTGGCCGTCGGCGCGATCATGGACAACATGGGCGTCGGCGTCCTGAGTATCCTCCTCACCGCCGGAACACTCATCGCCGCGCTCCCTCTCCTCAAGATGGCCGCGTCCAGCGACGCGGCAGCAGACACCGCATCCGTCTCACCCCACCCGCAGGCCATGCCCATCGCGAGGACGGCCACCGAGAAACCAGCCTCACCAGCGGAATGAAACACCCGCCCCACGGTGCGTCCACGACGGCTGAATCCTGGCCGGTGTGCTTCAACGCCAGGCGGGATACGGCGAAGCCGAGACTGACGCTCCCAGGCCCACCACCCGGTCGCGAGAACGGCGAGCGGCCAGCTCGGTGCGGCGGTCATGCCCGTCAGGGAGCACGCGACCAACAGGGCTGCGGCTCGGACGGCGGCGACCACTCCGAACCGTTGCACAAGTCGGGTCGGTGGTGGCGCGACCTTCCGACGGGCATCCGCCCACCCTGGTACTGACTGCCAGAACGACTCGCTGCGCAGCTCGGGCCAGGTCCGGCAGCCCACAGACTTCGTCCTTGAAGCCCTGGTCCACCAGGGCCTTCTCCAGGCGCATCCCGCACCGTTCGGCCGCCATGTCGAGCAGGGCGGTGCCGGCGGCGTTGTCGTGGGCGGAGGCGGCCAGGACGACGACGCCGTTGACCAGTCCCAATACATCGACGGCCAGTCCGCGCTTGCGGCCCGGCGTCTTCGTGCTCGCGTCCAGTCCTGACATCGTCGTCGCGCCGGTCGCCGAAGCCGCAGCCGCAGCCGCAGCGTCTACCTCCTGGCCGGCACACGCTGGACCGACACCGTCACCGGTGAACTCCACAAGCAGGCATCACGCTCGACGTTCCCGCGCCACTGGAACGCATCCCGGTCTTGTCCGCGTAACGATGCGCGCTCCGTTGGCGCATGTGTCGGGCAGGAAGGACAACCGCACGCTCTGCTTGGCGCCGGTGGGACAGCCCACCACCCACTGGCAGGAGCCTTGTAGCCCAGTGCGCGCCGCAGGGGCGGTCGGTCAGGTTCCCCGACCGCCCCTGCCGCACGTTCGTCGATCAGGCGGCCTGCTTCGCCGAGTGCGCGCCGCAGGGGCGGTCGGTCAGGTTCCCCGACCGCCCCTGCCGCACGTTCGTCGATCAGGCGGCCTGCTTCGCCGCCGCCCGTCCCGCCGCTCGCCCGGAGAAGAGGCAGCCGCCGAGGAAGGTGCCCTCCAGGGCGTTGTAGCCGTGAACGCCTCCGCCTCCGAAGCCGGCGACCTCGCCCGCCGCGTAGAGACCGTCGATCGGGGTGCCGTCGACGCCCAGGGCACGGGAGTCGAGGTCGGTCTGGATGCCGCCGAGGGTCTTGCGGGTGAGGACGTGGAGCTTGACGCCGATGAGCGGGCCGCCCGCGGGGTCGAGGATGCGGTGCGGGGTCGCGACGCGGCCGAGGCGGTCGCCGATGTAGCGGCGGGCGTTGCGGATGCCCTGGATCTGGGAGTCCTTGCTGTAGGGGTTGGCGATCTGCATGTCGCGGGCCTCGATCTGGCGGCGCAGCTCCTCCGCGTCGAGGAGCGGCTTGTCCGTCAACTCGTTCATCCTGGTGACGAGTTGCTCCAGGGTGGGCGCGGTCACGAAGTCGGCGCCCTTGCGCAGGAACGCATCCACCGGGCCGGGGGCACCCTTGCCGAGCAGGCGGTCGCGCAGGACGGCACCCTTGTCCTTGGCGGTGATGTCGGGGTTCTGCTCGGAGCCCGACAGCGCGAACTCCTTCTCGATGATCTTCTGGGTGAGGATGAACCAGGAGTGGTCGTACTCGGCGATGTCCCCCGTGGTGCGTAGGTACTTGAGGGTGCTGAGCGTGTCGTAGCCCGGCAGGCAGGGGTCGGGCAGGCGGCGGCCGAGAGCGTCGAACCAGAGGGAGGACGGGCCGGGCAGGACGCGTATGGCGTGGCCTGGCCAGATGGGGTCCCAGTTCTGGATGCCCTCGGTGTAGTGCCACATGCGGTCGCGGTTGACCAGGCGGACGCCCGCCTCGGCGCTGATGTCGAGCATGCGGCCGTCGACGTATGCGGGTACGCCGGTGACCATGTTCGTGGGCGGGGTGCCGAGGCGCTCGGGCCAGTAGCGGCGGACGATGTCGTGGTTGGCGCCGATGCCGCCGGTGGTGACGATGACGGCTTGGGCGGTGAGTTCGAAGTCGCCGATGCGGTCGCGGTTGGAGGAGACGCCCCGGGGCGAGCGGTCTTCGGCGAGCACCGTGCCGCGCACCCCGCGCGCGGAGCCTTCCTCGATCACCAGCTGGTCGACCTGGTGGCGGTGGTAGAAGGTGAGCAGCCCATCGCGGGCGGCCTGCTTGGCGTGGTAGACGAACGGCTCCACGACGCCGGTGCCGGTGCCCCAGGGGACATGGAAGCGGGGCACGGAGTTGCCGTGCCCGTCCGCCCGCAGGTCACCCCGTTCGGCCCAGCCCACCGTCGGCAGCAGCTTGATGCCGTGCCCGTCCAGCCAGGACCGCTTCTCCCCCGCCGCGAACTCCACGTACGCGCGCGCCCAGCGCACCGCCCAGGAGTCCTCGTCGTCGACCCGGTCGAACTGCGCGCTGCCCTGCCAGTCGTTCCAGGCCAGGTCGAAGGAGTCCTTGATGCCCAGGCGCCGCTGCTCCGGGGAGTCGACGAGGAAGAGTCCGCCGAAGGACCAGAACGCCTGACCGCCGAGGTTGGCGGCGTTCTCCTGGTCGACCAGCGCGACCCTGCGGCCCCGGCTGGTGAGCTCGTGCGCGGCGACCAGGCCTGCGAGGCCCGCTCCGACGACGATGACGTCCGCATCCATGGCGACCGATCCTTTTCTTGTTGGGAGGGCTCGTTGGGGAACTCATGGCGGGGTGCCGCTGCCGTCGGTCAGCAGCGCGTTGAGCAGCTGTTGGAGCCAGACGCGGGCGCTGTCGACGTCCTGGGCAGTTCAGTGCCGCTCTCGGTCACCGTTCCTGTGATCCGCGAGCGCCTTCACCGTGCGTCCGTCCGAGGCGGGCCTGCGGCACAGCTCTTCTTGGATTGCTGTCATGGCTGTCCCTTAGTGGAGTGCCGGAGAGGGGGTCCAACGACACCGCCGTCATCATGACCACTCACCCAAAGTCATGTCAACGCTGGTGACATCTTTGCTGACACCATAGTTATCACCACTGTTGACACCGATGAAGTGGCGAGCCGGCGCGAGTGCGCCCCGGTTCCTCAAGCCGAACGTGTTGTGGCGTTCTCACATGACACGCTGGAGGGCTTCTGGAGTGAGGTGGCCGAGGGCGGCGTCCCGCCATGGGGTGTAGCGGATCAAGACGCCGGAATCCGCAGGTCACCGCCGCGTAGGCGCGGTTCAGGGCCGTGCATGGTGGTGACGGCATGTCAGCCGCTACGCGACCCGGGAGCCGTGTCCCATGGGGTGGCCGACGCGCGGCTTACCGGAACGCGTCGAGCAAGGTCGCTTACACCACGAAGCGGGACACGACCTGGGACAGCCGTCGACGGCCGTGATCAGGTCGGTTTCGGCGAGCAGTGAGCGCAGCGTGAATGATGCCGTCGGTGCCGCCGAGGGCGAGGCCGTAGGCGTAGGGCCGGCCGACGGCGGTGGCGCCGAGGGCGATGGCCTTGACGATGTCGGCCCCGCTGCGGATGCCGGAGTCGAACAGGACCGGCAGCCCGTCGGCGGCCTCGACGACAGCGGGCAGCCCGTCCAGGGCGGGGAGGCCGCCGTTGGATTGCCGGCCGCCGGTGGGAGCAGTAGATGCCGCCCACACCGCCATCCTTGGCGCGCCGGGCGTCCTCGGGGTGACAGATGCCCTTGACGATCAGTGGCAGGTCGGTGAGTGAGCGCAGCCACGGCAGGTCGTCCCAGGTGAGGGGGTTGCCGAAGATCTGGACCCACTGAAGATCCGCCATCCTGATTCCCGCTGGTCAGAAGGGACGGTGTGAGGTCTCCGCAGGTTCTCGTGCCGGTCGAGTGGGAGATCGTTAGCACGTGGTCGTCCGTCACAGGCGGTCTCTGGGATTCTCGGGCCGGGCAGCGGGCTCTCTGGGATTCTCGGGCCGGGCAGCGGGCCACTGCATAGCCTCCCGATGGGAGGGATGTGCATGACGGATGTGCTGACGTGGACGGTCCAGCAACGGCCGGCACGGCCACTCCGGCCCTGCCGGCCACCGGGATGCCCATCAGCCACCCGATCCGCCGGGAACGTCCCGCTTCGCGGGATGTTCCCGAAAACCAGGATCAACCCCTACAAGCCGACCCCACCGGGGTTGACGAAACAGATAGGGGCACCCCCCTACGACCCGCGGCTGATGGTGCGGCTGCTGATCTACGGATACACCGCAAGAGACATGCTGCGAGACTACGTCGACCAGGTCGCAGGAACGTCGCCCGAGAGGGCTGCTCAGAAGGTTTCTGTCTCCCGCGGCTTGAGCTCGGGCGGGTAGCCCTTTGCGCGGAGCCAGATGTCGAGGGCGAGAGCGACGATGTCTCCGTGCGGTACGCCAGTGTCGGCGTTGCAGCGGCGGATTCGGCGCTGGAGTTGGAGGACTTCGGGGACGGCATGGTTGAGCTGTCCGCGTTTGGTGTGCCGGTTTCTGATGACGTCCAGAGTGTCCGGATGCGGTTTAAGGTGGAGTTCGGGACCAGGCTGGCCAAGCGGCAACAGCACGCACGTCAATGGTCGTACGGTTGACGCACGTCCACCAGGAAGACGGCATGCGCGCCTCTGCGACCTGGTCTGATGCGCAGAGGCGCGGCACTCAGGCCGACGGGTAGCTGCTGATAAGCCGACCCATGCTCATGAGGGCCCGGTTCAGGGTGCCCGAGTCGGCGATCACGGTCTGGCCTGTCATCACCTTGTTGTGCCGGGATGCGAGGAGTGCGTAGAAGGGCCCGTACTCCTCCGGGGTGGGCAGGTGCTGAAGGGGCGTGCCCCATTCGAACTCCGCGCGGAAGGCGTCCGCAGGAATGTCCGACTGCTTGGACTCGTGCAGGTCGAGAGCGCCGGGCCCGCGGAGCTGACTGCCCGCGATGCCCGTAGGGGCGACGGCGTTGACCCGTACCCGCGGGGCGAACTCGAACGACAGCTGGTTCACCAGGCTGACCACCGCCCCCTTGCTGGCCGTGTAGGCCGCACCGCCGCCGTCGGCTGCGAACGCCGCCTGGGACGCGGTGAGGACGATCGCGCCTTCCTCGGCCTGCAGCAGGTCATGCATGATCCGCGCGGTCAGCGCGTAGCCCTTGACGTTGATCGAGAAGACCTCGTCGAACAGAGCGTCGACGCGCTCGACGGGGATGTCGGCCAGCCGGATGTTGCCGTCGAAGATGCCCTGCGCGCCGATGAGGGAGGTGAGCCGGCCGTAGCGGTCCTCGATCTGAGATCGGCAGGCACGAAGATCGTCGATGTTGCGTACGTCGCCGTGCATGACGAGGACGTCATCGCCGAACTCCTTCTTCAGCCCGAGCACCTTGGCCTCGTCGTACTCGAGGATCGCGATCTGCGCGCCCTCTTCGAGGCAGTGGCGGGCGACGCCGAGACCGAGGCCGGAGCCGCCGCCGGTGATGAGTACGACGTGGTCGTCAAGCAGCTTCATGGGTGGTGCATTCCTTTCGGTTGACGCACGACACGGTGGTGTCGAGCGCGGGATTGTTCGTGCGGGCGAGAGCGAGTGCCTCGTCCCAGGTGCCGCCGCGTGCGAGCAGCTTGCGGTAGTCGCGCAGCGAGCGGACCCGCCCGCAGGCGAACGCGGCGTGGAACTCGCCGGCGTGGCCGAACAGGACGAGAAACTCGCCCGCGTCGAGGGACCCCTCGACGACGAGGCTGCGGTCGCCCGCACGGCGGCGGCCGTAGCACTGGAACCGCATGCCGTACTGGTCGGTCCAGAAGTACGGCACTACCTGGTAGGGCGTGGTCTCGCCGCGGGCGATGTTCAAGCCGATGTGCCGGCCCTGCTCGACCGCATGGGTCCAGTGCTCCACGCGTACGCGCTGTCCCAGCAGCGGGTGGTGGAACGCGGCCACGTCACCGGCAGCCCACACGCCGGGTACGTTGGTCCGGCCGGCGGCGTCGGTGACGATCCCGTCGGTCACCTCGATCCCGGAGCCCGCCAGCCAGTCGACGGCGGGTTCGGCGCCGATACCCGTCAGCACGAACGGGGTCCGGTGCACACTTCCGTCCGTGAGCCGGACCTCGTGCGCCCCTGGTTGTCCCGTGACCGACGCCACCGCGACTGCACTGCGGAAGCGGACCCCGCGTGCGGTGTGCAGGTCGCGGAGATGGGTGGCCAGCTCGGGCCCCAGTACGGGCTCCAGCGGCAGCGGGAGCGCGTCGAGGACCGTGACCGCCACGCCCCGCGCGACGAGAGCGGCCGCGACCTCCAGTCCGATGAAGCCGGAGCCGATCAGGGTCATCTCGCCGTATCGCGCCGCGGCCTCCCGAAGCACCCGCAGGTCCTCGGGGGTGCGCAGGGTCGGCAGTACCTCGCCCGCGAGGCTCCTCAGCTCGCGGGGGCGGCTGCCGCAGGCGATGACCACAGCGTCCCAGGGAAGCGCCTCGCCGTACGTGGTCACCACATAGCGGCGGTCGACGTCGAGCCCCGCCGCGGCGTGCCCGAGACGCAGGTCGAGGCGGTTCGCCTCGATGCGTTCGGGAGAGCGGAGTTCGAGGAGTTGCGGGTCCTCCTCGGCGACAAGCAGGGCCTTCGACATCGTGGGTCGGTCGTACGGCTGGTGCAGCTCGGCGCCGAGGACGGTGATGGAGCCGGTGAATCCGGCCTCCCGGAGGCCGTCGGCGGCGCTGAGGCCGGCGGCGGAGGCTCCCACCACGACGACCCGCTCGGAGCCGCCGGTCACGGCTTGGGTCCCGAGTTGAGCGCGATGGCCTGTGCGGGGCAGCCGCGGGCGGCCTCTTCGAGGCCCTCCCGCTCGTCGGCGTCGACGGTGTCGCGCAGGAGAACAGCCGTCGGGCTGCCGGGCGGGGTGTCGAAGACGTCGGGCATGACGCTGACGCAGATGCCGTAGGACCTGCAGCGGGTGCCGTCGAGGGAGACGGAGAGGTTGTCGCTCACAGGATGACTCCAAGGTTCGGAGTGGCCAGCGCCGTTTCGGTCAGCACGATTTCGCGGGACAGCAGGCGTGGGCCCGACGGTGTGAGTCGGAGCTGGTCGTAGCGCCTGCACGGGATGAGATCGAAGTGCGGGTCGATGCCGCGCTGGCGGTAGACCAGCAGGGCGCTCGACACTTTGATGACCTCGGGGCGGTCGATCTCCTCGACCTCGACGCTGCCCACGACGCGCAAGGTGCGGGACGGAGGTATTTCCGAGTACGCGTGGTCGGTGTTGAGCCGGTCCAGGCGCGTGCGTACGTGGGCCTTGGTGTCCCGGACCCGGAAGGCGTTGCGGTCGATCTCCTGGGAACGCGGTTCCGCTGCCTGTCGGATCGGCACGGTGTAGAGAAGTTCGTCGTCAAGGAGTCCGTACCACTCCTCCTCGCGGCCCTCGTCGAGTAGCCGGGCCTCCAGCGCCAGGAACTGGGTGGCCAAGGCCTGAAGTTCGGGGTTGGCGCTCACCGGCGGGACGATGCGGGGGGTGTCGGTCGTGCTCATGCTGACTCAGCTCCCTCGGTGCCGGCGCCGGTGTTCCCGCGCATCACGTTCAGCCAGTGGCGGTAGAAGTGAAGCTGCGCGTGCTCGCCGTAGCCGGTGTTGCGCTTGCGGCCCGGGCCGGTCCACGAGGGGTCGTGCGACTGGTCGACCTGACTGTTGTTGCCCTGCTGGAAGTGGAACTCCATGCCGGCCTTGCGCATCCACGGACTGCGGGCGGCGCGCGGCGCGCCTTCCCAGGCGACGGTGTCGTCCTGCTCGAAGATGCCTGCCGAGCCGAAGGTGAACTGGCCGTTGACGTAGGAGTCGCGGGCCTCGTCCTCCGACATGAAGTCCCAGACGAACTGCCAGTTCCACAGTTCGATCTCGCCGGGGCCGATCGGCTGCCACTGCCGGAAGCTGGTGATCACCGACATAGGACCCCTCGACACAGATGGGGTGTTCAGCCGGATGAAGCTGAGGTTTGGGAAGATCGTTCCGACCGTCGGCGGCTCGTGGTTGACTACGTGGAGCTGTGCCTCGTCCAGGCCCGACAGGTCGAAGTGCTGGGTGATTTCCGGCGCGTAGCCCCAGAGCACGTAGCCGGGATGGACTGCCTTGGTCCAGGCGTGGCCGGCGAAGGCGTGGCCGTTCTCGAATTCGTAGATGCGCGCGATCTCGCACGTCATCTGCAGCCCCTGGGCGACCGCGACCTCTTCCGTGCTCCAGTGCAGCGTGTCGACGTGGTAACCGTCGCCCGCGAAGTTCTCGGCGGCCGTCTTCCAGTCGGCGTGCAGCCGGTAGCGCTCCGGAGGCCCGGCGACCCGCATGCCGCCGGGTGCCAGCCCGACGATCAGGTCGAGCATCCACCCGGCCCCGCCCAGGTACTCGTCCAGTGACGGTCCGTCCGGGTCCAGCGAGGCGAAGACGAAGCCCTGCCGGGTAGCCACCCGGGGCGCGCGTATCAGGCCCCACGCCTTGGGGTCGAGACGCTCGCCGTAGGCGTCGTGCATGTGCGGGGTGCCGACCAGGTCGCCATTGTTGCTGTAGGTCCACCCGTGGTAAGGACACTTGAAGAACCGGGAGTTGCCGGCATCGGTCTGGCACACCTGAGTGCCCCTGTGACGGCAGTAGCTCGACAGCACATTGATGCCGCCCTTGCCGTCGCGCGTGACGATCACCGGATCGAGGCCGATTCTGCGCTGCACGAAGTCACCCGCCTTGGGGATCTCGCTCTCGTGCGCCACGAACACCCAGCACTTGGTGAATATCTGCTCGATCTCGGCGCGGAACACCGCCTCGTCGTTGAAGATTTCCACCGGGACGAGATCGTTCTTCAGCGAGGCCTCGACGCGGTCCAGGATGGCAGCGGCATCAGCCGTTTCTGGAGAGATGGCAGTCATGGGGCTCCCTTGCCTCAGTCGTGCTCAGCAGGGGCGATCAGCGGAATTCCGTGGCCCTGCCTGCGGCTCGAGACGTTAGGCTATGGCTGTCATCACATGGTGAAAAGCAATTCCTGTCGATGCGTCGGCATTGATCCAATCGATGGAACGCGGCCAGGCTCCTCCTGACCGGTCCTGTCTCAGCCGGCTGCCGGGGCGGGCGGTGTGTCCTGGCTGTAGGCATCTGCGAAATGGTGCATGCGCTGCCGTAGCCAGGCGTGGCCCGGATCGTCGTCCATGCGTTTCGTCCAGACCATCATTTCTGTGGCCGACGGCAGCTCCATGGGAGGTTCGAGCAGCCGCAGGCCTGTCGCCGGGGCGATGCGGCGCCCGAGCCGATTGGGGATCAAGGTGATGAGCCGGGTACCGCGGATCAGGAACGGGGCGAGTTCGAAACTCGTGGTGACCTCGACGTGGCGCGGGATGCCGAGCAGATCGAGTTGCAGTTCGGCCAGGGCGGGTCGCCGGTCGGGGCTTGTCGCGAGGTACGGCAGCTCGCTGAACTGCTCGACCGAGATGCTCTCGCCCACATCGGGGTGCTCCTGGTCGACCGCGAGCATGTAGCGGTCGGTGTACGCGGCCTCACTGCACAGGTCCGGCCCGCTGGGCACCATCTCGCGCGGAATGATGACGAGGTCGATCTGGTGGCGGGTCAGCTGTTCCGCGTACTCCTCCGCGAAGGGCTGGATGCGCAACCGCACGTTCGGAGCCTCGGTCGGCAGCCGCACCAACAGCGGATGCAGTACGGCGACGGCCGAGTAGCTGGTCGCCATCACCGAGTACGTCCTGTGGTCGGTCGCGGGATCGAAGCTGTCGCGCTGTGACAGCAGTGACTTGATGTCGGTCAGCGTCTTCTGCACTGGCTGCACCAGCGACTCGGCAACCGGTGTGGCAACCATGGTCCGCCCCTGCCTGACGAGGATCGGGTCGTTCAGGAGCTTGCGGAGCCGAGCCAGCGTGGAGCTCATGGCCGACTGTCCGATGGACAGCCGGGCCGCCGCCGCGGTCACGCTCCGTTCCGCCATCAGGGCGTCGAAGGCGACGAGCAGGTTCAGATCCACCCGGTTGAGATCCATGGGCGCATTGGTGGTGGGCATCGACCGGGATTCCTGTCTGTGCTGAAGGCATGCCGAAAGAAGTCGGCTGCCGCGGCTCGACGGTCGACTCCGACCACGGATTGATGTCATCAATCCGAACGCATCACTATCGATTGTTTGTATCGAGGAGTGCGTCTGTCTAGCGTCTTGCAGCGGGGAAAGCGACGCGAGCGATCTGTTCGGCGTCACTGAAGAGCAGGAGTCGACGATGACCGCAGCCTTCCGTCCGATCACCCATCTCAGGCATGTGGGTATCGGTGTGCCCGACTACGGCAAGGCTCTGGAGTTCTACAAGAACATCTGGGGACTGCAGCCGGTGGCCGACGACAGCGGTGTGACCTTCTTCGCCACTCCCGCGGACCCGGAACAGTACGTCCTTCGCGTCCGGCAGGACCAAGACAAGCGACTGGACCTCATCGCCTTCGGTGTGAACTCTCCCGCAGAAGTCGACGAGCTGGCCCGGCGGCTGGCGGCCGGCGGGATCACTCTCGACCGGGAGCCCGACAAGCTGGACACCCCCGGCGGCGGCTACGGCGTCCGGTTCTTCGACCCCGACGGCCGACTCGTCGAGGTGTCCGCCGGCGTCGCGCAGAAGCCCTTCCGGGAGCTCGAGGAACGCGAATCCGTCCCCAAGAAGCTCAGCCACGTGGTGATCAACTCCACCGATGTGGCCGCGACCAAGGCGTTCTACGAGACGTACCTCGGCTTCCGGCTCTCGGACTGGCTCGGCGACCTGATGTGCTTCATGCGCAGCGGAACCCAGCATCACATCCTCGCCATCTCCCGAGCACCGAGCGTCTCGCTGAATCACATTTCCTTCGAGATGCGCGGCATCGACGAGTACATGCGCGGGACCGGGCGTCTGATGCGCGCCGGTCACCGCCCGCTGTGGGGGCCAGGCCGGCACGGCCCGGGAGACAACACCTTCACCTACTTCCTCGACCCGAACGAGAACGTCGTCGAGTACACGACGGAGCTGGAGACGATCGAGGACGAGGAGGCGTGGGAGCCCCGCGTCTTCGACAGCACCTCTCCTCAGTCGCAGGACCAGTGGGGGACCGGTGGGTCGATGACCGAGACCATGCTGCCGGTGATGCTCAAGCAGACGGACGGCGGTCTGTGGACCCCCTCTCCGATCTGATCCCTCCCCCTCCTCCGCAAAGGCCACTGAAGTGACTCTTTTCCTTGATGACGCAGCGGTACGGGCGGCCTTCGACTGGGAGCTGGCAACCTCGGCGGTGCGCGAGGCATACGCGACGAGCGTGGACGCAGCACGCTATCCGGCCCGCGGCATGGCCCGCGGAGACCACGGCTGGCTGCGCACCCTCACCGGCGTACCGGCCGGACGCGAACTGATGGGAGCGAAGATCATCGCGGCCGCGATGCCGACGCGCCGCGCCTCCTACCTCATCCCCCTGTTCGACCAGCGGACGGCCGAGCTGGTGGCCCTGCTCGACGGCCACTCCATCACCGGTTACCGGACGGCGGCCACCTCGGCCGTCGCGGCGGACCTGCTGTCGCCGCCCGGCGCCCTGACCGTCGCCGTGATCGGCTCCGGTTTCGAAGCGCAGAACCATGTGCGCGCCCTCGCTGTCGTACGAGACCTCAAGGCCGTACGGGTGTACAGCCCACGACCGGAGAGCCGAGCCCGATTCGTCGCCGAACTGTCCGACCTGCCGATCACGCAGGCGGCCAGCGCCGAGGAGGCCGTCGCAGGGGCCACGCTGGTTGTCTGCGCCGCCCGGTCCCGCGACGAGACCCCAACCCTGCTCGGCAAGTGGCTCCGACCAGGCATGACCGTGGTGTCCATCGGATCCACCCTGCCCGAGCAGCGTGAGGTGGACCCGGAGGTCATTGCCCGTGCCGACGTGATCGTGGCGGACATGGTCGAGGAGGTGCTCGACGACACCGGGGACCTGATCGCCGCGCGAGCCGCCGGTCTCGACGTGGCGGGCGAGATCTGCTCGCTGGCCGACCTCGTCGGCGAGCGCGTCCCCGGGCGCACCCACGTCAACCAGATCGCGCTGTACAAGTCGGTCGGCTCAGCGGCCCAGGACCTGGCGGTCGCCGGCATGTGCGCGCGCAACGCCGAGCGGCTGGGACTCGGAACCCGGATGCCGGCCACCATTCATCCCGTGCAGAAGTGAGAGAGCCGCCATGACCATGGAGACGACCGTTCCACTCGGTCTGTCCGACCCCACGCTGCTGCGCACGGCCGCCTACGTTGAGGGCAAGTGGCTGGAAGCCGGCGACGGCGGTCGGCTCACCGTCCGCAACCCGTCGACCGGTGACCTCATTGCGGAGCTTCCGGCACTCGGCAGAGCACAGACCGCCGAGGCCGTCGGCGCCGCTCATCGTGCTCTGCCCGAGTGGCGGGCGCGGTCGGGCAAACAGCGCGCACAGGTGCTGCGGCGCTGGTTCGACCTTGTCACCGAGCACACGGAGGACCTGGCCCGGCTGATCGTCCTGGAGGAGGGCAAGCCACTCGCTGAGGCCCGCGGGGAAGTCGCTTATGCCGCCTCCTTCATCGAGTGGTTCGCCGAGGAGGCCAAACGGATCCGCGGCGATGTGTTCGCGGCACCGGAGGCATCGCGCAGGGTGCTGGTGCTCAAGGAGCCGGTCGGGGTGTGCGTGGCCATCACCCCGTGGAACTTCCCCGCCGCGATGATCACCCGTAAGGCCGCTCCGGCACTGGCCGCGGGCTGCACGATGGTCGTCAAGCCCGCCGAGCAGACCCCCTTGACGGCACTGGCCCTCGCCGAGCTTGCCGAGCGGGCCGGTGTACCGGCCGGGGTCCTCAACGTGGTGATCGGCGACCCGCGCGAGATCGGGCCCGAGCTGACCGGCAATCCGCTGGTCCGCAAGGTCAGCTTCACCGGGTCCACCGAGGTCGGCAGGCTGCTCCTGGCCCAGTCCGCCCAGACGGTGAAGAAGACCTCGATGGAACTGGGCGGCAACGCGCCGGTGCTCGTCTTCGACGACGCCGACGTCGAGACCGCCGTCGCCGGTGTCGTCGCCAGCAAGTACCGCAACACCGGCCAGGCCTGCATCAGCGCCAACCGTGTCTACGTGCAGGCGGGAGTCTACGACCGGTTCGCAGAGGCGTTGACCCGCAGGGTCGAGGACCTTGTCGTCGGAGACGGCTTCGACGACGGCGTGCAGCAGGGACCACTCATCGACGAGGCAGCGGTGGCGAAGGTCGAGGAACATCTCGCCGACGCCACGAACCGGGGTGCCAGGATCCTGTGCGGCGGTTCGCGGCACCGGCGTGGAGGGCTCTTCTTCCAGCCTACTGTGCTGGCGGACGTGGCCCCGGGCATGCTCGTCACCCGCGAGGAGACCTTCGGCCCGCTCACCCCGCTCATCCGCTTCACCGACGAGGCCGAGGCCGTCCGTATGGCCAACGACACCGACTACGGTCTGGCCGCCTACCTCTTCACCCGTGACGCCGAGCGGACCTGGCGCGTCTCGGCCGCCCTGGAAGCGGGGATGGTGGGCATCAACACCGGCCTGATCTCCAACGAGGTCGCCCCCTTCGGCGGCGTCAAGCAGTCGGGGCTGGGGCGGGAGGGCTCCGTCTACGGCATCGACGAGTACCTGGAGATGAAGTACCTCGCCTGGGAAGGCGCCGGCGCGCCCTGAGCCGACTGCCGCGCCGGACACCGCAGCACAGACGAGCGCGCCGAGACCAACCCGCCAGGCGCTGAGTCACCACCCCCATCACCCACGCACCGAGGCAAAGGACGACCATGCCCGCATACACCCGCACCGAGGCCCGGGACTGGGCCCGCGAAAAGCTTGTCGGAGCCGTCAACTGCACGATCCCGTCGTTCACCGCCGACCTTCGCGGCATCAACGAGCAGGGCGTCAGGCACGACATCAGACTCGCCCAGCAGCACGGATTCCTCGGCACCCTCGGCGTCTCCGAGGTCAGCATCACCCTGCCCGAGTACCTCGACCTCCTGCGCATCGTCCGTGATGAGGCGGGCGACGACTTCGTCGTGGTCCACCACGGCAGTTGGAGCACCCTGGAGCAGAACATCGAGGCGGTGCGCGGCGCCGAAGAGGCCGGTGCCGACCTGGTGCTCCTGTCCTACCCGCCGAACTTCTACCCGGAGTCGGAACAGGAGATCTACGACTACACCAAGGCCGTCTGCGACGCCACGAACCTCGCGGTCATGCTGTTCCCGATGTTCCTGTGGGGGTTCAGTCCCCGGGTGCACCCCTCGGACATCCCGACGCGGCTCATCCGCCGCCTCATCGACGACTGCCCCAACATCGCGGTCATCAAGGCCGAGGGCGGCTTCCCCAGCATTCAGAGCGCTATCGAGTGCCACCGGCTCTTCGGCGACGAGGTCGTCATCTCGGTGCCCATCGAGAGCGAGCTCATCCCGCTGGCACAGGTCATGCCGATCCAGCTGTCCGCCACGAGCGACCACGAATACTTCGGACCCATGATCCCGCGCGTCATGCAGCTGCTGCGCGAGGGCAAGTACGACGACGCCACCGACATCTACTGGCAGCTGCATCCGGCCCGCAAGATCAAGGGCGGCCTTGCTCCCATGCTGAACGGCGGTGCCTTCATCAACCGGCAGGCATGGAAATTCCAGGGGTGGCTGCAGGGCTACAACGGCGGGCCGCTGCGCCAGCCCACCCAGCGCATCCACGACGCCCAGATGCACGCCCTGCGCAAGGGACTCCTCGACGCCGGCCTCGAACCCAGCATGGACCCGTTCCGAGAGTTCTTCATCGGAAGGAACCCGGCGTGACCCCGGACGAACTGGACCGTGCCGACCCTGCCGGCGCGATTGCCGATGCCGCCAAGCACTGCTCCAACTGGGGGCGCTGGGGACAGGACGACGTCCTGGGCACCCTCAACTTCCTCGACGAGGGCGTTGAGGGCCACATTGGTCCCACCGCAATCTGGAGGACATTCCCGTGAAACCCGCAGCCGCTTCCGTGTCCTTCTCCGGACCCTTCGCGCTTGGCGTTCTCTCCGCCTCTGACCAGGCGCCTTTCCCCGGTCTCGTGATCCCCGGGGGGCGCGTGCTGGATCTTCGTACGGCCCTCGGAGAGCCCACCCTGACGACCCGTGGGATCTTCGAGCGCTGGGACGAGATGCTCCCTCGCCTGCACGAGCTCGCGGCCGACGAGACGGCCGACTGGCGGCCGTTGGAGCACCTGCAAGTGCACGCGCCGGTCGAGCCCCGTCAGGTTTTCCAGTCCGGCGCCAACTACCGGCAGCACGTGATCGACCTGGAGGTCGCCCACCGCTCCGCCGACGATCCCCGCACCGTGGAGGAGGCGCGCGCGGAGGTCGCCGCGGTCATGGACCGGCGGGCGGCCGAGGACCTGCCGTACGTGTTCATCGGCTTGCCGAGCGCGATCACCGGCCCCTTCGACGACGTCGTACTCCCGGACTGGGCCGAACAGCCCGACTGGGAGCTGGAGTTGGCGGCCGTCATCACCAAGCCCGCCTACCGGGTGACGGTCGAGGAGGCCCTGGAGTACGTGGCCGGCTACACCATCGCCAACGACCTCACCGACCGCGCCACCGTCTTCCGCCGGGACATGAAGGCCATCGGCACCGACTGGCTGCGCTCCAAGAACGCCCCCGGCTTCACCCCGCTCGGCCCGTGGATCGTGCCCGCCGAGTCGATCGCCGACCCGGGCGACCTGCGGGTCACACTTAAGCTCAACGGCGAGACCATGCAGGACGAGTCCACCAAGGACATGCTCTTCGGCATCGCCCGGCTGGTGTCCTACATCTCCCGGACCTCCCGGCTGCTGCCCGGCGACCTGGTGCTGACCGGCAGCCCGGCCGGCAACGGCATGCACTGGGGGCGGCTGCTGCGCGACGGCGACGTCATGGAGGGCTCCATCACGGGTCTGGGCGCGCAGCGCACCCGCTGTGTCGCCGACAGGACCGCGTCGTGACGGCCCCGCTCGACCCCACGGACGCCGAGGGCGCGATCAACGAGGCCGCCAAGCGGTATTCCAACTGGGGGCGTTGGGGCGAGGACGACGTGCTCGGCACGCTGAACTTCCTCGACGAGGCCAAGCGCCGCGAGGGCGCGGCGCTGGTCCGCCGGGGCGTGAGTTTCTCGTTGTCGCAGCGGTTCGACATGAACGGCCCGCAGAAGGGCTGGCGCCGCCGCACCAACCCCGTGCACACCATGCTGGCCACGGGAACGGACGCGGCCCTCGGCAGCCAGGGCTTTCCGCACGGCTTCGGCGGCGCCGACGACGTGATCGCGATGCCCCTGCAGTGCTCCACCCAGTGGGACGGGCTCGGGCACATCTTCGACCACGGCAAGGCATGGAACGGCCGCGACGCCGCGAAGACCGTCACCTCGGACGGCGACCTGGTCACCGGCATCGAGCACATGGCCCCGTACGTCGCCGGGCGCGGAGTCCTCCTCGATGTCGGCCGGGTGATCGGCGACGCACGCGGATCACTGCCGGACGGTTTCGCGATCACCGAGGAACACCTGACCGCGACGGCCGAGGCGCACGGCGTGGCCGTAGGACGCGGGGACATCGTCGTCGTCCGGACCGGGCGGCTGGCGCGCTCCCGCCGCGAGGGCTGGGGCGACTACGCGGGCGGCGACTCTCCCGGTCTGTCCTTCACCACCGCCGGCTGGCTGCACACGAGCGAGATCGCCGCCATCGCCACCGACACGTGGGGCTTCGAAGTACGGCCGAACGAGTTCGACAGCGCCTTCCAGCCGCTGCACCAGGTCGTCATTCCCAACATGGGCCTGCTGATCGGCGAGATGTGGGACCCCGACGCCCTCGCGGACGACTGCGCCCACGACGGCGTGTACGAGTTCTGGCTCACCGCCGCACCCCTGCCCATCACCGGAGCCGTGGGCTCCCCCGTCAACCCGGTCGCCGTCAAGTAATCCGCCCAACAAAGGAGTTGGCATGGCAGGAAAGAGAGCACTGGTCATCGGAGGAGGCACCTCCGGCACCGTCCTGACCATACTGCTGCGGCGGGCCGGTATCGACGTCGACCTCGTCGAGGTCAAGGAGGACTGGAACGTACGCGGCTCCGGCATCACCCTTCAGGGCAACGCCCTGCGCGTGCTGCGCGAGATCGGCGTCTGGGACGAGGTCCGCGAGCACGGCTTCGGCTTCGACGCCCTGGGGCTGACGACGCCCGACGGCACCGTGCTGCTCGACGGCGTGCCCGGTGACGTGCCCGGGCTGCTGGACGCCACCATGCCGGTACTCAAGGAGCTGCCGTGACGGCCCACCCGCCCCCGGCTACCGCCGGGAAACGCCCCTCGTCGAGCACGGACGCGCGCACTTCCCCGACGGTCGACGTACACGCGCACGTCCTGATCCCCGAGGTCGAGGCCCTGGTGGCCGGCCTGCCGGGCCTGGCACAGGCCAAGGCCCTCGACGCCCGCCGCAACGGGCCCGCGGCCCTGGCCGTCAGCGGCCCCATGGTCGCCGAGCGCATGCCGAGGCTGACGGACGTCGCCGTACGACTGGCCGCGATGGACGCGCAGGGTGTGGACGTCCAGCTCGTCAGCCCGTCGCCCTCGCACTACCACTACTGGGCGGACGAGGAGACGGCGGAGAAGGTGTACCGCCTGGCCAACGAGGCGACGGCCGCCCACTGCGCCCAGGCGCCCGGTCAGCTGCACGGTCTGGGCCTCGTCCCCCTGCAGCACCCGGAGTCGGCCGTGCGCGTGCTCGAACTGGCCATGGACATGGGCCTGCTGGGTGTCGAGATCTCCTCGCACGCGCCGGGCCGGGAGCTGTCCGACCCCGCGTACGAGCCCTTCTGGACCCGGGCCGAGGAGACGGGCGCGATCCTCTTCCTGCACCCCTTCGGCTGCACGCTCGACGAACGCCTCGACCAGTGGTACCTGTCCAACACCGTCGGCCAGCCCACCGAGAACGCCGTCGCGCTCTCGCACCTGATCTTCTCCGGGGTGCTGGACCGGCACCCGGAGCTGAAGGTCATCGCCGCGCACGGGGGCGGCTATCTGCCCACCCACATCGGCCGCTCGGACCACGCCTGGTCGGCCCGTTCCGACGCGGGCGCGGGCTGCGCCCACCTGCCCAGCAGCTACCTCAAGCGCCTGTACTTCGACTCCCTGGTCCACGACCCCGCCGTACTGCGGGCGCTGATCGGCGCGGTCGGCGCTGACCGTGTGCTGCTCGGCTCCGACTTCCCCTTCGACATGGGCACCGAGGACCCCGTCGGCGCACTGCGCGCCGCACGCCTGCCCGACCACGACTTCCACGCCGTGCGCGGTGGCAACGCGACAACGCTGCTGCGCCTCACCTGACCCCCACAGGAGGAAAACCCATCATGAGCGCACGCCTGCTCACCCATCTGCGACACGTCGACCTCGCCGTGCCCGACTACGACAAGCAACTCGACTTCTACGGCGGCGTCTGGGGCCTGACCCAGGTCGCAGAGGACTCCGGTATCTCCTTCCTCGCCGCCGAGGGCAGCCCCGAACAGTACGTGGTGCGGCTGCGCAAGGCCGAGGAGAAGCGCCTCGACCTCGTCTCGTACGGCGCCGCGAGCGCGGCGGACGTGGACACCCTCACCGAGCAACTCCTCGCGGGAGGAGTGCAGTTGATCTCCCAGCCGGGCAAGGTCGACACCCCCGGAGGCGGGTACGGCTTTCGCTTCTTCGATGTCGACGGACGCACCATCGAGGTCTCCGCGGACGTCGAGGTCCGGCAGCACCGCAAGATCGAGGAGAAGGAGGCCATCCCGGTCAAGCTGTCGCACGTCGTCCTCAACTCCCCGGATCTGAACCGCACTCGGGAGTGGTACGAGCGTCACCTCGGATTCCGGCTCTCCGACACGCTGATGCATCCGAAGATGGGCGAGGCGATGCACTTCATGCGCATCAGCAACCAGCACCACTCCATGGCCATCGCCCAAGGGCCGCACACGGCCCTGCACCACGTCTCCTTCGAGATGCGCGGCATCGACGAGTACATGCGCGGCTCCGGCCGCGTGATCCGCGCCGGCTTCCAGAAGGTCTGGGGGCCCGGCCGGCACACGGCGGGCGACAACACCTTCACCTATTTCCTCGACCCGCACGGCAACACCGTCGAGTACACGACGGAACTGGAGCTGTTGGACGAGGACACTTGGCACCCCCACGTCTATGACTTCTCCCAGCCCGGGGTCGCCGACCAGTGGGGCACGGCGAACCCGATGAACGAGCTGATCGCCAAGGAGTCGTTCAACGACGTCGACCGCGGCTGCTTCGTCGCCCCGCCGGTCTGACGCCTCGAACCCCGGGGACGCGGTGGCCCTGTCACCGCCCTGACGCCCTTGCCGCGTCCCTGCTTCCCACCGCTGTCGAAGACCGCCAGAGCCTGGAGCCGTGCATGCGTTTCGCCACCTATGAACACCGACACCAGCGCGGTGTCGCCGTCGTGGAGGAGGACGGCACCCTCCACCCGGTTCCCGGGGCGCGCTCGCTCACGGAGCTGATCAGCCGCGGCGACGGACTCGACGCACTCCTGGGCGCCGGCGCCGCCACGCTCGACGTCCCGCCGGGCCCTCACGTGTCCGAGGTGCGGCTGCTGCCACCGCTTCAGCCGCCCACCGTGCGGGACTTCGTCACCTTCGAGGAACACGTCGAAGGGGTACGGCGGTCCATGGACGGCGTCGGCGGGGTGCCGGAAGCCTGGTACGACGCCCCGACGTTCTACTTCACCAACCCGTACGCCGTCATCGGCGCCCACGACGACGTCCCGGTGCCGCCGGGCAGCGAGGTCCTCGATTTCGAGCTGGAGGTCGCCGCCGTCATCGGCCGGGAGGGGCAGGACCTGACGCCGGAACACGCACGGGACCACATCATCGGCTACACGGTCTTCAACGACTGGTCGGCCCGCGACCTGCAGTCCCGCGAGATGCAGGTCCGCCTCGGCCCGTGCAAGGGCAAGGACACGGCCACCACCCTCGGCCCGTACCTGGTCACCGCCGACGAACTGGAGCCGTACCGCGACACCGACGGCTTTCTGCGCCTGGCGCTGACCGCCTCGGTGAACGGCGAGGTCGTCGGCAAGGACCTGTTGTCCAACATGAGCTGGACCTTCGAGGAGATGGTCGCCTACGCATCCCGCGGCACCGTCGTCCGCCCCGGCGACGTGCTCGGCTCCGGCACCTGCGGCAACGGCGGCTGCCTCGCCGAGCTGTGGGGCGTCCGGGGCGAGCAGTCCCCGCCCCCACTGAAGCCGGGCGACACCGTCACGCTCACGGTGGAGGGCATCGGCACCGTCTCCAACACCGTGGTAGCGGGCAGAGATCCGCAGCTCCTGCCGACCGCCCGCCGCCGCACCCGGGAACGGCCGTGAACGACCTGCACCCCAAGAGACTCCTCGGCAAGGTCGTCGTCGTCACCGGCACCGCGCACGGCCAGGGCGCCGCCGAGGCCGAGGCCCTGACCCGCAGGCTCGCTGCCGAAGGCGCCCCGCACGGCATCCGGGCCAACTGCGTCAGTCCCGGGATGGTCGACACCGAGGGCTCGCGCGGTGACCTGCTCTCCACCGATCACCCCATGCGCACCATCGCCCGCCACATCCCCCTCGGCCGCGTCGGCCTCCCCGACGAGGTCGTGGGCGCCGCCGTCTTCCTCACCTCCGACGAGGCCTCGTACATCACCGGCGCCAACCTCGTCGTCGACGGCGGCTGGTCATCCGTACTCCCCGGCTGAAAGGTTGCTGAGTGAACAAGGTCAGCGCGAACGCCGCCGAGGCGGTCGCCGACATTCCCGACGGCGCTTCACTGGCCGTCGGCGGCTTCGGCCTCAGCGGCATCCCCGAAGTGGTGATCCGGGCCCTGCACGAACAGGGCGCCACCGGCCTGCAGGTCGTGTCGAACAACTGCGGTGTGGACGGCCGCGGGCTGGGCGTGCTGCTCGCCGCCGGCCGGATCGCCCGTGTGACGGGCAGTTACGTGGGCGAGAACAAGGAGTTCGCCCGCCAGTACCTGTCGGGCGAGCTGGAGGTGGAGCTGGTGCCGCAGGGCACACTGGCCGAACGGCTGCGCGCCGGCGGCGCGGGCATCCCCGCGTTCTACACCCCGGCCGGTGTGGGCACCCAGGTCGCGCACGGCGGTCTGCCGTGGAGGTACGCGGCGGACGGCTCGGTCGCCGTGGCCTCCCCGCCCAAGGAGACCCGCGACTTCCACGGCCGACCGCACATCCTGGAGCACGCCATCACCACCGACTTCGCCCTCGTCCGGGCCTGGCGGGGGGACCGGCACGGCAACCTCGTCTTCCGCCGCGCCGCGGCCAACTTCAACCCGCTCGCGGCGATGGCCGGCCGGATCACAATCGCCGAGGTCGAGGAGCTCGTGGAACCGGGCGAGCTGAGCCCCGACGCCGTCCACCTCCCCGGCGTCTTCGTCCAGCGGATCGTGGAGCTCACCCCCGCTCAGGCCGCCGACAAGCAGATCGAGAAGAGGACGGTACGAGCATGAGCCCGACGACGGACACACCCCGCGGCTGGACCCGCGACCAGATGGCCGCCCGTGCCGCCGCCGAACTCACCGACGGCTCCTACGTCAACCTCGGCATCGGTCTGCCCACCCTCATCCCCGGCCACCTCCCGCCCGGCGTGCAGGTGGTGCTGCACTCCGAGAACGGCATCCTGGGCACCGGCCGCTATCCGACCCCGGACGAGGTCGACCCGGATCTCATCAACGCGGGCAAGGAGACGGTCACCGTCCTGCCCGGGGCCTCCTTCTTCGACTCGGCCATGTCCTTCGGCATGATCCGCGGCGGTCACATCGACACCGCGGTGCTGGGCGCCATGCAGGTGTCGGAACGCGGTGACCTGGCCAACTGGATGATCCCCGGAAAGATGGTCAAGGGCATGGGCGGGGCGATGGACCTGGTCCACGGTGCCCGCCGGGTCATCGTCCTGATGGAGCACACCGCCAAGGGCGGCAGCCCGAAGATCCTCACCGAGTGCACCCTGCCGCTCACCGGCGAACGGTGCGTCCACCGCGTCATCACCGACCTCGGCGTCCTCGACGTCACACCCGACGGCCTCGCCGTCGTCGAGACCGCACCCGGCATCACCCTCGACGAGATCACCGCGAAGACGGCCGCGCCCCTGCGGACCGACTCCGTCACCGCTGCCTGCTGAACGCGGTCGTCCACGACCCCGCTCGCAGGTTCGGGCAGCGACCCGCTTCTCCATATGTCCTGGTCACAGGGCCCTTTCGGAGTCTAGTTGGCTGACGCTGCATCAGGTTGGTGGTGGTTCGTGACTCACTCGATCGGGGCGCGTGCGGCGCTGGTAGTGGCAGCGGCGGGCGATGGCCTGGTGGCGTCGGCGCCAGCGGGACCAGTAGAACCGCCGCGCGGGTGACCGGTGCCGGGCCGAGGGGGGATGGGCAAGGTCCAGGAGCCGTCGGACTTCTGCCACGGTGAGGGGAACGAGGCCGCTCGAACCGTTTCTGCGGCCCCCTTTTCGAGGGCCTGGGCCGTCATCGCCGCCAGGAAGGCGTGCGCGAGCATGGCCAGGGTGATGTGGCGGTACCAGCCCACGTAGCGGCGGACTTCGTACTGGTCCAGGCCGCACTCGTTCTTCGCGGCCTGGAAGCACTCCTCGATGGCCCACCGGGCACCGGCCACCCGAACCAGTTCGCCGACAGTAGCGTCCGCCGGCGCGAAGGCCAGGTAATACGCGATCTCCTCGGGACGCGCCACGCTGCGGCGGGCCAGCACCCAGCGGCAGTGGGCGGGATCCGAACCCTCCACGGTGGGCAGCTTGGCCGCGGCCCAGTCGTAGACCCGTGGCCCCTTCGCACCGTCACCGCAGGAGATCCGCTCCCACGCCTCGGCCGGGGCACCGGTCAGGACATGGTCGATGCGCCAGCTGCCCGCTGGAGACTTGACCTGCTGCGACTTGGGCACCGCCAGGACGTAGCCCACGCCGGCCTCCTCCAGCATCCGCCGGAAGTGCCACTCCTGCCCGTAGGCCGCATCGGCGGTCACCCAGGCGATCGGCAGTGCGGAGTCCAGGGCCCGCCGAACCATGGCACGGGCAAGTTCCGGCTTGGTCGCGAAGGACCTTTTCTCCGGAATCCGGGCGGCGCGGCACCGGTCCGGATCCTCCGTCCAGGACTTGGGCAGGTAGAGCTCGCGGTCCACCAGGGCCCGGCCCTTCGCAGAGGCATAGGCGGCGAACACTCCGATCTGGCAGTTCTCCGTACGGCCGGCGGTACCGGAATACTGCCTTTGCACCCCGGCGGAGACGGTGCCCTTCTTGAGGAAGCCGGTGTCGTCCACGATCAGGACACCGTCCGGCTGCCCGAGCTGGTCGGCTACGTAGTCCCGCAGATCGTCGCGGATCTCGTCCGGGTCCCACTGGCACCACGACAGTAGTCGCTGCAGCCCATACGGGGTGTCATTGCCTGCGTGCTCGGCGATCTGCCAGCTGTTCTTCCGGCCCACCGGGCCCAGCAGGCCACGCACGTAGTCCCGCATCCGCCGCCGCGGCTCGACGCGGCCGAACCGCTCGCCCACCCGCAGCAGCAACGACTCCAACTCGGCATCCCACGAACCGACTTCGGTATCGCTCTCCATATCCACAACCGGCTCAACGCGCCCCGATCGAGTGAGTCACGAACCACCACCAACCTGATGCAGCGTCAGCCAACTAGACTCCGAAAGGGCCCTGTGACCAGGACATATGGAGAAG
>NZ_LGDW01000006.1 GCF_001280005.1 Streptomyces sp. NRRL WC-3618 | reverse complement strand
TTCGCCGGGCGGCTGGAGTGTAGCGGGCTGTGGAGTGGTCAGGGGCGGTTTCACGGAGGCCGCCCCTCGATCGTGCGACAACGCCGCAGGTAATGACAGCGGCGGGCGATCGCTTGGCGTCGTCGGCGCCAGTGCGAGCTCATCGCATGGTGCCGGCCTCTATGTCCGCGCAGGTGTGGGGGCCGGGGCCGACAAGCTGCCAGGAGTCGCCGAACCTCCGCCACTGTGAGCTCGATGGCCTCGGCTGCCTCACTGGTTCCGCCCCCTTTTCGCGGGCCCGGTGTGCTGTGGCTGCCAA
Source organism: Streptomyces sp. NRRL WC-3618 (assembly GCF_001280005.1). Lineage (GTDB taxonomy): Bacteria > Actinomycetota > Actinomycetes > Streptomycetales > Streptomycetaceae > Streptomyces. The sequence continues at coordinate 29,043 of NZ_LGDW01000006.1, read as the reverse complement.
GAAGGAGTGTGCAAGCATGGCGAGAGGGATGCGCCGGTACCAGCCCAGGGCGGTTGCAAGTTCCGGGATCGCGTAGATCGTCCGCGTCCAGCGGGAGTTGACGCAGCAACAGCACAGGCACCAGACCGGTGATCATCAGGGTGTCTACGCCAGCTGATCACATCGAGGTCCCGTGCCTGCCGCTCCATCCTCCCTGGTCCCTGCCGCCCTGGCGAAACTGGGCCCCCTTCACCAGCACGACACCGGCCGCCTGCGCGCCCACCTCCAGCGCGTACCCGACCCGCGTTCGCGTCGCGGGCGGTGGTATCCCCTGGTCGGCCTGCTGCTGATCTGCGCCTGCGCAGTCGTCTCCGGCGCCCGGACCACCACCGAGATCACCGAGTGGGGACAGCGCGCCACCACCACGGTGCTGGAACACCTCGGCATCCGGCGCCATCTGCCCGGACGCCGGCGCGCCCCGTCCCATGCCACCTTCACCCGGCTCCTGGCCGCTCTCGACGGCGATGCCCTGGACGCCGCGATCGGCGCCTACCTGGCCGGACACAACTACACCGGCGTCGACGCCACCGGCTCGGTGCCGCGGCCGGCGATCGCGGTGGACGGCAAGGCATTGTCAGGCTCCGCGCACCGGCAGCAGCGCCACCGGCACCTGCTGTCCGCCGTCACCCACGCCCCCACCGTGACCCTGGCCCAGTGTGAGGTGGGGGCCAAGACCAACGAGACGACCGCCTTCCGTCCGCTGCTGGAACCACTCGATCTGACCGGCACCGTGGTCACCTTCGACGCCCTGCACAGCGTCAAGGACCAGGTGCGCTGGCTGGTACAGGAGAAGAAAGCCCACTACATCGCGGTGATCAAGGGAAACCAGCCGACCGCGTCGGCCCAGCTCAAGGCCCTGCCGTGGGACCAGGTGCCCGTGGCGCACACCGTCTCCGGCACCGGGCACGGCCGGCGGGAGTCCCGCTCGGTCAAGACCATGGCCATCGCGGCGAACCTGGGCGGGATCGCCTTCCCGCGAGCCCGGCTGGCCTTGCGCATCCACCGGCGCCGCCAGGAGAACGGCAAGCGGCAGACCCGGGAGACGGTCTACGCCGTCACCAGCCTCGACACCCACCAGGCCACCCCTGCCGACCTGGGCGGATATGTGCGCGGGCACTGGGGAATCGAAAATTCCAGCCACCATGTCAGAGATGTGGTGTTCGCCGAGGACGCCTCCACCGTCCACACCGGCAGCGCGCCGCGGGCGATGGCCGCTCTGCGGAACCTGGCCATCGGCAGACTGCGGCTGCTGGGAGCGGACAACATCGCCAAGACCACCCGAGCGATCCGGGACGCACCCGAACACGCCATCTGGATCTGGGGCATCACCGACAGCCCGCTTCTGCCGGGAACTTGAAGCCGCCCTGACCGGGGTCAGGGCGGTGGCGTGGTGTTCGCCTTTGCCGGCGTCCAGGCCGAGGAAAACGCCGATTTCGCTGATGTCGATCACGTGCACTCTCCGGTCGTACCCGTCCCGGCCTCACCTGCGGCACCAGCTGCCGGCATCCACATTACGAAGAGCCTCCCAAGTCCCAGAAGAACCGGTGGTCATGCCCCTAGTCAGCGGTCTGCCAGCGCCCGGCACCGGTGACACCACCCCCAGATCATGATCAACAGGGGGGAGCAGTCATGCCGGGCCCGGAGGCCGGGAACCCCATTGCGGGGCCGAGGAAGACGGCAATGGGGGGCGGTACTACTTCCGCAGGGGTCTTTCGTGCCGTGCGTGTGTCGACTGTCTCGCAGTGTCGGGCAGGAGGTTGTCCACACCAATCGGCAGGGGATAGCTGGACAATTGCTCGGATGTGAGGATTTGCCGTAGCCGCCGAACACGGCGGAGTGGCAAGTGAAAGAGAATCCGATCAGCATGAAGAAACTCGTTGTCAAGAGCAGGCGTGCGTTCGCCGTGGGCTTCGTCGCCTCCACGCTCGCCCTGGGAATAGGTGTCGCCGCCCCGGGTGTCGCCTCCGCGCAGCCGGCGCCGGTCTCGGGTAGTGCCCAGCACACCCAGAATCCGCCGAGCAACATGGATTTGGGCATCGACTTCTGGGAGAATATGGGATGGCCGAACTGGCGCAACCTCGGTGACCGGGAGTGGATCGAGGCGGCCCACTGGACCCAGGGCCTCATCAACTTCATGAACAGCCCGGCGGCCCCCAGCTCCAGCCACGGGTACACGGGGACCTTCCAGGAGTACAACACGACCATCTACGACCGTCAGCGGGACGACGTGGTTCCCCGGCGTGACGCCAACCGGATCGTCAGGGCGATCGGTACCGGCGACCTGTTCTGGACCGACGACCACTACTCGACGTTCCACTACGCGGGACGGAGCTAGCACATCTGAAGGGGGTGTGACCGCCGCACGGCGGTCACACCCCCTTCAGCTGCGTCTACGCGTTGTGGTCACGCGGCGGGGCGGTGCCCCTGAGCGTGGCGGGAAGCGGTGAGGAACTCGCGTTCCAGACCGGTCAGCTCGTCGGGTTCCTGACAGCTGAGGAAAAGGCTTTCCGCGATGGCGAGGCGCTTGCCGCGATAGAGGTCGCACTCGTCGTGACCGAGCTCCTGCCAGGCTCCCGCCGCCTCGGTCAGATACCGGTGGTGCAGCAGGCGCTCGCGGTCCTCCTCCAGCCACCGACGCAGCCTGGGAGACTCGCTGATCACGGCGTCGTGGGTGAGCTCCGCGGAGTTCTCGCCGAGTGTGACGAGCCGGGCGCCGACCAGCGTGTTCAGCACCGGCCGCGTCTCCCGGTCCTCGAACGCGCGCAGCTCGGACGGCCGCACCGGCCGGCGCACGTAGGAGCGGTTCTCGTCGGGGGCGACAAAACGGCGCAGCACCCTGCGCGCGGTGAGACGCTGCCGGGCGCACAGCCGGTCGAACACTTCCTCCGCGGTGGTGGCGAGGGCGCCCCGCACCCCGCCCGTCTCCTCGTAGTCGGCCAGGGTGAGCACCCGGCCGCGTCGGCGGCACCAGACGCGCAGTAACGCGTTCGAGAGCATGGGCAGCATGGTGGGCTGCCCGAGGAAGTCGTCGATCAGCCGGGCCGTGAGATCACGTTCCACGGCGAGCCCGGCCGCCGCCGCCGGGCGGACGATCGCCTCGCGCAGCTCGGCCGACGTCATCCCCGGCATCCGCACGGTGCAGTCGGTCAGTGCGTCGAGCCAGGGTGTCCGACGCGGGCACCACCACAGGAAGTCCGGCCTGAGGTTGAGGACCACCCTCAGCCGCGATTCCGGTCGCCGCGCGGCCACCAGCAGCTCGACGAACCGCAGCCGCTCGTCCAGGTCCGGCACCGGCGTGCCCAGCTCGTGGGACTCATCGACGACGATCCAGCGTTCCGGGTCGTCGGCGCCGGGCGACAGCAGCTGCTCGTACGTGGTCGCCGGCCGTGGTCCCGGCGTGATCAGGTGGACGGTGACCGGGTGTCCGGCGCACCGCACGGCATCTCGCAGGACCGGCAGCAGGCCGGCGCGCAGCAGCGAGGACTTCCCGCTGCCCGACGGTCCGGACAGCGCGGCGAACCGCTTCGTGCGTATGAGGTCGAGCAGGCTGTCCACCACACGGTCGCGCCCGAAGAACAGGTGCCGCTGCTCACTCTCGAACCGCTCCAGCCCCCGGTAGGGCGACAGGGCGACGTCGTCGTCCCGGAACGCGGCCGACTCCTCGGCGGCCTGCGACCACCGTTGCTGCCATTCGTCCGGATTCCCGCCACAGGCCCGGGCGAAGGCCACGACCACGGCCAGGGACGGCAGCCGGTCGCCCGCGGCGGCCTGGGCCAGCGCGGTGGGGGAGTAGTGGGCACGGCACGCCATCGAACGGTAGGTGGGGCTACCGGCGTCGCTCCGCAGCGCACGCAGTTCGCTCGCGAAGCGCTGAACGGGACCTTCGCCGGGATCCAGCGGTTTCTCGGGACGACCCATCTTTCCTTCCCTGCCTGGGCACGCGCCCTGCACGGGGATGCGCCTCGGCCGGGACGCACGTTGCCCGGGGGCGCATGTCCGACGCTGCCGGTACCGGCCGGACGGAACAATGGGGGCCGCTTAGAGTGGGTATGTACGGCCGCGAGGAGATGGGTATTGGCGCACGGCAGCAGTGTCCGTGGAGGACGGTGACGGGATGGCCGGGACGGCTGACCAGTGTGGTGCTGCGGGCTTCGGACGGGGTTTCGCGTTCGTCGGACGCCGCCACGAACTCGATCGGCTGCTCAACGCCGTTCGGCGGCCACCAGCTGTGGTGATGGTGAAGGGGGCCCAGTTTCGCCAGGGCGGCAGGGACCAGGGAGGATGGAGCGGCAGGCACGGGACCTCAATATGATCAGCTGGCGTAGACACCCTGATGATCACCGGTCTCGTGCCTGTGCTGTTGCCACGTCAACTCCCGCTCAATGCGGACGATCCACCCAATCCCGGAACTTGCAACCGCCCTGGTACCAGCCCACGTAGCGGCGGACTTCGTACTGGTCCAGCCCGCATTCATTCTTCGCGGCCTGGAAACACTCCTCGATCGCCCAGCGCGTCACGGCGATCCGGACCAGCTCCAGAACAGTTGTCCCCAACGGGGCATAGGCGAGGTAGTAGGCGATCTCGTCGGGCTTGCGGATGCTGCGACGGGCCAGCGCCCACCGCATCCGGTGGGGGACCTCGCCCTGGTAGTCGAACTCGGCGACAGCCGGCAGCCGTACCGCCGCCCAGTGGTAGACACGCGGCCCCGTCTCCGCATGAGATCTTCTCCCACGCCTCGTCCGGAGCCTGTGCGAACAGGCCCTCGATGCGCAGCCCACGGTGAACTGGGACTTGGGCACGGCCAGCACGTAGCCGACGCCCGACTGCTCCAGCAGCCGCCGGAAGCGGCCCTCCTGCCCGTAGGCGGCACCCGCACCGGCGAGCAGATGCTGCAGACCGTCGGGGGTGGCGTGGCCTGCCTGCTCGGCCAGCTGCCAGCTGTTCTTTCGGGCTACCGGGGCGAGCAGCCCGCGCATGTAATCACGCATACGGCGGCGAAGTTCCACACGGCCGAAGCGATGACCGATGCTCACGAAGAGGTCGTCCAGCTCAAGGTCCCACTGCTCGGCAGCACGCTCGATGATCACGCAGGGCGAATTCTCGAGGGGCGGCCTCCGTGAAACCGCCCCTGACCACTCCACAGCCCGCTACACTCCAGCCGCCCGGCGAAACCCGCAGGTCAGACTGCGAAATCCTGCTAGCCGAATCCTGAAGGTCTCACACCGGGAACTGGTGGCAACTTGCACCCGACCACGCGCGGTCTGACGTGGGTTCGCGTGCTAGGTGAAGGACACGTGGACCTAGCGGCAGCGCCGGTTCTGTGTCGCAGACTCCAGAAGATCCAATACCGGTCCGACCCCATCGACAGCTACCTCGCCGCGACTGACCTCACAAGGACGACATCACGCGCGCACGGTCAGAAGTCGCAGTCGCGGCAGACGGGAGGGCCGCTGCTCGCATCGGCCAGTTGGCTGCGGTGGCGCACGAGGAAGCAGACCGTACAGACGAATTCGTTGTCCAGCTGCGGAAGCACCTGGATTGTCAGCTCCTCGCCCGAAAGATCGGCACCGGGCAATTCGAGGCCCTCGGCGGCCTCGGACTCGTGCATGTCGATGGCAATAGTGGATTTGCTGGTGCTCCGGGTGTTGAGCTCCTCAAGGTTGTCGATGATGCCGTCGTTGCGTGGGGTGTCGAAGTCCTTCGCCATCTTGCCTTCTCTGTCTTGGTGTTTGCCGTGCTCGCGTATGTCTGCGCCGTCTGAGCGGTGAGAAGCGGACGGAGTGTGTCAGGCGGGCTGGACGGTGATCGTGCAGAGCCGCTTGGTCGCCCGGGTCAGGGCTACGTACAGGTCCCTCTCCCCGCCGGGGCGTGCCGCGATGATCTCTTCGGGGCGGATGACGACGACCCCGTCGAACTCCAGCCCGCGCGCCTCGGACGCTGGAACGATGCGTGCGTGCTGTGCGATGTCAGAGGCTGTCAGGTCGCCCACCCTCGCCTCTGCGCAGATGACCCCGAGGAGCTCGCCCGGGTACGCGGAGCTCTGGGTGCGAAGTTCCTGGACGATGGTGGCGACTAGCTTCTCAACAGGTGTGGTCACGGTGCGGGGAGTCTCGCCAGTGCGCAGTGACCGTGTCGGCTTCTGGTCCGGAGCGATCCGGGCGAGCAGGTCTCGGGTACTCGCGAGAATCTCCTGCGTGGTGCGGTAACTGACCGTCAGACTGTGCAGCTGGAACCGCGGGCCGACATGCGGACTCAACGCCTCCTTCCAGTCATGCGCCGTCGTGACCGGGCCCGCCTGGGCGAAGTCGCCCACCAGCGTCATGGCTTTTGCCGGGCAGCGGCGGACGATCATCCGCAACTGCATGGCGGTCAATTCCTGCGCCTCGTCGACGACAACGTGCCCGTACACCCGCTCCGGCGGGCCGTCGACCAAGCTGGCCGCCTCGTCCAGCAGCGCTATATCGGCATCGGTCCACGGCGCGTCCGGGGCACGCAGCAGACGCGACCGCTCGTCCGGTGCCAGCCAGGGAAGGCACTCGGCGAGAGTGCCGAGGTCTGCCAGGAGAGCCCGCACGAGGCCACCGGGTGTCAGCCGCGGCCACAGTGCCTCCACGGCCTGGTCGACGTGGGGGTCGTCGAGGAGCTCGGCCCGGACGGCGTCCGCGTCGAAAAGGGCGGCCGATCCCGAGGCGGCTGTGTCGTCGGGGCCGGGGTGGCGCAGGTCCGCCGCGGTGAATCGGTCGAGGTTCCGGCCCGTCAGCTGGGCCACCTCGTTGTCGATCTGCTCCAAGAGGTCACCCGTATTGCGTTCCAGCGTCTCGGTGAGGGCGTCGACCAGAAACTCCTTGAACACCTGGCGCGCTGGATTGTGTCCCAGCCCGGTCGCCACGGCGGCGTCGCGTGCGGTTCGGACTGTGGCTTCCGTAAGGTGAACCACGTCCTGCCCGAACCGCAAGGTGAGGTCGCCGTGCGTACTTTGATGGGTGCGCAGCAGGTCGACAAGTGCGTCAGCGAGAGCGGAACTGCCCTTGAGACGCGCGGTGTCGAACGACTCCACCGCGGTGGGGACCACTCCGGCCAGTTCCTGGCATGTCGCCAGCACGACGTCGTTCTCGCCGAGCGAGGGCAGGACCTGGGAGATGTAGTCGAGGAACCGCGCATTGGGCCCGACCACCAGGACACCTTCCTTCGCTGCGCGCGGGAACGCGTACAGGACATACGCCGCCCGGTGCAGCGCGACCACCGTCTTGCCCGTCCCGGGCCCGCCCTGCACCACCGTCACGCCGCGGTGCGCGGAGCGGACGATCTTGTCCTGCTCGGTCTGCAACGTTGCGACGGCCGCGTGCATTCGGCCCGTACGCCGTGCCGAAAGGGCCTCGGTCAACGGGCCGTCGCCCACGACGTCCTCGGTGGTCGGGGCGGAGCCGTCCAGCAGCTCGTCGCTCACCGAGACCACCGCGCGCCCGTCCAGGCGCAGGTGCCGACGTCGCCGCAGGTTCATCGGGTGAACCGGCGTGGCCTCATAGAAGGGCCGCGCCGCGTTCGCACGCCAGTCGACGAGCAGGGGCAGGTCGTCGTCCTCTGTCTGCAGGCCGATCCGGCCTATGTGCAGTGTGGTGCCGTCCGCCCAGTCGATGCGGCCGAAGGCCAGTCCGTTTTCGGCCCCTTCGAGCCGTGCGATCTCCTGTGTCAGGCGGTCGGCGGCGATCCCGCGCTCGTATGTCTCGCTCGCACTCTCGGCCGGGGCCCTGAGTACTTCAGCCAGGCGTGTCCGTGCCTCGGAGATCCGCTCTGTGAGCAGCTCGTACAGCGTGGAAACTCGCGCCTGTTCCCACTCGACCTGACGCGCAGCGGAGTCGTTGGATAGCGACAACGGAGAGCTCCTCTCGATTCGGGTGCCCACTATCGACTAGAGCTCAGGGAAAGTAAATTTTGACTTATTCGAGAAAATAGTCACCCGTCACCAGAGGTAATGCTGAGCCGATTTAGTCTCCGTCTTAGTGCTCACGCGTGCGTGATTTTGTCAAGAGTGATTATGTCTGCATCGCATCTTTATTTAGGCCGTGTTCTGCGTGGTGAGGCGTCGTTGTTCCGGGCATGGGGCGGGGTATGTGGAGTTGGATTGTTCCGGACGGGCTGTGGGAGATCGCGAAGCCGCTGATCCCGTCGTCGAGAGGGCGGCCGCAGGGCGGCGGAACGCAGGACACGCCTGATGAGACGCTGTTCGCGGCCGTCATCTACGTCCTGGTCAGCGGCTGCGCCTGGCGCCAGTAAAGGGGGCGAACACACAGGTCCGAGCCCCGTGGACCGCGGCAAGCCGGGTTCCGAGATGCACGTCCTGTCGGACGCGAACGGACTGCCCCTCCTCGTCGGCATCTCGGCCGGCAACGCCGGCGACACCGGCGAGGCGGTCGGGACTCCCGAAGACGCTCATAGGCGATGAATTCGGCGCCCAGAACAGGGCCGATGCCGGGCATACTCAAGATGGCTTCAGCATGCGGGTGATCGCGGAACCGGCTTTCGATCAGTGCGTCGGTCGGTGATCTCCGTATCAAGGGCTGTCACGTCCCGCGCGGAGTAATTGTCAATTCCTGTGGATCAGTGGTGCCCTTCAGCCTTCCTTGGGTTTCTGATCCGTGGCTTCGTGGAGGCGGCGGAGACGTCGGATCTCGGCGATCAGGCGGGGAACGTCCTGGCGGGCGTTGGCGATGAAGTTGGCGTTCTCGTCCCAGCGTTCGTCCGCGACGTCGACGTATCGTGGCTGCTGGACCAGGGTGGCGGCCACGATGTGGCGGTGGTCGAAGTCTTGCCAGCGTTCGCTGGCCCCGGTGTCGGGGACAGTGCCGATGGCGACGAGACTCATGGCGAAGTCGTCGTCCAGTTGGCCCACGTGCCAGGGGCCGGGAGTCGCAGCACGGGCAAGTTCCTCGATCTCGGAGAGTTCCTCGTCGGTCAGCGGATTGGGTGTGTCCATCAGGCTGCCCGCTCCTCGCGCTCAACCAGCTGACCGCGTTCACAACGGGCTCCGGCGCGGACAAGGGCAACGAGGTGGGGCGCATTCACGGCTCGCCAGCGTGCCTGGGCGGACTCGATGAGCTTGAAGACCATGGCCAGTCCGGCGGCGCGGCTGCCGGCGCCCCTGGTCACCTTGGTCCGAAGCCGCACGGTGGCGAAGGTCGACTCGATCGGGTTCGTGGTCCGCAGGTGGATCCAGTGCTCGGCGGGGAAGTCGAAGAACGCCAGCAGCTCGTCCTCGTCGTCCGTGATCCGTTTGACGACCTTGGGGTATTTCGCCTGATAGGCCCGCTCGAAGTCGCGTACAGGCGAAGGAGATCAAGGAGATCGGGGGCGCCGGGATGTCCCGGCTCACCGCGACGGTGGCGGTCGGCCCCCGGCTCCCCCGGCTCCCCCGGCTCCTGTGTGTCGCGGCGCCGCGCGCGCTGCGTGAGCTGCCGCCGTTCTCCGACGACCGGCTCGACCCCGCGTACGGCGGGGGCGATCTGCTGGTCCAGCTCTGTGCCGACGATCCGCGGGTCACGGCTGCCGCCGCGAGGACGCTGACCCGGCTGGCGGGCGACACGCTGCGCCCGCGCTGGCGGCAGACCGGGTTCCTGCCGCCGACGCCGGCCGGACAGACGCCGCGCAACCTGCTCGGCTTCAAGGACGGCACGCAGAACCCGACGCCCGCGGAGTGCGAGCGCTGGGTGCGGTCCCAGGACGCCACATTCCTCGTCGTACGGCGCGTCCACATCGACGTGGCCGGGTTCGCGCGGCTCGGTACGGGGCACCAGGAGGCGATCATCGGGCGGCACCGGGCGAGCGGCGCGCCGCTGGGCCGGCGGCACGAGCACGACGACGTGGACATCTTCGCGAAGACCCCACAGGGCCGGTACGTGATCCCGGTGGGGGCGCATGTACGGGCGGCCAGTCCCCGGCTGGACGCGGGCGCCCGGATGCTGCGCCGGGGCTACAGCTACGACGACGGTCCAGGCGACCGGGGCCTGCTGTTCCTCGCCTTCATGCGGGATCCCGCGCTGTTCGCGCGCGTCCAGCACCGGATGACGGCGACGGACGAGCTGAGCCGCTTCATCGAGCACCGGGGTTCGGCGGTGGCGTACGTCCTTCCGGGGGCCCTTCCGGGCGAGGACCTGGGGGCCCGTCTGCTGGCCTGACCGCGCCCGCCGCCGGCCTCAGTCTCCGTTCCGTACCGGGCTTCACGCCCCACACATAGACGGAGTCGTCCTGGGCGAGGGTGTTCCACAGCCGTTGGGCGTCGGCGAGGCGCAGGTTGACGCAGCCGTGGGAGCCGCCGGTGAACAGGTCGCCGGCGGTGCCGTGGAAGGCCTGGCCGTCGCTGAAGAACTGGGCGTAGGGCATGGGGGCGTTGGCGTACAGGTCGGAGTAGTGGTCGAGGTCGCGCCAGTAGACGGTGAACCGGCCGGTACGGGTCTCGTGGCCGTCGCGTCCCGAGCGGATCGGCACGGGCGCGTACACCACCCGGCTTCCGGTCTGCACCCACATCAGCTGCCGGGTCAGGTCGACGCAGGCGACGCGGTAGGTGCGCACAGGGCAGTTCCCGGCGGCGTTCGGGTTGGCGCGGGCCTCGACGACGAGCATCGTGCGGTAGGTCGTGAGGCCCGCGTAACCGTCGGCGGGCCGGACCTCGTTGCGGCTCTGGAAGATGCGAACGGCCTCGCAGCCGGCGGGCGTCTGCCGTCCGTCCACGGGCAGCTTCAGATGCTCCTCCAGCTCGCGCTGGTAGGGGCCGGTGCCCGCGGTGCAGGGTCCGGGGGCGGTTGCGGCGGCCGTGGCCCTGGCGATTCCGGTCGGCAGCAGTGCCCCCAGGAGGAGTCCCAGGGCCACCGCCGACGTCGTCACTCGGGAACTCGCCACAGCGCCTCCTCAGCGGGCCGGCATGCGTCCTCCCCCCACAGATACGGCACTTCGGTGGGGTGGGGCCGGTCGGACTAGCCCGAGCGGGTGCGCGGGCCGCCGTCTCACCACACGTGGAGGCAGCCGGGCTGCCAATATGCCGGAGAAATCCGCCACTTTTTCCCACATGGTGACGTCGGGGATTCGAGACTCCGAACACCCTCCGGCGAGGGTGCGGGTCATGACGTCGCGACACGCTGCCCGAAACCCCGGAACCCGCTGTGCCGTTCGCCGGGTTCCCTACGATCGTGCCGTGGTCGACTTCCTGCTCGAACGTACGGTGCCGCTCCCCCTCGACGAGGCCTGGCGCCGGCTCACGGAGTGGCCCCGCCACGCGTCCGTGGTTCCCCTCACCCGCGTCACGGTGCTCACTGCCCCGCCGACCCGCGCGGGCACCGTCTTCGTCGCCCGCTCGGGAATCGGTCCCCTCTCCTTCGACGACCGGATGGAGGTCACCGTGTGGCGACCCCCGGTGGGCGATGCCCCGGGCCTGTGCCGCCTGGAGAAACGCGGCGGGGTCGTCCTGGGCTGGGCGGAGATCGAGGTGCGCCCGGGCCCGGGCGGCCGCTCGCGGGTCATCTGGCGCGAGGAGTTGCGCGTACGCCTGCTGCCGTCGCTGTTCGACCGCCCGCTGGCGGGGGCGTCGCGGTATGTGTTCGGGCGGGCGGTGAACCGGCTGCTGAGGACGGGGTGACGGACGTTACGATCGACTCCGTGTCGCCGGTGGTACGGCCGGCCGGGGGAAGGGGAGAGCGTGCCCGAGGAGAGCGTACGGCTGAAGCTTCGGATCGACTCGGGTCCGGGAGCCACCGCGGAGCAGACGGATCGTCAGGTCCGCAGTCTGTACGGCGATCTGCGCACTCTCGGCCTCCTCCGGGTCGAACGCGGGACCGTTGCCGCGCCCGAGGCGTCGATGGCCGGTGTGGGGCACGACCTCGCGGTGCTGGTGGTCAGCGGCGCCTTCTCCGCCGCCGCGCTCAAAGCACTGAGCAACGTGGTCGTCGCGTTCGTGGAGCGTTCGAAGGCACGGTCGGTGGAGTGGGAGATCGACGGGCACAAGGGGTCGTTCGGCGCTCTGTCCGCCAAGGACCAGCAGGTGTTGGTCGAGGCGGTGACCGCGCGGATCGAGGCGGGGACGGCGGCGGTCGCAGGCGGCCAGGCCGATCCGGGCACCGCCGCCGCGACCGGCCCCAACTCCGATAGCTAGCGCGGGAGTTGGCGATGGCGGGACGCCGGATCGCACTGCTCGTCGCGACGGACGGTTACCAGGATCCCGGGCTCAGCAGACTCAGGGCCCCGGCCCGAGGCGCGGCCAAGCTGAAGGAACTGCTGGAGGACCGGGCGATCGGCCGCTTCGAGCCGGTACTCGAGCTGCTGAACAGGCCCAAGGAGGAGATCGAGTCCGCGATCGAGGAGGTGCTCAGCAACCGCGACCCCGACGATCTCGTCCTGCTCTACATCGCCTGCCACGGCATCCGCAACGACGCCGACCGGTTGTTCTTCGCCACCCTCAGCACGCGGTTGAAGCGTCCGCACACCACCGCGATCCCGGCCGCGCTGCTGCACCAGCTCCTCGACGAGTGCGAGGCCAGCACCAAGATCGTGCTCCTGGACTGCTGCTACAGCGGGCTCTTCCACCGGGGCTCCTCCCCCATGTCGCCCGCGGCCGTGGACGTCGAGGCGGCGCTCGCCGGGCGCGGCACGTTCGTCATCACGGCCTCGACGGCCCTGGAGTACGCGTACGAGGGTGAGCACCTCGCTCTCGACAACGGCCTGACGGCACCGCGTTTCACGGCGGCCGTGATCGAGGGGCTGAGCACCGGCCTCGCCGACCAGAACCGGGACGGGGTGATCACTCCGGAGGAGCTGTACAGCTTCGTCCACGACATGGTGAGCAACCAGTCGGGACCCGAGCAGACGCCGACCAAGTCGGGCCAGTGCGAAGGGAATGTCGCCCTGGCCTATGCGCCCTGGGTCGACGCGTCCGCGGGGCCGGCCGCCCGGGCCGCCATGGCCGAGGAGCTCACCCTCGGCTCACTGCTGCCGCCGCCCGTGGAGACCGTCGACCGGGGTTTCATCTGCGACGCGTGGGAGGGCGCGTCCCGGCTGGTCGTGCCCGTCGGCCGGCTGGAGAACAGCACCGGGTCGGAAGCCGTGTGCGTGGACTTCTCCGGCCGGGACGGCAACGCGGCCGTCGTCGGCAAACTGGGCAGCGGCAAGACCACCCTGCTGCGCTCCGTGATCATGTCCCTGGCGCTGACCCACACCCCGCACGAGGCGGAGTTCTATCTGCTGGAGGGCGCGGTCAACCGGCTCGGGGTGCTGCGCTCGCTGCCCCACGTACGGACGTTCGCGGCGCCGCACGAGCACAGCGCGGTGGAGGGCGCTCTCACCGCGGTCAAGGCGGTGATCTCCACTCGGCGCACCCTGTTCCGCGACCTCGACGTCGACTCCATCGAGGCGTTCCGCGCGCTGCGTACGACGGGCCGGATCGAGGAGGGGGCGGCGAGCGACGTCTTCCTCGTCGTGGACGGCTGGCTCGACTTCACCCTGGAGCTCCCGGAGTTCGTGGACACGGTCCACAAGCTGGCCAACACCGGCCTGAACTACGGTGTCCACCTGCTGGTCACGGCCCGCCGCTGGAGCGACTTCAGCACCGACCTGCGGGGTCTGCTGGGAACCCGGCTCGAACTCGCCCTGGACGAACCGGAGGAGTCCTTCTTCGATCCGGCGCTGGCGTCGGGGGTCGCGGTCGGCTGGGCGCTGTCCCGGCGCCGGCGGTTTCGGGTGGCGGTGCCGCGCTTCGACGACGGGGCGGGGCCGGTGGCCGCGCGGGAGTCGCTGGCGCAGACGGCGGAATCGGTACGGGCCGGGTGGTCGGCGCTCCGGGTCCGGGAGAGTACGGGCGCGCTCGTCAAGTTTCCCGTCGGCCGCCAAGGAGCCGTCCTCACCGGCCTGTTGGGGGTCGAGAACACGGCCTCGCCCGATCTGGCGGCCCTGCGCGCCGGGCGGGCTCCCGAGGACCGGCTGAGGGTGCCGATCGGGCTCGGCGAGGACGGCCAGCCGGTGTTCCTCGACCTCAAGGAGAGCGCGCACCAGGGGATGGGCCCGCACGGCTTGTGCGTGGGCGCGACCGGCTCCGGCAAGTCCGAGCTGCTGCGCTCGATCGTCCTGGGCCTGGCCGTACGCCATTCGGCGCAGGAAGTGGCCTTCGTGCTCGCCGACTTCAAGGGCAGCGCGACGTTCGCGCCGCTAGCGGGCCTGCCCCACATCTCCGGGATCGTCACGGGGCTGGAGGGCGATCCGCTGCTCGTGGGGCGGCTGAGGGAGGCGATCAGCGGCGAACTGGCCCGGCGGCAGCAGCTGTTGCGGGACTCGGGCGGGCTGGCGAACGTCCATGAGTACCAGCGGGCCCGCGCCTCGCGGGACGGCCTCGAACCTCTGCCGACGCTGGTGCTGGTGATCGACGAGTTCTCCGAACTCCTCGTCGCGCACCCGGACTTCATCGAACTGTTCGTTCAGGTCGGCCGGGTCGGCCGGGCTCTGGGCGTACACCTGCTGCTGGCCTCGCAACGCCTGGAGGAAGGCAGACTGCGCGGGCTGGCTACCCATCTGTCGTACCGCATCGGGCTGCGCACCTTCTCGGCTGCCGAGTCCCGTGCGGTGCTGGGTTATCCCGACGCCTACCATCTGCCGTCGGACCCGGGTGCCGGGTTCCTCAAGGCCGACACGACGGACGTACTGATCCGTTTCAAGGCCTCCTACGTGTCCGCAGCGCTGCCGGGCGCGGACAGCGCCGAGTACGTCTCGCTGGCGGACGTCGTCGTCGGCCAGTTGGCAGGGACGGAACCCCGGGCGCGTCAGATCTGGCTGCCGCCGTTGGGCGAGTCTCCCTCGGTGGAGTCGTTGCTGCCGGCGAGGGCGGCCGGCGGGCGGGGCGGCCGGAGAACCGGGCCGCCCGCGCCGCCGTTCCAGCCCCTGCGGAGTGTCCCCTTCGCGGTGGTCGACGAGCCGTTCCACCACCGGCGCGGTGTGCTCGCCCTGGATCTCTCCGGGACCGAGGGCCATGTACTTGTCGTGGGCGGACCGCAGTCCGGCAAGTCGACCGCGATCACGACGCTCATCGCGTCGCTCGCGCTCACCCACAAGCCCACCGACGCGCAGTTCTACTGCCTGGACTTCGGCGGCGGAAAGCTGGAAGCCCTGGCCGGGCTGCCCCATGTGGGCGGCGTCACCTCCCGGCTGGCCGCGGACCGGGTCCGGCGTACGGTCGCCGACGTGGCGCGGGTGCTGGCGGAGCGCGAGGAGTTCTTCCACGTCCACGGCATCGACTCGATCTCCACCTACCGCCGCCGGAGCGGGGCGGGCGAGTGGCCGGACCAGCCCTGGGCGGACGTCTTCCTCGTGATCGACGGCTGGGCCACCCTCCGGAACGACTTCGAGGCGCTCGAACCGGTCATCAGCGACATCGCCGCACGCGGCCTCAACTTCGGGGTGCACCTGCTGATCAGCGCGGCCCGCTACGGAGAGGTCCGCCCGGCGATGCGCGATCGGCTGCTCAGCACGGTCGAACTGCGCCTCGGCGACTCCATGGACTCCGAGATCGACCGGCGGCAGGCGGTGCACGTCCCGCTGGGAGTCCCCGGCAGCGGTCTGTCCCGCGCCAAGCTGCACTTCCGGACCGCCCTGCCGAGGCTGAACGACGACACCGAGACGGAGTTCACCGGCGAGGCGACGGCCCGGCTGGTCGCCCACGTGCGCGCGAACTGGTCGGGGCCGACAGCTCCCCCGGTGCGCACCCTCCCGGCCCTGGTCACCCTCGACGAGCTGCCGGGCCGCGACGATACGCCCGGACACCGCGTCCCCGTCGGCCTTGACGAGACCAGCCTCGCCCCGGTGTTCCTCGACTTCTCCAACGACCCCTTCTTCCTCGTCTACGGCGAGTCCGAGTCGGGCAAGAGTTCGTTTCTGCGGATGCTGGTACGTCAGCTCTGCGCGCGGGTCTCACCGGCCGACGCCACCCTGCTCGTGGTCGACTACCGGCGGTCGCTGCTCGGTGAGGTGCCCGAGGAGTACCTGGTGAGTTACCGGCGGTGGCCGAACGAGGACGTCCCCGAGGAGTACGGGCGGGGTTACTGTCCTTCGGGGCCGGCCGCCGCCGAGGTGATCGAGCAGGTGGCCCACTACCTGGACGACCGGATGCCCGGCCCCGAGGTGACCGCCGAACAACTGCGCGCCCGCAGCTGGTACACGGGCCCGGACGTGTATCTGCTGGTCGACGACTACGAGCTGGTCGCCACCAGCAGCGGCAACCCCCTTGCCCCGATCATGGGGTTCCTCCCGTTCGCCCGCGACCTGGGCCTGCGTGTCGTGCTGGCGCGCAGCTCGGGCGGGGCCGGGCGATCCCAGTACGAAGCCTTCGTCCAGCGGTTGCGGGAACTCGGCGCGCAGGGCCTCCTGCTCTCCGGCGACCCCGGCGAAGGCCCCCTCCTGCAATCGGTCAAACCGAGCCGCCGGCCACCGGGACGCGGCGCCCTGGTGACCCGCAAGGGCACACAGGAAGTCCAACTCGGTTATGTTCCACCGAAGTTGACCTGACGTCTGCCGCCGGTCAGGCCACCGACCCGATCCGGCCCGCCGGTACGGACGCCGAGGTGACGTCATGGTGGATCGGTGTGTGCGCCCCGGCCAGCGAGACCCCGCTGCCGCCACGCCGGTTGGCGACGATCTCCGAGGCGATGGACAGGGCGGTCTCCTCGGGCGTACGGGCGCCCAGGTCCAGCCCGATCGGCGACCTGAGGCGTGCCAACTCCAGCTCGGTGACCCCGACTTCGCGCAGCCGCTCGTTCCGGTCCAGGTGGGTCCGGCGGGAGCCCATCGCGCCGACGTACGCCACCGGCAGCCGCAGGGCGAACTGGAGCAGGGGGACGTCGAACTTGGCGTCGTGGGTGAGGACGCACAGGACGGTACGGGCGTCCACGGCCGTCCGCTCCAGATACCGGTGCGGCCACTCGACGACGACCTCGTCCGCCTCGGGGAAACGGGCGGGCGTGGCGAACACCGGGCGGGCGTCGCAGACCGTCACGTGGTAGCCGAGGAACTTGCCGATGCGGGCCAGCGCCGACGCGAAGTCGATCGCGCCGAACACGATCATGCGGGGCGGCGGGACGGACGACTCGACCAGAACCGTGAGCGGCGCTCCGCAACGAGAGCCCTGCTCGCCTATCACCAGGGTGCCGGTGCGGCCCGCATCGAGGTAGGCGCGCGCCTCGGCGGCCACCGTGCGGTCCAGCTCGGGGTGGGCGCCGAAGCCGCCCTCGTACGCGCCGTCCGGGGCGACGAGCAGGGCGCGGCCGAGCAATTCGGCCGGGCCGGAGACGATCCGTGCGAGGGCCGTCGCCTCCCCGCTCGCGGCGGCGGCCAGAGCCGACGCGAACACCTCACGGACGGGGGCCGAGGCCCGTACCGGCGTCACCAGGATGTCGATGACACCGCCGCAGCTCAGGCCGACCGCGAAGGCGTCGTCGTCGCTGTAGCCGAAGCGTTCGAGAAGCGGCTCGCCGGCTGCCAGCGCCTGCCCGCACAGGTCGTACACCGCGCCTTCCACGCAGCCGCCGGAGACCGAACCGATCGCCGTGCCGTCGGCGTCCACCGCGAGGGCGGCGCCGGGGCGGCGGGGGGCGCTGCCGGTCACGGCCACCACGGTGGCCACGGCGAAGTCGCGGCCCTGCTCGACCCACCGGTGCAGTTCTTCGGCGATGTCCAGCATCTCGGTCCCCTTTCTCTCAATAGGCCTGAGGGCGAAACCGGCCAGGAGGTTGCCTGTCAGGGCCTGCACAAAACCGCCGGCGGGTGCGGGTCCGGTGGGGGCTGGTCGCGCAGTTCCCCGCGCCCCTGAAAAGCAGGGGCTGCGCCCCGTGCTTTTCGTCTCCACCGGACCCGCACCCGCCAACGAGCCGGCGGCCGGCTACCCCGTACCCGTGAGGTGTTCCGGGCGGACCGGGGTCTTTGTGAGGGCCAGGCCCGTCGCGTCGCGGATGGCTGCCAGGACGGCCGGGGTCGAGGACAGGGTCGGGGCCTCGCCGACGCCTCGGAGGCCGTACGGGGCGTGGTCGTCGGCCAGTTCGAGGACGTCGACCGGGATGGTCGGGGTGTCGAGGATGGTGGGGATCAGGTAGTCCGTGAAGGACGGGTTGCGTACCTTGGCCGTCTTCGGGTCGACGACGATCTCCTCCATCACGGCGATGCCGAGGCCCTGGGTGGTGCCGCCCTGGATCTGGCCGACGACCGACAGCGGGTTGAGCGCCTTGCCGACATCCTGTGCGCAGGCCAGTTCGATGACCTTCACCAGGCCCAGTTCGGTGTCGACCTCGACGACGGCCCGGTGCGCGGCGAACGAGTACTGGACGTGTCCGAAGCCCTGGCCGGTGCGCAGGTCGAACGGTTCGGTCGGCCGGTGCCGCCACTCCGCCTCGACCTCGACGGAATCCTCGCCCAGGACATCGACCAGGTCGGCGAGGACCTCACCGGCGTCCGTGACGACCTTGCCGCCCTCCAGCAGCAGTTCCGCCGTCGCCCACGCCGGGTGGTACGAGCCGAACTTGCGGCGCCCGATCTCCAGTACCTTCTCGCGGACCAGCTCGCACGAGTTCTTGACGGCGCCACCGGTGACGTACGTCTGCCGGGAGGCGGACGTCGAACCGGCCGAGCCGACCTGGGTGTCGGCGGGTCGGATCGTCACCTGGGTGACGCCCAGCTCGGTGCGGGCGATCTGGGCGTGCACGGTGACCCCGCCCTGGCCCACCTCCGCCATCGCCGTGTGGACCATGGCCACCGGCTCACCGCCGACCACCTCCATCCGTACCCGGGCGGTCGAGTAGTCGTCGAAGCCCTCGGAGAAGCCGACGTTCTTGATGCCGACCGCGTAGCCGATGCCTCGGACGACGCCCTCGCCGTGGGTGGTGTTGGAGAGGCCGCCCGGCAGCTGGCGTACGTCCGCCGCCTCGCCCGCCGTCAGCCACTGCTGCTCCGGCGGGAGGGGCATCGCCTTGACGCGGCGCAGGAGTTCGGCGACCGGGGCCGGGGAGTCGACGGCCTGTCCGGTGGGCAGGAGCGTGCCCTGTTCCATGGCGTTGAGGCGGCGGAACTCGACCCGGTCCATGCCCACCGCGTCGGCGAGCTTGTCCATCTGGGCCTCGTAGGCGAAGCAGGCCTGGACCGCGCCGAAGCCGCGCATCGCGCCGCAGGGCGGGTTGTTGGTGTAGAGGGCGACGCAGTCGATCTCGACGTCGTCGACGACGTACGGGCCGGCGCCGAGTGAGGCCGCGTTGCCGACGACCGCCGCGGAGGTGGAGGCGTACGCGCCGCCGTCCAGGACGATGCGCGCCTTCAGGTGGGTCAGTTTGCCGTCCTTGGTGGCCCCGTGTTCGTAGGTGAGCTTGGCGGGGTGGCGGTGTACGTGGCCGAAGAAGGACTCGAAGCGGTTGTAGACGATCTTCACGGGTTTGCCGGTGCGCAGGGCGAGCAGGCAGGCGTGGATCTGCATCGACAGGTCCTCGCGGCCGCCGAACGCGCCGCCGACACCGGACAGCGTCATCCGGACCTTGTCCTCGGGCAGGCCGAGGACGGGCGCGATCTGGCGCAGGTCGGAGTGCAGCCACTGGGTGGCGATGTACAGGTCGACGCCGCCGTCCTCGCCGGGGACCGCGAGGCCCGACTCCGGGCCCAGGAACGCCTGGTCCTGCATACCGAAGGTGTACTCGCCGGTGACGACGAAGTCGGCGCGGGCGCGGGCGGCCTCGACGTCGCCGCGGACGATCGGCTGGCGGTGGACGATGTTGGGGTGGTCGACGTGGGCGAAGTGGCGGTCGGTGCGGTGGTCGTGGATGAGGATCGCGTCCGGCGCGGTCGTGGATGCCTCGTCGGTGACGACCGGCAGGTCGCGGTACTCGACCTTGATCTTGGCGGCGGCGCGGCGCGCGGTCTCCGGGTGGTCGGCGGCGACGATGGCGACCGGTTCACCGTGGTGGCGGACCTTCCCGTGGGCGAGGACCGGGGTGTCCTGGAGCTCCAGGCCGTAGGTGCGCACGTCGGTCGGCAGATCGTCGTACGTCATGACGGCGTACACGCCGGGCAGCGCGAGAGCCTCGGCCGTGTCGATGGACACGATCTCGGCGTGGGCGACCGTGGAGCGCAGGATCTGGCCCCAGAGCATGTCCTCGTGCCACATGTCGGACGAGTACGCGAACTCACCGGTGACCTTGAGGGTGCCGTCGGGGCGGAGCGTCGACTCGCCGATGCCGCCTCTGGTCTTCGAGCCCTGGGTGACCTTGGTGGGGGTCCCGAGGGGAGCGTTCCTGCCGGGCATGTCAGACCGCCTCTCCCTGTCGGGCCGCCGCCAGCCGGACCGCGTCCATGATCTTCTCGTAGCCCGTGCAACGGCACAGGTTGCCCGACAGCGCCTCGCGGATGTCCGCGTCGGTCGGGTTGGGGTTCTGCTCCAGCATCTCGTCGGCGGCGACCAGCAGACCGGGCGTGCAGAAACCGCACTGGACGGCTCCGGCGTCGATGAACGCCTGCTGGATGGGGGCCAGTTCGACGCCCGCGCCGGTCTGCGAGTCGGCGCTGCCCGTGGGCTGCCACCGCTGGGCCGCGTCAAGTGACGTACCGCAGGCGGCCGTTCCACAACTGCCGCGTTCCGTACGCTGTTTGGCGTACTCGGCGAGTCCTTCGACCGTGACGACCTCGCGCCCTTCGGCCTGGCCCGCCGCGACGAGACACGAGCACACCGGTACGCCGTCGAGGCGGACGGTGCACGATCCGCACTCGCCCTGTTCGCAGGCGTTCTTGGAGCCCGGCAGACCGAGCCGCTCCCGCAGGACGTACAGCAGGGACTCGCCCTCCCACACGTCGTCGGCCTCCTGCGGACGTCCGTTGACCGTGAAATTGACGCGCATCAGGCGACTCCCTCCGAGCGGGCGGCGGTGCCGCGGTACGACTCCCAGGTCCACGTCAGCGTGCGCCGGGCCATCACACCGACCGCGTGACGGCGGTAGCTCGCGGTGCCCCGGACGTCGTCGATGGGGTTGCAGGCGCCCGCGCACAGGTCGGCGAACTGCTTGGCGACCGACGGCGTGATGATCTTCCCGTTGTCCCAGAAGCCGCCCTCTTCGAGCGCCGCGTTCAGGAACTCCTCGGCGACCTTCGCCCGGACGGGTGTGGGCGCCGCCGAACCGATGCCCGTACGGACGGTCCGGGTCGACGGGTGCAGGGCGAGTCCGAAGGCGCAGACCGCGATGACCATGGCGTTGCGGGTGCCGACCTTGGAGTACTGCTGGGGCCCGTCCGCCTTGTCGATGTGGACGGCGCGGATCAGCTCGTCGGGGGCGAGCGCGTTGCGCTTCACGCCGGTGTAGAAGTCGTCGATCGGGATCAGCCGGGTGCCCCGTACGGACTCGGCCTCGACCTCGGCTCCGGCGGCGAGGAGCGCCGGGTGGGCGTCACCGGCCGGGGAGGCGGTGCCGAGGTTGCCGCCGACGCCGCCCCGGTTGCGGATCTGCGGGGAGGCGACCGTGTGCGAGGCGAGGGCCAGGCCCGGCAGTTCGCCGCGCAGGTTCTCCATGATCTTGGTGTACGGGACCGAGGCACCGAGCCGCACGCTGCGCTCTCCGGTCTCCCACTCGTAGAGATCTCCGATACGGGTCAGGTCGAGGAGGTACTCGGGCCGGCGGTGGTCAAAGTTGACCTCGACCATCACGTCGGTGCCGCCCGCGATCGGCACAGCGGTGGGGTGCTCGGCCTTCGCGGCGAGCGCCTCCTCCCAGCTGGCGGGGCGAAGGAAGTCCATGACCGGCTCTTTTCCTCTTCGTCGCGTACGTGGTGCCAATGGCTCGTTCATGCGCGGTTCACGTGCGGTGAAACCAGTACACAGGGCTGTGCCGCGTCGGGGTCAGTCACGGAAACCATGAAGGAGTTGGCTGGCCAGGGGGATCGTCTTGTAGATTCGTATGAACAGAGGCCATCAGTAACCTCTCTGATTTTCCCCGGAAACAGTGAGCGCCGCGCAGGCGGAAAAGCGCGGCTCGCAAACAGAACGGCGGCGACGAGAAATGCGGCTGCGCGCACTGCTGGACACCGATGCGCTGGGCCTGACGCTGCTCGGCGGTGAGGACGAGCTGGACCGCACCGTACGCGGGGTGATGACCACCGACCTCAGGGATCCCAGCCGCTACCTCTCGGGCGGCGAGCTGGTGCTCACGGGCCTGGCCTGGCGCCGGGATCCCGGAGACTCGGAGTCCTTCGTACGCCTCCTGGCGGGGGCCGGGGTCGCGGCACTGGGTGCCGGTGAGGCCGAGCTGGGGAACATCCCGGACGACCTGATCGCGGCCTGCGTCCGGCACCGGCTGCCGCTGTTCGCGGTGCACGAGTCGGTGGCGTTCGCGACGATCACCGAACACGTCGTGCGCCAGGTGTCCGGCGAGCGCGCCGGAGATCTGGCGGCCGTCGTGGACCGCCACCGCCGGATGATGACCGCGGGTCCCGCCGGGGGCGGCCCCGACGTGGTCCTGGACCTGCTCGGCTCCGACCTCGACCTGCGCGCCTGGGTCCTCTCCCCCGCCGGCCGTCTCATCGCGGACTCGAAGGTGGCCGGCCCCGCCCCCTCCCCCGAGGTGTGCGCGGCGCTGGCCGCCGAGCACCTGACGGCGGCCCGTACCGGGAACCGACGTGTACTCAGACCCCACCGGGTGGCGATCGGCGCCGCGACGTACTCCCTCTTCCCCGTCCGCGGCAACGGCCGCACCGCCGCGCCGGGCGGCGCACGGGACGTGCGGGAGACCGTGCTGTCCGACTGGCTGCTCGCCGTCGAGGCGGACGCCGGCGACTGGCCGGCGGAGCGGCTCGACCTGCTCCAGGGCGTCGCGCAGCTGATCGCGGTCGAACGCGACCGGCGCGACGCGGAACGCGTGGTGCGGCGGCGGCTCGCCGAAGAGGTCCTGGAGCTGGTGCAGACAGGCGCCTCGCCCGCCGAGATCGCCGCCCGGCTACGGGTCGCCGCGCCGGTCCTGCTGCCCGGCCTCGGCGCGGCCCCGCACTGGCAGATCGTGGTGGCCCGCGTGGACTGGGCCGGCGGCGAGATCGAGGGCGGCCCGGTGGCACAGGCGTTGCTGGAGGAAATCCTTGTGGACCCGCTCCTGACGGGGCCGGAGCACTCCGACCGGATCGCCGTGGCCCATACTGCGGACGAGGCGATCGCCCTCGTACCGCTGCCGGCGGTGTCGTCGGAGCACGACGGTTCGGAGACGGGAATTCTGGCCGAAAAGCTGCTCGCCGGCATACAGGAACCGCTCTCGGCGGGCCTGGACGACGACGGGCGGCTCACCATCGGTGTCAGCGCGCCCGTGCACTCGGCGGAGGGGCTGCGCGGGGCGCTGGAGGAGGCACGGCACGCCCGCCGGGTGGCCGCGGCGCGCCCCGGCCGGGTGTGCGCGGCGGGCCACCAGGAGCTGGCCTCCCATGTGCTGCTGCTCCCGTTCGTCCCGGACGACGTCCGCCGCGCCTTCACGGCCCGCCTGCTCGACCCCCTGCGGGACTACGACCGGCGCCACCGCGCCGAGCTGATCCCGACGCTGGAGGCGTTCTTGGAGTCCGACGGCTCATGGACGCGGTGCGCCGCGCGACTGCATCTGCATGTCAACACGCTGCGGTACCGGGTGGGGCGGATCGAGCAGTTGACGAGCCGTGATCTGTCGCGGCTGGAGGACAAGCTGGACTTCTTCCTGGCGTTGCGCATGAGTTGAGTCCGCGACGGCGTCCAACGGGCGCGGGCGCGGGGCGTGCGGCCTTGGCGTGCGCCGGGTGGGGCCGGTCGCGCGGCAATCCGGCGCCTCTTCTTCCCCGACTTTGTGAATTCCTTCACCCACCCTCTTGGCCCGGCACCGGGATTCGTGCTGAGATGCCGCCACCACTCAACAAGCTCGATGGCGTGCTCGGGGAGGGCAACGTGGCGTACACCGCCATGTCTGGTTCCGGAACGACCTCTGGTGACGATCCACTCCAGACCGCGGTATGGCGGCTGCGCTCCCGCGCCTGCTGGGCGGACGCGGCGGCCCTGCTCGACGCCGCCACCGCCGACGCCTCGCTCCAGCGGGCCGCGCTGCTGGTGGAGCGATGCCTCTACACCGAGCAGGGCTGGGAAGAGGCCGAGGACGCCCTCCGTACGGCGGAGGCGCTGGCCCAGAGCGACGACGAGCGGGGGGCGGCGGCCTGTGAGCGCGGTCAGCTGGCGTACGCCGCCACCCTGCTCGGCGTACGGGACCGCGCCGACGAGGCGCGGGCCGCGCTGGGGCGGGCGGCGGCGCTGATCCCGCCGGGGGTTTCCGGGCGGGCGGTGCTGGACTTCCGGCGGGGGCTGCTGGCCGAGAACCTGGCGCGTTCCCCGCAGGCGGCGCGGGCCGCGTACCGGCGCGCTCACGCGGGGGCGACGGCGCACGACGATCCGCTGCTGCTGTCGTTCACGTGGCGTCATCTGGCCGGACTCGCCCTGCGGGAAGGGGAGTTGGCGGAGGCGCGGCACGGATTCGGCGAATCGCTGCGGATCCGGGAAGAGCTGGGGTACCTGGTGGGGACGGCGCCCGCGCTGGCGTCGCTGGCCGACGCGGAGTCCGAGCCGGAGGCTTCACGGCTGCGCGCGGAGGCGGGGCGGTTGTTCCGGCTGCTCGGGGGTGTGCCCACGTGGCTGGCGAGGCAGTTGGCTCCGCCGGCGGCTTCAGCGTAGGTGCGGGGGAGTAACCGGTCCGGGGGGGCGGCTGGGGGGGCGTTGTGGCTTGTCGCGCGGTTCCCCGCACCCCTGGGGTGGCCCCGTCAGTGGGCGCCTGTCACATGGTTGCGTACCAGCGACTGGACCCCTGTCACGTCTCCCGCCGCCAGGGCGTCGAGCAGCGTGATGTGGTCCGCCGCGTCCGACATGAGTGCCGCTCGGCCCGTGGCGGCCTTCGTGTTCACCAGGGGCCACTGGGCGCGGCGGTGGAGGTCGTCGGCGATCTGGACGAGCTGGGAGTTGCCGGCGAGGGACAGGACCGCCCGGTGGAAGGCACGGTCGGTCTCCGCGTAGGTGACCCGGCAGCCGGTGGACGCCGCGCGGGCCGTCGCCTCGGCGAGGGGGCGGAGTTCCGTCCAGCGTTCGGCGGACACCGTGTGGGCCAGGCGGAGCAGCACCGGGAGCTCGATCAGGGCCCGGACCTCGGCCAGCTCGGCCAGCTCACGGGCGCCGCGTTCCACGACACGGAAGCCCCGGTTGGGGACGACCTCGACGGCGCCCTCCAGTGCGAGCTGCTGCATCGCCTCGCGGACGGGCGTCGCGGAGACCCCGAAGCGGTCGCCCAGTGCGGGGGCCGAGTACACCTCGCCGGGCGCCAGCTCACCCCCGACGAGCGCGGTGCGCAGCGCGTCGAGGATCTGGCCGCGCACGGAGGAACGCTGGACGACGGGACGTGCCCGCTCGGTACGCGGCAGGGGGATCGGCAGCTCGCTGTGCGTGTGCTCACCCCGGGCACCGGCTCCGGGCAGCACGTCGGCCACAGCGTCGGGGCGCCGGCCCCGGTCCATGTCCGCGGCCCTGAACTGCGGTGGAACGCGTACGGCGGCCGGGGCCAGGGTGTCGGGCGAGCCGTGCGCGCCCTGCGGGCCGGCCTGCTGCACGGGGCCTCCTCCGGGCTAGATGGCACCTTGACGGCACATGGGGTCATTACGGCGGGTTGTTACTCGCCCGTCAAGCACCATAGGCGCACATTCCGTCAGTTCAAATCCCGATTCGAGTCCAGGTTCGGATTTGCGCCGCTCCGCTGGCCGGATCCGGCGTGGATCCTGGTCACCCCAGGGGCAGAATGAGCAAGGTTAGGCTTACCTATTACCCTCGGGTGATCCATCGGGATTCGACGGTCCGGCCCGCTCGCTCCAGCACAGACACGCCCCGTTCGAATCCGGCACCCCGTCGCGAACGCGTACGACCGGCCAGGAGCCGTGCGACAACTGCCCGCGGAGCCGCCCCGCGGACCTGCGGGAAATGACCGCCTCACCAAGCCGACGACCACTGCCGAGAGTTGAGGCACCCTCAACTACGGGACCCTCCCCCCGGGGCCCGGCACTGCGTGCCGTAGGATCGCCGCCGTAAGATCATGTTCGACTGAGGCCCTCAACGGTTACAGCCACTTCACAAGTTCCTCACTTGTCGCAGGAACTTTCCGTGGAACCACCCGTACGGGTAGTCTTATTCGAACTCAACTCCCGCCCCTCAAGCGGCAGTTCGAGCAGAATGTCGCCCTGAGCATCCCCTTGCACCTCCTTAGGCGGCCTCTTGCCCCGAAACAGCCTGAGGGCTGAGGGGATTGGGCCACTATGGCGGGCGTTACGCCCTATCCCAATGCAAGGGACCCCAGATGAGACTGACCGACATATCGCTTAACTGGCTGCTTCCGGGCGCCGTACTGCTCCTGGGCGTGCTGGCGGCGGTGGCGGTGCTGGCGCGCGGCAAGCGCTCCTCCGGGGCGAAAGCGAGCCAGGACGACTCGTGGGAGCGCACCGAAGAGCGACGCAGGCGCAAGGAAGCCATCTTCGCCTCCGCGTCCTACGTACTCCTCTTCTGCTGTGCGGCGGTCGCCGCGGCGCTTTCCTTCCACGGCCTCGTCGGCTTCGGCGAGCAGAACCTGAACCTCACCGACGGCTGGCAGTACCTCGTCCCGTTCGGTCTGGACGGAGCGGCGATGTTCTGCTCCGTGCTCGCGGTGCGCGAGGCCAGCCACGGTGACGCGGCCCTCGGTTCCCGGATACTCGTATGGCTCTTCGCTGCCGCGGCCGCCTGGTTCAACTGGGTGCACGCGCCCCGGGGTCTCGACAACGCGGGCGCCCCGCAGTTCTTCGCCGGCATGTCCCTGTCCGCCGCGGTGCTCTTCGACCGCGCGCTGAAGCAGACCCGCCGGGCCGCCCTGCGCGAGCAGGGTCTGGTGCCGCGTCCGCTGCCGCAGATCCGTATGGTCCGCTGGGCGCGAGCGCCTCGTGAGACGTACAAGGCCTGGTCGCTGATGCTCCTCGAGGGTGTCCGCAGCCTGGACGAAGCGGTCGACGAGGTGCGCGAGGACCGGCGCCAGAAGGAGCAGGCGCGGCTGCGCCGTCGTGAGCAGGAGCGGGCCGAGCGCGCGCACCTCAAGGCGATCAGCCGGGGCCACCGCGGCCCGTTCGGCGGCGGTGGCGGCGGTGGCGGCCAGCAGGTCGAGGTGGAGCGGGCGCCCGCCCAGGTCACCTCGGAGCCTGCCATATCCTCCGCGGAGCAGCTGCCTCTGCGCGCCCGTCCCTCTCTTCAGCCCGTTCGGGGCGCCAGTGACTCGATCACTGTCGACCTGACGGCGGAGGACGACACGATGGCCCTGCCCCGCCTGGACTCCCTGGAGCGCAAGCTCCGGGACCTCGAGCAGCAGTACGGCTGAGCCGAAAGGCACTGCTGAGCACGAGTTGAGCGCTGTTTGAGTGTGAACCGACATGGGGGCGTGGCCTGTTCAGGCCGCGCCCCCGTTCAGTTCGAACCACACCGCCTTGCCCACGCCGTGCGCCCTGACTCCCCACGCGTCGGCGAGGGAGTCCACCAGAACCAGCCCTCTGCCATGCGTGCCCTCGTCGGCGACCGGTGCGCACAGCCTGGGCCTGCGTCCCACGAAGTCCCGTACTTCCACCCGTAATCCGCGCGGCGAGACGGTGGCCGTCAGCACCGCGTCCCGGTCGGTGTGGACCAGCGCGTTGGTGACCAGCTCGCTGGTGAGCAGTTCCGCTATCTCCGAACTGCCGGGCCTCCCCCATTGCCGCAGCAGTTCGCGCAGCGCTCTGCGAGCCTCCGGTACCTCCCGCAGATCCGAACAACCAAGCCTGCGCCTCATCTGCGACGCCTCCCCCCGGTCCACGCCACCGTCATCACCGATGTCGGTGTCGGTGCCTATGTCGGTGCCTATGTCGGTGCCTATGTCGATGTTGTGGTCGTTGTCGGTGCCTATGTCGGTGTCGTCGTCGATGGCTTGGTCGTTCTCGGTCGTTTCCTTCGCCCTTTTCGCCGAGAAGGCCCCGATGACCACGGGACCGCCCCCTCCTGCCTGCCTCTTCATGACCCCCGCCCGGACTCCGGTGTAGTCCCCTCCTGATCGAACGCGTTCACGGGATCCATGCCCGCGAGCTGAACACAGCAGTCATGTCGAATGCTCAACGACCGGATGTAAGAGGCTGGTTGGACTGTTCCTGGCTGGATCAGGCCATCGACGGCGCCCGCCGGACGCTGCGGGAGGGACGTCTGGAGCGGACGCTGCGGCAGTTCACGCGCCCGTCCAGGCTGGGACGGGCGCGTGAGGGCGGCGGATCGGCCGAACTGTCCAGTGCCGGCTGCGGATCCGGCCGTAGGTCACTTGCCGCCGATGCCCTTCGTGCCGATGTTGATGATCCTGTGGTCCCGGGTCATGTCCACGACCAGCTTGGTGGTGGTCCCCGAGCCCCAGGTCAGCGTGATGCCGGCCTCCGTGTGGTCGGCGGTGCCGTTGTCGGTGACCGTCCAGCGCAAGGGGACGTTCTGGGCGCGCAGGACGCCATCCGCGTGGTTCTTGCCCTCCCAGGCGACCAGCTTCTTCAGGTAGTCGGGATGGATGGAGTACTTGCGCAGTTCCGCCACGAGCTTCCCGCCGTCACGGGGGCCGCTCTGGGCGTCGATGTAGGCGCCGTAGAAGTCGGCGATGCGTGTCACGGAGTCGGACGGGCTGCCGGTCACCGTCCGGGGCGCCGCGGCGGCGGCCTTGGCGGGAGTCGCCTGGGCCGAGGCGGTCAGCCCCAGCGGGAGGGCGGTGACGGCGGCGATACCGAGGGCCAGTGCGGCGGCGCGGCGGGCGGGCATTCGAGCGATGGTGCGGCGGTTCATATCGGTGTTCTCCCCGTGGCTACGGCCGGTCATTGAAGTGCTCTCCCTCGTAAACGAGGGAGATTCCTGCCTACCTTGCGGTGGCGGGCTT
The DNA here is from genome assembly GCF_001280005.1 of Streptomyces sp. NRRL WC-3618. Taxonomy (GTDB): domain Bacteria; phylum Actinomycetota; class Actinomycetes; order Streptomycetales; family Streptomycetaceae; genus Streptomyces. The sequence continues at coordinate 40 of NZ_LGDW01000006.1, read as the reverse complement.
GACGCCACGGGGACGCCTGACGACTGCCCTCCCGGCAGCC
>NZ_LGDW01000005.1 GCF_001280005.1 Streptomyces sp. NRRL WC-3618 | reverse complement strand
TGAAAAGGGGGGGGGGGGGGGGGGGGGGTGGGGTGGAAAACGTGACCTGGGCTGGGCGGGCCTTGGGGAAACTCGACAGGGCGTGTGTCACAGCGTCGACTCGTTCCCTCGGGGCTGTGTCGGCGCCTATCGTCAAGGTCATGTTCGCTGCCTACGCCGCCCGTATCGACCCCGACCACCCGCTCAACGGGCTGGAGTTGGGTGACCGTCCAGCCCCGGAGGCGCGCCCCGGCTGGACGACCGTCGACGTCAGAGCCGCCTCGCTCAATCACCACGACCTCTGGTCCCTGCGCGGAGTCGGACTCCCCGAGGACCGCCTCCCGATGATCCTCGGCTGCGACGCCGCCGGCATCGACGCCGACGGCAACGAGGTCGTCCTGCACTCCGTCATCGGCCAGACGGGTCACGGCGTCGGTCCCAGGGAACCTCGTTCCATCCTCACCGAGCGCTACCAGGGCACCTTCGCCGAACAGGTCGCCGTACCGGCGTGGAACGTCCTGCCCAAGCCCAAGGAGCTCTCCTTCGCGGAGGCCGCCTGCCTGCCCACGGCCTGGCTCACGGCGTACCGCATGCTCTTCACCAACGCGGGCGTGCGCCCCGGTGACTCGGTGCTCGTGCAGGGCGCCGGCGGTGGTGTCGCGACCGCCGCGATCGTGCTCGGCAAGGCGGCGGGGCTGCGTGTGTTCGCCACCAGCCGGGACGAGGCCAAGCGGAAGCGGGCGGTGGAGCTGGGCGCCGTCGAGGCGGTCGAGTCCGGGGCGCGGCTGCCGCAGCGCGTGGACGCCGTGATCGAGACGGTCGGGGCGGCCACCTGGTCGCACTCGGTCAAGTCGCTGCGGCCCGGCGGCACGCTCGTCATCTCGGGGGCCACCAGCGGTGACCGACCCTCGCACGCCGAACTGACCCGCATCTTCTTCCTCGAACTCAAGGTCGTCGGCTCGACGATGGGCACGAAGGACGAGCTGGAGGACCTGCTGTCCTTCTGCGCCACCACCGGCGTACGCCCCGTCATCGACGAGGTGCTCCCGCTGGACCGGGCCCGCGAGGGCTTCGAACGCCTTGAATCCGGTGACCAGTTCGGCAAGATCGTCCTCACCACCTCCTGAACCAGTACGTCCTGACCATCAGCACGTACATCTCCCTGCGGCGGGCCCGGGTTTCCGGGTCCGCCGTTCGCGTGTCAACTGGGGTTGACATGCGTCAGGGTGTCAATCTAGGTTGACATCATGACCGAAGCAACAGATCTCGCCGAGCGCGCGGGCGACCGTGACCCGCGGGTCGGGCTGCGGGCCGTCTCCGCGCTGCGGAAGCTGGTCGAGCAGTTGGAGGCCGTGCAGGTGCGCAGTGCGCGCAATCAGGGCTGGTCGTGGCAGGAGATCGCCGCGGAACTCGGTGTCAGCAGGCAGGCCGTGCACAAGAAATACGGGAGGCAGTGATGTTCGAACGGTTCACGAGCGATGCGCGCGCTGTGGTGCAGGGTGCCGTCGAGCACGCGGAGCGCGTCGGCAGCCGGTCCGTCGGCGCCGAGCACCTGCTGCTCGCGCTGCTCGACCGTGAGGCGAGTCGGGCCTCCTTCGCGCTGGCCTCCCTCGGGCTCACCGACCGCAAGGAGCCGGTGAGGGAGGCTCTGGCCGACGCCCGCCGCCGCGCCGGTCTGTCCCAGGCCGAGGCCGACGCGCTCGCCGGGCTCGGTATCGACGTGTCCGACATCGTCTCCCGGGTCGAGGAGGTGCACGGCGTCGGCGCGATGTCCGGCGACCGTCAGGACAGGGGTCGGCTCTGGGGGCGTCGTCCCTTCGGCCGGGACGCCAAAGAGGTGCTGGAGAGTTGCCTACGCATCGCGGTGGCCCACGGTGACCGCCGTATCGGCGACGAGCACCTCCTCCTCGCCCTCGCCGCCCGCCCCGGCGTCCCCTCGGAAGTCCTCGCCGATCAGGGAGTCACCTACGAGGCCCTGAGCCGGGTGCTGTACGGCGAGGGAGAGGGGGAGGCGAAGGCCGGCTGAGGGGGGAGGTGCTGCCCTACGCCCTCGGTGTCCGCAGCGCTGCCTCCGTCAGGGCTGCCGCCGCTGACAAGTGGCGGCGGATCTCGTGGAGTTGGGGTTCCGTGACGCCCTGGTCGCGGGCCGTGTCGCGGATGTCGTCGCGGAAGCGGTCGAGGAGGCGGTCCAGGTCGCGGGCCGGGTCGCCGGTGGACTTCTCGTGGGCCCAGGGTGGCTCGTAGCCGGCCGGGAAGTCCGGGGGAGTGTCCGTGTACTCCGGGTGCTCCGGTTCGCGTGTCGTGGAGGTGGAGGTCGTCGGGCCGCCGGGGCGCGTGAAGCCGAAGTCCGACCCGAGGTTCTTGCCGATGTCCTTCCCGAACTCGCCGAACTCCTTGGCCAGTTCGGTCAGACCCTCCCGGACTCCCGTCGGCCAGTCGCCCCTGCTGAAGTGGTCCTGGACCTGTTCCTGGACGCGCCTGGCGATGCGCTGCACCTCCTCCTGGGCCTGGGCGCGGGCGTGGTCCTGGGCCTCCTTGGCCTGGCGCCTGGCCCGCTGGGCCTCCTCGCGGGCCCGGCGGCTCTCGTCCTTCGCGCGCCGGGCCTGCTCCTTCCACTCCTGCTTGGCACGCCGCATCTCCTCCTTCGCGGCGCGCCACGCCTCCTTGTCGCCGACGTCCGCGTCGTCCCCGTACTCCCCGTTGTCCGTGTGCTCTGCGAACGGAGCGTTCCGCGTGCTGCCGGGGCCTCTGCGGGCCTCGCTCGCCGCCGCGCGCACCTCCCGGCGCAGGTCCCCCGCCGCGCCCCGGACGTCGGAGCGGATCTCGGCGGCGAGTTCGGCGACCGAGTCGCGGATCTCCAGTTCCAGGTCGGCCAGTTCGCCACTGCGGTCGGCCAGTTCGGCGCGGCCCGCGTCCGTGATGGCGTACACCTTGCGGCCGCCCTCGGTGGTGTGCGTGACCAGGCCCTCGGCCTCCAGCTTGGCCAGGCGGGGGTACACGGTGCCCGCCGACGGCGCGTACAGACCCTGGAAGCGTTCCTCCAGGAGGCGGATCACCTCGTAGCCGTGGCGGGGTGCCTCGTCCAGCAGCTTCAGCAGGTAGAGGCGCAGACGGCCGTGAGCGAAGACGGGAGGCATGTCAGAGCACCTTCTTGTTCGTCGGGCCGGAGTCGCCCCCGGGGGCGGGTCGGCTCTCGGTCTCGGGAGCCGGGGTGGAGTCGGTCGGTTCGTCCCCCTGCTCGGGGCGGCGGAGCAGAGCGATCGAACCGGAGACCGTCGTCGCCCGCAGCTTGCCCGTGCCCGCGCCGAGGCGGCCCGTGACCCGGTGGGCGCCCCACTGGCCGTGGACGCGAAGGTCGTCGAAGGCGTTCGAGATCTTGCCGCTCGCCGTGTTCGCCTCCACCTCGGCGTCCGCCGGATGCGGGAGCCGGATGGCGATCTCACCCGAGACGTTCGTCAGCTGCACGTCCGTCGGGCCCTCCGGGTCGAGGTCGACGATCATGGAGCCGCTCACCGACTCGGCGCGCACGGAGGGCCCGGAGCCCTCGACCACGGTGAGGTCGCCGGAGACGGAGTTGAAGCGCAGGTCGCCGGTGACCGCCTGGGCCTCCAGGCTGCCCGAGACCGTGTCGGCGCGGACGGGGCCGGAGAGGCCGACGAGTGTCGTGTCGCCGGTGACGCCCTTGACCACCGTGGGCCCGTTGACCCCCGAGACCACGGCGGCGGCGCCGACCACGCCCACCTCGACGCGGGTGTCGGCCGGGACGGCCAGGGACACCACGGCGGTGCGGCGCCAGCCCTTGCGGTCCAGCCACTTCAGGAGGCCTTTCCAGGGCAGGTCCTCGTAGGCCACCGTCAGGACTCCGTCCTCCTGGGTCACCAGCAGAGGTGGGCCGTCGATTTCGGAGACCTCCAGGCGGGCGGAACCGTCGTCGGTGCCCACCACGTTCACCGTTCCGTTGACGATGCGTACGTGCAGGCCCGTGACGGGCTGGTCGAAGGTGAGCTTGCCGGGCTCCTTGACGGACCACTCGGACGTCGTGGACATGATGCGGACCCCCTGGTGAACGGACAGGCTGAACAGTCGGGAAGGGCGACAGGGCGCAACGCGCCATATCGCGTCTTCCGCTATTCACGATATATCGCGCTCACGGGAAGTCAAGACACCCGTTCGGGGACTACTCGTCCTCGTCCTCGTCGTCCAGTCGGGCCAGCCAGGTCGCCAGGCGCTCCACCGGTACTTCGAAGTCGGGGTTGAGGTCGACGAACGTGCGCAACTGCTCGGCGAGCCACTCGAAGGTGACCTCTTCCTCGCCGCGCCGCTTCTCCAGCTCTTCGATGCCTCGGTCGGTGAAGTACACGGATGTTCTCCTGGGCTGATGGGGGACTCTCGGAGTCCGGTTGTCGTGCCCCTTCAGGTTATGCGCACGGATCAGGGGCCCTGCCTGCCGGAACCTCACTGACCCTCCCCGCGCGCGTGCTCGTGCGGGCGCAATGGCATCACCTGTATTCACCAGGTTCGGGGGTTTGGAGCTGGTGCCGTTGGAGTGCGTTTAAGAGCGTTCTGGTGGGCGGGAGTGAGTGCTGCGGGTCTGTGCCGTGTTGCGGGCCTCGGCAGAGGGGTCGGTTTTGGCTGGGAACTGACGTTCTTTCGTCGAATGCGTGACCTTCCCGGGTGGTGCTCGTTTCCCATGCCGACGGGTTCTTCGGGTGGGGGTCGGGCGGGGGTGACGGGGTGGGAGAGCTGAGGAGCATCGCGGCGCCGTTCGTCGCGTCCGGGCCGTCCGGTGTGGCCGTCCGGACCGCCTCAAACACCTGACGTCGGACGATGAGAAGGTACTGCGTCTGGTGGGTGCGTATCTGGGGTCGCTGGCTTGGAGGGATCTCAAGGCGCGTTGCCGGGACGGCCTGTCGCATTCCGGGGAGGCGTGGGCGGGGCTGGCCCGGCGCTGTCAGTTGGCGCACCTCCGGAACCTGGAAGCTGGCGTCCGCACCATCGAGCACCGGCTGTCCCTGCCGGTCGGGCAGAAGGGGACCAAGAAGGCGCCCGGGGGTTACCAGTCCCAGCGGGAGTGGCATACGAAGTCCCGGCGGCTGCCAGTGCTTCAGGACCGGCTGGCTGCCGCGCGGGCCGACCGTGAGGCCGGCATCGTGCACGTCGTGCGGGGCGGCAAGCGCCTGGCCCGTGCCCGGCAGCACCTGGAGGCGGCCCAGCTCACCGAGGGCGAATGGCTCACTCCCGCTCAGCCCCTAGGAACGGTTGTGGATCCGCAACGGGACGCGGGAGAAGAACACCGACTGGGTCAGGCAGTTGGGTGTCTTCTACGACCCACCCGGCAGCGCATGACGAAGGGCCCGGCACCGGATCGCTCCGGTGCCGGGCCCTTCCTGTCGTACTGCCGGAGGCTTACGCCTCGAACACCTCACGCACCAGCTGCTCCTGCTCCGCCTGGTGACGCTTCGCCGAACCCACCGCCGGGGACGAGCCCGCCGGGCGCGAGATGCGCCGCAGCCGCTCGCCGTGCGGGATGTCCGCGCCGACCGCGAGGTCCAGGTGGTCGATCAGGTTGAGGGCGATGAAGGGCCACGCGCCCTGGTTCGCCGGCTCCTCCTGCGCCCACAGGTACTTCTCGGCGTTCGGGTACTTGGCGATCTCCGCCTGGAGTTCCGCACCCGGGAGCGGGTACAGCCGCTCGATGCGGATGATCGCCGTGTCCGTGGTGCCGCGCTTCTTCCGCTCGGCCTCGAGGTCGTAGTACAGCTTGCCGGCGCAGAAGACGACCTTGCGGACGTCGGCCGCGGCGGCGGACTCGTCGCCGATGACCGGGCGGAAGGCGCCCGTCGTGAACTCCTCCGTCTTCGACGCGGCGGCCTTGAGACGCAGCATCGACTTCGGAGTGAAGACCACCAGCGGCTTGTGGTGCGGGTTGTGCACCTGCCACCGCAGGAGGTGGAAGTAGTTCGACGGCAGCGTCGGCTGAGCGACCGTCATGTTGTTCTGGGCGCACAGCTGGAGGAACCGCTCGATGCGCGCGGACGAGTGGTCCGGGCCCTGGCCCTCGTAGCCGTGGGGAAGCAGCAGCGTGACGCCGGACGTCTGGCCCCACTTCTGCTCCGCCGCCGAGATGTACTCGTCCACGACCGTCTGCGCGCCGTTGACGAAGTCGCCGAACTGCGCCTCCCACATGACGAGCGCGTCGGGGCGGGCCAGCGAGTAGCCGTACTCGAAGCCCATGACCGCGTACTCGGAGAGCAGCGAGTCGTAGACGTTGAGGCGGGCCTGGTCGTCCGAGAGGTACTGCAGCGGGGTGAAGTCCTCGCCGGTGACCCGGTCGATGAGGACCGCGTGCCGCTGGCCGAAGGTGCCGCGTCGGGAGTCCTGGCCCGAGAGGCGCACCGGGGTGCCCTCGAGGAGCAGGGAGCCGATCGCGAGCGTCTCGCCCATGCCCCAGTCGATCGTGTCGTCCTCGATCATCGACGCCCGGCGCTGCAACTGCGGGAGCAGACGCGGGTGGACGGTGACGTGGTCGGGGATGTTGACCTGGGACTCGGCGATGCGCTTGACGACCTCCTGGGAGACCGCGGTCTGCACGGCCACCGGGAACTCGGCCTGCGGGTCGCCGGCCAGGGCCTGGGCCGGGGCGGAGATGGCCTCGCGGACCTCCGTGAAGACCTTCTCCAGCTGGCCCTGGAAGTCCTGGAGCGCCTGCTCGGCCTCTTCGAGGGTGATGTCGCCGCGACCGATGAGGGACTCGGTGTAGAGCTTGCGCACCGAGCGCTTCTTGTCGATCAGGTCGTACATCAGGGGCTGCGTGAACGCCGGGTTGTCCGACTCGTTGTGACCGCGGCGGCGGTAGCAGATGAGGTCGATGACGACGTCCTTGTTGAACGCCTGGCGGAACTCGAAGGCCAGCCGTGCGACGCGGACGACGGCCTCGGGGTCGTCGCCGTTCACGTGGAAGATCGGCGCCTCGATCATGCGGGCCACGTCGGTGGCGTACATGGAGGAGCGCGACGACTCCGGGGCGGCGGTGAAGCCGACCTGGTTGTTGATGACGATGTGGACCGTGCCGCCGGTGCGGTAGCCCCGCAGCTGCGACATGTTGAGGGTCTCGGCCACCACGCCCTGGCCCGCGAAGGCCGCGTCACCGTGCAGGGCGACCGGGAGCACCGTGAAGTCCGTGCCGCCCTTGTTGATGATGTCCTGCTTGGCGCGGGCGATGCCCTCGATGACCGGGTCGACCGTCTCCAGGTGGGACGGGTTGGCGGCCAGCGAGACGTTGATCTGCTCGCCGTCCAGGCCCGTGAACACGCCCTGGGCGCCCAGGTGGTACTTCACGTCGCCGGAGCCGTGCATCGACTTCGGGTCGAGGTTGCCCTCGAACTCCCGGAAGATCTGGGCGTACGACTTGCCGACGATGTTCGCCAGGACGTTCAGCCGGCCGCGGTGGGCCATGCCGATGACGACCTCGTCGAGGCGCGACTCGGCCGCGCTGTCGATGACGGCGTCGAGGAGCGGGATGACCGACTCGCCGCCCTCGAGCGAGAAGCGCTTCTGGCCGACGTACTTCGTCTGCAGGAAGGTCTCGAAGGCCTCCGCCGCGTTCAGGCGGCGCAGGATGCGCAGCTGCTCCTCGCGCTCCGGCTTGGAGTGCGGGCGCTCGATGCGGTCCTGGATCCACTTGCGCTGCTTCGGGTCCTGGATGTGCATGAACTCGACGCCGGTGGTGCGGCAGTACGAGTCGCGCAGCACGCCGAGGATGTCGCGCAGCTTCATCAGGGACTTGCCGGAGAAGCCGCCGACCGCGAACTCGCGCTCCAGGTCCCAGAGGGTGAGCCCGTGCTCGGTGATGTCCAGGTCGGGGTGCTTGCGCTGGCGGTACTCCAGCGGGTCGGTGTCGGCCATGACGTGGCCGCGGACCCGGTAGGAGTGGATCAGCTCGAAGACGCGGGCGGCCTTCGTGACGTCGTCGTCGTGCGAGGCGTCGATGTCCTTGAGCCAGCGGACCGGCTCGTAGGGGATGCGCAGCGCTTCGAAGATCTCGTCGTAGAAGCCGCCCTCGCCGAGCAGGTAGTTGGCGACGACGCGCAGGAACTCGCCGGACGCGGCGCCCTGGATGACCCGGTGGTCGTAGGTCGACGTGAGCGTCATGACCTTCGCGATACCGAGCTTGTTCAGGGTGTCCTGGGACGTGCCCTGGAACTCGGCCGGGTAGTCCATGGAACCGACGCCCATGATGACCGACTGACCGGGCATCAGGCGCGGGACCGAGTGAACGGTGCCGAGGCCGCCGGGGTTGGTCAGGGAGACCGTGACGCCGGTGAAGTCGTCCATCGTCAGCTTGCCCTCGCGGGCGCGGCGGACGATGTCCTCGTAGGCCTGCCAGAACTCGAAGAAGTTCAGCGTCTCGGCCTTCTTGATGCCGGCCACGACGAGCTGGCGGTCGCCGTTGGGCTTCACCAGGTCGATGGCCAGACCGAAGTTGACGTGCGCCGGCTTGACGAGGGTCGGCTTGCCGTCCTTCTCCGCGAAGGAGTAGTTCATCGACGGCATGGCCTTGATGGCCTGCACCATCGCGTAGCCGATGAGGTGGGTGAAGGAGATCTTCCCGCCCCGGGCACGCTTCAGGTGGTTGTTGATGACGATGCGGTTGTCGAAGAGCAGCTTCACCGGGACCGCGCGCACGGACGTGGCCGTGGGCACCTCGATCGAGGCGTTCATGTTCTTCGCCACGGCCGCGGACGGGCCGCGCAGCGTCACGAACTCCGGGCCGTCCACGGCCTGGGGCGCGGGCGCGGGCTGCGGCTTGGCGGCGGCCGGCGCGGGCGCCGCCGCTGCGGGCTTGGCGGCCGGAGCGGCGGCCGGTGCGGCAGCGGCGGGCTTGGGAGCCACCGCCGGAGCCGGCGCCGGGACGACCGGGGTCACGGGAGCCGCGGGGGCGGCCGGGGTCGGGGTGGTCTCTGCGGCCCCCGCGGCCGCAGTACCCGCCGTAGCCGTGGGAACGGCGGCCGCTCCGGGCTTGTAGTCGGCGAAGAAGTCCCACCAGGCACGGTCTACGGAATTCGGGTCCTGGAGGTACTGCTGATAGATCTCGTCGACGAGCCACTCGTTGGGTCCGAACGCAGCCGCAGGGTTACCTGCGGGTTCGTCGGTCGAGATGCTCGATGAGTTACTGGGGGACTGTGGCGACACGGCGGCAACCGCCCTCTTCCGCTTCACATGGTGGCTTCACAAGGTGATGGACAGCGGGAATCAAGGCTACGCCCCTGTGGCCGAAAGGTCAGTCCGGGCCCCTGCAACGTCGCGTAAGTCACATCGAGAATCGGGTTTCGGGGCGCGAAATGGCGGGAAACAAGCGGGGTTCCGGTCCGAATGAGACACGTGAGGGATGCGCAAACTATCGACCGGGCGCACCAAATGCGCGGGCCTGTGAGCAATCACACGTGTCCACGCGCGTCCGTCAGCGCGGATGTCAGGTGGATCTTGCGGCTCCGCTTCGAACTTTACGTCAACTTGGGACGGATGACTCTCCCGGAAGGGTGACCAAAATCCGGCAACCTCGCTCGGATTCGGCCACACCGATCCGGCCGCCGTGCAGATCGACCGCCCAGCGGGCGATCGCCAGCCCGAGACCCGTACCGCCGTCGCTGCCGGGCCCGTGCGGCGAGCTGACGCCGCCTCGGTTGAACCGCTCGAAGACGCGGTGCCACTCCGAACGCGGAATGCCCGGACCCTCGTCCAGGATCTCCAGCTCCAGCGACTCCGGGGGCGTCCCGCGCCGCGCCTTCACCGTGACCCGGCCGTGCGCGGGGCTGTGCTTGACCGCGTTGTCGATCAGATTGGCGACGACCTGGTGGAGGCGCTCCGGATCGGCGTGCGCGATCAGCTCGGGCGGGTTGACGTCGAGGTGCAGATGGACGTCGTTACGGGTGTGACCGCCGGAGCCCGAGGCGATGCCCGCGCGCGTGGAGGCGAGCATGTTGGCCTCCTTGAGCACCCCGGACAGATACGGCCAGACCTCGAACCGGCGCTTGCGCAGCGGTACGACCCCGTTGTCGAGCCGGGAGAGGTCCAGCAGGGTCTCCACCAGCCGCCCGAGCCGCTCGGTCTGCTTGAGCGCCGTACGCATGGTCTCCGGATCGGCGGCCGAGACCCCGTCCACGACGTTCTCCAGCACCGCGCGCAGACCCGCGATCGGGGTGCGCAGCTCGTGCGAGACGTTGGCCACCAGCTCCTTGCGCTGACGGTCCTGGGCCTCCAGCTCGTCCGCCATGACGTTGATCGTCTGGGCCAGGTCGCCCAGCTCGTCCCAGCGGTTCTCGCGCACCCGGCGCGTGTAGTCGCCGTGCGAGATGGAGCGGGCCACCGCGTTCATGTCGTCCAGCGGCGCGGTGAGCGAATGGGCCACGAACTGCGTTATCAACAGCGTGGCGATCATCGAGAAGACCGTGATGAAGCGGAGCTCCGTCTTGGTGTGCACCGCGATCATGGACAGACCGGTGGTGATCAGCACCGAGACGACGACCAGTGCGCCCAGCTTGGTCTTGATCGAGAACGGACGAACGCCGCCCCAGGGCTCCCCGGAGCTTCTCCGTGCGGCCGGCCGCCCCAGGTTCATGGCGTCGGTGTCTCCAGTGCGTAACCGACCCCGTGCACCGTACGGATCCGCTCGGCGCCGATCTTCCGGCGCAGCGCCTTGATGTGGCTGTCGACGGTGCGGGTGCCGGAGGCGTCCGCCCAGTCCCACACCTCGGCGAGCAGCTGCTCGCGGGAGAGGACGGCGCGGGGCGTGTTGGCGAGGCAGACGAGCAGGTCGAACTCGGTGGGCGTGAGGTGCACGTCCTCGGAGCGCACCCGCACCCGCCGCTGCGCGTGGTCGATCTCCAGCTCGCCGAGCCGCAGGATGCCGGAGCGCGGCGTCGACGCGGCGATGGCGGCCCGCTCGACGCGGCGCAGCAGTACGTGCACCCGCGCGGCCAGCTCACGCATGGAGAAGGGCTTCGTCATGTAGTCGTCGGCGCCGACACCGAGCCCGACCAGCATGTCGGTCTCGTCGTCGCGCGCGGTGAGCATCAGTACGGGTACGGCCCGCTGGGCCTGTACGCGCCTGCATACTTCCAGCCCGTCGAACCCGGGCAGCATGATGTCGAGGATCAGCAGATCGGGCTGCCAGGCCTCGGCGGTGTCGACGGCGGCCGGCCCGTCGCCCGCGGTCTGCACGAGAAATCCCTCTGCGCGCAGACGGGCCGCGATGGCGTCGACGATCGTCGGGTCGTCCTCGACCACGAGAACCCGGCGCTGGGCGCCAGGAGTCGCCGCCGCGCCGTTCTGGGAGGTGTGTGTCTGCTCCATCGCCCGCCCCTGAAGTGTGCTTTTCGGAACCTGTGGGGTGGTTCCTTGGCTGCGCTTGTCCGCGCATGACTGCGATTGACGCACGACTGATCGGATGAGTGATCGGCGTCAGGGAAGCAGAGTACGGGCAGTCACCGCGTGGGGGCTATCCAGGCCGGACGGCGAGGTGGACGACGTCGGGGACGCCCCGGGCAACCTGGATCTCTTCGGTGCGTACTGCCCGGAACCCGGCATTCCATAGAGTTTGCTCAAATTCCCGGGAGGGCTGCGCGGACCACACCGCGAGTACCCCCTCCGGCCTCAACACCCTTGCGCAGCCCGCCAGTCCGGCCTGCGAATACAGGCCTTCGTTGTCCTCCGTGACGGTCCAACCAGGCCCGTTGTCGATGTCGAGACACAGCGCGTCAAATGTGGCGCAGGTCTCATGGACGTATTTCACGAGGTCGGCTTCGACGATCCGGGTGCGGGGGTCGGCGAGGGCACCGGCGGAGAGCGGGGCGAGCGGCCCGTTCCGGTGCCAGTCGATGATCGCGGGTTCCCGTTCGACGACGGTGATGCGTCCCCAGTACGGGTCGGCCGCGGCGTGCGCGAGTGAGAACCCGACGCCGAGGCCGCCGATCAGAACGTGCGGGGCGGGGGCGGCGCGGTCGCCGCCGAGGGCGTCGCGGGCGGCGTCGACGAGCAGGCGCTCGGAGCGGCCGTCCGAAGTATCCATCAGGAAGCACCCGTTGGCGATGATCTGGAGTAACTCCCCGTGCCTCCGCAGCGCGACCTCGCCGTACGGACCCTCACGGCGGTCCAGGACTTCTGGGGCTTCGTGGAAGGCGGTCGTCGTCCGGGTCATACGGACATTTTGGCAGCGCGCGCGGGGACGGGCCCGGCCTTTGCGGGACTTGCGGCACGTGTCGGCTTGCTGTGAATCGGCTGCCGCGTGGCGCCGGTCACAGACAGCGGGCCGGTCGAGGGCCAAGGCTGTGGGGTGAAACGGAAGGAGCGCCTCACCGTGGAACGGGCCGATGCGCTGGGTGATGTGACGCCGGGTCCGCCGGCGTGCTCGGACGTGCCCGTCGCGGACGGCGTGCGGCTGCTGGACGGGCTGCCGAGGCAGCGGGGACCGGCGCAATCCGTGACCGCGCGGCCCGTGACCGCCCAGGGCGCCGCCCCCGGCAGACGGTGGGTCGCGCGCCCCTGGCGTCTTCTCCCCTCGCCCACCGGAACCCCGTTCACCTGCGCGTTCGCCGCTGTCCTCCTGGTCACGTCCTTCGTCTCCGAACACGCCGACCCCGCCCTCGTGCACACCCTCCACCAGGGCTCCAGTACGGAGGTCGCCCATCTCGTACGGACGCCCGTGCTCGTGTTGGTCGCCAGCGCGCTCTGGGTCGTGGGCGGCGTGACCTCTCCGTACGTCGTTGTCCTCCTCTTCGTCCTCACCGCGCTGGAACGGCGGATCGGCGGTCCGCGCACCGCCGGGGTGTTCGCGCTCGGGCATGTGCTGGCCACCCTCGTGACCGAGGTGCCGGTGGGGCTCGCGGTGCTGGTGGGGGCGCTGCCCGCGAGTTCGGCGCACCGGCTCGACTACGGGATCAGCTTCGGGGTCGCGGCGAGTGTGGGGGCGCTGGCCGGGCTGCTGCGGCCCTGGCTGGGGTGGCCGATGCTCGCGGTGTTCGGCGGGGCGCTGGCTCAGGATCTCGTCGAGTACGCCAATCCGCTGACCAACTGGGGGCATGTGGTGGCGCTGGCCATCGGGGTCGTGGCCGTGGGTGCGCAGGGCCCGGCGAACAGGAGAATCACGGAAAGTCACCGCTCGACTACAACGATCCCGATAACCTGCCCGGAGGGGTGGGGCCGGGGTGGCGCGCGGTCGCACCGGAGGCCGAGGGCTGCCGAGGGGGTCGGTGTGGGGGAGAGGCTGCGTGTCGCGGACGTCGAGCGGGTGCCGACGGAGCGGCTGGTCGAGCTGATCACCGAGAGCTTCGACAACCTCGTGACCGTGGCCATCGCGGAAGCCGTCCACGGGAGGTTCCTCCCACCGCGCACCGGCCGCCTGTTGCGAAAGGCGGAATGGCGGCTGGACTGGCAGGACGCCCTGCTGTGCGCCGGCGGGGAACTCCAGGTCGCCACCGAGCGGATGCGGTACACGGGCGACCCCCGCCTGGAGGTCACCGAGCACCGGCTGAGCCGGGTTCGCCATCGCGCCCACGAGGCCGCCGTCCTGGTCAAGAAGCTGCGGCGCAACGACTTCCACAACAGCCGGGAACGCAAGAGCGGTACGAACTCCCACCTCACGGCCCAGGGCTGGCTGAGGCTCGCGTTCCCGGACGAGTACGCCGAGTCGGTCCAGCGGGAGCGCGACCGGCGGCACCTGAGCGACTTCGCGGAGCCGCCCGCGTTCCGTGACGTGCACGACGAGATCGCGTACGCCGTCGGTGAGGGCCGGCTCTCCGCGCCGCGTTCCCCGGCGGTCGACGCGCTGCTCTCGGCCGCCGACACCGCCGTACGGCTGGCCGCGGCCGACGACGCCAAGGACCAGGAGGAACGCGACATGGCGCTGCGGCATCCGCTGATGCTGAAACGGTGGGAGAACGCCCTGCGGGAACTGGGCGAGATGGCCGCGGAACGGGCTCGCGCGGAGACGCCGCACGCTCTGGGCACGCTTCCCGACGACTTCCGCACGCTGTCCGAGGCGGAAGCGGTCGCGGTGCTCAACGCCCGGCGGTTCCTCGCGGCCGTCCAGCAGCGGCGCATGGAGTGCAAGCGGTACGTCCGGCAGCTCACCCAGGCGTTGCGCGAACGGGCGCTCGAAAATCCGTACACGCTGGCCGCGTCCGAGGCCAAGGCGGCGGCCGACCGGCTTCTCCTCGAAGGGCATCCGGCGGAATACGCCTTCATCCGCGCCGAGTTGCGTGTGCATGAGGAGTACGCCGGCCGGCTGCCCCTGTCCCTCGTCAGCAGCCCGGGGCGCGCCGAGATCAAACGCCGGGTCCTGGGCGCTCTGGCGGACGGCTCGTGGCTGTGCTCCACGCTGCCGGAAGCGCGCTGACCCCGGAGGGCTCCGTCTCCGCCCCGGTGAAGTGCGCGCTGGTCAGCGGCGCCTCCACGCGCCAGCCCAGTGCCTCGTACAGGGCCCGTCCGTCCGGCGTCCCGGCCAGTACGCCTCTTTCCGCGCCCTGTGCGAACGCCTCCCGCACGAGGGTGCGCATCACGAAGGTGCCCAGGCCCCGGCGACGGTGCGCGGCGGAGGTCGCCACCTGGTCGACGACCGCCGTCCGGCCCGTGGGGGCGATCTGGCCCCGGGCGGCCCAGGAACCGTCGGCCCCCGCGAGCATCACGCGCGTGACGCCGCCGCGCGTCCAGACGCGGACCCGGTAGCCGTCGGGGACGGCGGGCGCCTCCGCGGCGGTCAGCGGGACCGACATCAGGTAGCCCGGGTCGGGGTCGACCGACCAGCCGTCGCCGAGCCACCCGCCGACCCTCGCCGGGTCGTCGAACACCTTGAGCCACACGCCCGACCCGGTCACGGCGTCGGCGATCTTCCGGACGGTCCGTTCCTCGACGTCGTCGTTCACCGCGTCCAGGACGTGCCGGGTGACGGCATGGGCCAGGCCCATGTCGATCGTGTATCCCCAGGGTTCCACCAGGGGTGGCGACGCCCCGCGCGAGACGACCCAGCCGTCGACCCAGGCCCGCACGGTTCCGTCCACGCCTACCTCCCCGTAATAGATGTTCATGGCCCTTGCCTGTTACTTCGCCGACTGTATGCGGGTGCTCCGGTGCGCCGACAGAGGTGATCGCTCACGGCGAACACGCCCAGGGGAACAATCGGCCCCGCCCAAGCATTGAGTCGGCATAACTCAACTTGACTGCCGAAGGGGAGATCATGGCTGCTGAGTCCGAGGCGTTCACACCGCTCACCCTGCCCGTGCTGCCGCTCGACGACGAGGTCGTGCTGCCCGGGATGGTGGTTCCGCTGGACCTGAACGACGCCGATGTACGGGCCGCGGTGGAGGCCGCCCAGGCCGCCGCGCGCACCGAGCCCGGCAAGCCCAGGATCCTGCTGGTGCCGCGCATCGACGGAACGTACGCGGGCACCGGTGTCCTCGGCACCGTCGAGCAGGTCGGCCGGCTGGCCGACGGGGATCCGGGCGCCCTGATCCGCGCCCGGGGCCGGGTGAGCATCGGCGCCGGGACCACGGGGCCGGGGGCCGCGCTGTGGGTGGAGGGGACGCGGATCGATGAGACCGTCCCGGACCCCCTGCCCGGTCATGTCACCGAACTCGCCAAGGAATACAAGGCACTTGCCACCGCCTGGCTGCGCAAGCGCGGCGCCTGGCAGGTCGTCGACCGGGTACAGGCCATCGACGATGTCTCCGCCCTTGCCGACAACTCCGGTTACTCACCCTTCCTCAGCACCGACCAGAAGATCGAGCTGCTGGAGACCGCCGACCCGGTGGCCCGGCTGAAGCTCGCCACCCAGCACCTGCGCGACCACCTCGCCGAGCAGGATGTCGCCGAGACCATCGCGAAGGACGTCCAGGAGGGCGTCGACAAGCAGCAGCGGGAGTTCCTGCTGCGCAAGCAGCTGGAAGCCGTACGCAAGGAACTGCGCGAGATCAACGGCGAGCAGGACGGCGAGGAGTCCGACGACTACCGGGCCCGCGTCGAGGCCGCCGACCTGCCGGAGAAGGTGCGCGAGGCCGCTCTCAAGGAGGTCGACAAGCTGGAGCGGTCCTCCGACCAGTCGCCCGAGGGCGGCTGGATCCGGACCTGGCTCGACACCGTCCTCGAACTGCCCTGGAACGAGCGGACCGAGGACTCCTACGACATCCAGGGCGCCCAGACCGTGCTCGACGCCGAGCACGCGGGGCTGGAGGACGTGAAGGAGCGCATCACCGAGTACCTCGCCGTGCGTAAGCGGCGCGCCGAGCGCGGACTCGGGGTCGTGGGCGGGCGCCGTGGCGGCGCCGTGCTCGCGCTCGTCGGGCCGCCCGGGGTCGGCAAGACCAGCCTCGGTGAGTCCGTCGCGCACGCCATGGGCCGCAAGTTCGTCCGGGTCGCGCTGGGCGGGGTCAGGGACGAGGCCGAGATCCGGGGGCACCGGCGGACGTATGTCGGCGCGCTGCCCGGGCGCATCGTGCGGGCCATCAAGGAAGCCGGGTCGATGAACCCCGTCGTTCTCCTCGACGAGATCGACAAGGTCGGCTCCGACTTCCGGGGCGACCCGGCCGCCGCGCTGCTCGAAGTGCTCGACCCGGCGCAGAACCACACGTTCCGCGACCACTACCTCGAAGTCGAACTCGACCTCAGCGACGTCGTGTTCCTCGCCACCGCCAACGTCCTCGAAGCCATTCCCGAGGCCCTGCTCGACCGGATGGAGCTCGTCCGGCTGGACGGGTACACGGAGGACGAGAAGGTCGTCATCGCCCGGGACCACCTGCTGCCCCGGCAACTGGAGCGGGCCGGCCTGGAGAGCCCGGAAGTCACCCTCGACGAGAGCGCGTTGCGCAAGCTCGCCGGGGAGTACACCCGGGAGGCCGGCGTCCGCAACCTCGAGCGGTCCATCGCGCGGCTGCTGCGCAAGGTCGCCGCACAGCACGAACTCGGGGAGCGGAAGCTGCCGTTCACCGTCACCGAGGACGATCTGCGCGCCCTCATCGGCCGGCCCCACCACGTGCCCGAGTCCGCCACGGACCCGGCCGAGCGGCGCACCGCCGTACCCGGTGTGGCGACCGGGCTCGCGGTCACCGGCGCCGGGGGCGACGTCCTCTACGTCGAGGCCTCGCTCGCCGACCCGGAGACCGGGGCGGCGGGGCTCACGCTCACCGGGCAGCTCGGTGACGTGATGAAGGAGTCCGCGCAGATCGCGCTCTCCTTCCTGCGCTCGCACGGCGCCGAACTGGAACTGCCCGTGGGTGACCTGAAGGACCGGGGCGCGCACATCCACTTCCCGGCGGGGGCCGTGCCCAAGGACGGTCCGAGCGCGGGCGTCACCATGACGACCGCCCTCGCCTCGCTGCTCAGCGGACGGCTCGTGCGGACGGACGTCGCCATGACCGGCGAGGTCTCGCTGACCGGGCGGGTGCTGCCCATCGGCGGTGTGAAGCAGAAGCTGCTCGCCGCGCACCGGGCCGGCGTCACCACCGTGATCATCCCCAAGCGTAACGAGGCCGACCTGGACGACGTCCCGGCCGAGGTCCTGGAGAAGCTCGACGTCCACGCCGTCACGGACGTCCGCCAGGTCCTCGAACTGGCGCTCACCCCGGCTCAGAACCCGGCGGAGGTGAAGGTTCCGGCAGCGGCGTGACGGACGCTGCCGGTCGGCGAGGGCCCGGGTCCCGGAAGGGGTCCGGGCCTTCCCGTAGGGCGGTCCGGGCTCTGGAGGGGACCTGACGGGCGCCGTCTCTCCCAGGCTGCGAAATACTGTCCGAGCTGCGGCGACGGCCGTGTTCGACGGAAAATTTCTTCAGCGGCGAGAACCGGATCAGGGGTGCTGACGTGGACGAGGACGGCAACGGCGCGAGAAGCCTCGGCGGGCGGCGTGTCGAACCCACGACGCCCGGGCCCGGGGTCGAGCGGGAATTCCTCGCCCTGGAGCGCGAGTTGACCGTGTTCCTGCGGCGCGCCCGGGCCAACTCCGGGGAGATGGCCCGCGAGGTCCATCCCGACCTGGAGTCGTCGGCGTACGGGCTGCTGGTGCGGCTCGACGAGTGCGGGCGCCAGCGGGCCACCGAGCTCGCGGCCTACATCGGCGTCGGCAAGGCGACCATGTCCCGGCAGCTGCGCGCCCTGGAGGACCTGGGCCTCGTCGCCCGCGAGCCGGACCCGGCCGACGGTCGCGCCTGGCTCGTCCACCTCACGGACGAGGGCCGCGCCCGCTTCCGTACCGTCCGCGAGGCACGACGGGCGCGGTACGTGCGTGAGCTGGCCGCCTGGGACCGCGTCGAGGTCGCCGAGCTGGCCCGGCTGCTGCATCAGCTGAACGCCGGCATGGAGAAGTAGGGCCCCGGCCGCCCGCCCTCGGAGCTCCTCACAGCTCCACGTACGCCACCGTCGCGTCGTCGTGCGTCTTGGCGCGGCCCAGGCGCAGCCGGCCCCCCTCCGCGTCCGCCCGCTCCAGCTCCCGTACGCGGTGCACCAGCGCCCCCGCGCCCTCCTTGCGTACGGCGGTGAAGCAGGCCGTCCAGTCGCCCTCGCCGAACCTCTCCACCCAGCGGGTCGCCCCGTCCGTCAGGGCGGCCAGGGCGCGCACCTCCGCGCGCGGCAGCGAGCCCGTCACCGCGCGGGCCGCCACCGACGGATCGGCCGCCGCCGTGAAGAAGCCGCACTCCTTGTTCCGTACCGTCGCGTCGGCGATCGCGTCCGAGGCCAGACAGGCGCGTGGGACACGGGACAGCCGGTCGTCCAGGTGTGCGATGACCGTGCCGTCCGGGGACTCGGTCAGCAGGGCGGCGTCGGACAGCACCAGGTGCTCGACGGTGGCCGGGGACCAGCGGGCGAGAACCACGGTTGCCTGAGGCGTACGCGGGTGAGAAAGGTCACAGGTTTGCGTGTGGGCCTCGGCGGTACGAGAGATGGCCGCCGCCAGTACCTCCGTCAGGGGCATATCCCGGAGCGAAAGCGACAGTTCGGTCAGCGCACCGCCGAGCCGGGCCGTGTACCAGGGGACGGAATGCAGACAGCCCGTGCCCGTTCTCGGGGGAGTGACCCCGTCCAGCAGGACGAGCGAACCGCCCTGCCCTGAGGCGGGGAGTCCGATCGCCGCGAAGTCCTCATTGGGGCGGGCCGGATCGCCGGGCTCCGTGACGAGTTCAGTGCGCATCCAGCCAGTCTCCACGAGCCCTCCACAAACTTCTCGAAAGGCTGGCAACGATTGCGGAAACGGCGTGCGACCGCCGATAAGCCGCCTGTTCTGGGAGGTAATGGGCTGGTTCGTGAAGACGTCGCGGCGGATAATGTCAAAGCCCGCCGCCCACGTCCAACCGGCCTGCCCGGCACAGCCACAGCACAGGCCAGAGGAACTTGCCGCCAACTCCCCGCCGATGTTGACTCCTTGATGTTCACTCCTTTGAGTGGCGGGTCAGGTGACGCGCGCTCCCCGCCCACGGGCATGGGAGGGTCGGGAGCCGGGCCGTGCCGGAGAACCGGGACCGTAACCGGGTGAGCGGCAGGCCAGAACCATCCGGGCGGCCAGGCAGTTGACGGATTGTCATCCCGGTCCGACGGATCGTCACCCGGGCCCATGGGCACACGAGTCAGGAATGCGAGCACCGGTGCAGAAGACGCGGCCTCGGCGCACAGGCAGGCAGACACCTCCCGCAGGGAGCACTGCCGGTGGCGCCCCGACCGATCCCGCGGGCCGGGGACGACCCGCCCACGTCCGCAACCGGCTCATCGTGGCCGTCGCCGTCGTGGCCGCCGCGATCGCCGGGGCCGGTGCCCCGTCCGTCATCGCAGCCTCCTCCCAGCTCCACGACTCCCAGAGCCTGGTCACCCTCGCGGCCCGGACCCAGGACGCCCTGACCCTCGCCCACTCGCTCGCCGACGAACGCGACGAGGTCACCGTCTACCTCGCCGCCGGCCGCGCCAAGGTGAAGGCCCCCTCCGCGCAGCGCACCGCCCGCGTCGACCGGCAGGTCGGCGACCTGCGCGCGAACCCCGACACCCCGCCCGCGCTGCTCGTCGACCTCGACGGCATCAAGTCGTTGCGCGAAGGGGCACTCACCGGGAAGAACACCGCCCTCCAGGCGCACCAGTCGTACACCGCGGCCATCGCCTCACTGCACCGCCTCGCCGGGCAACTGGCCGAGAAGCAGCCGCCCCGCGCGGGCGCCGGCGCGTACGCCCTCGCCGAGCTCGACTCCGCCGTCCAGCAGGCCGCCGCCGCCCGGGGTCTCCTGCTGGCCGCGCTCAGTGTGCCGACGTCCACCGAGAGCGTGTACAACCCGATCACCGGACTGACCTCCGAGCAGACGGTCACCACCCCGGCGAACGCCAAGCAGCGGGACGCGCTCAGCGCCGCCGCCCAGCAGGCCCGCCTGCGCTCGGACGCGGCGCTCGGCGACTTCCGCGAGAACGCCCCCGAGGCCGCCGTCGGCAGCTACGACTCGACGGTCACCGGACCCGAGGTCGACAGCGCCGACAAGTACCTCGCCTCGCTCACCGACCAGCCCACGCTGTCCTCCCGCGACCTCGGCACCGGCCTCAGCGCCGCGGACGCGGCCCTCTCCGCCCGCGTCGAGCTGATGCGCGGCGTCGAGTCCTCCCTCTACGACCGCCGCACCAAGGCCCTCGTCCAGCTCCGCGACGACGACGTCACCGACCTGGAGATCCGGATCGCCGCCCTCGGCGCCCTCGTCCTGGTCGCCGTCGGTATCGCCACCGCCATGGCCCGCTCCCTCACCCGCCCGCTGTCCGTGCTGCGCCGGGGCACCGCCAGGCTCGCCGAGGCCGCCGACCCGCTCGCCGAGGAACCGGTCAAGTTCACCGGCCGCAACGACGAGTTCGCCCAGGTCGTCCGCTCCGTCAACGCCCTGCACGCGCGCGCCCTCTCCGTCCACGAGCGCATCGCCACCCTGGAGTCCGACCGCAAACACCTGGTCGGCCAGCGCCAGAAGATGGCGGACGCCCGCGAGGAACTGCGCGCCGAACTCGACGACGCCGCCGCACAGTTGACGCGCACCCGGGACAGCGTCCACGGCACCTTCGTGAACCTCGCGCTGCGTACCCTCGGCCTGGTCGAGCGTCAACTCGCCGTCATCGAGGGCATGGAGGAGCGCGAGCAGGACCCGGACCGGCTCGCCACCCTCTTCAAGCTCGACCACTTCGCCACCGTGATGCGCCGGCACAGCGAGAACCTCCTCGTCCTCGCCGGCGTCGAACACGGCCAGCAGCACACGAATCCCGTCCCGCTCGTCGACGTGGTCCGCGCCGCCGTGAGCGAGATCGAGCGGTACGAGCGGGTACGTATCGCCGCGCTGCCGCCGCATGCGCATCTCGCCGGGTTCGCCGCCGACGACGTCAGCCATCTGCTGGCCGAACTCCTGGAGAACGCCACCTCGTTCACCCCGCCCGAGCTCCCGGTGGAGATCTCCGGCTGGCTCCTGGAGAGCGGCGAGATCATGCTCTCCGTCCAGGACGAGGGCATCGGCATGACCGCCGAGCGCCTGGTCCGCCTCAACTCCCGCCTCGCCGACTTCGATCCGGACGCGCCGCACGAGGCGGCCGAGGACGAGGAGAGCGAGGGTGGCGACGGGATCGGGCTCGGGCTGTACGTCGTCGCGCGGCTCGCGCACCGGCACGGAGTGCGGGTGCAGCTGCGGGAGCAGAGGGAGGGCGGTGTCGCGGCGGTCGTCGTCCTGCCGAAGGCGCTGCTGGCCCCGGACCCGGCCGTCGTCACGCCGTCGGCGGCGTCGACGCTGTCCTTCCCGGGAATCGACGCGGAAGTCAACTCCAATGTCCTGCAAGGACGTTCGGAGGCGGAGGAGCCGGAAGGCGAGCCGCACGGGGAACTGCGCGGGGAGCCGACCGCAGAGTCGGAGGCGGAGTCGGGTGAAGCCCCGGCCGAGGACCCGATCCCGGCCTCCGACGCCCCGGACCTCATGATCGCCCTGGCCGAGCGGGCCGTACGGAACGCGGAAGCCGACGCCGAGGCCGCCCCGGCCGCACCGGAGCCGGACCCCGAGCCCCTTCCCGCGTCCGAGATCACCATGGAACTCCTCCTGCCGGTGCCCCCGGCCGAGGACGCCCTCGAGCCGGCCGTCCCCACGGCTCCCGACCCGCGTCGCATCGACCCAGACGTCCCCGACCCCTACGCCATCGGCCCCGACGCGCACGAGCGCGCCGAGGAGGAGCCGGTCACCGACAAGGGGCTGCCCAAGCGGACCCCGAAGATCACCGCGCCCGTGGCGCCGCCGACCTCACGCATCGGAGCCGTCGACGCGGAGGCCCTGCGCCGCAGGCTCGGCGGATTCCAGCGGGGCGCGCGCGACGGACGCCGTGACGTGGAGGCCGAGATCGCGGAACGGACGGGACAGCCGGTTCCGGCACCACAGACAGCACAGACGGAGCACCCGGCACGCACGGCGCCGCCGGCGCGTGCCGAAGAAACCACGGGGGGAACTGTCGAGGAGGCAAGCAGTTGACCGCGCCCAGTACCTTCGGCCTGAGTAGTGAAGCCCGCAACCTGCACTGGCTGCTGACCAATCTCGTCGAGGAGGTGCCGGGACTCACATCGGTCGCGGTCGTCTCCTCCGACGGCCTGCTCCTGCTCTCGTCCGACCCGGACAGGAACGCGGAACGCCGGCCCGACCGGCCGGCCGGCCCCAGAGGCTCCGCAGCAGATCTCGCCACGATCGTCTCCGGCATCGGCAGCCTCACCATCGGCGCCGCCAAGCTGATGGACTACGGCGGGGTCAAGCAGACCATGGTCGCGATGGAGGACGGCACCCTCTTCGTGATGTCGATCAGCGACGGCTCACTGCTCGGTGTGCACGGCTCCCCGGACTGCGACATGAGCGTGGTGGCGTACCACATGGCACTCTTCGTGGGCCGTGCCGGACACGTCCTGACCCCCGAACTCCGCAGTGAACTACGGGAGTCGATCGAACGCGGCGCGGCGGACGACGAGCCCGCCGGGGTCGCTCCGATGGCCGTCAGGACCGTGCGGGGCCGTACGGCGGAGGGCGCCAAGTGAGTACGCCGGGCACTCCCAAGCTTCCCGTCCGGGGCGGCGACCGAAAACCGGCCCGGGTACGCCCGTACTCGCTGACCGGCGGCCGGACCCGCTTCGGCCATGTCCTCCTCGTCGAGACGTTCGTCGCCGCGATCGAAGCGCCCGAGGAGCGCAGGGAACTGGAGAATGGTTCCCTCAGCACCCGGGTCGTGCCTGAGCTGCGGGCCATCGTCGAACTGTGCCGCCGGATGCGTACGGTGGCCGAGATCTCCGCCCTGATGAGGATGCCGCTGGGCGTGGTCCGCGTGCTCCTCAGCGATCTCGCGGACCAGGGAAAGATACGTGTGTACGGAACCGGCCACGGGCCGAGGCAGCCGGACCGCGCGCTGCTGGAAAGGGTGCTGAGTGGACTCCGTCGTCTCTGACGTCGCCAGGGGGGTCTCCCCGCTTCTCCATCTTCCGCCGGAAGGCCGACATCCTCTGCGGGACGAGGAGATGCGGCCGTGGCAGGAGGACCGCACCCGGGTGCCGATCGCCACGAAGATCGTGATCGCGGGCGGCTTCGGCGTCGGCAAGACCACGATGGTCGGCACCATCTCGGAGATCGAGCCCCTCCAGACGGAGGCGCTGATGACCGAGGCGAGTGAGGGCACCGACGACCTCACCGCGACCCCGGACAAGCACACGACGACCGTGGCGATGGACTACGGCCGCGTCACGCTCGACGACGACCTGGTGCTCTACCTCTTCGGTACGCCGGGCCAGCAGCGGTTCTGGTTCATGTGGGACGACCTGGTGCGCGGCGCGATCGGCGCGGTCGTACTGGCCGACACCCGGCGGCTGAAGGACTGCTTCCCGGCGCTCGACTACTTCGAGAGCAGCGGGCTGCCGTACGTCGTGGCCGTCAACCACTTCGACGGCAGCCCCGAGTTCGACGCCGAGGACGTGCGGGACGCGCTCACCGTGCCCGCGCACATACCCGTCATGATCATGGACGCGCGGCGCCGCCTCCCGGTGATCGAGACCCTGCTCGCTCTGGTGGGGCACGCGCTGGACGCCACTCCCGAGTAAGACACAGCCCGCGACAAAGGGAGAGACCAGACCGTATGCGGAAGATACTCGTCGTCGGAGCCGGTCAGGCCGGACTTCAGACAGCCCTCGGACTCCAGTCGCACGGGTACGAGGTCACGTTGATGTCCAACCGGACCTCGGACGAGGTCCGGTCCGGCCGGGTCTTGTCCACCCAGTGCATGTTCCACACCGCCCTCCAGCACGAGCGCGATCTCCAGCTGAACTTCTGGGAGTCCCAGGCCCCGAAGATCGAAGGACTCGGCGTCTCGGTCGCGGCCCCGGGCTCGCACGATCCGGGCCCGACGCAGCGCGCTATCGACTGGGTCGGCACCCTCGACGGCTACGCGCAGTCGGTCGACCAGCGGGTGAAGATGGCCGGCTGGATGGAGACGTTCTCCCAGCGCGGCGGCCAACTGGTCATCCACGGCGCGGCGGTCGGCGACCTCGACTACTTCTCCCGCACGTACGACCTGATCCTCGTCTCGGCGGGCAAGGGCGAGCTGGTGTCGATGTTCACCCGCGACCCCGCGCGCTCCCCCTACCGCGAGCCCCAGCGCGCGCTGGCCGTCTCCTACGTCCACGGCCTGGACCCGCGCCCCGAGCATCCCGACATGGACGCGGTGCGCTGCAACCTGGTCCCGGGCGTCGGTGAGCTGTTCGTCATGCCGACGCTCACCACCTCGGGCCGCGCCGACATCCTGTTCTGGGAAGGCATACCCGGCGGCCCCCTCGACGTCTTCCACGACGTCCGTGACCCGGCCGAACACCTCTCCCTGACCCTGGAACTCATGGAGCGGTTCACGCCGTGGGAGTACGCGCGGGCCACCAAGGCCGAACTCACCGATGTCGGCGGCACGTTGGCCGGCCGCTACGCCCCCATTGTCCGTAACCCGGTCGGCCGGCTGCCCGGCGGCGGCCTGGTCCTCGGTCTGGCCGACGTGGTCGTGGCGAACGACCCGATCACCGGACAGGGCTCCAACTCCGCCTCGAAATGCGCGGCTTCGTACCTCGCCTCGATCCTCGAACAGGGCGAGAAGGAGTTCGACGAGACCTGGATGCGGGCCACCTTCGACCGCTACTGGGACACCGCCCAGCACGTCACCAAGTGGACCAACGCGATGCTCAGCCCGCCGCCGGAGCACATCGTCAACCTCCTTGGCGCGGCAGGCCAGTTGCCCCCGGTGGCCCACCGCTTCGCCAACGCCTTCGACGACCCGTCGGACTTCGAGAACTTCTTCTACGAGCCGGAGAAGACGGCCGCCTATCTGGGATCGGTGACGGGCGCGTAGTCGCCGGGGCCGGCGGCTTCCGTGGGCTCGGCGGGCTCAGTGGGCTCAGTGGGCTCAGCGGGCGCCGTGGCGAGGGAGTAGCCCTCGTCCGAGCCCGCCGTGGCGTCGGCGGGGAGCTTCGGCGGGGTGTACCGCTCCACGGGCTCCCCGTCCGGGTCCGGCCGTACGGCGCCCAGTACCGGGTTCGCCGCGAGTGGCGACACCTTCACCTTCGCGCCCGGCCGCGGCGCCTGTACGACCATCCCGTCCCCGAGATAGAGGGCCACATGCGTGGCCTCGGGGAAGTAGACGACCAGGTCACCGGGGCGCAGCTCGGCCAGCGGGATGTGGGGCAGCCGCGCCCACTGCTCCTGGCTGGTCCGGGGGATGGGTCGCCCCGCCTTCTCCCAGGCCTGCGAGGTCAGCCCCGAGCAGTCGAACGTCGCCGGTCCCTCGGCACCCCACTCGTACGGCTTCCCGAGCTGCGCCACGGCCTCCCGAACTGCCCGCTCACCTTCCTCGGACGGCTTCCGGCCGGCGCTGAGAGCGCCGGAGGTGAGGAACCCGCTCTGTTTCCCGGCCACTTCGCCGCGCTCCAACTCGGCCAGTTCGGCGAGCTGTTCGGGACTCAGGGAGGCGAGCAGCTCCTCGACCTCCTTCAGCCGCCTCCGTACGGCGTCCCGGTCCTTCTGCTGCTGTTCGGCGAGGGTGAGCTGCTCGTCCAGGGCGGCTCGGGCCGCGCGGGCCAGAGTGTCGGTGCGCCGTTCGCCGCCGACCAGCCGCCCCACCGTCTCGGCCCGCTCCAGCGCCAACTGCCGGATCACATGGCCCTGTTCGAGGGCGTGCTGCGGATCGTGGGCCAGCAGGAGCTGTACGTACGGGGAGATGTCGGTGCTGTTCTGGTACTGCTGCCGGGCGAGCCGGCCGAGGGCGCCGCGCCGCTCGCGCAGGGAGAGCCGGGCGCGTACGAGCTGCGTGTCCAGGCGCTGGACCTCGGCGCGCTGCCGCTTCAGCCGCTCGGCGGTGGCGGCGTAGGTCCCGGTGGCCCGCTCGGCCTCGCGGTACAGCCGCTGAAGGTTCGTCAGGAGGGCCGCGACAGAGGGTGTTTCGTGGGCGGCGGGCTCGTCGGACGGCCGGGTCGCCGAGGGGGTCGGGCCGGGCGCGGCCAGCGCGGGGACCGGTACGAGGAACGTGCCGGCCGCCATCGCCGCCGTACAGACCAGACGCAGAAGCCTTCCTGACACGTCATCACCTCCGGTGCGAGGCGGCCCTTCCGCTCCGCACCGCGAGCTTGTGACGCGGGCGCGAGGTCCGCGCGCCGAGCGTGCGCGGTTCGGCCCAACCCCGTCACCCGTCGGTGTCGTCCGGCTTGCCGTGCGGCGTGGCGCCTGGTTTCGCGCCCGGTTTCGACCACGGCCACCGCAGCTTGCCGTCGTCGGCCTTCTCGCCCTCGGGGTCGTACGTGTACTTCCAGCCCGGGATCAGGCCCAGCTTTCCCGGGCGTCCACTGGGTACGCGCCGGTAGACCAGCACGGTCGGGGGGCCGCCCGCCGCGTCCGGCACCGGGACCCTGTACGTCTTCGGTGGGTGGCCGGTCGGGCCGAGCATGATGGGCAGCACACGGCCGTCCAGGGGGCCGCCCTCGAAGGCGGTGTCTTGGCTCTTCACGGGATCAGTTTCCGGTATCCGCGCCCAGCGCGTCGCGGACGACCGCCGCGGTCTGCGGGTCGCGTCCCGCCGTCACCGCGAGGACCGCCGTGAACTGCTCCACCAGCCAGTCCCGCAGCTCGTCCACCGGCGGCTCCTTCTCCTCGTCCAGCCAGATCAGCGAGGCCGCCTCGACCGCGGTGATCCACATCCGTACGGTCATCCGCAGCAGGAGGCCGGGTTCCGCGACCCCGAGGTGACTGAGGATGTGCGCGGCGGCGGTACGGCGGACCCGGTCCACTATGGCCGTCGTACGGGACGTCTCGACGACGCTGCCGCCCTGGAGTAGGGCGCTGAAACCGGCGTCGTGCTCGTCGACGAAGGTGAGATAGCGGTCCAGGGCGCGGGAGAGACGCTCGGGAAGCGGGCCCTCGGGGGGTTCGTCGAAGCAGAGTTCCAGTTCCTCGGCGGCGGAGCGGAGCGCGGCCTCGTACAGCTGCTGCTTGCCGCCGGGGAAGTAGCGGTACACGAGGGGGCGGGAGACTCCGGCCGCCTCCGCGACGTCGTCGAGGGAGACCTCTTCGGGGGTGCGGTGGGCGAAGAGGGTGAGGGCGGCTTCGAGGAGTTGGCTGCGCCGTTCCTCGACGCTCAGGCGACGGTAGGCGGGGGCGGCGGGGGGCATGTGTGCAGGGTAGTCCGG
>NZ_LGDW01000004.1 GCF_001280005.1 Streptomyces sp. NRRL WC-3618 | reverse complement strand
ATCATTCGCGTCTCTCCCTGTCGGACACCGGCGCCCGTCCGTGGCCCCCGAACGCCTCACCGACCACGCTAAGACCCGAAACGCCCCGATTCGGTAATATCGCGGACCGATCCGGGCCCGGCGGGTCGTACCCGCGACCGCCCTCGACACCGTTGGCGGCCGCGGGCCGCTGTGGATGAGCGGACTCCTGGTCCTGGCCGCTTTGCTCGCCGCGCTCCTCTTCCGCAGGGTGATGGCCACTGCCCGGAGCCACGAAGTGCTCCGGTGATGCTTGTGTCGTCCGTGACGATCAGCCAGTCACGCTGTCTGCTCGGTCGGGGGTGGCAGGGGTGGTGCGAAGGCACGCTGGTCCGTTGCCGTCTTCAGGCCGAGGGCAAAGGCGCCGGATGTTGGTCTCCATCGTCTGACTCAAGGCGACGGTGTTCATCAGGTGCGGGACGTCGACGACGACCTTGCGGTCCCTCGGTGGAGATCTCTTTGGCGAAGCTGATGACGGTGCGGGTGATGCCCTCCGCCGCGTCCGGTCCGGACTGCTGGGCCGTGGCTGCCGCTACCCGGTCGGCCTCCAGGCCCAGTTGACTCCCCGCCTCTTCGGCTCCGGTTCCGACGACAGCGGTAAGGCGGCGGTGTGGCTGTCCGAGCGCGCGGTGGGCCTGATGAAGACGTGGCGCGGCGGTCGTCCGGCGCTGAAGGCGAGCTGGGCCCCCGACTAGAGTGATCGTATGGATTCTCGGGGGAGCACACTCAAGCTCACGGCGGTACTGGCTCTGGTCGTACTCGCCATGACGGGTTTCTCGTCGGGGCGGCACGGCCACGGCAGAAGCAGCAGTGGCAGCGGTGGTGGGGGTTGCAGCAGCTCCAGCCAGAACCACGGCGGTTCGTCGACGAGTTCGGGATCGACTTCGGGGAGCGGTTCGTCGGGCTCGTCCCGTTCCGCTGACGACGACTCCACGTACGGCAGTGGCAGCATCAGCGGCGGCGGGAGCGGTTACACCCGGCGCCCCGGCCATCGCCCAACGCCCACCTCCTCCAGCACGGGTTCCGGCACGGCGCTGAAGGCCGGCACGGCGAAGCTGGTCAGCTGTGCGAGCGCGTCCACCCCGTACGCGACGGTCGAGATCGCGAACCCGAACAAGCGCAGGGCCGACTTCCGGGCCTGGGTCACCTTCTACGACGCCGCGGGCACTTTGCTCATCAGGACCCAGTCCGTCATGGTCGCCGTGCCGGCGAAGGGCAAGGTGAACACCGAGGTGAAGCTCGATGAGCGTTTCCTGGCGTCGGTCGACTACTGCCAGGTCGACCAACAGGTCGAACCGGCGAACTGAGCGGTCAGCCCTGACGGGTCACTCGGGCCGCTGTTGAAGAAGGCAAGCGTCTGCCGCCCTGTACGACCCGCACCCCGGCGAGCCACGCCCGCCCGGTCCCGGAGTGACGTGCCGCTTCTACTACTCCAGCGACACGCCCTGACGGTTGTGCCAAATGGAGTGCTGCCTGAAGACTGGGCGACCTCCGCCGCGTCCTGGGGTCTCAGCCCGGGGGCGGGGCGGGACGACTTCCGCCAGGCGTTGTCGCGACTGGCCCACCCTCCAGCGGTTCGGCCGACCACGGCAGCCTCCGGTAGAGCGTCTGCCGGGTTCCGGGGGTCTGGTGGGGTGCGGTGCCGTTTCCGGCTCGCCGGTGATTGCCGTGAAGGCGGGGGGCTGCTACGCGCTTTCGGGTGACGACCCGCACGTCCGTCGCTGCCGGCGCCGGCGAGAACGTGAGCAATGCGGCATTGCCGGCTGCGACACACCACCTTCGCCGTTCACCCATGCCTCCACGCTCGGCGGCTGTACACCTGTTCCGACCGCGGCAGCGAGCCGGGCAGCTACCCGGGCGCGTCTGCCGGTTCGAGCCGGGTCACCTCGAACTCCATTCGGACCTCGTCGGCCAGCCGCAGCGCTCCCAGGAATGCGGTGTACGGCTTGATTCCCCAGGTGGACTGCGTGACGGTCGCCCAGCCGCGCAACAGCCGCTCCCCGTTTCCCTGCCCGTGCACCGTGACCGGGTGGGTCCGACCCTTGATGGTGAGGTCGCCGGTGATCTCGAAGGACTGCGGCGTTCCCGCGACACGGGTGGAACGGAAGGTGATCGTGGGGTGTTCCGTGGTGTGCAGCAGATCCCGCTTCGCCAGCGTCCGTTCGATCTCGGCTCGGTCGGCATCGGTGAGCGCCTTCAGCCCACCCGTTCCCTCACGGACCTTCAACGAGCCCGTCTCGACCGTCACACTCACCGACGCGTTGTCCGGGTCGCCTACGGCCAACACCGCCTTCCCGGACCATCGGGCGGCCTCGATCGTGAGGTCGTGCCCCGCTCTGCGCCCCAGTCCGGTACGGCCTGTCTTGATCAGGAGGCGGGCGTTCGAGGGCCCGAGCCGATACGTTCCGTCTGTCAGTGCCACGGCGCCGAGGGTAAGGGACGAATGTGGTCTGGCCGTCGAGGCAGCCTGGTCGGCGTGTCCCCATTCCCGCGCCACCTTGTCCCGTACATACCGATCACCCGGGCTGATGGCACCGGCGTGGCGCTGGCAACTCAGCTGGGTGCAGGGGGCCTGCCGGATCCGCGCGACCGTCGTGGCCGACGTTTCCCGCGGTCATTGCGCCGCCTCAAAGAGCCTCCTGACCGGTGCGCGATCAGGCGGAGGTGGTCTCCCCGCTCCGCTGTGATGGCGTACGGTAGGGATCACCGACGCGGGGTGGAGCAGCTCGGTAGCTCGCTGGGCTCATAACCCAGAGGTCGCAGGTTCAAATCCTGTCCCCGCTACTGCGTTCTGTAGGGCCCGGATCCGTGTGGATCCGGGCCCTACGCCGTTGTCGGCGCCTCCACCGAACGGCCCCAGCTTTTGCCACCACGCCTCAGTGGTCGGCAACCGCCGGGCCGACGCCCGCTCGTTTCGGTGATCTATGGTCCGAAGAAGCCGGCAGGTCGACGGGTCCATCGCCGGACTCGCGATCGCGCCGGCCCCAAACACCCCTGATCACCCCTCCGAGCGCTCCTCTGACGGAGCCGGCACCGGCTCGGTCCGGTTCCCGCTCGTGCGGTAGGTGCTCGCCTCGCGCACGACGTGGCAGGCACAGCGCCGGCCGACGCCGGGCTGGTTCAGGGCCTTCCCGCGGGGAAAAGCGCTGACCGTATGCGCTAAACTTGATCTTGAGCTGGTCGCCGCAACTCGAGGTGGCTGGTTACGCGTTGGTGGTCCAAGGAAAGACGCCCCGCTTCCTGCGGGGAAATGCAGGTGCAAGGCCTGCCCGGCGCTCGATCACAGGGCCCGTCCGCGTACAGCGGACGGGCCCTACCCGTTGTCCGGCGTGCGAATCTGGGCGGCTGCGATGTCCCTGGTCCGGCGTGCGACGCCCTCTCGGGTCTGGCACCGTGGCTCACCAACCGGTTGATCGCGTGTACACCAGGGCCTTGACATTGGCGTGGCCGCGGGCGGCGTTGGTGATGACCACGCCGCCGTAGGAGTGGGCCGCCAGGATGACCGGGCCGGGGATGGTGTCCACCACGCTGGAGATGTAGGCCGCGTCGCCCGCCGTGTCCCGCAGCGGGTTGGCGGGCGCGATGACCGGGAAGCCGGCCTTCTGCAGCAGCGCGATGGTGTCGTTGAAGCCGGAGGCGTCGGCGAACGCTCCGTGTACGAGCACGACGGTCGGCTTGGGCCGCTTCTCGGGCTGCACGGCTTTGTGGGAGGTCGCCTGGGCGGAGACCGCGCCGGTGACGATGAGAACGGCGGCGGCCAGTGCCGTCAGCAGACGGCGCAGTGCTGGAACACGCATGACGAGCCCTTTCGGAGAGGAGGGTTGGACCGTGCGGAGGTGCTGGCGGGCGGCGCTACCGGGACCGCTGGCCGCGGCAGGATGAACGCCAGCTCCGGGTCGACTCCCGCCCGCCTGGCGACAGAGGCGCTGCCGCCCATCTGGAGCGCCAGGAGGTGATCGAAGCCGCGCTCGGCCTGCTCGGGCGTCAGCGGTGTGCGGTACGGGATCAGGTACGGCATGAAGTTCTCCTCACGATGGCCGCCGCGCGGCTCGCGGCGTGACCACGGACGTATGCCGCCCGCTCAACAGCCTCCACCGGTCCCGCGATGCCGCGTACCGCGCGAGCAGCCGCGCGTCTGCTCGGCCGGCTCTGATCACCCGGGGAAAGGGCCACCCGAGCAGACCATCCGTAGCGAGATCACTTCGCGTCACCGTTCTCAGGGCCGAGCGGGTGGTTCTCCCTGACAGCCGGGATCGGAAGGGCGTTCGGCAGGGACAACTACCTGGGTGGTCTGCGCCGTCCTGCGGGTCTCTTTCAGGGAGGACACCATGACAGGAAAGCGAATTGCCGGCAGGCGGTCGGCGGCGGTTCTCGGGTTGGCCGGGATCCGGCTCTTCAACGGGGCCGTCGGCCTGCTCGCACCCACGCTCCTCATCAACAGACTCGACCGGGACTCCGAGCCTGACCCCGCCGCCATCTACGCCTTCCGGCTCTTCGGCATCCGCACCGTCCTGCTCGGTCTCGACCTGCTCACCAACCGCGGCGAGCGCCTCACGGAGGACCTGCGGGAGGGCGTACTCATTCACGGCGGCGACACGGTGACCGCGGGCGACCCTCGGACCGCGCGGCCATCTGCCGCCCCGCACCGCCGTCCTGACCACCCTGATCTCCGCCGTAACACCGCGCTGGCCGTCAGTGCCCTGACCGGCGACCGGGAAAAGACGTGATGACGACCACCACGGGAGGGTTCGACCATGTCGTCGTGGGGGCGGGGGCCGGCGGCGGCCCGCTCGCCGCCCGTCTCGCCGAGGCCGACACGCGGGTCCTGCTCCTCGACGCGGGCGGCGAACAGGACAACGACAACTACCTCGTGCCCGCCTTCCACCCCGACGCCAGCGAAGACCCCGTACGGCGCTGGGACTACTTCGTGCGCCACTACGCGGACGAGGAACAGCACAGGCGTGCCACCAAGGCCGTCCCCGGCAAGAGAATCCTCTATCCGCGGGCCGGGGCGATCGGCGGCTGCACCGCCCACCACGCGCTGATCACCCTCTACCCGTACGACGCGGACTGGGACCGGATCGCCAGGGAGACCAGCGACGACTGCTCCTGGGACAGCGCGTCGATGCGCGGCTACGTCGAACGGCTGGAGCGCTGTGAATACCGTCCGCGCCCCAGGACACTGCCGTCCAACCGTCTGCTGGCCGCACAGCTGCGGGCGCTGCCCTTCGTCTCAAGGCGGTACGTCAACAGGTCACGTCACGGCTTCGACGGCTGGCTGCCCACACGGCTCGCCGACCCCGGGCTGATCACCCAGGACAAGCAGCTGCTGAAAGTCGTACTCAACGCGGCGGAGGGCGAGCTCGCCGATTTCCTCGGCCGGCCGCTGTCGCCCCTGGAGGGCCTGGGCGCGTTGGTCGACCTCAACGACTGGCGGGTGCAGACCGACGCCCTCGAAGGCCTGTGGCAGATCCCCATGTCCACCACGGCCGACGGGCGGCGCAGCGCCGTACTGCGGGAGCAACACCCCGACCGGCTCGTCGTTCGGCCGCACGTGCTGGTGAACCGAGTGGTGCTGGACGAGAACCAGGCGGCGGTCGGCGTCGAGTACCTCGCCCGCGAGCACACCTGCCGGGCCGAGCCCACGGCCGACGGGGACGCCGGACTCCCGCCGTCGCAGCTGGTGCTGGCCCGGCGGGAGGTGATCCTGGCCGCCGGTGCCTTCAACCCCCCGCAGCTGCTGATGCTGTCGGGGATCGGCCCGCGCGATGAGCTGGAGCGGCACGGCACTACGGTGCGCGTCGACCGGCAGGGTGTCGGCCGGAGCCTCCAGGACCGCTACGAGGTCGGCGTGGTCAGCGAGACGGCCCGGGAGTTCCCGATCCTGAGGGGCTGCTCCTTCCATGCGCCCGGGCCCGGCACGCCACCCGACCGCCACATGATCAGCGAGAAGGCCGGTGACGTGATCCTCGCCGATGCCACGCCACCCAACGAACCACGCACCGCCGAACCCCGGACTGTCGAACCATCCGCCAGGAGGATCCGATGACTGACCAACGACCACCCGCCGGTGACGCGAGCTCCGGCTACCGCCGCACATTGCCCTGGCGCGTCGTCACCGGCGCCGCCGAGTTCCTGGACCGCAGAGTCGGCTGGGACAAACTGCCCGTCCCGCTCGGACTCGGCACCCTGCTCGGGCTGCGGGTGAAACTGCGGCAGGAGAACCTGCACGACACCAACCGGATCCCCGCGATGAACGTCCCCGAGCCGGCCCCGCACAATGGCACGGCACACCTGGTCAACCGGACGGCCGACGGCAGTTACAACGACCTCGAGCAGCCGCGCATGGGCATGGCCGGCACACGCTTCGGCCGCAACATCCCGCTGGGTAAGATCCCCCCGGTCTCGCCCGCCGACGTGCTGTCCTCGCCCAACCCGCGAGTGGTCAGCCGCGAACTGCTCACCCGGGACGAGTTCATCCCCGCCGAGACGGTGAACTCCCTCGTGGCGGCCTGGCTGCAGTTCATGGTGCGCGACTGGTTCAGTCACGGCACGAGCCCCACGGACCGGCCGTGGACCGTGCCCCTGCGCGACGACGACCCCTGGCCCGAGCGGCCCATGCAGATCATGCGCACCCTCGACGACCCGACCCGCGACCCGCATGCCCCGGCCGGGACGCCCGACACGCGCGTCAACGTCTCCTCGCACTGGTGGGACGCCTCCCAGATCTACGGGTCGAGCGAGAAGGAACAGCGCGCCCTGCGCACCGGGGAGAACGGCAAGCTGCGCCTGTGGGGCGACGACGGGACGCCGTTCCCGCCCGACCCGGACCGTGACCCGTCCCGGGTGCCCGGATTCTGGCTGGGGCTCGCGATGATGCAGACGCTGTTCGCCAAGGAGCACAACGCCATCTGCGAGCACCTCCACGCGCAGTACCCCGGCTGGGACGACGAGGAGCTCTTCCAGCGCGCCCGGCTGGTCAACTCCGCTCTCCTCGCCAAGATCCACACGGTGGAGTGGACCCCGGCGGTCATCAGCCACCCGACCACCGTCACCGCGCTGCGCACCAACTGGTGGGGACTCGCAGGCGAGCGCGTGCACAACCTCCTCGGGAGGATCAGCGGGTCGGAGGTGATCAGCGGCATCCCCGGCGCCGAAACCGACCACTACGGCGTTCCGTACAGCCTCACCGAGGAGTTCGTCGCCGTCTACCGCATGCACCCTCTGGTCCGCGACGACTGGCACCTGCGGGCCGCGAGCGACGACGCGACGCTGCGGGAGGCCACCCTCCGCGAACTCGCCGGCCCCGAGGCGCTGAAGGTCATGGACACCGTCCCCATGCGCGACCTGCTCTACAGCTTCGGCACCCTTCACCCGGGCCTGGTCACCATGCACAACTTCCCGAAGTTCCTGCAGGAGTTCCAGCGGCCGGACGGTCACCTGCAGGACCTCGCGGCCACGGACATCCTGCGCAGCAGGGAGCTTGGCGTCCCCCGCTACAACGATTTCCGCCGGCTGCTGCGCCTGAAGCCCGCCGCGAGTTTCGAGGAGCTCACCGAGAACCGGGCGTGGGCCGAGCAGATCAGGCGGGTCTATGAGGGCGACATCGAGAA
Source organism: Streptomyces sp. NRRL WC-3618 (assembly GCF_001280005.1). GTDB lineage: Bacteria > Actinomycetota > Actinomycetes > Streptomycetales > Streptomycetaceae > Streptomyces. The sequence goes on along the minus strand of NZ_LGDW01000004.1, from coordinate 20,191 downwards.
GGTCGACCTGACCATCGGCCTGTACGCGGAGAAACTCCCCGCCGGATTCGCCTTCAGCGACACCGCGTTCCGCATCTTCATCCTCATGGCCTCACGCCGCCTGAACAGCGACCGCTTCTTCACCGAGTACTACACGCCCGAGGTCTACTCGAAGGCCGGACTGCGCTGGATCGACGACAACACCATGGGAACCGTACTGCTGCGCCACCACCCCGAACTGCGGACCGCACTGGCCGGAGTGAACAACGCCTTCTCGCCCTGGAACATCGCCGGACGGAAGCGAGGGGCTCGCGATGGCAGCTGACCTCAGGGCCGACCTCGTCCTGGAGGGCGGCGGGGTGCGTGGCCTGGGCGCCGCAGGAGCGGTGATCGGCCTGCTGGAGCAGGGGTACACCTTCCCGCGCGCCGCCGGCACCTCCGTCGGCGCTATCGCGGCGGCCTTCGTGGCCGCCGGGGTCGGGGCCAAGGACCTGCGCAACCTCATGGGCCGCCTGAACCTGGCCCGGGTCCCGGACCGTGTGCCGCCGGGCCTGCCCGTGCTCAGCGAGGGTGTCTCCCTGTTCGGCAGGCGCGGCGCGTACCGGGGCGAGTGGATCCGCCAGTGGGTGGAGACGGAACTGGCGGAGCTGGGCGTGACCACGTTCCGCGATCTTCGGTACGACGACCCGGGCAGTGACACCGACCTGCCGGAGCACAAGCGGTACAAGCTCGTTGTCATGGCGACGGACGTCACTCACGGGCGGCTGCTGCGACTGCCCTGGGACTACCGGCTTTACGGCCTCGACCCGGACGAGCAGAAGGTCGCCGACGCGGTCCGCTGCTCGCTGTCGATCCCCTTCTACTTCCAGCCCTGCGAACTCACCCATCGAACAACAGGAGAGAAGTCGGTCATCGTGGACGGGGGCATCCTGTCCAACTTCGCCGTCGACACCTTCGACCGCACCGACGGCAGGCAGCCGCGCTGGCCGACCTTCGGCGTACGGATCCTGCCCGACCTGCCCGCCGGAATCGCGGAGCTGTTCCCGGCGCCGGCCGTGGTGATGTCACCCCTGCTGCAACTGCTGCAACAGGTGGTGGCGACGGCCCTGGTGGGCCGAGATCAGACATATCTTGAGCTACCGGGTGTTCGAGACCGGATGATCAGCGTCTCGTGCGCCAAGGTCGGCATCACCGACTTCGGCCTCGGGCCGGAGGCACGCGAGGCACTGGTCGAGGAAGGACGGCAGGCGGCGGTCGACTTTCTACGGCGCGCCCACAGCAAGCAGTGAACCATCTGAGGTGCCGAGGAGGCGGCACACCTGGCTGCGACGCGGGGTCTCATTGAGGCCCCGTCATCCTGATTTCTGCTGGTCGGCGGTGCTGGCGTGGGGTCTCGATGGGGTTCCCGTGCTGGTCGGAGCGGAGATCGGTAGCACGTGATCGCCCGTCAGGGGCGTCTTCCGCGACGGCGCGCCGATCAGCCGCACCCGCGGCTGCTGCTCGTCTTCAACGGCGCCGGCCCGCGCAACCCGGGCACCGTCGGGAGGCCCACTGTCCCGGGTGCGCCCGCTGCGGTGCGCGGTTCACCGACGAACGGTGGAAGGCCATCGAGCCCGCCGGGTGGGACGCCCCACGGGAGACCCACCCGCACCTGTGCGACGACTGCAAGCGGCGAGCCATCACCGCCGAACGCCAAGCACAGTCCGCGGCGGAACACCAGAAGTAGGACCCGGCCAGGCCCGAGCAGAAGAACGGCGGCACCTGGATGTCGCGCTTCCACAGCTGACGCGACCGGACCTGATTGTCAGTGGCGGCTGCAAGGCTGAACGGATGGACCGTGATGACGAGCAGTTGCTGCGCGGCCGGGTGTACGGCCGAGACGTGGACGACCCACACCCCGGCCCCCGTCACGGCCGCGCCTACGCCGAACTGGTCGGCGGCCCGCTGGACGGCCTGCTGCTCGACATTACCGGCTGGACGAAGGACGAGATCGACACCGGCGTCTCCCTCCAGACCGAGCTGGGACAGTTCGGCCCCGGCGGGCGGGCGCTGTACGACCCGCGACCCGGCGACCCGGCCCGCTGGGACTGGGGCGGCGACAGCCCCTGATCGCGCCGCACAGCGCCCGACCCGGCGCAGCTCATCGAATATTGTCGACATCTTTCGTCCCGGCCGGTGACTCATCGACCGGCACTGGGTGTTGGGCACGGGTACGCCGAGCGGGCCGGGATACGACGTGAGCGCCGCCTTGTGGAGGCGGGCCGCACGTCGTACCCCGGCGAGACCACCCTGAGAGGGACCTGGGAGATCAGTGCCACCACTGACGGCTGTCCGGGGAATTGAGCGGGTCGACGCCGATCTGAAGGCCATTGTCGTAGTCCGTGATGTACCACTGAGTGGCCGCGTGCTTGAGACGCCAGACACCTCGGCCGCCGTCCCATTCCTCGGACCAACGCTGCCAGATGTTGCCAGAGCAGTGCTCCATATAGACGTCGTGGTCGCTGTACGCGGTAAGACAGAAGTCCTGGTCGGAGGTCGTCCTCATCAGCCAGGTTCCGTCACCGAGGTCCTGCTCATGAAAGGTGGTCCCAGCGTTTCCGCAGCCGCGCATGGCGACGTTGCTCGGGTTGCCCCAGTTGTTGTCGATGGAGGCGAGGCAGAGGCCTGTATAGGCGCTTTGCCAGGTCACGTCTCCGTCGGCGTGAGCCGCCGTGGCGGCGCCCACCGTCAGGGCGAAGACTGAGGTAATGGTGAGGGTTGCTCTCTTGAACTTGTTCATGGCCAGACCGTCCCAGAGGCCGACAATGAATCTCCAACAGAACTCCAACAGACCTTCAACGGGAGCGTTTTGCCCTTCACGCGCGGGTTGTTGGCACCGGCCAAGCGGGCGGAGATCCAGCCGTGAATCGGGCGACTTCTGCGCCATCGCGCCTCCCCGCACAACGCCGTAACCTTCGGGCCTGCCGGGACCCTCTACACCTTCGCGATGACGACCGAGGTGTGTGAGGAGCTGGGACTGCGACGGTGCCCGGGGAGGTGACGCCGGGCTTGCGCCCAGTGTTGGAGATTGCCGGTGTCGACTCCGAGCTCATCGGCTGGTCCCCCCGCCGTCAGCGGATCGAGGACGTCCGGGAGGGCCTCACCCCGAGATCCTCAAGATCGCACTGGTCAAGGACATGCGCCTCTTCACCCTGCTGGAGTGCCGGCTGACGTCAGGCCGCGTTGGAGGCGAGTGCGGCGAGAATGGCCTTGGCGCCTTTCCGGTAGAAGGAGAGGTAAGAGATTGAGCTGGTCAGTTCGATCTTCTGACCATCCGCGTCCCTCAGCTTCAATCGGCGCGACAGGCCCCACCACTTGACCTGGCTGGTGGTGGTGGCCCGGTTCATACGGAGGAGCTCACGCTCGGGTTCGTACCCCCAGCCCGAGAGAGCCAGCAGGTGTATCGACGTCGCGGTGACGACGACGACCATGCGTCCGGTCACCCCCTGGGAATTGGCGTTGATCCGGCGGGCCGCGCGCATTCCGATCACGGCGAGCACTCCATCGGTGAGCGCGTCGGCGTCCAGGATGGAGGCCACGGTGCCCGACGCGACGCCCCCCACCGCCAGGCCCAGATAGTCGTCCTGGAGACCGAAGATGCCGACCGCCTCGATCGGCTCCTCCAGCTTGAGGGCTCGCTGGGACCGCTCGGCAAGGGTGGCCAGGTTGATTCTCATGAGATGCCTTCTTCCGGAGACGGGAGTGTCACGGTCATGCCAAGGAGGTGCCAAGCAGTCACCACGGAGACACCAAGAAGGTGCCAAAAGGTGCTGATGGGCCGTGAACTGACGCGCTGTCGGTGGACTCGCTCAGCGGGCGCCGCAGGAACGCTCCGGCAGCATAGGACGTGGCGCGGGGGGCGCGGATCCTTCGTATCGGCGTCGTTTTCTCCTTCCGTGGAAGGGGTGGGGACGGCCTCCGGACACCTTCCTCAGGGCAGGTGCGATGGTCCTCCGGAGCACCGGTTCGACGTAGTTATAGTTCAGGCCGTGAGGACGCCTTGGCAGGCAGCGGTCTGCGACTGGGTGGGGGTGCGGCGGTCGACGGCGAGGGACACCGGCATCGCCCTAGTTGTCATGTTCCTTTCGTTCTGGGATGCCCACGGCAACGCTCTCGGGGCCCCCGCGTCGTCGACATGGACGGCGTGGCGGTGTGCGTGCGCCCTGATCGGCTGCGGTTCTCTCGTCCTGCGCGAGCGCCTGCCTCTGACGGTTCTGGGCGTTTCCCTGGTCGCTGACCTTCTGGCGCAGTTGTCGCACAGCGGCGGGCGGGTGGATTCCTACGCCGTGCTTCTCGCGGCCGGGAGCGCGGCGTCGAATGTCGGCATCACCCCGGTCAGCACCGCGTTCTGCATCGCGGCGACGCTCGCGGAGTCGTTCGCGATGCGCCCCCTGCCGGGGGCGGCCCAGGCGGCGGCCGTCTGCGCGGTGTTCCAGCTCGTGATCATGGCGGGGCTGCGGACGGGGATCCGCCGGGAGCGTGCTCAGCGCACACGGGAGCATGTGGAGCGGCTGTACGAGCGCAGTGCCGCCGCGGCCCGGCAGCATGCCCTGCTCATGCGTACCGCGGCGGCCGAGGAGCGCCTGCGCGTGGCTCGCGAGGTGCACGATGTGCTGGCCCACACCATCAGCGTGGTCGTGATCCAGGCCACGGCGGCGGCCGACGGCTTCGAGCACAGTCCGGTCCGCGCGAAGGCCGCGGTGGAGGCCATCGGAGATGTGTCCCGCCAAGCCCTCAAGGACCTGCGCTCACTGCTCAATGCCCTCCACGACGACTCCGACGCGTCCGCTTCCCCGGCCGCTTCCTCGCCCACCGGCACGCTCCGGACGCCCTCGCACGGTGACACCGACCTGTCGGGGCTCCTGCCCATGATCGACCATGTCAGGGCCACCGGCCTGGCCGTCGACCTCGATGTTGCGCAGCCCGTTCCGGCGCTGCCGCCGACGGTCGCCCTGGCCGCCTACCGCGTGGTCCAGGAGGCCCTCACCAACACGCTGCGCCATGCCCACGCCCGTCGCGCCGTCGTCAGCGTCGCTCACCAGCACTCCGCGGACGACCCGGACGGCGGCGTCCTGTTCGTCGAGGTCGCCGACGACGGCTGGGGCCTGCTCGGGGGCGCGCCGGTCTCGCCCTCGCTCGCGGGGAGCGGACGGGGACTGACTGGCATGGCGGCCCGGGTACACGCCCTGGGTGGCACGGTCGCTTCGGGCAACCGGGAAGCGGGGGGCTTTCAGGTGAGTGCCCGGATACCTGTGGGTGCTGCGGCTGCTGCCGCCTTCACGGCGGAAGAACAGGGCGCCGCCCCGGCCGGGGGACAAGACACCTTCACGACCCAAGGCCAGGGCGCTTCTCCGCCCGAGAATCCACCGTTGGACCCGCCCGATCCCCGCGAAGACAGGTGACGCGACATGCTCCGAGTGCTGATCGTCGACGACCAGGAGCTGGTTCGTACCGGTTTCCGGATGATTCTGGAGGCCCGGGACGACTTCGACGTCGTCGGTGAGGCCTCCGACGGGGGCCAGGCCATAGCCCTGAGCGAAACCCTGCGGCCCGACGTGGTCGTGATGGACATTCGTATGCCCGTCGTCAACGGCATCGACGCCACCCGGGCCATCGCGGCCTCCGGCGCCGCCACAAAGATCCTCGTCCTGACCACCTTCGACACCGACGAGAACGTGCACGCGGCCATCCGGGCGGGCGCGAGCGGCTTTCTCCTGAAGGACACCCGGGCCGACCAGTTCGCCGACGCCGTCCGCACGGTCGCTGCGGGACACGCCGTCATCGCACCCACCGCGACCAGGCGGCTGCTCGACCATGTCGCACGGGCCACCCCTCCAAGTGCGCCGCGCAACCTCGACAGGCTCGACATACTGACCCGACGCGAGCGTGAAGTCCTGGTCCACGTCGCCGAAGGACGCTCCAACGCGCAGATCGCGGCGGAACTTCACCTCAGCGAGACCACCATCAAGACCTACGTCTCGGCCATCCTGCACAAACTGCAACTGCGGGACCGCATTCACGCCGTCATCACCGCATACGACTGCGGCCTGGTCCCCACCAGCCGCTGACCGGCCGGTGGGGACATGTGCGGGGGTGCGGGTGCGCAGGTGAAGGGGTGAACGGCGGGCCAGGGACCGTCTTCAAGATCATCGAGGGCGCTGTCAGGTTGGTTGGCCGGGTGGGATGATCTTCTGGTTGATCAGCCTGGGAAGGGTTCGTCCGCGACGGATTTTGGCGGTAGCGGGCTGAGGGCTGCGCTCGGTGCAGGCGTCCGCGCTTTCGACTACGGTGGCGTGCTCCTGGTGCTGGTGCTCTCGCGCTTGACGGTCAGGATGGCTGGACTTGGTCGAAGTGGGCGAGGGTTTCGGCGGGGCCGCGCTCACGAGGCGTTCCAGACCTGCCGTCGTGATCTTCGCCCACCTGCCGGCCCGTGCCACATCTGTTCCTCGAAGGCGCGGGCGGCCACGTCCAGATCTCCAGAACCGGTGGCGATGGACTCGGCGAGTTCGGCGGCCTTCCAGCATCGCAAGGTTCGCGCCCGCCCCCAACGGGGGCATCGGATGGGCGACGTGGCCCAGTAGCATCACGCCGGGGATGCGGGTCCAGGTGGGGGACACGGGCAGGGCGTAGAAGGGGCGGTGGACGAAGGCGGTGCCGTGGCGGAGGAATTCGGTTCCCGCGCTCACCCTTGATGTGCTGAATCTGCACGATTTCAGACCCCTCTGAGCGGCAGTCACCTCTGTCGGTCGGACGGGGCCTGTGCGATTGTCGTACCCGCAAGGGTCTGATGAGACAGCACTGAGGACGGAACGACATGTACGGCACGCACAACGGACCGACGCCTTCCCACCGCGGGAAAGGTCCTGGCCGCCGCCGGTTCCTCGGGCTGGTCGCGACCGGGGTTGGTGCGGTCGGGGCCGCCGGGATCGGGGAGTTGGCGTTCGCGGCGGACGAGGTACCGGTGCGGACATACCACTCGCAGAGGGGTATCGACCACCAAAAGTGGGCTGTCGCGAAGGTGCTGAGGAGCGCCGAACCCGCCGCCGTCGCCGCGTGGATCACCGGCACGGGGGCCGCGCCCGGTGAACTCAAGGCGGAGATGGACGCCCAGGTGGGCGCGCTCGCCGACGCCGCCGCAGCGGGACTCGGCGTCGCGCGCGGCTCCGTGGTCGTCTCCTGGATGCGCGCCGCGTCCGTGCAGCGTCAGATATGGGACCGCAAGTACGACTTCCTGCGCACCGGTTCGGGCGGCGCCGGGACCTTCGGGATCGTCACCGACGACATGCGCGCCAAGTATCGGGCCCAGTTGGGCACCGACCCGCAGTGGGACCCGGACAAGGACGCGCACCGCGAGGTCTGGGCCGCGCTGACTCCCGACGAGCGGCAGATCGAGATCCTGCGCACGTCGACCGCGCCCGGTGTCTCCCGCCACCACCTCGGCAGCGACGCCGACTTCTTCGACACCACTCCGCAGAACTGGGCGGACGGCGGTACCGAGGCCGCCGACTACGCCTGGCTGCGTGCGAACGCGGCCCATTACGGCTTCCTCCAGACCTACACCGCTGAGACGGCGAAAGCCTCGCCGGCGATCAGCGAGGAGCGGTGGCACTGGTCGTACGCACCCGTCTCCGAGGCCGTGCTGGACTACGTCCGCGCCGACGAGAGCCTGATCGAAGGGGCGTTGGACCAGCTGTGGAGCTATGACCCGGCGCGGTACACGTACATCAAGGCGCACTGGCGGGAGTACATGTTCCACGTCAACGAAAAGGCGTACTTCGGGGGCTGAAGAGGCGAGGGGAGCTGACAGCTCGCCTGCACTCCGCGATCGGCCCGCTCTCCGGACAGAAGTCGAGGAACCGCTGGGTCTCGACCGGGTAACGTGCGAACCCGTTGATCGTCCCCAGTGCCCGGGCATGACCAGCGCTCACACCTTGCCTCCGAAGAAAACCTGCACCTCGTGCATGAGGCCGTCCCGAACCGTGATCGCCTCGACATTGCGGTACTTGCCGCCTGTCTCGAGCTCGTATTCGTAGTAGACGAAGACGAGTTCCTCGTTCGCGGGGGTGACGTGCAGCAACCGATGGTCCTTGAACCGGTCAGCGGTCGGGAAGCACCGCTCGAAGAATGTTGCCTTGTCGATATGGTCGTCCTGCGGGCTGGTGAACGAGAAATCGTCGGCATAGAGAGGGAAGGCCGCTTCGCGGTCCTGCGACCTGTAGTGCCGAAACGCCGCCTCAACGATGCTTGTCGTGCTGTCGATCATTCAGTTCCCTCCGCCGGAGAGCTGCCCTTTGTTCCGCCCCTTTGTTCGGCCACCGTATAGCTGCGGATCGGTCCCGAGAGGTGAGCGGGCCTCCGGCGCGGCGCTGTTCGTCGCCGAGGGTCTGCGCGAACTGGGCGGCACAGGGGTCGAGCGGGGCGCCATGATGCGCAGGCTCCGCTACGACCAGGTCGGGAAGTGTGACGGAGGTGGTGGCGTGCACCCTCGGAACGGGTTCAGGAGTTGCGGATGGACCAGATTGGAAGTAACCAAACTGTTCCTGATCCCAGTTGGCGTACCAGTCGGTGTGCAGGATGAGCGTGTGCCAGCGGGGGGGGGCGACCTATTGGGACGGCGCCATGGCGGCGCCCGAGCGGGTCGTGCCCCTCACATGGACCAGAGCGAAAGCCTGGTCCATGACACGCTCGGCGACGCAGCGCTCCAAGCCGTACTCGTCGGCGCAGAACGTGCCGAGCATGGCGAACTCCATCGAGCAAATGTCAAGAGGGCGTTGTCAGGTTGAGTGATCTTCGGGGGTGTGATCCGGTTCGGGATGTGTCCGGCCGCCGTGGTGGTGTCTGGCTCAGGTCACGGCGGGCAGGCCGACGGCGCCGGTGATCTCGTTCCAGGTGGCGAAGCGGATGGTCATTTCGGTGTGGTGGTCGGTGACGGTCATCCGGTGGCGTCGGGGCCTGAAGTTGGGTGAGATGCCGCTGAACGCGGCCAGGAACCGCTGGGCCGTGCCGACCGAGCGGAAGCCCTTCATCGCGCGTTCGCCGCCGGGTGGGCTGGTGGGAGTTCTCGGCCCGGTTGTTCAGGCCCTTGTGCGAGCGGTGTTCCATCCATGGCATCACCGTGCGGTGGGCGGCGCCGTAACTGCGGAGCTTGTCGGTGACGACCACCCCCGCCGCCGACCAGGTCTTCTTCAGCAGTTCGCGGAAGAAGCGCCTGGCTGCGGCCTCATCGCGCCGGTTCTGCAGCAGGACGTCGAGCACGTTCCCGTCCTGGTCGTCGGCCCGCGACAGGTACTTCGACACCCCGTCGATCTTGACGAAGACCTCGTCGAGACGCCATTTGTCGCCCGGCCTCGGGCGGCGCTGGCGCAGGGCCGCGGCGTAGGCGGGACCGAACCGGCGCGTCCACTGGTGGATTGCTTCGTGGCTGACCCTCGACGCCGCGCTCGAGCATCAGCTCCCCCACATCGCGCAGGCTCAGGCTGAACCGGTGGTACAGCCACACACAATGGCTGATGATCTCCGGCGGGAAGCGGAAACCCCGGTACGACACCGTGCCCACGGACAGCCCCACCAGCGACCGCGATCAGACGGATGATCATGTCACCGGAGAAGACCCACTCAACCTGACAATGCCGTTCGGGCAGATGAACGCGCCCCAGTAGTACGGATCGGGCTTGCGGGCGCGCATCGCCAACCGGGCCGCGCGCAACGCGGATCCACGCGGTTCTCCACGCGTGGGACGACCTTGGGCGTCCTCCATCAGTTCCTGGCGAGGTCGGCCGCGGTCAGTAGTCCGTTCTCGGCCCGGTCGGGCAGGTGGCCTCGGCGCAGCCGGCTGTTGGCGCCGACGAGCGCGAGGCCGGAGTTGGGCAGGGGAGCGGGGAAGGGGCTGAACGCGCGTCGGTCGGTCTGCGGGGGATCGCTCTCCGTCGGCTGGTCGTCGTCGAGGAAGTAGTCGTGGGAGGCGATGTGGAGAACGACGGGCGACCGTTGCTGCTTGAGCGGCGAGCAGGTCGGCGATGGGCCGGCCCTCCGGTGTGCGTTCCCGGCAGCAGGGCGAAGTGGAGGTCGGCGGCACGTCGCGCGTCCGGGGCCTCTCCCGAGGCCCTCCTCTCGCAGGTCAGCGCACCCGTCCGCGAGGTTTCAGTGGCGTCGTCGGCAGGGACGGGGCGGGGAGTGGGGCTCCGTCGTAGCCCTTCACCTCGCCGAATCGGGTCCCCTTCGCCCAGTCGTCGCGGGCCTGCGCGATCTCCTCCTGCGTTCGTCCGACGAAGTTCCACCACATGATCAGCTCCTCCTCGAACGGCTCACCGCCCAGCAGCATCACGCTCGCGTCGGACGCGGCGCGCAGCGGAAGTTCGGTGCGGCCGCAGCCGAGGTAGAGCATCGAGCCCGGCAGCATCGGCACCCCGTCGACGTGCACCTCCCCGGACATCGCCAGCACCCCGTACTCGAAGTCGGGCACGAGCGGCAGGCGTACGTCGGTGTCGGCGGCGAGCGTCAGGTCGGCGCCGACGATCGGGGTGTACGTCGTGCCGGGCGAGGCCGCGCCGTCGAGGTCGCCGAGAATCACGGTCGCCGTCACCCCGGGTGCCGCGACCGTGGGCAGATCGGCGTGGTGTTCGAAATGGGGGTCGGTGTGGCGGTGGCCGTCCGGCAGGGCGACCCACAGTTGCGCCCCATGCAGGAACCGCGCGTGGGACCTGGGGCTCTCCTCGGAGTGGCTGATGGCCCGGCCGGAGGTCATGAGGCCCAGTTCGCGCGGGCGGATCGTCTGGAGGCTGCCGGTCGAGTCGCGGTGCAGCACCTCGCCCTCGTGCAGCCAGCTCACCGTCTGGAGGCCCATGTGGGGGTGCGGCGGCACCTGCATACCGGGCTCGTCGGCGATGTCGTCCGGCCCGTAGTGGTCGACGAAGGCCCACGCGCCGATCATGCGCCGACCGAGGTTCGGTAGCAGCCGGCGTACCTCCGTGCCCTCGCCGAGCTTGACGCGCCGGGGGCTCAGCAGTTCGCGCACGGGTTCGGCGACGACGAATCCACGGCCGCCACAGACGCTGGGGACGGGCGCGCGGTCAAGGTTGCTCATGGCGCCCAACCTAGCCGGGGGGCATGCCCGAGCGCACGGGGAGCGGCGGGAGGAGGGGGCCCTCCCGTCGGTCCGTGGCAGGGGCACATGGCCCGCGCACCGCCGCTACCGCGCGGCCAGCCGTCGCAGCGCCCGGTCGGAGAGCGGCGCGGGCAGGGTGCGCAGCGCCCGGACCAATGCCGCTGTCTGCCAGGGGAAACAGGCCTGCGCCGGTTCCCGCTCCAGGGCGCGTACGACGTACCGGGCCGCGCGCTCCTGACTGACCTGGAAGGGCTTGGGCAGGCCGTCCGCTTCGACCCGGTCCGTTCCCACGAAGCCGGGGTGGATCGAGGTGAACCGGATGCCCTTGGGCGCCAGTTCGACGCGCGCGGCGTCGAGAAGGGTGCGTACGGCCGCCTTCGCCGCCGAGTACGGGCCCTGGCGGGGAATGCCCATCAGCCCCGCGAGGGAGTTGGTGTGGGCGATCAGGCCGCCGCCCGGCTGCTCGCCCAACTGCCGGATCAGTGGGACCAGATAGTTGACGACGACGTCGTAGTTCAACGCCATGATCCGGGAGACGTCCGCCGTACTCACCCGGTCCATGGCCATGTCCGGGCCCTGGCCGGCGTTGAGCAGCGCGATGTCGACCGAGCCGAACTCCGCGACGGCCGCCGCGACGACCCCGGCCGCCGCCTCCGGGTCCAGGGCGTCGGCGGCGACGTCGAGGCAGGCGCTGCCGGCGGCCCGTACCTCTTGGGCCACGGCGGCCAGTTCGGGGGCGCGCCGGGCCGTGAGGACGAGCCGGTTGGCCGCCGGGGCGAGCTGCCGGGCCACTGCCGCCCCCATGCCGGAGGAGGCGCCGACGATCAGGACCGTCCGGCCGGTGATGGCGGTGGCGGTCATAGGAAGTGGTGGCCCTCACCGCGGTAGGTGGGCACGGTCTCGACCACCGCACCGTCGCTTACCAGGTGCAGCTCGCCGATCCGCTCGCACAGCTCACCGGCCTTAGCGTGCCGCAGCCACACCCGGTCGCCGATGTGCAGGACGCTCGCGGCCTTGCCCAGCAGCGGAGTCTGTACCTCACCGAAGGCCTCGGTGGCGGTGACGCGCAGCCCGGGGGGCCAGGCGAGTGTGGGCAGCCGGTCCTTGCCGAGCGGCCCGGACGCCACCCAGCCACCGCCGAGGAGCGTCGCGATCGACGACGAGGGACGGCGTACGACGGGCAGCACGAAGTACGCCGCCGGGACGGGCCGGAAGGTGCGGTAGAAGTCGAACAGTCCCGGGCCGTAGAGGCCGGAGCCGGCCGCGAGTTCGGTGACGGAGCCCTCGCGGGTCGTGGTCTCCAGGCTGCCGGTGCCGCCGCCGTTGACGAACCGCAGCGGTGTCACGGCCCGTACGGCCGTGACCGCCGCTTCCCGGCGGTGGCTCAGCTCCTCGACGGACGTACGCTGCATCGCCCGGACCACGGCCCGCTTGACGGCGTTGCCGGGCACGTTGTCACCCAGACCGGCGACCTGCCCCTCGTACCCCATGATGCCCGTCAGTTCGAAGCCCGGGCGGGAGACGACCTCGCGCGCGAACGCCGCCGCCTCCTCGGGGGTGTGCACCGGGGATCTGCGCGGCCCCAGGTGGAGCCGGCCGCCCGCCAGGCGCAGGGCCGCGTCCAGTTCCAGGCAGACCTGGATACGGGTCGCGCGCGGGCCGGTCGCGGCGTCGATCAGGTCGAGATGCTCGACGCTGTCCACCATCAGAGTGATCCGCGACGCGAGCCGCTCGTCGGCGGCCAGCCGGCGCAGCGCCGTACGGTCGGCGGTGGGGTAGCCGACGACGATGTCGTCGAACTCCTCGGCCAGCCACAGGGCTTCGGGCAGGGTGAAGCCGAGGATGCCGTCGAATCCCGGGCGGTCCAGAGCGCGCCGCATGAGGGCGCGGGAGCGCAGCGACTTGCTGGCCAGCCGGATCGGCTTGCCGCCCGCACGGCGTTCCAGGTCGCGGGCGTTGGCGTCGAAGGCGTCCAGGTCGATGACGCCGAAGGGGGGTTCGAGACCTGCGGTCGCCGCCCGCAGACTGTCGAAATGACTCTGGGTCGCGGGATCCGAACCGGCTCTGGGAGCGGTGGTGTTGAGGGTCATCGGTTGGTGTCTCCTTGCTCGGGTACGGACACGGGGGCCGGGACGAGGCCCGTGCTGCGGCGCTCGGCCATGGCCGCCACCTTGGGGATCACGAAGCGCATCAGCCGGGGGAACACGCCGGCGACCCGCTGTACGCGTCCACCGATGGCGGGGTGGACGACTTCGACCGGCTTCTTCGCGATGGCGTCGACGATCACCGAGGCGACCTTCTCGGGGGTGAGCGGCTTCTCGGCGAAGGTGATCACCGCGCTGGGGTCGGCCATCTCCTGCTCCAGCATGGGGGTACGGGTGCCGGGCGGATGGACGATGCTGAAGGTGACCGGCCCGTCGCGTTCCTCGATGGCCACGCTGTGGTGGAAGGCGCGCAGCCCGTGCTTGGTCGCGCCGTAGGTGGTGTAGCCGGGCAGCGGCAGGAAGGACGTCATGCTGCACACGGTGACGATGTGCCCGTGGCCCCGGGCCCGCATCCGGGACAGTGCGGCCAGCATGCCGTTGATCGGGCCGAGCAGGTTCACCTCGACCATGTGCCGGTGCTCGGCCGGCGACAACTGGCGTGCGTAACCGGTGTGGATGATCCCCGCGTTGTTGACGAGCACGTCGACCGGGCCGAGTTGGACCGCGACCGAGTCGAAAACCGCCTCCCACGCGGCCTCGTCGCGGATGTCCAGCTCGAACGCGCGGGCGGTAGACCCGAGTTGACCTGCGATCCGGGTCGCACCGGCCACGTCGATGTCCGCGAGGGCGACCCGGTGACCCCGGCGCACCGCCTCACGCGCGGTCGCCGCGCCGATGCCGCTCGCGGCGCCGGTGATCAGGACGACGCTCATCGCGGGCTCCATCGCGGGCTCAGGGGACTCGCGGGATGAGCGGCGGTGCGCGGAGGCCGTACAGGCCATACAGGCCGTTCAAGTCGTACAAGCCTTACAAGTCGCACAGGCCGTACACCGTCCGTTCGATGTCCGTGCATGAGAACTCCCGGGAAAATAGGCGGAGTTGACGAGGGTCGCGGTCATGACGGCAGGACGTACGCCTCCAGTCGTGAACCGCGCAGCCGGGCCCCTTCCACCGGGTCGTCGGTCGGTGTGGTCGCCACGTACAGGGTGTTGCCGTCGGGTCCGGCGACCAGGCAGCTCAGGGCGCGCCCGTTGGTGGCGACCCGGTCCAGGATCACGCCGCCGGGTCCCACCCGGACGCATTCGCCGCGCAGCGCGTTGGCGGCCCACGCCGTGCCGTCCTGGCCCGGCGCGATGCCGTCGGGGGTGATGGGGCTGGTGGAGCGCTCGGCGATCGCCCGGTGATCGAGGAGGGCGGAGACGCGCCGGGTGATCCGGCCGAGCTGTCCGGGGTGGTTGAGGGACCTCCACAGGACGGAGGGGATGAGCGGAGCCCAGGGGCGGGGTGGGCCCAGTCGCCCGTCAGGCAGTACGGGGAGCGCGGTGAGCCGCATCGCGAGGGTCTCGGCGACGAGCAGCGTGGACTCGTCGTCGAGGAGGAACATGCCGTTCGGGAAGACCAACGGCTCGCTCAGGCCCAGCAGTTCACCCTCGGGGGAGAAGCAGGCGACGGACGTCGTGGGCGGCCCCGGCGGGGCGTAGAGCATCGAGTTGGGCCGTCGGCGGACGAAGCCGTGGTAGTCGAAGCCGAAGTTGCCGACGTAGGCGCGGCCCCGCCGGTCGACGAACATGTCGTTGGCGGGCCCCCCGGCGATGTCCTTGAGGTCGGCGTGCACGACCAGGGAGCCGTCCGGCTCGCGCCGGTACACACAGTGCCCGTCCATGGAGACGACCAGCATCCGCCCGTCCGGCAGCCAGCCCAGGCCCCCCGCCCGCCCGGGGACCTCGGCGACCGTCTCCGGCTCGCCCCGGGTGTCCCAGCGGTGCACCGTCCCGTGGGCGAGGTCGCAGAACCACAGGGCGTCGTCGTGCCACCGCAGCGACTCCAGGACGCCGAATCCGTCCAGAACGACTGTGGCCCTCGGTCGCACCCCTGCCTCCTGAGGCTGCTCGTGCCGACGCTCGGCTCAGGCTACGGTGGCCCAAACCGGAGAAGTAAGTCAAGCGTCCTGGACGAGTGACTTACTTTTCCGGAGGGCGGTTGGATATCGTGACGGGCGAACCACACAGATGGGACCGGTGCGGAGAGGAGAACGCGTGCCCCGCATGGCGGCGAGCGACCGGAGAGCGCAGCTTCTCGAGGCGGCGATCCGGGTCATGGCACGCGACGGCGTCGCGAAGGCCACCACCCGCGCGGTGGTCACCGAGGCGGGCATGACCCTCGGGGCCTTCCACTACTGCTTCGAGTCCAGAGCGCAGCTCCTCGAACTCGTCACGGAGACCCTCACCGAGCGCTATGTCGCCGAGGTCCGCGGCCTGTTCGCCCCGCACAAGGACATCCGTGACAGCGTCCTCGACAGCCTGCACGCGTTCTGGAAGGGCTTCGAGGCCAACCCCGGTGAGCACCAGATCAGTTACGAGCTCACCCAGTACGCGCTGCGCACTCCCGGCTTCGAGAACGTCGCGAGGAAGCAGTACGAGATCTTCCTGCGCGCCTTCGTCGGCCTGCTCGAACTGGCCGCGGACAACGCCGTGATCGAGTGGACCCAACCCGTGCCGGTGCTCGCACGGTACGTCCATTCGATGATCGACGGCCTCAACATGACCTGGCTCGTCGACCGTAATACCGCCGATCATCGGGCCGCGCTGGAGCTGCTCGCCGATCACCTGCTTCTGCACGCCCGGCCGCGAGCCGCCTGAGCCGCAAATCGCCTGACCCGCGAGCCGGTTGACCTGAGCGAAAGGGTGTCCGTATGGCGTTCGCCGACTACCAGAACGAGATCTACCTGAACGGGCTGGGCGGTGTCCTGCCCGTCTTCCCCATGGAGTTCGGCGAGTTGGCGGAGCGGGCCCGCTCCGCCCTGCCGCCGTCCGTCTGGTCCTACGTCGCCGGAGGCGCCGGCGACGAGCACACCCAGCGGGCCAACGCCGACGCCTTCGCCCGCTGGGGCCTGATCCCGCGCATGTTCGTCGGCGCCGCCACCCGAGACCTGACCGTCGAGCTGTTCGGCACGACACTCCCGTCACCAGTGTTCCTCGCCCCGATCGGCGTCATCGGCCTGTGCGCCCAGGACGGCCACGGCGACCTGGCCACAGCCCGCGCCGCCGCCCGTACCGGCGTCCCGATGGTCGCCTCCACCCTCTCCGTCGACCCGCTGGAGGACGTGGCCGCCGAACTCGGCGACACCCCCGGCTACTTCCAGCTCTACACCCCGACCGACCGGAGCATCGCCGAGAGCCTCGTCCACCGTGCCGAGCGGGCCGGCTACCAGGGCATCGTCGTCACCCTCGACACCTGGATCACCGGCTGGCGCCCGAGAGACCTCGCGACCGCCAACTTCCCCCAGCTGCGCGGCCATTGCCTGGCCAACTACTTCAGCGACCCGGCCTTCCGGGCGAGCCTCGGCCGGTCGCCCGAACAGGACCCGCAGGCCGCTATCCTCCACTGGACCCAGATCTTCGGCAACCCGCTCACCTGGGACGACCTGACCTGGCTGCGCGCGCTGACCGACCTCCCCCTGATCGTGAAGGGCATCTGCCACCCCGAGGACGCGCGCCGCGCCCGCGACGCGGGAGTGGACGGCATCTACTGCTCCAACCACGGCGGCCGGCAGGCCAACGGCGGCCTCCCCGCCCTGAACGCCCTGCCCGGCGTCGTGGAAGCCGCAGGCGACCTGCCCGTCCTCTTCGACTCCGGTGTCCGCGGCGGCGCCGACATCGTCAAGGCCCTCGCCCTGGGCGCCACAGCGGTCGGCATCGGCCGCCCGTACGCCTACGGCTGCGCCCTCGGCGGCACGGACGGCATCGTCCACGTCCTGCGCGCCCTGCTCGCCGAAGCGGACCTGATCATGGCCGTGGACGGCTACCCGGCCCTCAAGGACCTTGTCCCCGAGGCACTCCAGGCCGTCTGACGCCCGCCCCTCAGCTTCCCCCCCCGTTCAACCGTTCGGTTGAACGGGGATTCGTCCCGCTGTCCTCCAGCACGCTCCGTACAGCCGACGCGAGGACCCTCTCGCCCGCGTCAGGATCGAATCCCCGGCAGTACCCCCCATCGAGAGGACCCCAGAGTGTCCAGTTTCCTCAGCCGACGACGTGTACTCGCCACCGGAGCCGGAGCGGCCCTGGGCGTCGGCGCGCTCGGCGCCACCGGGACCCCCGCCGCCGCTGCCCCGTCCGCCGCGTCACGCTCGTACTCCGGCGCCGAGGAGAAGCGGACGCTCGACGAGCTGTACCGGGCGGCGCTGGCCGAGGGCGGCAAGCTCGTCATCTACGCGGGCGGCGACGTCGACAGCCAGGGCGACGGAATCCGGGCCGGCTTCGCCGCCCGCTTCCCGGAGATCGACCTCAAGGTCGTCATGGACTACAGCAAGTTCCACGACGTCCGTGTCGACAACCAGTTCGCGACCGACACCCTCGTCCCGGACGTCGTCCAGCTCCAGACCCTCCAGGACTTCACCCGCTGGAAGGAACAGGGCCGCCTGCTGCACTACAGGCCCGCGGGCTTCTCCAAGGTGTACGACGGCCTCAAGGACCCGCACGGCGCCTGGACCGCCATCGCGGTGATCGGCTTCAGCTACTCGTACAACGTCGCCGCGGTCGGCGCCGACGTCCCGAAGTCCCCGCTCGACCTGATCGACCCGAAGTGGAAAGGACAGATCGCCTCGGCCTACCCGCACGACGACGACGCGGTCCTCTACCTCTTCAAGCTGTACGTCGACCACTACGGCTGGGACTGGGCCGCCAGGTTCGCCGCCCAGGACGTCCGGTTCGCCCGCGGCAGCCACACGCCCGGGCTGGCCGTCTCCGGCGGGCAGAAGGCACTCGGCGTCGGCGGCGCGGGCTCGCTCGCGGCGCCGTCCACGGCACCTTCGCGGTGGGCCGTCGCCGAGGGGCACCCGTTCATGGCCTGGGGCCAGCGGGCCGCGATCCTCAAGCAGGGCCGGAACACCACGGCCGCCAAGCTCTACCTCAACTGGCAGCTCTCCACCGCCCAGCAGCAGAGCGCCTTCAACGGCTGGTCGGTACGGACGGACGTCACCCCCGCCGGTGGCCTCAAGCCCATCTGGACGTACCCGAACGCGAATCTCGACGGCTTCCCGCGCTTCATGGCCGACCGCGCGCAGATCGAGCGCTGGAAGCAGACCTTCGCCCTGTACTTCGGTGAGGTGAAGGGGGAGCCGACTCCGGGTGTGCTGGGGCTGCACCCCGGCGCGTAGCTCGCGCGGTTCCCCGTGCCCCTCACCGGGGCGCGGGGGACGCACCGATCGGCAATTTCCATCGTCTCTTCACGTCGCTCATACGGCCGGTCTATAAACTCGGGGCCCTGTTCGATTGGATCAGTCTGCCCAAGGGGATCTGCCGTGCCCGATCGTGTCCC
This sequence comes from Streptomyces sp. NRRL WC-3618, assembly GCF_001280005.1. Classification (GTDB taxonomy): domain Bacteria; phylum Actinomycetota; class Actinomycetes; order Streptomycetales; family Streptomycetaceae; genus Streptomyces. The sequence continues at coordinate 1,549 of NZ_LGDW01000004.1, read as the reverse complement.
CGTCCGTACGCTGCTGAGGGTTCGCGGCGGTCGACTCACGCTGGAACACGTGTCGCATCTGGCGTTCTTCGTCATCGTGGCGTCCGCGCTGCTGCAACTCGCCCGGCTCAACAGCGAGTTGTGCTGGTACATCGTGACCGTCAGCGGGCTGCTCGCACTCGTCTACACCGTCGGCGTGATGCGGTGGGACCGGCTCGGAAGGGTCGGGCGGGCGACGTGGATTCCGCTGCTCCTCGCCCTGTGGGGCCTCCTCCTCCACCTCGTCCCCGCCGTGCTGACCCACGCCTTCGTGTGGTGCGCTCTGCCGCTGGCGTGTGCCGCGCAGCGCGTGCTCGGACGCCGGTCCGCGACCGCGGCCCTCGCCCTGATCACCGTCGTCCTCGTCACGGCACTGGCCGGGGCCGAAGGCCGGTTCGTGATCGACACCGTGCTGGTGCCCGTGGCGGCGGTCTGGGGCACCGTCGCCCTCTACCGCGTCCAGCAGCGGGAGGCCGAGGTGCGCCGGCGTCTCGTCGAGGAACTGCGCGACACACGTGACCTCGTCGCCCGGCAGCAGCGCCGGGCGGGCGTGCTCGAGGAGCGCACGCGCATCGCCCGCGATCTGCACGACACGCTCGCCCAGGAACTCGCCGGCGGGCTGATGCTGCTCCAGGCCGCCGAACGGGATTGGGAGGAGCGCCCCGACGTCGCGCGCACGCGCGTGCGCGCGGTGGCCGACGGACTGAGCACCAACCTCACCGAGACCCGCCGCATGATCGGGGACCTCACTCCGTCCGCCGTCGCCGAGACCGGCCTCGAAGGCGCGCTGCGCGTCCTGTGCGCGCGCTCGCAGGCCGACGGAACCGCGGCCCGGGTGCGGTTCCGGTCTGTGGGCGACCCCCAGCCCGTCCTCGACGAAGACGCCGCCACCGCCTTGTTCCGCGTCGCGCAGAGCACACTCGCGAACATCCGCGAACACGCCCACGCGGTGAACGTGCAGGTCACCCTCGCTCGGCGGCGGCCGGACCTGGTGGACCTCGAAATCACCGACGACGGCGTCGGATTCGACCCCGCCGAGGCCTTCGCCCGTACGTCTCAGCGGCCGGGCCGCGGCTTCGGGCTGCCCGCGACACGGGCCAGGCTGCGCGAGTACGGCGGTGAGCTCCACGTCAGCGGCGCGCCGGGCCGGGGCACCCGGATCAGAGCCACGCTCAGCGCGCCGTCCCGGCCGCAGCCCGCTGCCGGGCCCCTCGCCCCCGCCGAGTCCCTCCCCACGGCGACCGTCCGATGACCCCGGCCCCGCCCGGCGCGGCCGAGCCGCTGCGCGTCGTGATCGCGGACGACCACGCCGTCGTACGGGCCGGTCTGCGCGCGCTCCTGGAGGGCGAGCCCGACATCGAGGTGATCGCCGAGGCCGGCAGCGGTGAGGAAGCGGTCGGGCTGGTCGCCCGGCTGCTGCCCGACGTCGCGCTGATGGACCTCCGGTTCGGGGGTGCCGGGGGCGTCGGGGGCGTCGGGGGCACGGGTGGGATCGACGGCATCGAGGCGATCCGCCGGCTCGCCGCCGAGG
>NZ_LGDW01000003.1 GCF_001280005.1 Streptomyces sp. NRRL WC-3618 | reverse complement strand
CGGTGGAGAGCCCGGAGACGGTGGAGAGCCCGGAGACGGCGGAGAGGCTGGAGAGCCCGGAGAGGCTGGAGACGCCCGAGGCGCCGGCGCCGCCCCCCTCCCCGCCCGTCGAGGCCACCGCCGGGACGGCCGTCCTCCTCCCCTCCCCCGCGTTGGACGCCTCCGACCGCGAGCGGCTGCTGGCCGGTACGCATCACGACCCCCACTCCGTCCTGGGCGCGCATCCGCTGCCCGGCGGGGTCGCCTTCCGGGTGCTGCGGCCGTACGCCAAGTCGGTGACCATCGTGGCCGGGGAGCTGCGGGCCGACCTGCACGACGACGGCGACGGCTTCTTCTCGGGCGCGCTGCCACTGCGGGGCGCGCCGGAATACCGGCTGGTCATCGCGTACGAGGAGCAGGTGCAGGAGACCGAGGACGCGTACCGGCTGCCGCCCGCCCTGGGTGACCTGGACCTGCATCTCATCGGCGAGGGCCGGCACGAGGAGCTGTGGCGGGCGCTGGGCGCCGAACCGATGACCCACCAGGGCGTCACCGGCACTCGCTTCACCGTCTGGGCGCCGAACGCGCGCGGGGTACGGGTGATCGGGGGCTTCAACTTCTGGGACGGTACGGCGTATCCGATGCGGTCGCTTGGCGCCACCGGGGTGTGGGAGCTGTTCGTGCCGGGGGTGGGCGAGGGCGAGCTGTACAAGTTCGAGATCACGCGCCCGGACGGCTCGAAGACCCAGCGCGCGGACCCGATGGCCCGCCGGACCGAGGTCCCGCCCCACACGTCGTCCATCGTGCACGGTTCCCACCACGAGTGGGAGGACGGGGAGTGGCTGGCGCGACGCGCCGAAGTCCCGGCACACGAGGGACCGCTGTCGATCTACGAGGTGCATCTGGCGTCCTGGCGCCCCGGCCTGACGTACCGTCAACTGGCCGAGCAACTCCCCGCCTATGTACGCGACCTGGGCTTCACGCACGTGGAGCTGATGCCGGTGGCGGAGCACCCCTTCGGGGGTTCGTGGGGCTATCAGGTCACCGGTTTCTACGCGCCCACGGCCCGGCTGGGCACCCCGGACGACTTCAAGTACCTGGTGGACGCCCTGCATCGCGCCGGCATCGGCGTACTGATGGACTGGGTCCCGGCCCACTTCCCGCGCGACGACTGGGCGTTGGCCGAGTTCGACGGACGCCCGTTGTACGAGCACGCGGACCCGCTGCGGGCCGCCCACCCCGACTGGGGGACCCTGGAGTTCGACTTCGGCCGGCGGGAGGTCCGCAACTTCCTTGTGGCGAACGCCGTTTACTGGTGCGAGGAGTTCCACATAGACGGCCTGCGGGTCGACGCCGTCGCCTCGATGCTGTACCTCGACTACTCGCGCGAGGCGGGCCAGTGGACGCCGAACGAGCACGGCGGCCGGGAGAACCTGGACGCGGTCGCCTTCCTCCAGGAGATGAACGCCACCGTGTACCGGCGGGTCCCGGGGGTCGTGACGATCGCCGAGGAGTCGACGGCGTGGGACGGCGTCACCCGGGCCACGCATCACACGGGCCCCGGCGGCTTCGGCGGGCTCGGCTTCGGCCTGAAATGGAACATGGGCTGGATGCACGACTCGCTCGGCTACGTCCAGCACGACCCGGTCCACCGCAAGCACCATCACCACGAGATGACGTTCTCGATGGTGTACGCGTACAGCGAGAACTACGTCCTGCCGATCTCCCACGACGAAGTCGTCCACGGCAAGCGCTCGCTGGTGTCGAAGATGCCGGGCGACTGGTGGCAGCAGCGGGCGACCGAACGGGCGTACCTGGCCTTCATGTGGTCACACCCCGGCAAGCAACTGCTCTTCATGGGCCAGGAGTTCGCCCAGGGCGCCGAGTGGTCGGAGGCCCACGGCCCGGACTGGTGGCTGCTGGATCCCGCGTACGGAGCGGAGGCGGACCACCGGGGCGTACGGGACCTGGTCCGCGACCTGAACACGGTCTACCGCGACACCCCGGCCCTCTGGCAACGGGACACGCATCCCTCGGGCTTCGAGTGGCTGGTCGGGGACGCGGCGGAGGACAACGTCTTCGCCTTCGTCCGCTACGACGCGGAGGGCGCCCCTCTTCTGTCGGTCAGCAACTTCTCCCCGGTCGTCCGGCACGACTACCGCATCGGCGTCCCGGAATCGGTCCCGGCCTGGCAGGAGACCCTCAACACGGACGCGCTCCGCTACGGCGGCACCGACATCCACCACCCGGCCCCCCTGAAGCCGGACCCCCAGCCCTGGCACGGCCGCGCGGCCAGCATCCGCGTCACCCTGCCCCCGTTGGCGACGGTGTGGCTGCGCCCGGCGTAATCCCCGGCGCAGCCACGTACAAAATTCAGGAGGTCAGGATCGCGTCGCCGAGGCCGCTCGTCGTCGCGGAGCGGTTGGGATCGCCCGATTTCACCAGGGCGCAGGTGATTTTGATCTGGTCCTGGCCGCTGATGTCGACGGAGAGGTCGGCGGTGTCACTGGAGCGGAACTGCACCGCGTCGGCGATCTGTCGTCCCGAGGCGTCGAACACCTTGATCGCCGCCACCGAGCCGATCGCGTTGTCCGCGTCGGACGGGATGCCGAGGGTTGCCTTCAGCCGCTTGTAGCTGCTCACGTCGTACGTGACGCTGTCGTAGCTCGAGGTGTTGCAGCCGAGCCTGACGCTCTTGGGGTGGTTGACGCCGAGCATCAGCACGGGGCTGGGGCCGTAGTCACCCGTGTACGTGACGGCGCTGAGGTCGGACAGGTAGCTCTGCGCCGGGCGCACCCCCGAACTGTCGGTGGGCTCGGGGTTCTCCCCGTCCACCGAAGCGCTCTCGCCCTCACCCGCGAGTGTCGTCGGCGTCGCGGTCGCCTCCGGGGTCGCCGTGACCGTCTCCGTGGCCCGCACGGTCACCGTCGCGGTCGGCTGCGGGGAGTCGGCCTGGTAGTTCCTCTCGCTCACCCGCCCCGTGAAGTAGCCGGTGGCGATGGTCAGGACGCTCACCACCAGCAGTTCCATCCATCGGGGCCCGATGTGCCAGCGGGAACGGGTCGGCTGCTGCTTTTCGAGCTTCACGTGGTCTCCCCTGTTCGTCCGGCCGGGTGGGGACAGCGCGGCGGAGAGAGCGTTCACCGGCTCCACCCCACGAAGCCCGCTCATCATCCGCAGCCACACGCGAGCCGAGGTGCCTCACCCTAGGACGAGCAGGGGCGAGCCGGGGCGCGTTCACCAGGCCTTCCGCCAGCAGTGGGAGCGCGCATCACTCAGGGGGCGCGTACATGTCCTGCGCGCCCCCTGAGTGATCGTCGAGCCCAGCGCACCGCGGGCCGCCCGGCCGTGGCTCGGTCAGGGCGTGGGGTCGGCGGCCGTCCGGTCCAGTTCCCGCATGGCCTGCACGAAGTCCTCCCGGTCCGAGGTCTGGAACCGGCGGAAGAACCAGTCGGGCACCCGGACCTGCCCGAGCCGGGTCTGAAGCAGCACGTCCTGGCCCTGCCGGGCGAGTTGGAGCAGCGCGGGGACGTCCTCCGGGGGCCGTCCATGCGAGACGTGCTCGTGCATCGCGGCCAGGAGCACCGACCGCGCGTGCTCTCGGGCCCCTGCCGTGTCCCGTTGGGCCGCGACGGTGTCCAGTCCGAGCAGCAGCAGTCCCAGCGAGGGAACGAACCAGTGGAGCAGCAGGTCGGACACGGTCATCGACCGGGCCAGACCTGTCCCGACACCCGCCAGGGTCCAGAGCACCAGCGCGCACGTGACGGTCGTGGCGTACCGGCGGCGCACCCGGGCGCCCCAGCCGAGCGTCTGCAACTGGCAGGCGAAGACGTCCAGCGGGCGGCTCAGCGCGGTGGCCTCGAAGAAGTAGTCGTGCAGCCGCGACTCCGGAGCCGTGTACCGGCGGGCCACCCGGCCCACCTCCTCGGCGGGAGGCGCCGTGCCGCCGGCGAGGACGGTGTTCCACGGGAGTCCGAGCAGCTGGACGTCGAACTTCTCCTGGAGCAGAGCCGCGCGCCGCATCTCCCCGCGCCCCCAGAGCCGGGCCCCCGCCGCGTACGCGAGCGCCCACGCCAGGCCGAGCAGGGTGCCCGGCGTCCTGAGCACGGGTGCGAACACGCCCGCCACCCCCAGGGCGGCGAGGAGCACCGAGAGCGAGACGTGGGCGGAGGCAAGCCTCTTGGCCCGGCGGTGCGAAACGGAGGCCGCCTTGAGGAGTATCAGCAGGTCGGGATCGTTCTGCCGCTCGAAAATAGGCGTGCTCGGTACGGCCACGGTTTCCCCCGATCCGCTGACGCGCCGCCGTGTGCGCGCGGCCAGTGTGGGCGGCGGTCGGCCCGACGGCGTACCGACCGCGTGAGCAGTCATGCCCAGCCGTCGCCGCGGACATGCGCGGCACCGAGCGGCGGGATCACAGGTCCCACACCTCCAGCCGGCCCTCTGTGCCCAGCGTCGCGAGCATCGTGCCGTCCCGGGCGAGGGCGATGTCCGCGTAGGTACCGGACTGTCGCAACTGGGTGCCGCCGTCGACGGTCGGGATGGCCAGTCGGCCGCGCCGGAGCCAGAACAGCGTGCCCGTCTCGGTGCAGACCAGGCGCATCCACTTCGCGCCGAGCGCCTCGTCGGCCTCCCTGCCGGTGAGCTTGCGGCGGTACACCTCCCGGCCGTCGTCGGTGCTCCACACGACGACCTCTTCGAAGGTGACGCACCCGACGTGGCTTCCCGAAGGAGAGACCGCGAGCTGCAGACCCGGATCGGGGGTCATCATCTGCACGAGCTTGTTTCTGAGGTGCGGAATGCTGTTGGCCACACCGAATGTGAGCGGCGAGCGGTCCCGACGGTGGATGTGCACCTCCCTCGAGCGGGCCATGGCGACGACCGACGCGTCGATGCTGACCGCGCTCGCCGCCAACGAGGGCGGGCAGGGCAGTGCCTCGATCGGGGCCCCGTCCTCGAAGGCGCGGACGGTCAGGTACTTCCCGTCATGGGTGGCGAACACGTCCCCGCCGCTGGTGACCAGGAAGTGGTCGGCGTTCGGCAACCGGACCGGTGGCGGCCGCAACGCCCCGCCGCGCTGCGGAAAGTGCACGATCTCCAGTTCCTTCGGGCGGGCCACCACCACGCTGTGCGTCAGGGAGGCCACCAGCGACTGATGGCCGAGCCGCTGCTGCGGCGGACGTCCGCCGGTCCCGGGGAGCGGGTCCCCGGAGACGGTCCAGCGCCGGACGCCGCCCTCGCTGTCGACGGCCACCACCGTGTGGTCAGGGCCGAATCCGACGACCGAGCGGTCGTCCCGTACCCCTGTCTCCGTCTGCCCTCGCCGCCGCTGAGGCTCCTGGTCCGACACGAAGCCCGCTGCCCGAGCACGCGCGGACGGGCCCGTGTGCCCGAAACCGGGCACGCTGAAGGAGTCCCGGCCCGGATCCAGGGCCGGTGGCCAGGCCCCGGCGCCGTCCTCCCGGGTCCGGGCCAGCACTTCACCGCCCGCGTGCGCAGCAAGCCGCGCGAAAAATGTACGGCCGGCTTCAGTGATCTTGGTGTACGTCGTGAACCGCAGGGCCGCCGCCGTCAGCGAGAGCAGGAACTGAAGGTCCCAGGGGTCGCGCCAGTCGCGCATCACCTCGCGGGCGGTGTCGCGCACGGCCGCCACCAGGGCCGCCGCACCCGAAACGATGTCGGCGCGATGGGAGGCATCCGGGTCGACGACGAACCGGAGGAGCGCGTGCCGCTGGTCGTGCGGCAGTTCCTGCGGGTGGTTCACGTGCGGCAGCAGAGCGGAGAGGAGCAGGGTGGCGACATCGCGACCGAGATCCGCGTCCTTGCCGAAGGTGCACAGGTCGATGAGGCGGTACGCCCGCGACCGCACCACCTTCTCCAGCCTCGGCACGAGGATGTTGTCGAGGTGGAGGTCCCCGTGGCCGAGCCCCCGCAGGACCGGCACCGTCGGGTCCGCGAGCGCGGGGTACCCACCCTTGACCAGCAGGTACGGATTGGGCAGCCGCATACCGTCGCTGTAGAGCCAGGGGGGCGCGGGGTCGAAGACACCCAGGCCCCGGCCGAATGCCTGGAGGGACCCCCCGCCCGTCCACACGTCGCCCAGTTCGCGGCGGAGGAAGTCCGACACCGTGACCTGCGCGGGGACGGCGTTTTTCAGGGCGGCTTCGTTCCACTCGGCCAGCAGTCCCCGTACGACGGCCTCGACGACCTGGTTCTGCTCCTCCCGGGAGAGGGATCCCGCCGGGGTGACGTCCCGCAGACTGCCGCCGGCGACCTCCTGGAACATCACGGTCCTGCCGTCGGGAAGGACGAGCGGCGGATACGGCTGGCCGACCAGGTGCAGCTTGGAGAACTCCGGCACGGCCTCCAGTGCGTCCGCGTGGGCGGATGCCTCTCGGCCAGGGGCTCCGGCGGGAATCACCTTGAGGACGAGTTGCCGGGGCGGAGGCGCGACGTGGATCGTCTGGAGCACCGCACCGGTGTAACTGCTGCCGGGCACGGTCCACAACGGCCGGTTCAGGCGAAGCTCGGACCAGTCGTGCTCCCCACCCTGACGCTGGAGTTCATCGACGACCTCCTGCCCGCAGGTGTTCCGGATCCACATGATGTCCTCGGGCGGGATACGCAGCACGAGAAGCCCTTCGGCAGCAGGGTTCGGAGGATGGTCAGCCTGCCACGGCGGGAGATCGAGTGAGCGCGGTATCGGCCGAAAAGTCCGCCGGGAGCGCGTCACAGGCCCCCCTGCCTCACTTCCCCCCGAACATCAGCCTCCGCAACGCCCCGAGCAGGCCCTTCAGTTGTGAGTCCCCGCCGGACCCCACCGGCGTCCCCACCGCGTCCATCCCCCGGTGCGACCCCCCGCCGAGACCGGCACCGGCCACTCCCCGCCCCACTCCACCGTTCAGCTCGTATCTCACCGGCAGCAGCCGCAGTCCCCGCACCACCGGCCCCGACCGCCACGGCAACTGATCGGTCGGCAGGGTCAGTTCGGCCTTCGCCAGGTGGTCGAAGATCCGGCCCACCGCCGTACTCACGAGCATTCCGCCCAACTCCCGCGCCGCACTGGGACATTGATGCGACCCGGCACCCCACCCCAGATGTGCCCGGGTACTCACGGCCGATCCGACCAGGTGGGACGACCCGATCGCCATCAGATCCCCGTGGGCCGCCGCGGCCGAGGGCGAGACGATGTCCCCGGCCCGGATCCAGAAGTTCCCCAACGCCACATCCCTCGCCGCGAACCGGAAACACATGTTGGCGACCGGCGGATTCACCAGCGCCGCCCGGTTCACGGTCTCCCCGAGCTGCCCGACCGACAGACTGCGCCGCACCGTCGCGTTCCCGCGCAACACCTCGAGCAGCGTGTTCAGCACCATGTTCCCGGTGATGTCGTTCAGGTACACCGCGTTCATGAACAGCTCGCGCCCCAACTGCTCGTCCGACAGCTCCGGGTCGGCCAGCAGCATGTACGACGTCAGGTCGTCCCCGGGCCGCGCCCGCCGATGCGCCGCCAGCCGTGTCATCGCGGCCAGCGCCCGCCCGGTCGCCGGCCCCGCGTCCGGGCCGCCGTCCAGCATCCGCCACAGGTCCATGACCAGCTCGTCGCCGAGCTCGACAGGGCACCCGAACAACCTGGTGGTGGCCATCAGCAGCAACGGCCGCGTGTACTGCGCCCCCAGATCGGCGAACCCCACCGTGCCCGACTCGGCCGCCAGCATCCCGATCAGCTCGTCGGCGTACCACGCGACCGTCGCCCGCAGCTCCCAGCCCTGCGGGGTCTGCGTGTCCTGGAACGGTCGCAGCGCCGTGTGCTGGGTGTGGCGGGCGGCGAGGTGCTCCTCCTCGTCCATGAACATGGTCTGCCGTACCTCGTACCCCGCGAGCAGCGGCCAGTCCCGGGGCAGCCGGCCCTGCGCCCGAGCCCGCCAGTACCTCACGTCACGCCGCCACACACTCTCGTTCCGCAGGACCTCCAGCACCTCGCGATAGTCGAGAACCAGCCACACCGGTACACCCATCAGCCCCACCGGCGCCACGGGGCCGTACGTGCGCCGCAGCCGCGCGTACACCCCGGCCGGGTCGGCATCGAACTCCGACGTCAACAGCGGTTCCACGGGCAACGACTCGAGCGCGGGGCTGTCGACCGGCGCGGTCGCGAACGGATGGGCTTCCATACCGACACGCATACCGCACCGGCCGTGCACGAGCGGTGACCATGGCGCGAACTGTTACGTCTTGGTGACCCTTGGTGCACGCTCGGCCGTCAACTCCCCACCACGGCGGCGGCCTCGGCGAACGCCACCGGCAACTCCCCCCGATACAGCACGCCCACCCGCTGGGTGGCCCGGGTCAGCGCCACGTACAGATCGCTCGTACCGAAGGACCCCGGCTCCACCACCAGGACGGAGTCGAATTCCAGGCCCTTGGCCTGCCGGGGATCGAGCAGCACGACACCCCGCGTCAGATCGGGCTCCGCCCCCGCCTCCACCCCGTCCAGCCGCGCGGCCAGCTCCCCGTGCAGTTCGCGTGGCGCGATCACGGCGAGTCGCCCCTCGACGGGCGTCAACTCGCCAACCGCCTTCTCCACGGCCGCGGCGAGCTCCGCGGGATCGGCGGGGTTCTCGCCGACGCCGACGGCCCGCACCCACGGCCGCACCCCGGTCGACCGTACGGACCTCGGCGGCTCGAAGTCCGGGCGCCGCGCCCGCACCACGGCCGCCGCGAGGTCCATGATCTCGGCCGGGGTCCGGTAGTTGACGCCCAGCCGGGCGTGCTCCCAGCGGTCCTGGACGTACGGCGCGAGGATGTCGTCCCAGGCCCCGACGCCGCCCGGCTCGGCGGTCTGCGCCGGATCGCCGACCAGGGTCATCGACCGGGTCGGGCTGCGCCGCATGAGCAGCCGCCACGCCATCGGCGACAACTCCTGCGCCTCGTCGACGATGATGTGCCCGAACGCCCAGGTCCGGTCGGCCGCCGCCCGCTCGGCGGCGCTGCGCAGATCGTCCTCCTCGTGCCGCTCGGCGAACCGTTCCGCGTCGATGATGTCGTGCGCGGACAGCACCTCGGACTCCTCGGCGTCCAGATCCTCGAACTCGTACGTACGGGAGGCGTACGAGACGTCCAGCACGCCCTGCGCGTAGGCGACCTGGCTGCTGCGCTCGCGCTCCGCCCGCGCCCGGGCGACCCGGTCGTCCTGGCCGAGCAGCTCCGCCGCCTCGTCGAGCAGCGGCACGTCGGCCGTCGTCCACGCCCGGGTGACGGGCCGCCGGACGGCATCCGCGTCGGCCTGCGACACGTACCCCTCAGGGGCGGCGAGGAAGTCCGCGACCAGCCGGCGCGGGCCGATGCGGGGCCACAACTGCTCGATGGCCGCCCAGACTTCACGGTTCTCGGCCAGGTCGTCGCGGATCTGGGTGATGTCACTGGGGTCGAGGAGATTGCTGCCGTCGTACGGGTCGGTGCCGATGCGCTCCGCGACCATCTCGGTCAGCGTGTTGAGGATGTGCCCCTCGAAATGCTCGCGCGCGACGTTGTGCGGCAGCTTCGCCTCGCGCGTCCGCTCCCGGGCCACGCTCACCAGTCCGGCGTCGAGCATGAGGATGTCCCGGTCGTGCTCGATGGCGATGACGGGGTCGGGCAGGCCCTGCCGGTCCCGTACGACGGCCGCCAGCACGTCGGCCATGTCGGCGCGCCCCTTGACCTCGGCGGCGCGGGCCGTGTCGGTGAGGGTGGCCCGGACGCCCGGGAACAGTTCGCCGACGGTCGCCAGGAGGACACCGGTCTCACCGAGTGCGGGCAGTACCTCGCCGATGTAGCCGAGGAAGGCGGGGTTGGGCCCGACGATCAACACGGCCCGTTTGGCGAGGAGTTCGCGGTGCTCGTAGAGCAGGTAGGCGGCCCGGTGGAGTGCGACGGCGGTCTTGCCGGTACCGGGCCCGCCCTCCACCACCAGGACGCCTCGGTGCGGGGCGCGGATGATCTCGTCCTGCTCCGCCTGGATGGTCTGCACGATGTCGTTCATCCGGCCGGTGCGGGCGGAGTCCAGCGCGGCGAGCAGTACGGCGTCGCCGGAGGGGTCCTCGTAGCCGGTGCGGGTCTCGTCCCCGAGGTCGAGGATCTCGTCGTGCAGTCCGGTGACGCGGCGCCCGTCGGTGCTGATGTGGCGGCGCCGGCGCAGCCCCATCGTGGTGTGTCCGGTGGCGAGGTAGAAGGGCCGGGCGACCTCGGCCCGCCAGTCGATGAGCATCGGGGTGCGCTCGGCGTCGTCGGCGCGCAGTCCGATGCGGCCGATGTGGTGGGTGAGCCCGGAGGTGAGATCGATCCGCCCGAAGCAGAGCGATCCGTCGACGGCGTTCAGGGCGGCGAGCAGCCCCGACCGCTCGGCGACGAGCACATCCCGTTCGAGCCGCGCCTGCATCGGCGTACTGCCCTGCGCGAGCGCGTCCGTGACGGAGTGCTCGGTGTCGCCGCGCAGGACGTCGACGCGGGCGTACAGCCCGTCGACGAATTCCTGTTCACCGAGCAATTCATCGTGAGTTGATTCCGTGTTTGCGCCCCTGTTTGACAATTCCGCTCCCGCTCGGATATACTCTGCTCATTGAACTTTTCCGCGACTGAACAAGATTGACTCCGCCAAAGTCGCGAACCATTGAATATACGCAGAGAAATCCCCCGAGCGCAATCGCTCGGGGGATTTCTTGGTTTCTGCGACCGGTGGCCGGCCACGCCGGCCGAGCTGCGTCAGAGTACGTCGGACAGCTCCTCCAGCAACCTCCTTTTCGGCCTGGCCCCCACCATCGACCGCACCGGCTCGCCGTTCCGGAACACCATGAACGTCGGCATGGACAGGACCCGGTACGCGTTCGTCGTCAGGGGGTTCATGTCCACGTTCAGCTGGACCACCTTCAGGCGCCCGGACTCCTCCGCCGCGAGGGCGCTCAGTACCGGGGCCATCTGGCGGCACGGTGGGCACCAGTCGGCCGTGAACTCCACCAGGACCGGCAACTCCGCGCCGATCACCTCCGCCTCGAAGTCCGCGTCCGTCACCTCGGCCACGCCCGCTGCCTTGATCATCGCGTCCGTCCTCCCCATTCGCACACCGGTTCCGGGCCGCCCGGAACCGTCGCCTCGGCCGCCAGCTCGTCGCGTGCCCGTTCGGCGCGCGTCAGCTGTTCGCCGACCTTCGCCCGTACCGACTGCAACTCGCCGATCAACGCGTCGAGTTCGTCGAGCTTGCGGCGGTAGACCGCGAGTGACGCGGGACAGGAGTCGCCCTCCGGGTGGCCCGCCCGCAGGCAGTCCACGAAGGGCCGGGTCTCCTCCAGGTCGAACCCGAAGTCCTGGAGCGTCCGGATCTGCCGGAGCAGCTTCAGGTCGTCCTCGTCGTAGGCGCGGTAGCCGTTGTCCGTGCGCCGCGCGGGCAGCAGCCCACGCGACTCGTAGTACCGCAGGGTCCGTGTGGTGGTCCCGGCCCGCGCCGCCAGCTCGCCGATTCGCATGCCGATTCGCATACGTACGAACGTAGTCCTTGACGCCGACGTCAAGGCAAGCGCGGCACCCTCACCCCGGGGGCAGCAACGGCTTCCCCAGCACCGGGGACGACAGGACGATCGACGTCGTCGTGCGGCCCAGCGCCGACGTCCGTTCCAGGATCTCCTCCAGATGGATCGTGTCCTCGACGGCCACCTTGAGAATCCAGCAGTCCTCGCCGACCACGTGGTGTGCCTCGGTGACCTCGGGCCGGGCGAGCAGCTCCAGGGTCCTGGGGTGCTTGAGGGTGTAGCCGCCGTGCGGATCGACCCGGATGAACGCCTGGATGCCGTAGCCGAGGCGCGAGGGAGCGACCCGAGCGCCGTATCCCGTGATCGCGCCCGCCGACTCCAGCCGCCGCACGCGCTCGGTGACCGCCGCCGGACTCAGCCGCACCCTCCTGCCCAGCTCACTCAGTTTGATCCGGCCGTCGCTCTGCAGGAGCTCCAGAATCTGCCGGTCCAACGCGTCGAAGGCCACCGACGTTTCGCTGGCCGTAGCGCGCGACCGCCGTGGTTCTTTCGGTACCTCGGCCGGATGTCCCATGACTTCTCCTTCAGAACGCGCTCGCCCGCCAGGATAATTATGATCACAAGGACCGCTACGGGGAGGAACAGCATGCGTGACGTATTGGTCATCGGCGGAAATCGCTATTTCGGAAAGCGGCTCATCGACCGACTGATCGCCGCCGGAGACCGCGTGACCGTCCTCAACCGGGGATCCGCTTCTCCGCCCGCCGGGGCAATTCACCTTGTCGCCGACCGCGACGACGAGGCGGCCCTGAATTCCGCTCTCGGCGACCGTGCCTTCGACGTCGTCGTCGACCAGGTCTGCTACACGCCCCGCCAGGCGGCCATCGCACGGCGCGTCTTCGCGGGCGGCCGTACCCGCCGCTATGTGATGACGTCGACGATCGAGGTGTACGAGTACGAGGACTCCCTCGTCTACGAGGACACCGTCGTCCCTGTGCGCGAGGACGCCGTCGATCCCCGTACCCTCCCCGTCGACCTTCAGCTCCCCTGGCACAAGCCGGAGTTCCTCGACACCCACTACGGCGAGGGCAAGCGCCAGGCCGAGGCGGTCTTCACGGCCGACGGTACGGAGTTCGCGTACACGGCCGTACGCGTGGCCCATGTCCTGGGCGGCGCCGACGACTTCACCGGCCGGCTCGACCACTATGCCCAGCGCATCCGTACCGGCACCCCGATAGCCGTACCGACCGAGAACCGGCCCGCGACCTATATCCACGTCGAGGAGATCGCCGACTTTCTGTTCTGGACGGTGGGCGAGAATTTCACCGGACCAGTCAACGCCGCCTCCCACGGACTGCTGACCACCGAGGAGTTGTGCGCGGCCGTGGCCCGGCACATCCCGGCCGGCAAAGCCGTTTTCCAGAACGTCGACGTCGGCCAGGTCTCCCCGTTCTCCTTCGCCCGCTCGTACGGCATGGACAACTCCCGGGCGGCCGGGCTTGGGTTCACCTTCGGCCACGTACAGGAGTGGCTGCCCCGGGCGGTCGCCGAGACGCTGGGCGCGGAGGCGGGGAGGCGGGGAGTGGGGGCGAGTGACGTGGGGGGCGAGTGACGTGTGGGACGGTGCCGCCCGGCGCTCGCGCGGTGAAATTGGCGCGCCGGGAGGGCGAGTTGCCCCCTACGGTGACGCCATGACGACCTCCGAGCACCGCCCCCGGCCCGAGAACCTCCCGACGGCGGAGTTCGCCTTTCCCGGTCCGTTGCGCGATCAGCTCGTCGCCGCGATTCTCGACGGTTCCAAGACGTCCACGACGGGGCTCGCCGTCGAGTACGAGCACGAGGGCGAGTCGCTGCCGGAGGTCGGGGGCCGTTCGGTGGTCGTCGATTCCGCCGACCGGCCGGTCGGGATCATCGAGGTCACCGGCGTACGGGTCGTCCCGCTGGCCGAGGTGGATCTCGCTCACGCGCTCGACGAGGGTGAGGGTTATGCCGATGTGGCCGCGTGGCGGGCCGGTCACGAACGGTTCTGGCACAGTGCGGGGATGCGGGCGGTGCTGGACGATCCCGGGTTCACGGTGGACGACACGACACGGGTGGTGCTGGAACGCTTCCGGCTTGTGGCGGATCTCCGCGCGTGAGGTGACTGGCCTTTGAGCATGCCGGCGTGACGGCTTACGCAGATCCCCCGAACGGCCCGCCAAGGCGCGACAGGTGTGGGCAGAGGGATTTCCATGGGCGATATGCCCCGACTCGATCACATACGCCCACGCTCTCTTCGCTCCGCCGCGGCACTGGGCCTGCTGGCGGCGCTGGCCGTCAGCTGTACCGCGGCCGATGCCGAAACGACCCCCGCCGGGCGTGCTGCCGTCGCGACGTCGCCGCTGCCCACCGTCCCACCCGCCCAGCCGCCGCGACAGCTCACCCGGGCCGAGGTCGAGCACGCTGTGGGCCAACTGGACAGCATCGTGGAAGACGCCATGCGCCGCACCGGTGTGCCCGGAGTCGCCGTGGGCGTGGTGTACGACGACAAGGTGGTGTATCTGAAGGGGTTCGGCCTGCGGACGGCGGGCACGAAGGACCGGGTCGGAGCGGACACCGTCTTCCAGCTCGCCTCGGTCTCCAAGCCCATCGCGTCCACCGTGGTCGCCGCGGCCGTGGGCGACAAGACCGTCGGCTGGGACGACCCCGTCCTCGAGCACAGCTCCGGCTTCGCCCTCAAGGACCCGTGGGTGACCCGCCATGTCACGTATGCCGACCTGTTCTCGCATCGCAGCGGACTGCCCGACCACGCCGGAGACATCCTGGAGGACCTCGGCTACGACCGCGCGTACATCCTGGACCACCTCCGCCACGAACCGCTGGCTCCCTTCCGCGCCCACTACGCGTACACCAACTTCGGGCTGACCGAAGCCGCCGTCGCCACCGCGCTAGCAGCAGGGACCAGCTGGGAGAAGCTGTCCGCCGACAAGCTGTACCGGCCGCTCGGCATGGACTCCACCAGTTCCGTCTTCGCCGACTACGAGAAGGCGGACAACAAGGCCACCCTTCATGTGAAGACCGGGGGAACCTGGCAGGCCGAGCATGTGCGCGACCCGGACGCCCAGAGCCCGGCGGGCGGGGTCAGCTCCACGGCCC
The DNA here is from genome assembly GCF_001280005.1 of Streptomyces sp. NRRL WC-3618. Taxonomy (GTDB): domain Bacteria; phylum Actinomycetota; class Actinomycetes; order Streptomycetales; family Streptomycetaceae; genus Streptomyces. The sequence continues at coordinate 13,346 of NZ_LGDW01000003.1, read as the reverse complement.
GGGACATGACGAAGTGGCTGCGCCTGCAACTGGCCAACGGCACCTTCGAGGGGCGGAAAGTCGTCGACGCCGCCGCACTGGAGGAGACCCACGTGCCGCACATGGTCTCCGATCCGCCGCACTCACCCGCGGGAAGGACCGGGTTCTACGGGCTCGGCTGGAATGTGAGCTACGACGACCAGGGCAGGCTGAAGCTCGGCCACTCCGGCGGCTTCGCGCTGGGGGCGGCCACCAACGTCGCGTTGCTGCCCTCGGAGAAGCTCGGCATCGTCGTCCTGACCAACGGCGAGCCCATCGGCGTACCCGAGGCGATCTCCACCACGTTCCTCGACACGGCGCAGACGGGCGGCCCGACCGTCGACTGGCTGAAGTTCCTCGGGCCGCTCTTCCAGCAGACCCTGCAGGCGGAACGCTCGAAGGTCGACTACAGCAAGCCGCCGGCCTCCCCCGCACCCGCCAAGGCGAACAGCGCCTACACCGGAACGTACGCCAACAAGTACTACGGCCCGCTGACCGTCAGCACCCAGGGGGACAAGCTGACCATGCAGCTCGGACCCAAGAAGCAACGGTTCGTCCTGCGCCACTACGACGGTGAGACCTTCAGCTACAGCACCACCGGCGAAATGGCCGTCGGCTTGTCCGGCGTGACCTTCACGGTCGGGTCCGGCGGCCACGCCGACAAGGTCCGGGTCGAGAACCTCGACACGAGCGGCCTGGGCACCTTCACGAGGAATGGCTAAGGAAAGGGATGGGGCCGGAGAGCGGCTGCAAACGGCGCGGGTGTTAGTTTCCTGCCCGTGTTAAAACACCAGGACGAGACCAGGGCGGCCTACGACGGGGTCGTCGAGCTCTACGCCTCAATGTTCACCAGTCGGTTGGAGACGCGGCCGTTCGCGCGGAACATGATCGGCACCTTCGCCGAGCTCGTGCGTGATACGGGGAACCTGCGGGTAGCCGACGTCGGGTGCGGACCCGGCCATCTGACGGCCATGCTGCACGACTTGGGGTTGGACGCCTTCGGGCTCGACCTCTCCCCGGCTATGGTCGCTCACGCCCGGCGGGCCCAGCCGACGCTGCGGTTCGACGAAGCGCGAATGGAGGCTCTGCCGGTCGAGGACGGCGCGCTCGGCGGAGTGCTGGCCCACTACTCGATGATCCATACCCCTCCGGGAGAGTTGCCCGCGCTGCTCGCTGAGCAGGTGCGTGTCCTGGCACCGGGGGGCCTGCTCCTGGTGTCCTTCTTCGGAACCGACGGACCGGAGCCAGTCCGCTTCGACCACAAGGTGGCGCCCGCCTATAGCTGGCCGCCGGAGAAGTTTGCCGCGTTGTTGGCCGGAGCCGGACTCGCCACGGTGGCTCGGTTGCTCCACGACCCAGCGTCCGAGCGGGGCTTCCTCGACACCCACTTGCTGGCTCGCCGCACCTAGAGCGTTGCCCGTCGACCTGGGGCGGGGTGGTGTAGATCGTCCGGGTGCATGAACCTCGTCCGAAGCGGTGCGTTCTGTGCTGGCGTCCACTGCGCATCGCAGGAGGTGACAACTTCGTAGTGTGTGGTCTGCCGGGCGGCGGCAGCGGTCGACTTGGGCTTGGTGGCCGCGGCGGGTTCGCACGTAGGGTGCCGGGATGATCGCGATCCCAGAGGAGTTCGCCCAGAGCACCGTCAGCCGCGAGGGGGAGGCTGGGGCGGCGTGGCTCGCCGAGCTCCCCGGGGTCGTGGAGGAGTTGCTGGGGCGCTGGGGGTGCGTGCCGGATGGCGAGGTCATGCACGGGGGCGTCGGTGTCATCGTTCCGGTACGGCGGCGGGACGAGGGGAGCGCCGTGCTGAAGGTGTCGTTTCCGCATCCCGCCAACGTCCATGAGCCGGATGCGTTAGTTGCGTGGGGTGGGTGCGGCGCCGTGCTGCTGCATGAGCGTGACGACGAGCGGTTCGCGATGCTGCTCGAGCGCGTTCAGTCGTCGACCCTGGCGGAAGTCGAGGACGGCGACGAGGTGGTGACGGCCGCCGGGCGGCTCAATCGCCGTTTGGCCATTCCCGCACCGCGCGGCCTGCCCCGGCTGCGTGAGCAGGCCGGTGTCTGGGAGGAACAACTGTGCCAGGACGCCGAAGAACTGGCGCATGCGCTGCCGCGTCAGGTGCTGGATGCCGCCGTGGCGACCGTTCGGGAGCTGGGTCGGGCCCAGCCGGACACTCTCATCCATGGGGACCTTCATGCCCGGAACATCCTGCGCGCCGACCGAGAGCCGTGGCTGGCTGTCGACCCCAAGGGGTATGCGGGAGATCCCGCCTACGACGGCGGCACACTGCTGAAGTCCCGTGCGCTGGCGCTCCTCGACGCTGATGACCTGCGCAAAGCTGTCCACCGCGTCCTGGACGTCTTCGCCGAGGCCGCGGAACTCGATCGTGAACGCGTGCAGCGGTGGGCCCAGTTCCATGCCGTCCAGGCTGCGTTCTGGGGCCGCCGCCACGGGTTTCGTATCGCCCGCAGTGGACCACGACGGGACTGGCTCACCGAATTCGCCGACCGACTGGCGGAGTTGCTCACTGACGGCTCGTAATGCGTGAGGGTGGTGGCCGGGTCCGGTGTGGCCGCACCTCTACGGTGCCCCCGGTTCAGTGCCGGACAAGACAGAACGGGTGCCCTGCCGGATCCGCGAAGATGCGCCAATTCCGCTGCCCGTCACCCCCGTCGAGCAGTGTGGCACCCATCGTGAGAACGTCTTCCTGAGCTTGTTCCAGGTCCCTGACCTCCAGGTCGAGGTGAAACTGCTGAGGGTGAGCGGAGTCGGGCCAGCGCGGCGGTCGATAGTTGTCCACGCGTTGGAAGGCCAGCACGAACCCGCCGTCGGTGTGGAGTGTGGCCCAGCCCTCCCCGAGCGACCACCGCGGATCCGGCTGGTTCACGACGCCGCCGAGAAGCGACTGGTAGAACCGGGACATCCCCACGGCATCGGCACAGTCCAACACCACACACTGCAGCTTGGCGATCACGCGGGGCAGCGTCTCACGACACCTGATCACGATCCACAGCTGGAGTACTACTCGGAGCGAACCGCGAACTGCCCTGGTGACGGGCCCGCCCTGAGCCCGACACCGCGGCTAAAGCCCGTGGCGGTGTGGCAGTGGGTCCGGCATCATCCCCGTGTGACTGTGATGCAACCCGTTCTGGAGATCCTTGCTGTCGACGACTTTGCGCTCTGGCCGGTTGGCGAGCACGAGTCGTACGGCTATCTCGTTCTGGGCGGGGAGCTGACTCCGGCGGAGGTCGGCACGGCGGTTGTGCGGATCGCCGACTGCAACGACTTCGAGCCGGAGGAAGAGCACGGGCCGTGCCCGACCGACCCGCTCGGCACATTCCTGCACGGACTGCTCACCATGCCGGATCTGTTCGCCGCCGGAGGGTTTCGGGTGACCGACAACGTCACCGACACCGCCTTCGTCGAGCCGGGCTGCTGCAGCGGCCTGGAGACCTGGCGGGACTGGCTGGAGGTGCTCGACGGCACCAGCTACGCCGACTTCGGCCTCGACCCGTCCTCGGTGGCCGAACGCGTCGACGGCACCGTCCGGCTGACTCTCGACGCCTACGGGGAGGCGAGGAGCCCGGTGATCGAGCTGCCAGTGAACCAGGTACGCACGCTAGTCACCGGTGCCCAGCGGGACTTGCAGGATTTCCTCAGCCTCGCCGGATCCTGGGCCGAACAACACCTGCCGGCACATGCCACCGCCGTCACCGCCGCCCTGACACGGGCACTGGACCTGAGGCCCGCACAATGACCAGCTTCCTGACCCACCGAGCACACGTGCACGACGCCAGCCTCCCCCTCCGCCGCCGGCACAGCGCGCTGCGGACCTGCATCACCCTCTTCGCGCCATACGGCTTCCGGGCGACCTACCACCACCTCACACTCAGCGCCGCGATACCCCGGCGACTGGAGGCGGATCCGGACGCGCTGGTGCGGGCGGTGGAGGAACTGTATGAGGCGAGGGTGTTGTGGCTCGAGCGGGCGGAGGAGTACGTCGCGCAGCGCCGGGCAGAGAAGCGGGTCGGGCGGAGGGCTGTAGCGAACCCTCGACCGTGGTGGCTGCGGATCAGGTGGTGGGACGGCCCCGACCGCGCCTGGTACGAAGACCCGTTTCGCCACCCGTCGCTGCGTCTGTCCGAGTACGTCCGGCGACAGAACGCGATTCTGGACGGCGCCGATCTCCCCGGCTGCCCGGCCTGCGGGGACGAGGGACCGCTGGAGCCGCACTCGACCGGGCACGCATGGGTCGAGCTGTGCCGTGGGTGCGCGTGGGCGCCGGTGACATGTCCGTGCGGCCAGCGGCATCGGATCGTGCCGGACATCCCGTACGGCTGGAACGAGATCTGGCAGCGGGCGCACATGAGCGATGACGGCATGCCGAATCCACACTGGCCCGCGGGCTGAAGGTTGCCCCGAAAGCGATCTGCGAGTTGGGTATGGTGCGGCCAGTGCTGGTGCGAACTCGCCCTTTATCCAGGGATATTGAGGTTGTGCAGGCGAGCGATGCCGAGCATGTCGTGGAGGACGCCGTCGCCTTTTGAGGCGGCAGTCGCGCAGGATCTTCCAGCTCTTCATGCGGGCGAAAACGTGCTCGCCTCGGGCAAGGGCTTGTGGGAGCGGTTGTGTTCCTGTTTCCAGTCCGGGAGTTCAGCCTGCCCTTTCACGCGCCGGTGCGGCATGACCAGGGCGGTGCCGCGTGCAGCGGCACCAACTTGCCGAAGTAGCGCGAGCTCAGCCTGGCGAACGGCACTGTCCGAGACGGCTCCGACGCCGTGATCACACCAGCCACACCGAGATCGTCTCACTGTGCCGGGTTCCCGCCAGGCCGCTCCGCCGACGACGCGCCCAGACTGCGGAGTCCCGGTGCGAGCCCGTGGTGAAGGCGAGGATTTCGGGCACTGCCTCCTGCAAACTCGCGAAGTGGCGGTGCACGCCGTCTACCGGAACGTGGACTTGCGGTAGACGTGTGCGGTGGCGACGTGCCAGCCGAACGGCGCGATCAGATGCTCTCCGAGCATGGACCCGCGAGGCTGCAGGTGACAGTCCGCCGGCGACGAGCGTCGCCATCCTGCGCGTGCTGCGGACCAAGCTCAGCGCCACTTAGAGGGACGAGCCGCCTGAAACGTGCAACGACAAAGATCGGATACAGCAACGGTTGCATGCACAGGACCCTGTGTCAGCCCGCCAGGCGTGGACCAAGGACCGGCGGACGGGGGCCGTGAAACTGCTGGGCAGCGACCTGAAGACTGTCCCAGAACGGCCGTCCAGGCACGCTCCCCCGCCCTGGACCCCGAAGCAGCGGTACCGCCTCGGAGGTCCTGCGGGAAGTGGTGGTCCGGCTCCTGATTGAACGTCACTGTTTGTTGGAAAAGGGGTTGTTCGGGCGATACGCGCAGGAGCAGAATGTTTCCACCGCTCGCAAGGGGACCGATCACCCAGGGGTCACATGCAGTCCATACAGCAACGGGAACGTCCTCCTGTTCGAACCGCAGTCTTGACCGCGGTCACCGTGATGGCCCTGTTGCTCGGCGCTTGCACCGGTGAAAGCCACTCAGACGATTCCGGCGCGACCGTGGGTGCCGAAGGCGGCGAAGTCAGCGGAAAGGCCGGCGGGCAGGACGTCACGGTCACTGTTCCGCGAGAGGGCGCAAGGAACGGAACCGAAGTAGAGTTCCAGGAACGCCCCAAGGTGGACACTGGCCTGACCGACAAACACCTCGGCGTGGCCGGTCTGGGCGCGCCCGTGGAAATATCGACGACCCGAGGTGCCCTCACACAGGGCCGCGTCAGCTTGTCATACGACTCCGGGAAACTCCCCCGTGGCGTCACGGCCAAGCAGATCGGCATCATGGTCTTCGACTCCGACCTGGGTGCCTGGTTTCCGCTGCTCGACGCAGAAGCCGACCCTCGAACCCACCGCGTCACGGGCACGGCGCCGCACTTCTCGTTATTCAGGACGTTCTTTGTGGAGCCGGGAGAGAAGCTCCTTCACATGGCCGGCCGCGAAATAAAGTTGACAGTCGACGCCGGCACCTCGGTCATGGGTTATTTTCAGAAACTAATCACTGCCTCGGCGGTCGCTATTGTCAAGGACCTCTTCGCCGTCCCGCCAGCTCTCAATTGCGACAAACCGAGCGCCACTGTCGTTGCCGAGGCCAGTACTGCGGTCGGTGACAACTCGTTCTCCGCATGTGCCGATGGTGATGGCAAAGAAGTCACCCTGAACATGGTCAACGGCGTGGCATATCCGATTCGGCTCGACCGCCTTCCCAGCGGTGTCACCATAACCGGCAGGGATGTCCTTCTCGGCAGCGGTGACTCCATCACTGTCATTCGCAACGTGATCTGGATGACGCAGGGGCAGAAGGTCATTGCGGGGGCGAAGGCTGGGAGCGTCACTGTCAACGAGAAAATGACAACTGCCCGGCTTCATGGCCACATGGACGGCAGCGCAGTCGCCGTCGATGTACTTCTGGGTACGCTATTGGCCTTTATGCCGGCTCTCAGTGCTGACAAGAAGTGGATCGAGGGCATCGCGCAGAAGGCGGTGAATTCTCCGTCGGTCAAGGACGGAGGGGCTGGACTGGCCCGGGCGACACGGATGACGGTCGACGACGCATCCACCTCAAGGAAAGTCGAAGGGCAACCTGACGTAGTCAGTCAGTTCGCCACCCTGATGGGGGCTGGTGATTGTCTTCTGGACTCCAAAGACGCCCTGAGTGAGAACGGTTCCGCCAAAGAGCGCTTCGAGTCGGCTGTCAAGGCTGCTCAGACCTGCGCCAAACTGGCGCTCGGTCAGTTCAAGGCAACCGAAGTCATTCCAGCACTTCTTGACAGCCTCAAGCTTGTCCCTGAGATCGTCCAGGCCCAGATCGCAGGGATCAGCAACGTACTGACCGGCGGAAAGCATAAACTCACCAGCGTCTTCGTCGATCTGAGCCGTTTCGATTCCCGTGCGACCCTCAAGGGAAATTATCAGGGGACCTGGCAGGCTCACCGTCGGAAAATCATCATCGATGAGGATGGATCCGGAAGATATAATTGGTTTCCCTTCTTGAACTATGATGATCCCAGTAGCGACCCACCCTGTGTCACTGCCGAGCCCAGGGGGTGTGAAGTTCGTTTTCGGCTTACCGTTACACCGGCTGGTGCAACAGCTGAAGTCACGGTCTCCAACGACCTCGAAGAATGGCCGATAGGTCACAAGGTGAACGTTTCCAGCAACGCTGAAGCCGGCACGATAACCTTCGACACCGAAACAAACGTTGACCATGGCGGTGGAGGGAGCAATGAATTCTGCGGTCCTCGCGCCACCCGGTATTGCGGAGCCTGACCCGCCGGGTCGTTCATTCCTGGCCGCAACCGCTACGGCGCCGCTTCCGCAAGGCGTCCCAAGCGTGTGTGTGCTCGGTGCCGATGCCTGTCCATGAGTTGCCGTCCATCCGGCAGTGCTCGACGTAGTCGTCTGCCAGCGCCTGCGGTTGGCCTGCGAGTTGGGCGGCGACCGTGAGCAGGGCGAGCCAGTCAGGCTGTTTTGTCCGCCAGGGCGGTGTGCGGTGTCGCATCTCCGGTCGACTTCCGCGATGAGATCGTCCAGGTCTGGAAGAGGCCCGCTCGCGAAAGCGTGAGGTTAGGTGTGTGATCTGGTAGCTCCGTGACGGTTCGCCTGGGCTTGGTGCCATTCTTGCGATGCGCGGGCCGGCTGCATTCCTCGCCGTTGGCGAGGACGCGGCCCACGTCATGCTGGGTGGCCGGGCGGCGGTTCTTCGAACCCGGCGGCCGACCATGCCCGGGACGAGACGGTTTCGGTGCACTGGCCGGGGAGCCGGCGATGCGCGGTGGCACTTCGAGACCACCACCGCGCACGCGGCCGCCGAGGAAATGCGAAACCTCGCCACCGAGCTCCGCACGTTTCTCACGAGCACGATCGAATAGCTGGGGCAACACCACGTGAGACAACCTCTTAGCCTCGCGCCTTCATGAAGCGGGCTGTCTGGTAATCGGTCAGAGAAGAAGAAAATACCCTGCCCAGCACAGGCCTTTCTGTTCTGACCGAAAGGTCCCCTCTATCGTCCCGCAGATGCGAGAAGCAGAAGGAGCCTTTTGCACATTTAGGCTTCGATAGCTTTCAAGCCCTCGTACGCCTCGCGCAAGTCGGGGGCCTCTGGTAGCTGCCTGACCTCAACCGCAGTGACCACTTCCAATGCTCGCCAATGGTTAGACGGAACCACCCGCCCACTCAAGATGGCTTTCTGAGCAGAATTACAGGCCTCATCGAGGCGGTTATCCGCAAGCAGGACCAGCGCCAAATCAATGTTCGCGGAAGCCACGCGGCGCGGCCATTGGGTGACGTCATTGGATGGACTCAGACGGGCGATTACCTCACGTGCAAACGGTTCTGCGGCAGCGTCGCCCAACCATGCGAGTGTCGTTGCGGTGTAGGCGAGCGCCTTCGCTGGATCGTACTGATAGTGGTGCTCTCTAGGACGGTCGGGTACCCCCAACTTCGCAGCCGCTTTCTGTACCCGATCGATAGCGGCGTAAGTGTCTGCCGAATGGCCGAGCCTCGCGCGTGCGCGCCCCTCCTGGGCGTTTGCCTGAATAAGCACTGACGTTCCCGCAGGGGCGACGGCCTGGGCGGCAAGCGAGAGTTCCAGGGCCTTGACATAGTCGCCATCCGTGAGCACGCGCCACGCGTCGGTTTCGTAGCACCATGCTTCGATTTCCGGATGTTCCGCCTGCCGCGCAAGGCTAATCGCCGCTTGCAGCCTTGCCGTTGCCGCATGCTCTTGTTTCAGGTCGATATGGAGTGTTGCGCCGAGCAAGGAAAACCATCCTCCGACGACCAACAACCGGCGATATTCCGAAAGCGTCTTTCGGGCGTCGAGCAGCTTGGCGACATACGCGGAGTGCCGCCGTACGCGCTCCAACAGCTCGGCCGGAGGCGTAACAGGATACGCCGATGCAAGGTCATCAAAAGAGCGCTCTAGGCGCGCTAGGGTTTCCGCTCCGACGTCACTTGCCTGCACTCGCCGGGACAACTCCCACGCGGCCATTTCGTCATCGGTTGACGGCATAGCGGCGACAAACCAAGCAGGTACCGGAGCAGTCGGTAGAGAATCGGATGCCAGCAACTCGTCCAGCTCCCCGGACGTCAACTCCAGCAGCTTTGCCATTTTCGGCCGTTGATGTGGCTGTGGGGCGACCTCACCCTTTTCCCAACGCTGCACCGTAGTGCGGTCGACTTTCAGGGCATCCGCGAATTGCTCTTGCGTGTATCCGCTCGCCTTCCGGCGCTGCGCGAGACGCTGCCGCTTCCCTGCCATTCCGGTACTCCGTCCGGGGTGCTGTCCTCCCTGGTCACCGTACCGCGTGCAGCCAACATGCCGCCTAAATGCGGCACTTCTGCCGTGGTGCAGCCTACGTGCAGCACGGGAGCGTTGGCAGACACAGGACCCCCGCGACCGTGCGACCGGCCCGGGGGCATGGACCACCTGAAAGAGCAGGCAGCCACCATGTACCTATCACGAACACTCGAACGAGTGAGAGCCGCATTCCGGCGACGCGCCCCCGGCAGGCACAGCCGCACCGCAACGCCCCCTGTAGCGCCCCAAGCGCCCCGTACGAGGCTCACGCCGGATGTATCGGGCGTTCTCGTCTTGGCTCGCAAGTGCCACAGCGAACGGCCCGCCCCGCCCATGCGGCCGCGCGCCCAATGGGAGGACACAGGCGCCCTCGTCCGGCCCTACGTCGCCCGCCTGGTTGCGCCGCCCGAGTGCTTCAACTCGCGCGCACAGGCTGGCCGTTGGGGGAACGCCTCATGAACGCCCAGGAAACCGGCGAAAGCGCCGTGCAGCGCACCTACCGCCTGTGGTTCAAGCACGCGGACGACTGCAACCAGTGCGCGCACAACGCCAGTCCGTCGAACGGCTGTGAAGGCGGGCGGGAATTGTGGGGCGTGTACCGCCTCGCGCGCATCGGCGGGGGGACATCGTGACGATGACACTTGCCGTGTACCGCCTCAACCGGGAAATCGGGGCGCGTGCTTGCGTGCGCAGAAAGCACACCGTGCAACCGGCCCGCGTTCCGGAGCTGAGCCAGAAATACCCGCCGTGCACCTGCCCGCGCTGCCGGAACAAGGCAGCCGACCAGCGAACCGACGTTGCACAGTGACGCGTTCCATCATCAGGGCCGCTGAGTGGACGCTCGGGCCGGAAACGGGCGAGGGGGCACCGGAAGGCATCTACTCCGCCGAGTGCATCACGTGCGGGGCGGAAGCTCAGCCAACTGACAATGAGCGCATGCCCGTGGAAGTCTGGGCGCTCAAGCACACAGGCTTGAACCCGACGCATCGACAGTTCAAGGCGATGGCGGAGACGTTCTGGCGTGTGACCCCTGCCGAGGGCAACCCCTACCGGGAGAGCGACGCACAGGGCGCCTAGCGCCAAACCCCGATGGCTGCCGTTCCGGGACGTCGCGAGGCGCCTGGGCGGCACCACTGAACCCCCGTCCCGGCACCCCGACCGATACGGGCGACGCCCCCGTCTGCGAGAGCGAAGCTCGCAGGCGGGGGCATCTTGCATGCATGCCCGGATCGCGGCTGAGACACCGGGCCCGCGCGGAACAGAAACGGCGCACGGGTGAGTGGGTGGGAAACCGACCTGGGCCTGACCGGCGTCGCCGTCAGACTCCGGACGGGCGACCCGCATGCGCGAGCTCGGGCTTCTCGGCCGCGTCCGCCGGTTCCACGGTGACCTCGGGGTCGGACTCCGCGCGCCCCTTCCCCGGCAGCAGCGCGGCGACCAGTACCGTCCCCACTCCCAGGATCACCGCTCCGATCAGGCTGGTGTGGGCCACCGCGTCCGAGAAGGACGAGCCGACCGCGTCCGCCATCTGGCGTGCCCCCTGGGCGAGTTGGGCGGCCTGCGTCTTCAACTCGGCCGCCTGTTCCGGCTTCCCCGCGCTCGCCGCCTGCGACGCCTGTGCCGCGAGCTGCCGTGCCTGCGTACCGATCGCCTGGGCCACCTGGTAGCCCGCGCCGACCGAGTCCTGGGCCTTGCTCAGGGCGTCCGCCGGCAGCTTGCCGCCGTTCGTCGCGTCGGTGAGGTGGGCGGCGTACGACGTCGACAGCAGTGAACCGAGGATCGCGATGCCGAGCGAGCCGCCCAGCTCCAGCGAGGTGTCGTTCACCGCGCCGCCGACGCCCAGTTCCGCCTCGGGGAACGCCCCCATGATCGCGTCCGTGCACGGGGAGAGCGCGAGGCCGATCGCGAGGCCGAGGATGACGAGAGGGGCGACGAAATCCCCGTACGACGAGCCGGCGTCCACCTGCGAGAGCAGCACGAGGGCCGCCGTACCGCCGACCATGCCCGCCGTGACCGTGATCCTCATGCCGATGCGCGGGGTGAGATAGCCGGTGAGGGCGGAGCCGACGAAGACCGCGCCGGCGAGGGGCAGCATGCGCAGGCCGGTGTCCAGGGCGTCGTAGCCGAGGACGAACTGGAGGTGCTGGGTGAGGTAGTAGAAGGCGCCGAAGACCGCCAGGAAGAACAGAGCGACCGCGAGGTTGGAGCCCGCGAAGCGGCGCTGTGTGAAGCGGCGTACGTCGAGGACCGGGCGCGGGTGGCGCAGCTCCCACACGACGAAGAGGACCAGGCCGAGGCCTGCCGCAACGGCCGCCGTGATCGCCTTGACGCCCCAGCCGAAGTGCGGACCCTCGATGATCATGTAGACCAGCGCGCCGATCCACACCACGGACAGCAGCCCGCCGACGTAGTCGATCCGGTCGTGGTGGCCCGCCTTGGACGGCGGTACGAGGACGAAGGCGCCGGTGATCGCGAGCGCGGCGATCGGCACGTTGATCAGGAAGGTCGAGGCCCAGCCGTGGTCCTCCAGCAGCGCGCCCGCGACCAGCGGGCCGGCCGCGATGGCGAGTCCGGCGGTGGCGGTCCACAGGGTGATCGCCTTGGCGCGTTCGGCGCGGGGGAAGGTCGCGGCGAGGAGGGAGAGCGTCGCGGGCATGATCAGCGCGGCGCCCACACCCATGACGGCGCGCGCGGCGATGACCCCGGTGGCCGAGCCGACGAGTGAGCCCGCGACCGACCCGGCGCCGAAGACGACCAGACCGAGGACGAGCGCCCCACGCCGGCTGTACTTGTCGCCGATCGCGCCGAGCAGCAGCATCAGCGCGGCGTACGGGACGGTGTAGCCGTCTATGACCCACTGCAGGTCGGCGCTGGACAGGCCCAGGTCATGGGTCATGTCGGGGGCGGCGACGGTGAGGGCGGTGTTCGCCATCACGATGATCAGCAGGCTCATGCAGAGCACCAGAAGGGCCCACCAGCGCCGGGCGTAGGGGCCGCCCATCCTCTCGACGGGTTCTGTCCTGACGAGTCGCATGGCCACGGGTTCGCCTTCCTTCCTGAGCGGCTTGCCATTGATCATTTTGCACAGCGACGTGCAGTTGCACAACGATGTGCAATGTACTCCGCTGCACAGCGCTGTGCAAACAGAAGGAAGGGGAGGCACAATGTCAGCCATGACCACGGGCACCACCAGCCGCGCCGACGCGAACCGGCGCCGCATACTCGACATCGCCCTCGCCGAACTGCTGCGCGACCCCGACGCCTCGATGGACCAGATCGCGCGCGCCGCAGGTGTCGTACGACGGACCGTGTACGGGCACTTCCCCAGCCGGGAGGCGCTGATCAGCACGCTGCTCGACGGCGCGGTGGAGGCGGTTGCCGCCGCGTACACCGAGGGGCTCGAGGGCGCCGAGGGCCCGCCGGAGAGCGTCGCCCGGACCACGCTCGCGGTCTGGCAGGTCGCGGACCGCTACCGCATACTCGTCGGGCTCGCCCAGCGCAGCGTCACCGTGCAGGGCATCCGTGACCGGTTCACGCCGGTCCGCGAGGCCTGCGTCGAGGTGCTCCGGCAGGGCCTGGAGGAGGGCGTGTTCAGCTCACCGCTGCCGGCGCCGGCGCTGGCGTACATGCACGAGCAGATGCTGTTCGCGCTGATGGAGGCGGTGAACGACGGGCTCCTGGCGGCGGAGGAAGCGGGTCCCTCCGCCGCGGTCACTCTGCTGACCACGGCGGGCGTGTCCGTCTCCCGGGCCACCGCACTGGTGTCCGAGCTGAGCAGAAGAGAAGCAGACCGGCTCAGCACTGGCGCGGCGCGGGCGTAGAGACGCGCGGGCGTACAGCGGCGCGGGCGTACAGCGGCGCACTAGTACTGCAATCACAGTTATTGGTAGGGCAGTTGTGAGTTCTGCCGGTGGCTGTGGTTGTGTTCTGCCGTGTCTGTGGATCTTGGGGTGGGGCAGA
>NZ_LGDW01000002.1 GCF_001280005.1 Streptomyces sp. NRRL WC-3618 | reverse complement strand
GTACCCCCTGGAGGAGACCGGGCAGGCCGCCTACGACGTCCACCGCAACCTCCACCAGGGCAAGGTCGGCGTCCTGTGCCTGGCCCCCGAGGAGGGCCTCGGTGTGCGCGACGAGGAGAAGCGCGCCCAGCACATCGACGCCATCAACCGCTTCCGGAACGTCTGAGAGCCGGAGGTCATCGATGAGTGAGCGTCAGAAAGACCGGCCGTGGCTCATGCGCACGTACGCCGGTCACTCCACGGCCGAGGCGTCCAACGAGCTGTACCGGCGTAACCTCGCCAAAGGCCAGACAGGTCTGTCGGTGGCCTTCGACCTGCCGACCCAGACCGGGTACGACCCCGACCACATCCTCGCCCGCGGCGAGGTCGGCCGGGTCGGCGTGCCCGTCTCGCACCTCGGTGACATGCGCCGGCTGTTCCAGGACATCCCCCTGGACCAGATGAACACCTCGATGACGATCAACGCCACCGCCATGTGGCTGCTGGCGCTCTACCAGGTCGTCGCCGAGGAGCAGGGTGTCGACATCACCACGCTCCAGGGGACGACCCAGAACGACATCGTCAAGGAGTACCTGTCCCGGGGCACACATGTGTTCCCGCCGGGCCCCTCGCTCCGGCTGACGACCGACATGATCTGCTACACGGTCAACCACATCCCCAAGTGGAACCCGATCAACATCTGCAGCTACCACCTCCAGGAGGCGGGGGCGACCCCGGTCCAGGAGATCGCGTACGCCATGTCGACGGCCATCGCGGTGCTCGACGCCGTACGGGACTCGGGGCAGGTGCCCGCCGAGAAGTTCGGTGACGTCGTCGCCCGTATCTCCTTCTTCGTGAACGCGGGTGTCCGGTTCGTCGAGGAGATGTGCAAGATGCGAGCGTTCGGGCGGATCTGGGACCAGATCACGCGCGAGCGGTACGGCATCGAGAACCCCAAGCAGCGGCGCTTCCGCTACGGCGTACAGGTCAACTCCCTCGGGCTGACCGAGGCGCAGCCGGAGAACAACATCCAGCGGATCGTGCTGGAGATGCTGGCCGTGACGCTGTCGAAGGACGCACGCGCGCGCGCCGTGCAGCTCCCGGCGTGGAACGAGGCGCTGGGCCTCCCCCGGCCCTGGGACCAGCAGTGGTCGCTGCGGATGCAGCAGGTGCTCGCCTACGAGAGCGACCTGCTGGAGTACGAGGACATCTTCGCCGGGTCGCACGTCGTCGAGGCGAAGGTGGCCGAGCTGGTCGAGGAGTCGCTCGCCGAGATCGGCCGCATCCAGGAGATGGGCGGCGCGATGGCCGCCGTCGAGTCGGGCTACCTGAAGTCGAACCTGGTCGCCTCGCACGCGGAGCGGCGGGCCCGTATCGAGTCGGGTCAGGAGAAGATCGTCGGCGTGAACATCTTCGAGTCGACCGAGCCGAACCCGCTCACGGCCGACCTCGACGCGGCGATCCACACGGTCGATCCGGCCGTCGAGGCCCGGGTGACCACGGCGCTCCAGGGCTGGCGCGACACGCGGTACCAGCCGCCGTTCAACCACCCGCGCCCCTGCAAGGCGCTGGAGCGGCTGAAGGAGGCCGCGAAGGGCACCGGCAACCTCATGGAGGCCACCCTGGAGTGCGCCCGCGCCGGGGTCACGACCGGCGAGTGGGCCGGGGCCCTGCGCGAGGTATTCGGGGAGTTCCGGGCGCCGACCGGTGTCTCGTCCGCGCCCGTCGCGGTGACCGCCGAGGAGGGCACCGCGCTGGCGCTGGTGCGCCGCAAGGTGGAGCTCACCGCCAAGGACATGGGTGTCGGCAAGCTCCGTTTCCTGGTGGGCAAGCCGGGCCTGGACGGGCACTCCAACGGCGCCGAGCAGATCGCCGTGCGGGCCCGTGACGCCGGGTTCGAGGTGGTGTACCAGGGCATCCGGCTGACCCCGGAGCAGATCGTGGACGCGGCGATCGCCGAGGACGTGCACGCGGTCGGCCTGTCGATCCTGTCCGGCTCGCACGCCCAACTGGTCCCGGACGTACTCGAACGGCTGCGTGTGGCCGGTGCCACAGACATCCCAGTGATCGCCGGTGGGATCATCCCCAATGGTGACGCCGAACAGCTGAAGGCCGCGGGTGTGGCAGCGGTCTTCACCCCGAAGGACTTCGACATCACCGGCATCATCGGTCGCATCGTCGACGAGATCCGGAAAGCGAACAAGCTCGACCCCCTGGAGGTCCCCGTATGACCGTCAACCGTCTGCGTCCCCGCCGCTCGTGTCTCGCGGTACCGGGAAGCAACCCCCGCTTCCTGGAGAAGGCGCAGGGCCTCCCGGCGGACCAGGTCTTCCTGGACCTCGAGGACGCGTGCGCCCCGCTCGCCAAGCCCGAGGCGCGGCACACCATCGTCAAGTTCCTCAATGAGGGCGACTGGACGGGCAAGACAAGGGTCGTACGCGTCAATGACTGGACGACGGAGTGGACGTACCGCGATGTCGTCACGGTCGTCGAGGGGGCCGGCCAGAACCTCGACTGCATCATGCTGCCGAAGGTGCAGACCGCCCAGCAGGTCGTCGCGCTGGACCTGCTCCTCACCCAGATCGAGAAGACGATGGGCTTCGAGGTCGGCAGGATCGGCATCGAGGCGCAGATCGAGAACGCCCAGGGCCTCAACAACGTCAACGAGATCGCCACGGCGTCCCAGCGCGTCGAGACGATCATCTTCGGCCCGGCCGACTTCATGGCGTCGATCAACATGAAGTCGCTGGTCGTGGGCGAGCAGCCGCCCGGCTACCCGGCGGACGCCTACCACTACATCCTGATGAAGATCCTGATGGCGGCCCGCGCCAACAACCTCCAGGCGATCGACGGCCCCTACCTGCAGATCCGCAATGTCGACGGCTACCGCGAGGTCGCGCGGCGCGCCGCCGCCCTCGGCTTCGACGGCAAGTGGGTGCTGCACCCCGGCCAGGTCGAGGCGTCCAATGAGATCTTCTCGCCCTCGCAGGAGGACTTCGACCACGCCGAGCTGATCCTGGACGCGTACGAGTACTACACGTCCGAGGCGGGCGGCAAGAAGGGCTCGGCGATGATCGGCGACGAGATGATCGACGAGGCCAGCCGCAAGATGGCGCTGGTCATCTCGGGCAAGGGCCGCGCGGCCGGCATGCAGCGCACGAGCAAGTTCGAGATTCCGGAGGCGTAAGGCCATGCAGTTCGGGCGCACCTACGAGGAGTTCGAGGTCGGGGCGGTCTACAAGCACTGGCCCGGCAAGACGGTCACGGAGTACGACGACCACCTTTTCTGCCTCCTGACGATGAACCACCATCCGCTCCACATGGACGCCAACTACGCGGAGAACACGACCGACTTCGGGAAGAACGTCGTCGTGGGCAACTACATCTACTCCCTGTTGCTGGGCATGTCCGTGCCGGACGTGTCGGGCAAGGCGATCGCGAACCTGGAGGTCGAGTCGCTGAAGCACGTGGCGCCGACCTTCCACGGCGACACGATCTACGGCGAGACGACGGTCCTCGACAAGATGCCCTCCCGGTCGAAGAACGACCGCGGGATCGTCCACGTCGAGACGAAGGGCTACAAGCAGGACGGCACGCTGGTCTGCGTGTTCCGCCGCAAGGTGATGGTGCCGACCGAGACGTACATCAAGGAGCGCGGCGGCGAACAGCCCGGCCGGCCCCAGCTCGAGGAGCAGGAGAAGTAGCCATGGCGCGACTCGCCCAGACCGCCGGTCTGACCGACATCCAGCAGGAGATCCTGTCCACGGTCCGGGACTTCGTGGACAAGGAGATCATCCCGGTCGCGACCGAGCTGGAGCACCGAGACGAGTATCCGCAGCAAATCGTCGACGGTCTCAAGGAGTTGGGCCTGTTCGGCCTGATGATCCCCGAGGAGTACGGCGGTCTGGGCGAGTCGCTCCTGACGTACGCGCTGTGCGTCGAGGAGATCGCGCGTGGCTGGATGTCGGTCTCCGGGATCATCAACACGCACTTCATCGTGGCGTACATGCTCAAGCAGCACGGCACGCAGGAGCAGAAGGACCACTTCCTGCCGAGGATGGCGGCGGGCGACGTCCGCGGCGCGTTCTCGATGTCGGAGCCGGGGCTCGGCTCGGACGTGTCGGCCATCACCTCGAAGGCGGTGCGGGACGGCGACGAGTACGTCCTGAACGGCCAGAAGATGTGGCTCACGAACGGCGGAACGTCCAATCTGGTCGCCGTACTGGTCCGAAGTGACGAAGGACACCCGGAGGGAACCGCGCCCCACAAGTCGATGACCACCTTCCTGATCGAGAAGGAGGCGGGCTTCGGTGAGGTCCGGCCGGGGCTCACCATCCCGGGCAAGATCGACAAGATGGGCTACAAGGGCGTCGATACCACCGAACTCATCATGGACGGACTGCGAATTCCGGCCAATCGGGTTCTCGGGGGCTCCACCGGCCGAGGTTTTTACCAAATGATGGACGGTGTCGAGGTAGGACGGGTCAATGTGGCGGCACGTGGCTGTGGTGTCGCTCACCGTGCGTTCGAACTGGGTGTCCAGTACGCCCAGCAACGGCATACTTTCGGTAAGGCGATCGCCCAGCACCAGGCGATCCAGTTCAAGCTGGCCGAGATGGCTACCAAGGTCGAAGCCGCCCATGCAATGATGGTGAACGCGGCACGCAAAAAGGACTCCGGCGAGCGAAACGACCTCGAAGCAGGGATGGCGAAGTACCTCGCCTCCGAGTACTGCAAAGAGGTCGTGGAAGACGCCTTCCGGATCCACGGCGGCTACGGCTTCTCCAAGGAGTACGAGATCGAGCGCCTCTACCGCGAGGCCCCGATGCTGCTGATCGGCGAAGGTACCGCCGAGATCCAGAAAATGATCATCGGGCGAAGGTTGCTCGAAGAGTACAAATTCCAGGGCTGATTGTCCGCTTCGGGGTGTTTTCTTGGAGAAGAAGATCACACCCCGTCAGCACTCTTCAGCCGTCGACTCAGCTTCCTGGCTTACCCAGTTGTGGCTACGAGCCGCTACGATCGCCGGAAAGCCGCCGTCCCCTGATACAGCGCGGCATCATCCGCTACGAAGGTCATCCATGCCCCACAGCCAAACCTCTGCACCTCGCGACAGCCTGGCAGGCGTACGCCTGGCGCGCGGAGCATCGCCGTGGCTCCTCCCGACCGTGGCCACCGCAGCCCTCAGCCTGGTACGCGCGCGCAAGTCCGGCGCCGCCAAGGCCGTGGCCGTACCCGTCACCGCGCTGGCGGCGGGCATGCTGTGGTTCTTCCGCGACCCCGAGCGCGAGATCACCCAGGGCCGGGTCATCTCTCCCGCCGACGGTGTGGTGCAGAGCATCATGCCGTGGAAGGACGGGCGAACCCGCGTCGCGATCTTCATGAGCCCGCTCAACGTACACGTCAACCGCGCGCCCCTCTCCGGCACGGTGACGTCCGTCGAGCACATCCCGGGCGGCTTCGTTCCTGCGTTCAACAAGGAGAGCGAGAACAACGAGAGAGTTGTCTGGCACTTCGACACCGAGCTCGGTGACATCGAGATGATCCAGATCGCCGGTGCGGTCGCTCGCCGCATCGTCCCGTACGTGCCGCAGGGAACGAAGGTCGAGCAGGGCGACCGGATCGGCCTGATCCGTTTCGGCTCGCGCGTCGACATCTACCTCCCCGAGGGTGTCGAGGTCGCGGTCGAGGTCGGCCAGAAGACGGTGGCAGGGGTGACTCGCATTGACCGTGATTGATCCCGAGACCCAGTGGGTGCCGGAGGCCGACGAGGTGGACGACGACGAGGAGGAGATGCCTCTTTCTCTCCGCCTCTCAATAGCGGACACCCTCACGCTCGGCAACGCCACCTGCGGCTTCATGGCGGTGTACTTCACCACCACCGGCATCCTGATCCCTCACCTCACCGGCAGTGACGAGTCGGGCATGGCCCGTCACTCGGCGGCGTCCGCGGTGATCCTGATGCTCTGCGCGGCCGTCTTCGACCTCTTCGACGGCCTGGTCGCCCGCAAGCTGCGCTCCTCCCC
This sequence comes from Streptomyces sp. NRRL WC-3618, assembly GCF_001280005.1. Taxonomy (GTDB): domain Bacteria; phylum Actinomycetota; class Actinomycetes; order Streptomycetales; family Streptomycetaceae; genus Streptomyces. The sequence goes on along the minus strand of NZ_LGDW01000002.1, from coordinate 97,260 downwards.
CATGGGCGCCGAGCTGGACAACCTCTCCGACCTGATCAGCTTCGGTCTCGCGCCCGCGTACTTCGTGCTGGTGTACGGCATGGTCGCGGACGACGCGTACCAGAAGGTGGCCGCGGTCGGCGCGATCGTCGTCCTGCTCGCCGTGGTGCTGAGGCTCGCGAGATTCTCGTGCGTCACGGTGAAGGACGGCACCTTCCAGGGCATGCCGAGTCCCTTCGGCGCCCTGACGGTCGTCTCGATCGTGCTGCTGGAGCTGCCGTTCGTGGCCACGCTCATGGCCATCGTCGGCACCGCCTGGCTGATGGTGAGCCGGGTCGAGTACCCGAAGCCGCGCGGTCCGCTCGCGATCGCGATGGTCTCCTGGATCGTCTCCGGGATGGCCCTCCTGGCGGCCTGGGCCTTCGACGCCCCCGGCGGCCAGCTCCTCCTCCAGACCGGCTGCGCCCTGCAGCTCGTCCTGGGCGCGGTGATCCCGCTGTTCGCCACGGCGCGCCGGGTGAACAACTTCCGCGGCAACCGCCGCGAGGCAAGGGCGGCACAGCTTCCGTAGCGGTGGCGGTGACGGTGACACAGTTGTACGCGGGGCCCCGAACCGGACGGTTCGGGGCCCCTGCGCGTTGCGCGAGGATCACGCTGCCGCATCCAGTGAGGCCGGCCGGCGGGGCGCACGGACCCGTACGCGACCACCGGATCCGTACGACAACGGAGGCGGCGTGTCATCGGCTGCCGGGACCGGCAAGCGCGCCGGAGGACGCCACGCGGCTCGCGGGGACCGGGTGTGCCGGCGCCCTCGTGGCCTCACACAAGGAAGTCGCGTCCAATGTTCTCCGCGACCCGTTCCAGCAGCGGCCCGGCGTCGGAGACGCACTTCGCGAGGTCCGGTTCGATCTCCGTCAGGGGGTACGCGCGTCGGATACCGGCCCGGCCCAGGGCCTCCGGGCGCAGGGCGAGGCGGCCGCAGACCGCGACGACCTCGCGGCCCTGGGCGCGGGCAGCCGCCGCGACACCGGCGGGGGCCTTGCCGTGCAGGGTCTGCTCGTCGAGGGAGCCCTCGCCGGTGATCACCAGCGTGGCGCGGTCCACGGCGTCCGCGAAGCCGAGGACGTCGAGCATGACCTCGATACCGGGCCGGAACCGGGCGCCCATGACCAGGGCGCCGTAGCCGATGCCGCCGGCGGCGCCCGCACCCGGTGCGGCGGCGTACTCGGCGGCCTTCCAGCCGATCACCGTCTCCAGGACCTTGGCGTAGTGCGCGAGGGCCCCGTCCAGGGCGGCCACGTCGTCCGGGGAGGCGCCCTTCTGCGGGCCGTACACCGCGGGCGCGCCCGTCGGCCCGGTCAACGGGTTGTCCACGTCGCTGGCCAGCACGAGGTCGACGTCCGCGAGGCGTGCGTCGAGGCCCGAGAGGTCGGCCGTGACGAGTCCGGCCAGCCCACCGCCCCCGGGCGGCACCGGCGCGCCGTCGGCGTCCAGGAAGCGCGCGCCGAGCGCGGTCAGCATGCCCGCGCCCCCGTCGTTGGTGGCGCTGCCTCCGACCCCGAAGACGATGGTGCGCGCGCCCGCGTCCAGGGCGGCCCGCAGCAGTTCACCGGAGCCGTACGTCGATGCCGTGAGCGGCCCGAAGACTCCGGCGGGCAGCCGTTGCAGCCCGCTCGCCTCGGCCATCTCGACCACGGCGGTGTCGCCGCGCAACGCGAACGCGGCCGTCACCTCGTGCCCGAGCGGCCCCGTGACCCGTACCTCACGCCGTGCGAATCCGGCGGCGACCGCGGCGGCCACGGTTCCGTCGCCGCCGTCGGCCACGGGAAGCGACTCGATCTCGACACCGGGGGCCGCCTTGCGCAGGCCGGCACTCACCCGCTCGGCGACCTCCACGGCCGTCAGCGATCCCTTGAACTTGTCGGCGGCGATCAGCACCCGAGCCACCCGCACACCGGTCCTCTTCGCCGTAACCGCAGCGTCCGCCACCCTGTGTTCCCCTTGCTCTCGGCCCCGTACACGCAGGCAGTCGCGCCGCTGCGACCATAGCCGCCGCAGGCCCGCCCCGTCATGCCTCCCGGGCCGCTCACAGCAAGGGCACCACCTCCCCCGGATGGTGGTAAACCGGAGGGATGACCGCTGTGGGCACCGCCGCCGGACACACCGACCGCGTTCTCGGAGGCTGGCTGGGCCGGATCGCGGGCAACATGCTCGGCAAGCCGGTGGAGCGGGGCGACTACTGGACGCGCGAGCGCATCGACCGCTATCTACGACTCACCGACGCCCTCCCGCTCACCGACTACCTGCCCGGGCCACCGGCGGGGAACGAGAGCGACGGCTTCGCACTGCGTCCCGAGTGGCGCGAGTGCGTACGCGGCCGGATCCACGGCAGCTGTCGTGACGACGACGTCGACTACGCCGTCCTCGGCCTGGACCTGCTGGAGACGCACGGTTTCGACTTCAGCACCGAGCAGGTCGGCGAACTGTGGCTGCTGCGGCTGCCGTTCCTCCAGACGTTCACGGCGGAGCGCGTCGCCTACCGCAACCTCGCGGCCGGTCTCAAGCCGCCGCTGACCGCCACGTTCGACAACCCGTACCAGGAATGGATCGGCGCCCTGATCCGCGCCGACATCCACGGCTGGACCTGTCCGGACGCCCCGCGCCGCGCCGCCTGGCAGGCCCGCCGCGACGCCGTCCTCTCCCACACGGGCAACGGCGTGTACGGGGCGATGTTCGCGGCGGCACTGATCTCGGCGGCGTTCACGGCACCCACCGTCCGCCACGCCCTGGACACGGCGCTGACGGTAATCCCGGCGAGCAGCCGCCTGGCCCGTACGGTGCGCCGCGTCATGTCGCTGTACGACACCCGGCTGACCTGGGAGGACACGCTCAGCACGGTCGCCGGGGAGACCGCCGGGCTGGGCTGGATCCACACGGTCCCCAACATCGCCGTCCTGACCGCCGGGCTCCTGTACGGGGACGGCGACTTCACCCGCACGATCGCGCTGACCGTCCGGGGCGGCCTGGACACCGACTCGAACGGCGCGACGGCGGGCTCGGTGGCGGGCGTGCTGTGCGGCGCGGAGGCGATCCCGAGCCAGTGGAAGGAGCCGCTGGAGGACACCGTACGCAGCGCGGTGTTCGGCTTCGACGGGGTACGGATCAGTGAACTGGCGGAGCGGACCGTGCGGTTGGGACACCCGCAGGTGTGATGTGACCCCGACGGCCCCTTTCGCCGTCCTTCTCCTGGTTACGCTTCCCGGGTGACCACTCAAGACTTCGCCACGTACATCGCCGGCCTGCCCCGCGTCCTGTCCGGCGCCGCCGCGCTCTTCCGCGACGCCGACGGACGGATCCTGCTCGTCGAGCCCAACTACCGTGAGGGCTGGGCCCTTCCGGGCGGCACGATCGAGTCGGACGACGGGGAGACCCCACGCCAGGGCGCGCGCCGGGAGACCCTCGAGGAGATCGGCCTCGACCGTGAGATCGGCCGGCTGCTGGCCGTCGACTGGGTCCACATCGCGGGACACCCGCCCCTGGTGGCGTATCTGTACGACGGGGGCGTCCTCGGCGAGGACGAGCTCAAGGCGATCACCTTGCAGGAGGAGGAGCTGCTGTCCTGGCGGCTCGTCTCGCGCGAGGACCTCGCCGAGTACCTCAGGGGCTCCCTGGGCCGCCGGGTCCTGCACGCGCTCGACGTCCTGGCGGAGGGCGCTGGAACGGCCGAGCTGGAGAACGGCGAGCGGGTGGGCTGACGACCGCCCCGGCCGCGCTTCACCCCTGCACGTTGGGCGGCTTCACGTCGTCCGCCGCGCGCCGGGCATCGTCGCGCTCGGCGATCCGGGCCTCGGTGCGGTGGCCGCGCGCGATGTAGTCCCGCACTACGAGCTCGACGGCGTCCTGGGGGTTCCCGACGCCCGCCAGCACCATGACCTCGACGACGAGCGCGGCGTCGAGGGAGACGGAGACCTTGGCTGCCATGCGGGGACATTAACACCGGGCGGGCGTTCGCACAGGGGTACGGCGACAATGGCCCGGCGGCGACTGCTGGGCGGTTAACCGGTCGCCGCCCGGGACGCCGGGACCTACCCTCGGCGACATGACCAAGCCCCTCGTCGCCGTCCTGAGCGGCGCCGGTATCTCGACCGACTCCGGGATCCCCGACTATCGCGGCCCGAACGGCCTGTGGCGGCGTGATCCGGGGGCCGAGAAGCTCGTGACGTACGAGTACTACATGGGCGATCCCGAGATTCGGCGCCGTTCCTGGCAGATGCGGCGCCAGGCCCGGACCCTTCAGGCCGAGCCCAACGCCGCGCACCTGGCCGTGGCCGAGCTGGAGCGGGCCGGGGTGCCGGTGCGGGTGATCACGCAGAACGTGGACGGGCTGCACCAGCTCGCCGGGATGCCCGCCCGCAAGGTGCTCGAACTGCACGGCACCGCACGGGAGTTCGTGTGCACCGAGTGTGCTGCGCGCGGGCCCATGGAGGTCGCCCTCGCCCGGGTCGAGGCCGGGGAGGAGGACCCGCCGTGTCTGGAGTGCGGTGGGATCCTCAAGTCGGCGACCGTCATGTTCGGTCAGCGCCTCGACCCGGTCGTCCTGGGCGACGCCCTCGCCATCGCCAAGGCCAGCCAGGTGTTCATCGCCGTCGGAACCAGCCTCCAGGTCCAGCCCGCCGCCGGGCTCGCCGGTGTCGCCGCCGACCATGGCGCCCGGCTCGTCATCGTCAACGCCGAGCCGACCCCGTACGACGACCGGGCCGACGAGGTCGTACGGGAACCGATCGGCACGGCTCTGCCCCGACTGCTGCGGGAGATCGCGGAGAGGGATTCCTGACGGCGCGCGACACCGCGACGCCCCGCCCCCGCTTCGTCCGGTGTCACCCCAGGTAGGCGGGGGCGACGGCGGAGGTCATGAGGGTGCGGGCCGTGCCGCTGCCGTTCGCGGGGACGGTCCACAGGTCGGAGCCGTAGTCGCCGGGGAGGGCGTAGACGAGGGTGGAGTCGTCGGCCCACAGGGCCTGGTCGTCGATGTTGCGCCGCTCGGCGGTCGCGGTCTCCTTCATGGTGTGCAGGTCCAGGACGTACAGCCGCCAGGGAGCGTCGGGTGAGGCCCCCTTGACGCGTTTCTTGTAGGCGATCCGGGTTCCGTCGGGCGAGAGCGAGGGGCACTCGACGTTGCCGTGCAGGGTGGTGAGCGTGCGTGCGGCGATGTCGCCGCGGACCAGATAGGTGCGGCCGCCGGTCGCCAGCGTGGCGTAGAAGCGGGTGTCATCGGCGAAGGTGACGCCCCAGATGTTGCTGTCGGCGGCGTGGCGGGTCCGGCCGTCCTTGATGATGCGGAAGGTCTCCAGGTTGTCGTCGGTGGCCCAGGTCCGGGTGTCGACGATGGCGGTGCGGGTGGAGAAGTGGGTGCCGGCGTAGGAGTCTCCGCTCACGAAGACCGTCCAGGCCACCAGGTGGCCGGAGGGTGAGACCCGGGCCCGGGTGGGGATGCCCGCTGCCGGGAAGCGGTGCAGCTCGTGCAGCCGCGAGTCGAGTACCACCGCCCGGTACGTGTCCTCCAGTCGGCCGTGTACGGCCTGGAGGCAGATGCCGGTACCCGCTGCCGCGTGGAAGCGCAGGCACTTGACGCCCGACGCGGTGCGCGGCCCCTGCGGATCGTCGGCCGGCACGGTGGCGATCTCGTCGCGGTGCGGGCCCCAGGCCAGGTTGCGCACCAGCAGCCGTCGGCCGGTCGTGGGGCGGAGCGAGACGGTGCCGGTCCGTACGGTCGGACCGTTCGCCTGCTGCTCGTCTCGCACACCCGACCGGTGGGCGGCGTACAGCACCGACCCGGTGCCGACCGCGCCGAGCAGCACGACGGCGACCAGCAGGATCACCAGGCGCGCTGTTCGGGTCATAGGGGTCGTGCGGCTCGTGCGGGTCATGCGGGCACCTCGTCGCTGGTACGGAGGACGAACGACGCCACGACGGCGCTGACGGCCAGTGCGGCGGCGGTGACGGCGAGGGCCGCCCGTCCACCCCACAGGCTCCAGGCCGCGCCGAAGGCGAGCGAGCAGGCGAACCGGGCCAGCGCCTGGCCGGTGCCGACCAGGGCCTGCCCGGCTCCCTGGTGCTGTGCGGGCACGGCACCGGCGGTGGCGGCGGCGAGGACTCCGTCGGTGGCGGCGTAGAAGGTGCCGTGCGTGACGAGGACGGCGATCACGGCCACGGCACCGTGCCACGGGGAGAGGACCATGGCGTAACCGAGCAGCAGGACGCCATGGCCGGCCAGGAAGAGCTGTCTGCTGCCGACGCGGTCGGCGAGCGCGCCGAGCGGGAAGGCGAGCAGCAGGAAGACGGCGGCGGTGCCCAGCGGCAGCAGCGGGAAGAGGTGGGCGGGCAGGTCCCCTTCGCGCGAGAGAAGAAGGTAGAGGAAGGAGTCGCTGACGGTGGTCAGGCCGAGCAGGGTCGCGCACACGGTGAGCCGGCGCAGCTCGGGGCGGCGCAGCAGTCCGAGCGCGTCCCGGAGCAACGGCCGTGCCGGTTCGGGCAGTTGTACGGCGGTGGCCGGGGCGATGTGGCGGGGTACGAAGAGCACCAGCACCAGCACCCCGAGCACGGCGACGCAGCCGCTGACCGCGAAGACCGCGTCGTAGCCGTCGACGGTGGCGCGGAGCACGGCGAAGGCGACGAGCGGGCCGAGCAGCGCGCCGGTGGTGTCCATGGCACGGTGCACCCCGAACGCCCGCCCCCGGTGCTCGGGTGGGGTCGCCAGCGAGATCATCGCGTCCCGTGGGGCGGTACGCAGCCCTTTGCCGGTGCGGTCGGCCGCGAGTACGACACTGATCGCGGGGATGGTGTGGGCGAGCAGCAGCAACGGCTTGCACACTGCCGACAGTCCGTAGCCGAGGCCCGCCACCACCTTGTGCCGGCGGCCACCCCGGTCGGCGAGATGGCCCCCGACCAGCCGGACGAGGGCCCCGACACCGTTGTTGATGCCGTCGAGAAGCCCGAAGCCGAGCGGTGACAGACCGAGCCCCGCGACGACGTAGAGCGGCAGCACGGCCGTGACCATCTCCGAGGAGACGTCCGTGATCAGGCTGACCGCGCCCAGGGCCAGCACGGTGGTGGGCACGGCGGCCGACCGCCGCCCCGGACGGGTGTCCGGGGCGGCGGCGGCCTTGGTGCTGCGGGAGTCCGCGAGATACACGGGCGTCAGTTCCAGATGCCGGCGATGTCGGAGGCCGAGGAGGCGTTGCCCGCGTGCGCGGTCAGACCGGCCAGGTCCTCCACGGTGCGCAGGACGTTGTAGTGGTTGTAGGTGGTGGAAGTGGAACTGCCGGGGATGACGGGCTGTCCGTAGAAGACGGTGGGGATGCGGTTGCCGGACAGCCTGTTGTCCTCGTCGAAGGTGACGGCGAGGATGCTGTTGTGCGTCTTGGCCCAGGTGGCGTAGGCGCCCAGGTTGTTCTTGAGCCAGGTGTCGCCGGTGGAGACCGAGCAGTCGTGCATGTCACTGCACAGGTTCGGGATGACGAAGGAGACCTTCGGCAGGGTCGTGAAGTCGCTCGGGAACTGCGCCATGGTCTTCGCGGTGTTCGTGGGCACGTTGGAGAAACCGAACCACGGGTTGTGCTTCTGCGCGTATTTGCCACTGCTGCAGGTCGTCGAACCCTGGCTGGGCAGCGACTCGTTGTAGCTGGCCCAGGTCTTGCCCTCGGCGATCAGCTCCGAGGCGAGGTTGGGCGCGGAGAGGGATCCGACCGAGACGCAACTGTCGTCGGTGCGGCCTTGGCCGGAGCCCGAGAACAGCATGTAGTAGTTCGGCTCGCTGGGGTGGGTGAGACCGAAGGACTGGGTCAGGCTCGCGCCGCCCGCCTTGAGGGTGTTGTTGAGGTACGGGGCGCTGGAGCTGCCGATCACCTGCGAGTAGGCGTGGTTCTCCATCACCACGACCACCACGTGGTCGGGGGTCGGGAGAGCCGCGGCCTGAGCGGTGGAGGCCGTGCCGGCCCACACCCCGATCGACGTGGCGGTGAGGGCGACGGCCCCGGCGAGTGCGGCGAGGGGGCGTCGGTTGCGCTGGGAAGCCTTGACGGCGGCCATGACTGTCCTCCGGACAGTAGCGACGGACGTGCGGGGGGAGGGGAAGGCGGCGCCGCAACCCTAGGAGCCCTGAACCGGCCCTGAGTGAAGCCCAGACGAACGCTGGGCCCCACCGGGTAAAGGTCACACCAAGCAGAGGTCACGCGCAGCAGAACCTGCCAACCACTGCTGTGACGTGCGCCCCCCGCGAACTGCCATCGTCCCGCACCTTGTCGCCCGCCGCACCGCGGCGCACCACGCAGGGCAGCGGACACGGGAGAGACCGGGAGGAGGCGTAAGGGAGCAGTGAGGCCGGAAGGGGCTAGAAGAGCGCCGCCCCCCGTTCGAAGTCCAGCAGTTGCTGCTTGCGCTCGAGGCCGCCCCCGTAGCCGGTGAGGCTGCCGTCCGCGCCGACCACCCGGTGGCAGGGCACGATGATCCCGACCGGGTTCTTACCGTTGGCCAGGCCCACGGCACGGGACGCCTTGGGATTGCCCAGGGTGTCGGCGAGTTGGCCGTACGAGCGGGTCTCGCCGTACGGGATACGGCACAGCTGGTCCCAGACGCTGCGTTGGAAGTCGGTGCCGGGCAGCCGGAGTTCGAGGGTGAACTCCTTCAACTCGCCCTCGAAGTAGGCGTTCAGCTGATCGGCTGTTTCTCCGAAGGGCGTGTCGTCGCGTGCGCCGAAGTTCTCCTCGGGTGGGCGGTGACGCTGGTCGACCATGTAGAGGCCGCAGAGGACTCCGTCGTCGGCCACGAGGGTGAGGGGGCCGTAGGGGCTGTCGATGACCGTGTGCTGTTTCACTGCTGTTCCTAACGTCCTTATACCGGGAGGAAGTTGATCGGGTGACTGTCTGTCGCCCACAGATACTGGACCGCGTACGCCCGCCACGGCCGCCACGCCGCCGCACGTGCGGTGAGCGCGGCCGGTGTCGACGGGAGGCCCAACTCCTGTGCCGCACGCCGGATTCCGAGGTCCGTGGGGAGAAACGCGTCGGGGTCGCCGAGGGCACGCATCGCGATCACATCGGCCGTCCAGGGGCCGAAGCCGGGAAGGGCGAGGAGCCGGGCGCGGGCCTCGGGCCAGTCGCTCTCGACACCCAAGTGAAGGGTGCCGTCGGCCAGTTGGTCGACAAGGTTGGTGAAAGTGGTCCGCCGGGTGCGGGGCATCGCCAATGACTCGGGGTCGAGGGCGGCCAGCGCCTGCGGGCTTGGGAAAAGGTGGGTGAGACCGCCCTCGGGATCGTCCACCGGGTCGCCGTACGCCGTGACGAGACGGGCCGCGTGGGTCCGGGCGGCGGCCGTCGAGACCTGCTGCCCGAGCACCGCCCGTACGGCGAACTCCGCCTCGTCGACCGTGCGCGGGACCCGCCGGCCGGGTGCCTTCGCGACGAGCGGCGCCAGCACCGGATCCGTACGCAGTTGCTCGTCGACCGCGACCGGATCGGCGTCCAGGTCGAGCATCCGGCGGCAGCGGCTGATGGCGACGGGCAGATCCCGCAGGTCGCTGAGGGTGAGGCGGCACGCGATGTGGTCGGGTTTGGGGGTGAGGGCGGCGATGCCGTGACCGTACGGGAGGCGCAGGGTGCGGCGGTAGGCGCCGTCGCGCCATTCCTCCACGCCGGGTACGGCGGTCGCCGCGAGGTGGCCGAAGAGGTTGTCGGGGTTGAGCGGGGCACGGAAGGGGAGGCGGAGGTTCAGGGCGGCCGGGGTGCTGACGGCCGCGCTCACCGTGCTCACCCTGCCCGTGCCGCTCGGATGCGCATCGGGGCGGGTGCGGGTCTTCGGGAGGCGGTCGCGGAGTGCGCTCGGGGAGAGGGCGAAGACCTCACGGACGGTGTCGTTGAAGGTGCGGATCGAGGAGAAGCCCGCCGCGAAGGCGATCTCCGCCATGGGCAGCGCGGTCGTCTCGACGAGGAGCCGTGCGGTCTGGGCGCGCTGCGCGCGGGCGAGGGCGAGCGGGCCCGCGCCCAGTTCGGCGAGGAGCTGCCGTTCGATCTGCCGGGTGCTGTAGCCGAGGCGCGCGGCGAGACCGGGGACGCCCTCACGGTCCACGATCCCGTCACCGATCAGCCGCATCGCGCGGGCCACGAGGTCGGCGCGCTGGTTCCACTCAGGTGAGCCGGGGCTGGTGTCGGGCCGGCATCGCTTGCAGGCTCGGAACCCGGCCTGCTGGCAGGCCGCCGCGCTCGGGTGGAAGGTCATGTTCCGGGGTTTGGGCGGCACCGCCGGGCAACTGGGCCGGCAGTAGATCCGGGTCGTCGTGACCGCCGTGAAGAACCAGCCGTCGAAGCGCGCGTCCTTGGACTGGACGGCACGTACGCAGCGCTCGGTGTCCGTGTGCATGGCGTTCCGCATACGTCCAGCATCGACGATGCGGCGGGCCGGGGCTGGCGAAAATCCGACATCGAGGTGGCGTGTCCAGGGGCGCTCCGGATCACTGGGTGAGCAGCAACCTATTGTGCCGGGCCGCGGCAGGCGGCAGGCGGCAGGCGGCAGGCGGCAGGCGGCAGGCGGCAGGCGGCAGGCGGCAGGCGGCAGGCGGCAGGCGGCAGGCCCAATCAATTGCGCAATTGCCAAATTTCGCAATTCGTTGGATGCTTCATTGACGGTGCCCGCAGACAGCCTCGTGCACAGGTGGTCGCAGGAGGCGGGGAGCCGTCGGGGAAAGAGCCGAGGCCGGAGCTGCCGGCCGAGCTGATGGAAACCGAGGTCGTGGCCGAGTGAGCCGATCTGTGATCAGCCGCGCATGGGGCCCGGTGCGGTCCCTGCTGCCCGTGCGTGCCGACATCGAGGCGATGACCCGCGACCCGCGCCGGGACCTCCTCGCCGGGCTGACCGTGGCGATCGTGGCGCTCCCCCTCGCGCTCGGCTTCGGAGTCTCCTCCGGCCTCGGTGCGGCGGCGGGGCTGGCGACCGCGGTGGTCGCGGGCGCGCTGGCCGCCCTGTTCGGCGGATCGAACCTCCAGGTGTCGGGGCCGACCGGCGCGATGACCGTGGTCCTCGTACCGATCGTCGCCCGCTACGGGCCGGGCGGTGTACTGACCGTCGGGCTGCTGGCCGGGCTGCTGCTGATCGGTCTCGCTCTGGCTCGTGCGGGCAAGTACATGCGGTACGTGCCCGCCCCCGTCGTCGAGGGCTTCACGCTCGGCATCGCCTGCGTCATCGGACTGCAACAGCTGCCGAACGCGCTGGGGGTACCGCGCCCCGAGGGCGACAAGGTTCTCGCCGTCGCCTGGCGCGCCGTCGAGGCGTTCGTCCGCCATCCCAACTGGACGGCGCTCGCGCTGGCGGCGGGTGTCGCGTCGGTCATGCTGGTCGGTGCGCGATGGCGGCCGACCGTGCCCTTCTCGATCGTCTCGGTGATCGTCGCGACCGTACTGGCGCAGCTCCTCCATCTGGACGCGGCCGCCCCGATCGGAGATCTGCCCGCCGGTCTGCCCGCGCCCTCCCTGGCGTTCCTCGACCTGTCGGCTCTGTCCTCCCTGCTCGCCCCGGCCGTGGCGGTAGCCGCGCTGGCCGCGCTGGAGTCGCTGCTGTCGGCGACCGTCGCGGACGGCATGACGGTCGGCCAGCAGCACGATCCGGACCGGGAGCTGTTCGGGCAGGGCGTCGCCAACCTCGCCGCCCCATTGTTCGGCGGCGTCCCGGCAACGGCCGCGATCGCGCGGACCGCTGTGAACGTCCGTACGGGTGCCGGTTCCCGGCTCGCCGCACTCACCCATGCCGTGATCCTCGCGGTGATCGTCTTCGCGGCGGCGCCGCTGGTGTCGAAGATTCCGCTGGCCGCGCTGGCCGGCGTCCTGCTGGCCACCGCGATCCGGATGGTCGAGGTCGGCTCTCTGCGGGCGATGGCCAGGGCGACCCGCTCCGACGCGCTGATCCTGGTGCTGACAGCCGTCGCCACCCTCGCCCTCGACCTGGTGTACGCGGTGATCATCGGGCTGGTCGTCGCGGGTGCCCTCGCGCTGCGGGCCGTGGCCGGCCAGGCGCGCCTCGACGAGGTCCCGCTCGACCGGGGCGACCACAGCGCCGAGGAGCACGCGCTGCTGGCGGAGCACATCGTCGCCTACCGGATCGACGGACCGCTGTTCTTCGCCGCCGCCCACCGTTTTCTGCTGGAGCTGACCGAGGTGGCGGACGTACGGGTCGTGATCCTGCGGATGTCCCGGGTGTCGACCATGGACGCGACCGGGGCGCTGATGCTGAAGGACGCGGTCCGCAAGCTGAACCGGCGCGGCATCGTCGTCATGCTCTCCGGGATCCGTCCCGCCCAGCGCCAAGTCCTGGACTCCGTCGGCCTGTTGGAGCTGCTGCGGGCGGAGGGCCACGAGTACGCGACCACCCCCGAGGCGATCCGGGGAGCGCGCGCTCACCTGGAGACCGCCGGCGTCCTGTCCGCCGTACCCGCCCCGAGGGCCGCTGCCACGGGCGCCGTCGAGGAGGCTTCCCCGTGAGCACCGGGGCCGCAGTGATCTCGCCGGCGGTGACCTGGGCGAGGATGAGCGTCATGGTGTTCATGAACGGGTGGGTGCGAGGTGCCGGCGACCGGCCGGTCGGGCCGTACAGCTCTCTCCAGGAGGCGACGGCACGATGACCACACCGCTGTACCAGCTCAAGGCCGAGTTCTTCAAGACCCTCGGGCATCCGGCCCGTATCCGCGTCCTGGAACTGCTGAGCGAGCGTGAGCACGCGGTCGCCGAGATGCTGCCGGAAGTGGGTATCGAGCCCGCGCACCTCTCGCAACAGCTGGCGGTGTTGAGGCGGGCCAACCTGGTCGTCACCCGCAAGGAGGGCTCGACCGTGTACTACTCGCTGACCAGCCCGTACGTCGCCGAGCTGCTCCGGGTCGCCCGCACCATCCTGTCCGGCGTGCTGGCCGGACAGGCGGAGCTGCTGGCCGACCTGCAGGCGGCTCGGGGACCGAATCCCCCGTCGTAGCGTCGCGACGACGCGTGCCGGAGCCCTCCTCCCGAGCCCGAGCCCGAGCTTCAGCCCCAGGCTCCAGGCCGAATTGGTCAGCGCAGGCGCGCAGCGAACGCCTCGTACGCCCCGTCGTCGAAGAGCACGAACCGCACCTCCTCCACGGCGGTCTCCGCTTCCCGCACCGTCGCTACCGCGATCCGGGCCGCGTCCTCCATCGGCCAGCGGTAGACGCCCGTGGAGATGGCGGGGAACGCGACCGTCCGGGCGCCCAGTTCGTCGGCTACGCGCAGGGACTCCCGGTAGCAGGAGGCCAGTTGGTCCGAGCGGTCCGCCGAAGAGCCGCCGAACACCGGGCCCACCGTGTGGATCACCCAGCGCGCGTCCAGTTCGCCCGCGGTCGTGGCGACCGCCTGGCCGATGGCCAATCCCTTGCCATACTGCGAGGCGCGCAGGGCCCGGCAGGCGGCGAGGATCTCGGGGCCGCCCCTGCGGTGGATCGCGCCGTCGACTCCCCCGCCACCCAGGAGTGACGAGTTCGCCGCGTTGACGATCGCGTCGGCACTCTGTCGAGTGATGTCCCCCTTGACAAGCGTGATCGCGGTCATGACTGATTCAGCCCTCTCAGTCTTCTCCAAACGGCCTTCGCCGCGTTGTGTCCCGACATGCCGTGCACACCGGGGCCCGGTGGGGTGGCCGACGAGCAGATGAAGACGGCCGGGTGCGGGGTGGCGTACGGGAACAGGGAAAGCCTCGGGCGCAGCATCAGCTGGAGGCCGCTGGCCGCACCGGTGCCGATGTCGCCGCCGACGTAGTTGGCGTTGCGGGCCGCCAGTTGGGGTGGTCCAGCGGTGGCGCGGGCGAGTACCCGGTCGCGGAAACCGGGGGCGAAGCGCTCCAGCTGGCGTTCGACGGCGTCGGTGAGGTCGCCCGTCCAGCCGTTAGGGACGTGTCCGTAGGCCCAGAAGACCTGCTTGCCGTCGGGGGCCCGGGAGGGGTCGACGATGCTCGGCTGAACGGTGATCAGGAAGGGGACGTCGGGGGCCCGGCCCTCGCGGGAGGCGGCGCGCAGGGCGGTGTCGATCTCGGCGCGGTCCGCGCCGACCTGGACGGTGGTCGCCGTGCGGGCCTCCGGCGCCGTCCAGGGCACGGGGCCGTCCAGCGCGTAGTCGATTTTGAAGACGCCCGCGCCGTAGCGATAGCGCTCGTAGTAGCCGCCGAAGCCCGCGATACGGGCCAGTGCGGTGGGTGAGGTGTCGAAGACGTACGCACGGGCGGGTGGCAGGTCGTCCAGCCGCTTGACTTCGTAGCCGGTGTGGACGGTGCCGCCGAGGTCGGTCAGATACGCGGTGAGCGCGTCGGAGATCGACTGGGAACCACCGCGGGCGACCGGCCAGCCGCGGGCGTGTGCCGCCAGGGCGAAGACGAGGCCCACGGCGCCGGTGGCGACCCCGTCAAGGGGGGCCATGACATGTCCGACGAGGCCTGCGAACAGGGCTTTCGCCCGCTCGTCGCGGAAGCAGCGCATCAGCCAGGTCGAGGGCGGCAGGCCGGCCAGGCCGAAGCGGGCGAGGGTGACCGGGTCACGGGGCAGGGAGGTCAGGGGCAGGGACATGAAGTCGTGGGCAAGCGTGTCCCACCTGCTGAGGAACGGCTCGACCAGCCTGCGGTACGTGCCCGCGTCCCGTGGCCCGAAGGAGGCGGCCGTCTCGGCCACGGAGCGGGACAGGACAGCGGCCGTGCCGTCCAGGAAGGGGTGGGCCATGGGCAGGTCGGCGTGCAGCCACTCCAGTCCGTACCTGGCCAGCGGCATCGCCCTGAACGCCGGGGAGTTGACGCCCAGCGGGTGCGCGGCCGAGCACGGGTCGTGCCGGAAACCGGTCAGCGTCAGCTCCTCCGTGCGGGCACCGCCGCCGACAGTGTCGCGCGCCTCGAAGACGGCCACGGAGAAGCCGCGCCGGGCCAGCTCCACGGCAGCCGTCAGCCCGTTGGGCCCCGCCCCCACCACGACCGCATCGAGCATTGACGGCACCTTCGGACTCCTTTGTCAGCCGACGGCCAGTTGAGATCAGGATATGCCGGGACACTGACAGTGCCCGGCACGGGTAACCTCGGCCGGATGACGCGCCGTTTCCGCATCCAGTCGCCCGGCAAGGACGCCGACGACACCGCCTGGTACTGGTTCGAGGTCGAGGACGACGGCTGGGTGCTGCGTCAGGCGGTCTTCGAAGCGGCACTGGAGGTCCCGCGCTCCTGCGAACCCCTCCGGAACGCCGACGGCACCACCTGCGGCGGCGCCTCGATGGCTGCCGCCCAGGCCCAACTGGCGCTTGTGCGCGAACGGTTCGGGCGGCTGGGCGTGCAGCTCTACCACACCGTGTACGGGCCGTTCACCGAGGGTGCCGTGGAGGTGCCGCCGGAGGCGGTGGACGTGACGGATCCCGAGTTCGAACGGGCGTGGTCCACGGCCGTGCGGCACAGGCACCTGAGCCACTACCTCACCGGCCCGCTGCCGGAGGGCTCCCTGGTCACCGGCATGGTGTGCGCGCTGCCGTGGGGGCCGGGCCGTACCGGCCTGTTCGTCGACATCAACCTGCCCGTCGACGCCTTCGTGGACCACGCCTGGCTGCCCTTCGACCCGGCGGACTGGCCGGCGGTCGGGACCGTGGCCGAGTTCGAGGTCGTCACCCTACGGTTCAGCTCGGCCCGCCCGCAGATCAGGCTCCGTCCGACAGCAGCTCCACCACCCGGCGAGCCGTGGCCGCGTCGCGCGCTGCGGTGAACGGCAGCACGTTGCCGCCGGTTATGCGAAACGGTTCGCCCGCGCGGGTCAGATGGACGCCGCCCGCCTCCTCGACGAGGAGGATGCCCGCCGCGTGGTCCCAGGCGGCCTCCCAGGAGAACGCGGTGGCGTCCAACTCGCCCCGGGCGATGGCCAGGTACTCCAGACCTGCCGAACCGCAGGCACGCGGCCGTACGCCGTCCGTCCACAGGCCGAGGAGGGCGCGCTTCTGCTCGTCGGTCGTGTAGTCCGGGTGGGAGGTGGCCACCTGAAGGTCGCGGCCGGGCTCGGGCGAGCCCGCGCGCAGGGGGACGCCGTCGAGGAGGGCGCCCTGTCCGCGGATCGCCGTGGCCAGCTGGTCCCGGACCGGGGCGAACGTCCATGACGCGTGGACGACACCGCGGTGTGCGAGCGCGACGAGCGTGCAGAAGCCGGGGTCGCCGTGGACGAACTGCCGGGTGCCGTCGACGGGGTCGACGATCCAGACGGGCGCCTCTTCCTGTATCGCCTCGTACGAGGCGGGGTTGGCGTGCACCGCCTCCTCGCCGACCACGACGGAGCCGGGCAGCAGCTTGGGCAGCACCTCGGTGAGATACAGCTCGGCCTTGCGGTCGGCGTCCGTCACCAGGTCGTGCGGGCCGCTCTTCTGGTCGACCTCGTGGGCGGCGAGCTGACGGAAGCGCGGCATGATCTCCGCGGCCGCCGCCTGGCGGACCGCTTCCTCCACGTCGGACGTGTGCCGGGCGAGAAACTCTTCGATGGTTTCGATGTCTCCGATCATGGCTCCATGAGAGCACGCGCCACTGACAATCCCTGCCCGCCCGGTGGACATGGGGTGGAATCAGCCTGAACACCGGGATTCGGACATCAGCGCCCGACCGCGTACCCCTGCATCCCTCTCGGGTTCGCCGCCGCCGACAGGACCCCCGTCTGCGGGTCCCGCGCGACCGCGCACAGCCGGCCTTCGGACCAGGGGTCGCCGATCGTCACGTCGTGCCCCCGGCGGCGCAGCTCCTCGACCACCGCGTCCGGCATACGGGCCTCCACGGTGACGCTGCCCGGGCGCATGCCGCGCGGGTGGAACGAACCCGGGAAGCTGTCGTTGTGCCAGTTCGGGGCGTCGATCGCGCCCTGGAGGTCGAGGCCGCCGCGCGCCTTCGGGCGCAGGGCGACGGCGAGGAAGAAGTGCAGCTGCCACTGGTCCTGCTGGTCCCCGCCGGGTGTACCGAACGCCAGCACCGGCACCCCGTCGCGCAGCGCGACGGAGGGGGTGAGAGTGGTCCGGGGGCGGCGTCCCGGGGCGAGAGAGTTCGGCAGGCCCTCCTCCAGCCAGGCCATCTGAAGCCGGGTGCCGAGGGGAAAGCCCAGTTCGGGTACGACGGGGTTGGACTGGAGCCAGCCACCGCTGGGCGTCGCCGCGACCATGTTGCCCCAGCGGTCGACGACATCGAGGTGGCAGGTGTCGCCCCGGGTGCGTCCGTCGGCGGCGACGGCCGGTTCGCCCGGCACCGGAGAGGTCGGGGGCTTGGCCACGGTGGGCTCACCGGCGCCCAGGGCGCTGAACCCGGGCTCGTCCGTGGCCACCACGCGCGCGTGGGCGCACAGTCGCGGGGTGCGCCCGCCGGGGCTGCCGGGACGCAGTTCGTAGGAGGCCTTGTCGCCCACGAGGCTCCGCCGGGCCGCGTTGTACGAGTCGGACAGCAGGTCGTCGAGCGGTGCGCCGGGCCCGCCGGACGCGTCCCCGTACCAGGCCTCGCGGTCCGCCATGGCGAGCTTGCAGCCCTCTGTCAGGAGATGGACGTAGTCGGCGGACTCGTACAGGGGCAGCTCCGGCGGGAGCAGCGCGAGTTGCTGGAGCAAGGCCGGGCCCTGGCTCCAGGGTCCGGCCTTGCAGAGGGTCCAGCCGCGCCAGTCGTAGGTCGCGGGGGCTTCGTAGGTCGCGGACCAGGAGGCGAGGTCGGCGGCTGTCAATGTGCCTGTGTGGTGTGCGCCGCTGGTGTCGAGGGTGGGCCGGGCGGACTGCCTTACGAGGGCTTCCGCGATGAAGCCGGTGCGCCACACCTCCCGTGCCGCCTCGATCTGGGCGACCCGGTCCCCGGCCCCGGAGACCTCGGCGAGCAGGCGTCGCCAGGTGGCGGCGAGGGCGGGATTGCGGAACAGCTCACCGGGGCGGGGCGCTTGGCCGCCGGGGAGGTACACGGCCGCGGAGGAGGTCCACTCCGTCTCGAACAGTTCCCTCATGGTCTCGACGGTCGCGCCGATGTTCTCCACGGGCGCGTGGCCGTTCTCGGCGTACTCGACGGCGTACTTCAGGACGTCGGCGATCGGCTTGGTGCCGTGGTCGCGCAGCAGCAGCATCCAGGCGTCGAAGGCCCCGGGCACGGCGGCGGCGAGGGGGCCGGTGCCGGGTACGAGGTCGAGCCCCAGCCCCCGGTAGTGCGCGACGGTGGCCCCGGCGGGCGCGACGCCCTGCCCGCAGAGGACGCGCACCTCGCTGTCGGCCGGGGCGATGATGATCGGCACCTCACCGCCGGGTCCGTTCAGGTGCGGTTCGACGACGTGCAGGACGAAACCCGCGGCCACGGCGGCGTCGTACGCGTTGCCGCCGGCCTCCAGGACGGCCATCGCCGACTGGGAAGCCAGCCAGTGCGTGGAGGACACCATCCCGAAGGTGCCCTGGAGCGTGGGTCGGGTGGTGAACACGGGCGGCTCCTTCATCGATGCGTACGATCATCGGATGACGATCCGATGATCGTACGTACACGCGGTGGCGGAGTTTCGGCGTGATCCGGACGGACCGCGGCCGGTCACCCGGGATGTACGGGATCGTCCGCTTGAGTGCGGTGGATGACAGCGGTCGCACGGTCGCGAAGGGGTTGTCACTTCCGCGCCCACCGGCAGGCATGTGACACTGTCGTCCCGTCCGCAGTGCGGACCCCCCTCCGCACCGTCCCCCACGAGAAGTGCGCCTTGAGCCTTCCTCTGCCGCTGGCACTCACCACCCGGCTGGCGCCGGTCGCCGTGCTCGCCACGGCCGGCTGGGCGCTGTCCTCGGGCCCGCTCGCCCCCGCGCCTGCCGCCGACCACCACGACTCGGCGACCAAGAGCACGTCCGCGTCGCCCACCGCGCCCTCGACGTCGGCGGCCACGAAGACGTTCACCGCCGCGCCCGCACCCTGCACCGCCGTGACGGCGAACACGGTCAAGTCCCTTGTCCCGGGCGCCAAGACGGTCGGCAAGGAGATCCCGTCGACAGACACGGCGGCGCGCCGCACCTGCTCCTGGAACGCGCTCAAGGGGTACGACTACCGCTGGCTCGACGTGTCGTTCGAGCTGTCGGACACGGACGCGGCGGCCGAGAAGACGTACCAGGACCGCCTGACGGAGAAGAACGGCGGCGGAGTGGTGCCGGGTCTCGGTGACGCCGCCTACTCCGTGGTGAACCTCTCCACCGAGGACAAGCAGCAGACCCGCGAAGGCGTGGTGCTGGTCCGCGCGTCGAACGCGCTGGTGGTGATCACGTACAACGGCAGTGACTTCGAGTCGAAGAAGGCGCCGAGCACGGATGTGATCAACAAGGGCGCCATCAAGGCCGCCAAGGACGCGGTGGCGGCGCTGGAGGGCGGCCGGTAGAAACCGGCCGCCCTCCACCGCACGTCACGTCACGGGGTCAGGCCTTCGCCTCCTCCGCCCCGGTCCTGCCCTTCCCGGTCGCCACCATCAGCACCAGGTAGAGCAGCATCGAGGTGCCCAGGCCCACCGCCCAGCCGTAGTCGGCCAGTGCGGACAGCGCAGGGATGGGCCGTCCGTCGATCGGCGGCGCGAAGTTGGCGCCGCCGACGGCCAGCACACCGCCGACCAGGAACGCGACGACCGCTCGCCAGTTCCAGCCGCTGTCGTACCAGTAGCGTCCGCCCGCGCGGTACAGGTCGACGAGGTCGAGCTTGCCGCGGCGCAGGATCCAGTAGTCGGCGATGAGGATGCCGGCGACCGTGCCGAGGAGACCGCCGACCAGCCCGAGCCAGGTGAAGATATAGCCCTGCGGGTCGGAGTACAGCTTCCACGGGAAGATCAGAACGCCGAGGACGCAGGTGGCGAGCGCGCCGGCCCGGAAGGTGATCTTCCGGGGCGCGATGTTGGAGAAGTCGAAGGCCGGGGAGACCAGGTTGGCCGCGACGTTCACGGACAGGGTCGCCACCAGCACCGTGACCAGGGCGAACAGCAGCCCGAAGACGTTGTCGGTCTTCGCGGCGAGCTGGACCGGGTCCCAGATCGTCTCGCCGTACACGGCCTGCGACCCCGAGGTGACGAGGACGGACAGCAGCGCGAAGAGCGTCATCGTGGTCGGCAGACCGAGCGCCTGCCCCCAGGTCTGGGCCTTCTGGCTCTTGCCGTAGCGGGTGAAGTCCGGGATGTTCAGCGACAGGGTGGACCAGAAGCCGATCATGCCCATCAGGGACGGCCAGAACAGCTTCCAGAAGTCGGCGCCCCAGCCCACCTTGGAGGGCTGGTCGAGCAGCGGACCGAAGCCGCCGGCCTTGCTCGCCATCCACCACAGCATCACACCGGCACCGAGGAGCACGAAGGGCGCCGCCCAGTTCTCGAACCGGCGGATGGTCTCCATGCCCCGGTAGATGATGGCGACCTGCAGCGCCCAGAAGATGGCGAAGGAGAGCCACATCGTCCAGGCGTAGCCGCCGATCTTCCCGGCGTCGCTCCATCCGTTGCCGATGAGCTTCCCGGCGAGGAAGTAGATCGCCTCGCCGCCGATCCAGGTCTGGATGCCGAACCAGCCGCACGCCACCAACGCCCGTACGACAGCGGGGAGGTTGGCGCCGCGCACCCCGAAGGACGCGCGGGCGAAGACGGGGAAGGGGATGCCGTACTTCGGCCCGGCATGCCCGGTGAGCAGCATCGGGACCAGCACGATCACGTTCGCCAGGGCGATCGTGAACACGGCCTGTTTCCAGTCCATGCCCACGGCGATCAGACCCGAAGCGAGGGTCCAGGAGGCCGTGTTGTGGGCCATGCCCACCCACAGAGCCGAGAAGTTGTACGTGTTCCAGGTGCGCTTCTCGACCGGAACCGGCAGCAGGTCCTCGTTGGCGTACGGCCCGCTGGGTGCGGGCGCGCCGGGGGAGATCTCCACCCGGCCGTCGGGGAGGGTGAGTTGGGAGGACGGCGGTATGGCCGTGGGAGCGGTGTCGGTCATGGGCAGGCCAATCAAAGAGGTGGGTCGGGAAAGGCCGTGCGGGTGGTGGCGCGTTGGGGGACGCGCACAGGACACCCGGGGGTGTCCTGACCCTCTCCCCGGCTACCTGAACGCCGGGGAGAGGGAGATGGTGGGGACGTAACACGGACGGCGGCCGGGGTACGTCAGGCGTTGACGGCCGGGATCACCGTCGACCCGTAGGCGTCGATGACGGCTTCCTGGGCGTCGTGCATGTCGTAGACGGCGAACTGGTCGACGCCCAGCTCACGGAGTTTGTTGAGCTTCTCGATGTGCATCTCGGGGGTGCCGATGACGCAGAACCGGTCGACGATCTCGTCGGGCACGAACTGGGTGTCGGGGTTGTCGGCCCGTCCGTGGTGCGAGTAGTCGTAGCCCTCGCGGGCCTTGATGTACTCGGTGAGTTCCTCGGGTACGGCGGCGGAGTGCTCGCCGTACTTCGACACCAGGTCGGCGACGTGGTTGCCGACCATCCCGCCGAACCAGCGGCACTGGTCGCGGGCGTGGGCGAGTGCCTCGGGCGAGTCGTCCTCGGTGATGTACGCGGGCGCGGCGACGCAGATCTTCACCTCGGACGGGTCACGTCCGGCGGCGACGGCGGCCTCCTTGACCGTCTTGACCATGTACTCGGTCAGATAGAGGTCGGAGAGCTGGAGGATGAACCCGTCGGCCTCCTCACCGGTCATCTTGAGCGCCTTGGGGCCGTACGCGGCCATCCAGACGGGGAGTTCGGCGCCCGGCTTCACCCACGGGAACTTGATCACCGTACCGCCGAGGTCGGCGTCGTCGCCCCGGGCGAGCGAGCGGATGACCTTCATCGCGCCGCTGATCCGGGCCAGGGTGTTGGGAGTTCGGCCGGCCACGCGCATCGCGGAGTCGCCGCGGCCGATGCCGCAGACCGTGCGGTTGCCGAACATGTCGTTGAGGGTGGCGAAGGTGGAGGCGGTGACCTCCCAGGTGCGGGTGCCCGGGTTGGTGACCATCGGCCCGACCGTCAACTTCTCGGTGCTGGACAGGATCTGACTGTAGATCACGAACGGTTCCTGCCACAGCACGGCGGAGTCGAAGGTCCAGCCGTACGTGAAGCCGTTGCCCTCGGCGCGCCGCATCAGCTCGATGACACGCGAGGCCGGCGGGTCGGTCTGCAGGACGAGTCCGAAGTCCATGAGCGCTGCTCCTAGTTGAGGTACTGACAGGTGGAGCGGGGGGTGTAGACGCCGTGACCCGCGCGTCCGGTGAACTCCCGCTCGGTGATGACGAGTTCGCCGCGCGAGAGGACGGTCTCGACACGGCCGGTGAGCCGCTTGCCCTCGTACGCCGAGTAGTCGACGTTCATGTGGTGCGTGGCGGCGGAGACGGTCTGCTCGGCGTGCGGGTCGTAGATGACGACGTCGGCGTCCGCTCCCGGGGCGATGGTGCCCTTCTTCGGGTACAGGCCGAACATGCGGGCCGGGGTGGCGCAGGCGATCTCGATCCAGCGGCGGCGGCTGATGTGCCCGTCGACGACGGCCTGGTGGAGGAGGTCCATGCGGTTCTCGACGCCCGGGAGCCCGTTGGGGATCTTCGAGAAGTCGCCGCGCCCCAGCTCCTTCTGGCCCTCGAAGCAGAACGGGCAGTGGTCCGTGGACACCACCTGGAGGTCGTTGGTCCGCAGCCCCCGCCACAGCGCGGCCTGGTGGTCCTTGGGCCGAAGTGGCGTGCTGCACACGTACTTCGCGCCCTCGAAGTCCGGCTCGGCGAGGTTGTCGGTGGACAGGAACAGGTACTGCGGGCAGGTCTCGCCGAAGACGTTGAGCCCCTCGTCGCGCGCCCGTGCCAGCTCGGCGACCGCCTCCTGCGCCGAGACGTGGACGACGTACAGCGGCGCGCCGGCGACCTGCGCGAGCTTGATGGCGCGGTGGGTGGCCTCGGCTTCGAGGAGGGCCTTGCGGACCTCGCCGTGGTAGCGGGGGTCGGTCTCGCCACGGGCGAGCGCCTGTTCGACGAGGACGTCGATCGCGATGCCGTTCTCGGCGTGCATCATGATCAGGCCGCCGTTGTCGGCGGAGCGCTGCATGGCGCGCAGGATCTGGCCGTCGTCGCTGTAGAAGACGCCCGGGTAAGCCATGAACTGCTTGAAGGAGGTGACACCCTCCTCGACGAGCAGGTCCATCTCCTTGAGCGTGTCCGGGTTCACGTCGGAGACGATCATGTGGAAGGCGTAGTCGATGGCGCAGTTGCCGTCGGCCTTGGCGTTCCAGGTGTCGAGTCCGTCGCGCAGCGACTTGCCGACGCTCTGTACGGCGAAGTCGATGATCGTGGTCGTACCGCCCCAGGCGGCGGCCCGGGTGCCGGTCTCGAAGGTGTCGGAGGCGGCCGTACCGCCGAACGGCAGTTCCATGTGGGTGTGCGCGTCGACGCCGCCGGGGATGACGTACTTCCCAGTGGCGTCTATGGTCCGCTCGGCCGTCCAGGCCTCGGCGGTTGCGCTGCCGCTGGTGGCGAGGGCGGCGATGCGGCCGTCCTCGATGAGGACGTCGGCGTGGATCTCGTCGGACGCGGTGATGACGAGTCCGCCTCGGATGACGGTACGGCCGGCCATGGGTTCACGCTCCGTTCGGTTGTCTCAAAGGTGCCGGTTGAATGTGGCTGGTCGCGCCCCGCGGCGGAGCCGCATATGGACGCTGCCCCGCGCCCCTGAAGGGGCTTCGCCCTACAAGAGGCGCGGGACCCCCCCGGGTCTATGGCGCCGTCAGGGGGCCGTAGGCGTCGGGGCGGCGGTCGCGGAAGAACTGCCAGCGGTCACGGACCTCGCGCAGTTTGGCCATGTCCAGGTCGCGGACGACGAGTTCGGTGTCCTTGTCGCTCGCCACCTCGCCGACGAACTGGGCCTCGGGGTCCACGAAGTACGAGGTCCCGTAGAAGTCGTTGTCGCCGAGTTCCTCGACGCCGACCCGGTTGATCGCGCCGACGAAGTACTCGTTGGCGACGGCCGCCGCCGGCTGTTCCAGCTGCCACAGGTAGGAGGACAGACCGCGCGAGGTGGCCGACGGGTTGAAGACGATCTCGGCGCCTTCGAGGCCCAGCGCACGCCAGCCCTCCGGGAAGTGCCGGTCGTAGCAGATGTAGACGCCGATCTTGCCCACGGCGGTGTCGAACACGGGCCAGCCGGCGTTGCCCGGGCGGAAGTAGAACTTCTCCCAGAAGCCGTTGACCTGCGGGATGTGATGCTTGCGGTACTTGCCGAGGTACGAGCCGTCGGCGTCGATCACGGCGGCCGTGTTGTAGAGGACACCGGGCTGCTCCTCCTCGTACATCGGCAGGACGAGGACGATGCCCAGTTCCTTGGCGAGCGCCTGGAAGCGCTTGACGATCGGGCCGTTCGGGATCTGCTCGGCGTACTCGTAGAACGCCTTGTCCTGGACCTGGCAGAAGTAGGGGCCGTAGAACAACTCCTGGAAGCACATGACTTGAGCACCCTGGGCCGCGGCGTCGCGGACCGCCTGCTCGTGGACCTGGATCATCGACTCCTTGTCGCCCGTCCAGGCGGTCTGGAAAATGGCGGCGCGAATCACCCTGCTCATCGGGACCTCCGGTCACTCGGTGTACGGCGAGCCTAGGAAGCCCGGAGAGCGGGTTTGAGTTGCACGGTGTCACGCCTGCCGGCGTTCGGCGTTCCACGGTGTCACCCTGAAGTCGGCCCATGTTTCACCACTGTTTTCCCAGGTCCTTTGATGTTTCGGAGCGGTAAGACGGTGCGGTGGTGCGTGCGGTCATCGGCCCTGCTGAGCGTCGTGCGCGAGGAGGGCGATATGCACGGAGGCGGCCTGCTCGAAGTCGTCGAGATCGAGCCCGAGCCGCGTCTGTATCGCCTCCAGCCGTCGGTAGAGCGCGGGCCGCGAGACATGATGCAGTTGCGCGGTACGTGACTTGTTGCGCCCGGTGGCGAGATAGGTCCGCAGTACGGGCAGCAGCTCGGCCTCGCCCTCCGCCCCGCACAGCAGCCCGTCCAACTCCCGCTCCGCGAAAGCCTGTACGTGCGGGTCGTCCCGCAGCAGCCGGACCAGCCCACGCAGCCGTACGTCCCTCAGGTGCACCAGCACCGGCAGCTCCTGCCCCGCCGGGGTGTCCGCGACGGCCGCGGCGACGTGCAGCGCCTCGCGCAGTCCGGTGGGTACGTCGTCCCAGTTGCCGAGTGCCTCGGCGGCGGCCACGACAGTCCTGCCCTCGCCGGTCTCGGTGCGCAGCCGGAGCGCGAAGTGCGCGGCCAGCGCCTCGGCGTCCTGGTCCCGGGCGAGGCTCAGCAGCACGGCGGTGGCGTCGTCGGCGAGCTGGGCGACCAGTCCCGGCAGCCCCAACAGCCGCAGTACGCGGTCGAGTTCGGCGGGGTCACCGTCCCGTACGGCGAGCGGCACGAACGTCCGCCGGTTGACGGGCAGTCCGGCGGCCCGTGCCCGCGGCAGCAGTTGGCGCGCCGGTACGACTCCGCTCACCAGGTCCGTCAGCAGGCTCTGCGCGGACTGCTCCTCCCAGGTGTGCACGGAGCCCCCGAGCATGCGGTGGAGGACGAGCGCCTCGGCGCCCCGGTCGGCGAGGAGCCGTCCCGTGGCCGTGTCACCGCGGTATCCGCACAGCACGATCCGCCCCCAGCGTTCCCCGCGTCCGCCGAGCTCGGCCCGGATCCACCCGTCGCCCTCGCTCCCGCCGGCCTGCCGCGAGATGCGCTCCCAGTCCCGCAGCACGTCGTCGACGGCCGACCGCTCCCCCGACGTGGCGAGGACCCGATGGGCGAGGTTGGTGACGACGACGGGACAGGCGCTGTGCGAGGCGACCTCGTCGAGGAGGAGTTGCAGCGGAGCCCCGGAGGTGATGAGCCCCGTGAGAGCGGTCCGCACCGCCTCGGACAGGCTCACGGCGGCGAACTTCCGCCGTACGAGCCGGGACTGGACCTCTTCCGTCAACTCCGCGAAGGGGAACGGCCGGTGGAGCACCACCATCGGCAGCCCGCACCGCTCGGCCGCGCGCCGCATCACGTCCGGCGGAGACGGGAAGGCCCGCCCGAGCCCGAGGACCACAGCCGCAGCCTCCGCCCGGTGCAGCGAGCGGATGTACTCGGCCTGGGCCTCCTCGTCCCCGGCGAGCAGCACGCCGGTCGTCAGCACCATCTCGCCGCCGCTGAGCATCACGCCGACGTCGGCGGCCTCGGCGACATGCACCCAGCGCACTGCCCGGTCGAGCTGGCCGGCGCCGGCGACCACCTCGGGCTCCCCGGCGAGCACCCGTTCCAGGCCGAGGACCTGGCGAACCGACAGGGCGGGTTCCAAGGTGGTGGTCATGAGCATGGCCGTCTTCCTTGCTGGGGTCCTGCTGTGGTCCTGCCGTTGTCCTGCCGTGGTGTTACTGGGCGCAGCGCCGCAGCGCCCGTTCGAGGATCGCGGCGCCCTCCTCGGCCTCCGCGACCGTGAGCGACAGGGGCGGTGTGATGCGCAGCGCGCTGGTGTTGTGGCCGCCGCCCTTGCCGACGAGCAGCCCCTCCTCCCGGGCCACCTCGAGCACGGCGGCGGCGGTCTCCGGGTCGGCGGTGTCGGTGCCCGGCTTGACCAGCTCGACGCCGATCATCAACCCGCGCCCACGGACCTCCCGTACGCCCGGAAGCTGTGCGGCGACGGCCCGCAGCCGTTCGATGAGGAGGCCGCCGACGCGCCGGGCGTTGCCCTGGAGGTCGTGTTCCAGGAGGTAGGTGAGGTTGGCGAGGCCGGCAGCCATGGTGATCTGGGTGCCGCCGAAGGTCGAGATGGAGTTGGAGTCGAGGCAGTTCATGATCTCGGCGCGGGCCACGACCCCGCCGATGGACATGCCGTTGCCGATGCCCTTGGCGAAGGTGAGGATGTCCGGCGGACCGTTCTCCGCGTGCGCCTGCCAGCCCCAGAAGTGCTCGCCGGTGCGGCCCCAGCCGGTCTGCACCTCGTCGGCGATCCACAGGATGCCGCGTTCCTGGAGGACCCGGCGGAAGGCCGCGTAGAGCCCGTCGGGCGGTGAGGTGAAGCCGCCGACGCCCTGGATGGGTTCGGCGATCAGGGCGGCGGGCGGGCGGATGTGCCCGAGCAGGTCCTCCAGGTCGTCGACGCACGCGGCGATGAAGTCGGCGTCGCTCAGCTCGGCGTACGGACCGCGGGTGCGGACGCCGCCGTGGACGTACAGGGTCTGGAGGGGAGACAGGGAGGTGGGAGACCAGCCCTTGTTGCCCGTGATGCCGACCGCGCTGAACGAACGTCCGTGGTAGCTGTTGCGCATCGCCAGGAGCTGGTTGCTGCGCCGGTAGGAGGTGGCGAGGAGGAGAGCCGTGTCGTTGGCCTCCGTGCCGGACGTGGTGAAGAAGACGCGTGCGTCCGGGATGCCGGACAACTGGGCGACGCGCTCGGCGAGTTCGACCATCGGACGGTTGAGGTACAGGGTGGACGAGTGGATGATCCGCCCGGCCTGTTCGCTCACCGCCTTGGTGACCTCGGGCAGCGCGTGCGCGGTCATCGTCGTGAGGATGCCGCCGAAGAAGTCGAGGTACCTCTTCCCGTCGGCGTCCCAGACATGGCGGCCCTCGCCGTGCGTGATCTCGATCGGGTCCGCGTAGTAGAGGGCCAGCCAGTCCGGCAGGACGGCCTTGTGACGCCCGTGCAGATCACCGCTCACGGCTGCACCAGCCCTTCGTACGCGTCCGGCCGCCGGTCCCGGTAGAAGGCCCACTGCTGCCGGACGTCCTCGATGAGATCGAAATCGAGATCCCGCACGACGAGTTCCTCGTCCTTGTCGCTCGCGACCTCGCCGACGAACTGGCCGCGCGGGTTCACGAAGTACGAGGTTCCGTAGAAGTCGTTGTCCCCGTACTCCTCCTGGCCGATCCGGTTGATGGCGGCGACGAAGTACTCGTTGGCGACGGCGGCGGCGGGCTGCTCCAGCTGCCATAGATGGGAGGAGAGGCCCCGGTGCGTCGCGGACGGGTTGTAGACGAGCTGCGCGCCGTTCAGACCGAGCTGACGCCAGCCCTCCGGGAAGTGGCGGTCGTAGCAGATGTAGACGCCGACCTTCCCCACGGCCGTCTCGAAGACGGGCCAGCCGAGGTTTCCGGGCTTGAAGTAGTACTTCTCCCAGAAGCCCTTGACCTGCGGGATGTGGTGCTTGCGGTACTTGCCGAGGTAGGTGCCGTCGGCGTCGATCACCGCCGCGGTGTTGTAGTAGAACCCCGACTGCTCGATCTCGAACACGGGTGCGACGATGACCATGCCGGTCTCGCGCGCCAGCTCCCGCATCCGGGTGACGGTCGGCCCGTCGGGCACGGGCTCGGCCCAGCGGTAGTGCTCGGGTTCCTGGACCTGGCAGAAGTAGGGAGCGTTGAAGACTTCCTGGAATCCGATGACCTTGGCGCCCTGCCGGGCGGCCTCACGGGCGTGCTCCACATGTTTGGCGACCATGGACTCGGTGTCGCCGGTCCAGGTGGCCTGGACCAGAGCGGCACGTACGACGTTGGCCATGACCTGCTCCTTCGGCTGGACGTCAGAGAGCCTCTACGCCCGTAGACAAGGTCACAAAGGTCGTAGGGGCTTGAAAGTAAGCCTCCGGAGGAGCCTTGCCAAGACCATCGCCGTTAACCCGCGGAGTCGATCACGTTTCACACTCCTGTGGGCGAGTCGCGTCCAGCCGGATCACGCACTGTGGCCCGCCACCCGAAGGGCGTGCACCACATCCCAGTACCGGCGCTCGGAGGCACCCTTGGCCGCCTCCAGCAGCAGCGGTACGAGGCGCTGGGGGTCGGCGGCGACGCTGCGGGCCGCCTCCTCGGGGGTGCTGACCCGGACGTACGCGTCGAGCAGCGCCCGCACCTCACGCTGTCTGCCGTCCTCGGCGAGCCGGAGCACCGCATCGCCCACCTCCTGCGCCGGCCGCACCATGCCCTGCCGCAGTGTCTGCTGACCGTCGTCCACACGCCCCGCCGCGACGAGCGCGTCGGCGGCGGCGACCAGCCGGTCCGCGGGCAGGGAGGCGGCCTCCCAGAGCAACGTGGCCCAGTCGGCGCCGAGCCCCGCACGGTGCAGCTCGGCGGCGAGCAGCGGAAAACGCGCGGCGGGCCACTGGGACGCCTCGACGAGCAGCGCGTGCGCCTCACCGCTGCGGCCCTCGCTCCGCAGTCGTACGAGGTTACGGACGGCGTCGATGGTGTCGTGCCGGGCGTTGTCGTCCAGCGCCTCCCGCACGGGCGTCGCGCGCTTGGCGGCGGCGGCCCCGGCGAACCGCGCCCCCCGCGGGCTGCGGCGTCCCGGGGCGGCGGGCGCGGGCGCGGGCGCGGCGGGCGGGAGTTCGGCGACGGGCGTGCCATCCGTGTCCGCGTCGTCCATCGCCCCGGCGAACCGGGCACTGCCCCGGACACGACGCTTGGAGCGCTGCTTGGCGGCGGGGCGGGAGTCGTCGGGGGCGGGGTCGGGGACGGGGACAACGGCCGGCGCCGCGTACCAATCGGCGGGGAGCTGCGGCGCCGCCCGCTCGTCCGGAGCCTCGGGGTCACCGGAGGCGTCGGCCGGGCGGCCACCGTCGCTGTCGTTCGCCCGGCCGGTACGAGGATCACCGTCGCCCCAGCCGGCCGCCTCGCCCCCGGGAGCCTGCCGGCCGGGGCTGCGGTCGTCTCCCCCGTAGGGGGCGCCGTCGCGGTCCTCCCGGTGGCCGACGCGGCGGCCGTCTTCACGCCAGCCGGATGCTTCGTCGCCGGAACCCTGACGACCGAGGGGCCGGTCGTCTCCGAAGGCGGCCGGGTGGGTGGCGTCGTGGTCGTTCGTGTGGCGGGGGTCGTCGTGCCAGGCGGGTGTCTCGCTGTCCGGGGCCTGGTGGTCGGCGTTGCCGTAGGCGGGGCTGTTCGAGGGCTGTTCGTGGGCGCCTCGCTCGTTCTCGTACCCCGCGGGCTGCCGATCGTCCGGGTGCTGTTGGTCGGTGGCGGTGCGTTGCCTCGGGAGGGCCAGGGGGTCGGCGGCGTCCGGGGCGGTGTTTCTGACGCCGCCCGCGAACAGGTCCGCCTCCTCGTCGCGGTCGCGGTGGGGAACGGGCGCCCGGCTCACCGCCCTGCGGGCCAACTGGTCCAGCCGGTACCGGAGTTCGACGCAGCGGGCGGAGGCGCGTTCATGGTCGTCGTGGGCCCAGGCGAGGTCGAGGCGGAGAGCCTCGGCCTCCTCGTGGGTGGCGGCGGAGTCGAGCGAGCGCCGCAGTTCGGCGAGCCGTTCGGCGGCGTACTTCTGTTCGCGGTACATCACGTCCAGCCGGTCCCCGAGGGAGTCGCGGGCGCCTGACCGGGCGTCGAACACGGTCAGCGAGGCCTGGTGCAGGGCACGCGCCCGCTCGGCCTCCGGAGTCACGACGCCGGTTCCCTGCCCGGCCGCCAGATCCTGGAGCAGCGCCTCCACGACGTCCCACGGCGGGACTTCATGCCCCTCCAGACAGGAGCGCATACCGTCGGGGTCGCGCTGCCAGAACACGCCGCACCAGCCCGCGCCCTGATCGAGGCGGGCCAACAGGCCATGCAGATATCGCGCGAACTCCCGCACCTGCACCGGGAGTTGTTCCACCGCCATGATGTTCACCCCACGCCCGACCTGAGTTGTCCGCCCGTAGAAAACACCAGCCGTGTTACGGATGGGCTACGGGGGGTTTTCGGACCGGCCGCAGAGTACCGCGCACCCAGCGGAACGTGACGTGAGCTACGGCGACAATGGCCGAAACCGCGCCGCGCGACTCACGCCGCGACCGGGGCGGTCGGCGCGCACTGCCCGATCAGTTCGTCCATGGACAGCCCGAGGACTCCCGCCAGCGCCGCGACCGTGAAGAAGGCCGGCGTCGGCGCACGGCCGGTCTCGATCTTGCGGAGGGTCTCGGCGGAGATACCGGCGCGGGCGGCGATCTCCGCCATGCTGCGGCCACCACGCGCCACACGCAGCAACCGGCCGAGCCGTTCGCCGCGTGCACGCTCTTCGGGGGTGAGTGGAGTGCGTACCATGTCCGCCATTCTAATACCGGTATAGTAATTGGCATGGTTGAACTCAAGACGGACACCGCGATCGACGCCATGTACGAGACGGGCCAGGTCGTGGGCCGAGGCCTCACCGCCGTACGTAAGGCCGCTGACGTGGGCGTTTCCCTGCGGGAGCTGGACGAGGTGGCACACGAGGTGCTGCGCGCCGCCGGGGCGACCTCCCCCTTCCTCGGCTACCATCCGTCCTTCGCGCCCACCCCGTTCCCAGCGGTGCTCTGCGTCTCGGTGAACGACGCGATCGTGCACGGCATCCCGGACGACTACCGGCTGCGCGACGGCGACCTCGTCTCCGCCGACTTCGGCGCCGAACTGGGCGGCTGGGCGGGCGACTCGGCGATCAGCTTCATCGTGGGCGAGCCGCGCCCCGCCGACGTACGGCTGGTGGAGACCGCCGAGCGGGCTCTCGCGGCGGGTATCGCCGCGGCGGTGGTCGGCAACCGCATCGGCGACATCGCGCACGCGATCGGCGAGGTGTGCCGTACGGCGGGCTACGGCGTCCCGGACGGCTTCGGCGGCCACGGCATCGGCCGCCGTATGCACGAGGACCCGCCGGTCCCCAACGAGGGCCGCCCGGGCCGGGGCATGGCGCTGCGGCACGGCCTGGTCCTGGCGATCGAGCCCATGCTGATCGGCAGCGGCAAGGACGGCTATCACGAGGCCCCGGACGGCTGGACCCTCCGCACCAACGACGGCTCCCGCGCCGCCCACGCGGAACACACGGTGGCGATCACCGAGTCGGGACCCCGGGTGCTCACGGCGCGGCAGGAGGCGCGGGCGGTCTGAGGGCGGGGCAGGCGGCCGGCCGTCCGTCGGCAGGCCGCCCCGCACCCCTTACGGCGCCGGTCGCACCACCATCGCCGACCCGCCGCCGCGTCGTACCGTCTCCGCCGCCGCCAGCCACTTGCCGTTCGGCAGACGCTGTACGCCGGTCGCCGCGCCGATCTCGGGGTTGAGCCGGAAGCCGTGTCCGATGGCCTCCAGCTTTGTCCTCAACTCGCTGTCCATGAGGCCCGGTTCGAGCTCGGTGGTCGTCTGGTTGCGCTGACTCGCGCGCGGTGCGGCGATCGCGTCGACCAGCGGGAGCCCCCGGTCGAGGAAGCCCGTCAGGGTCTGCAGGACGGTCGTGATGATGGTCGCGCCACCGGGCGAGCCAAGGGCCACCACCGGCTTGCGGTGTGCGTCCAGGACGATCGTCGGGGACATCGACGAACGCGGGCGCTTGCCCGGACCCGGCAGGTTCGGGTCATGGACGGCCGGGCTGGCCGGGGCGAAGGAGAAGTCCGTCAGCTCGTTGTTGAGGAGGAATCCACGGCCCGGCACCGTGATGCCGCTGCCGCCGGTCTGTTCGATCGTCAGCGTGTAGGACACGATGTTGCCCCACTTGTCGGCCACCGTCAGATGGGTCGTGTTCTCGCCCTCGTACGTCGTCGGCGCCGCGACGCCCGGGCCGGCGCAGGCCGCCGGGTGGCGCGGGTCCCCGGGCGCGAGCGGGCTCGTCAGCACCGCGTCGTCCTTGATCAGGCACTCCCGCGAGTCGGCGTACGACTGCGACAGCAGTTCCTTGGTGGGTACGTCCTCGAAGGCCGGGTCGCCCACCCAGCGCCCCCGGTCCGCGAAGGCGATGCGGCTCGCCTCGATGTAGCGGTGCAGGAACTGGACCTCGCTCGCCTTCGAAAGGTCCGTCTTCTCAAGGATGTTGAGGGCTTCACCGACCGTCGTGCCGCCGGACGAGGAGGGTGCCATCGAGTAGACGCCCAGGCCTCGGTACGACGTCTTCGTGGGCGCCTGACGCTTCACCCGGTAGGCCGACAGGTCCTTCAGCGACAGCTCACCGGGGCGCGCGTTGTAGCCCGAACCAGGATCCACCGGCGGCTTGTTGACCGTGTCGACGATCTCCTTCGCCAGCTTCCCCCGGTACAGGGCACCGACGCCCTTGCGGCCCAGTTCAGCGTACGTACGCGCCAGTTCGGGATTCTTGAAGCTCGAGCCGACCACCGGCAGCGCACCGCCGGGCAGGAACAGCTTCGCCGTGTCCGGGAAGTTCCTGAACCGGGCCTCGTTGGCCGCGGTCTGCGACCTGAACGTGGCGTCCACCGTGAAGCCGTCGCGCGCGAGCCGCTCCGCCGGCTTCAGCAGCGTACCGAGCCGCTGGCTGCCCCAACTGTCCAGCGCCGCCTGCCAGGTCGCGGGCGTGCCCGGCGTGCCGACGCCCAGTCCGCTGGTGACGGCGTCGGCGAAGGCGATGGGCTGCCCGTTCTCCAGGAACAGGCCCGAGTCGGCTGTCAGGGGCGCCGTCTCGCGGCCGTCGATCGTCCGTACCGTACGGGACTTGGCGTCGTAGTAGACGAAGTAGCCGCCTCCGCCGATGCCGTTGGAGTAGGGCTCCGTCACTCCGAGCGCGGCAGCCGTGGCGACGGCGGCGTCCACCGCGTTGCCGCCCTTGCGCAGCACCTCGACACCGGCGGCCGAGGCGTCCGCGTCCACGCTCGCCACGGCACCGCCGTACCCGACGGCGACCGGGACCTTCTCCGTGGCCGTACCCGCTGACGTGGCACCCGAGGGCGGCGCGGCCGCACCCACCGAGACCATCGTGGCCGAAACCGCCAGGACCGCCAGACTCCGCGCGACAGGGCGACGCATCAAATACCTCCAGTCAACAACCGTCCGCGCAGCGTAACTGCATCCCGATGGTCCCGTAAGGGCCTCTCGAACACCCCTACGGTCGACCGCTAGCATGCGCGCCCATGACTGACGACGTGCGCAATATCGTCCTCGGTGTGGTCGCGGCCGGTATCAGCGCAGCCCTCGGCTGGGTGGCCCGCACCTATCTGTGGAAGCGCAAACTCCGCCGCAAGCAGGCCTTCTTCGGGCTGCCGGACCACTCCGAGTCGCTGCTCGTGGTGAACCGGGAGGCGGGTGGCCCCGAGTTGACGGTGATGCGCCACGACGTGTTCGCGCTGCTGGAACTCGCCGCGCTCATCAAGGACTGCAACGCCCACGCGCAGGTCGTCGCCCACGACGCCACACAGCAGGGGTTCGGCGAGCGGACCGAGTTCTGTGTGGGCGGCCCGGCCTCCAACCGCCGCATGCTGGCCCATCTGCAGTCGCTGCTCCCCGGCGTCCGCGTCAATGTCGACGCCGAGCCCGGCCCGGACCGCGGCGCCTTCCAGATCGGCACCGAGCGCTACCGCCTGGAGGCGGGCAAGGGCGAGTACGTGATCCTCGCGCGGCTCACCGCCGGCCAGAGCCGCGAGGCCCGACCGGTCTTCCTCTTCTGCGGCCAGCGCGCGATCACCAACCAGGCGGCGACCCGCTACCTCGCCCGCAACCACGAACGGCTGGCCCGCAAACACGGCGGCAACTCCTTCGCCCTGCTCCTGAAGGTCGTCAACTCGCAGGCGTACGGACCCGATGTCGTCGAGGTCGTCACGGACATCACCCGAGCCGCCCAGACGCCTCTGCCGGACGTCGCGGTACGCGACTCGCACCGCGCCTCCTGACAGCACCTGCGCGGCCACGCGTGTGACGGGCGTCGAAACCAAGGAGAGCGGCGCCCGCGTCGCGTATCTGTGCGACGTGGGCCCGCTCGGCCTCGGCAAGCCGGTCAGCCCGGTCGACGACCCGCTCGTCGAGCACAACCCGACCGGCGCAGCTGACCTCCTGCTCGCCGGAGCACGACCCCTGACGGGTGCCGGTACCCCTGCGCGAGCAGTGATCTCCGGCTGCCGCCGGGCGAACACATGCCCTCCTACCACTGCCCGCCTGGCAGCAGCGTCCCTGATTCGGCCGGCACCACGGCCGCGGCCTCGGTCCCCGTCCCGATGGGGATGAACAGCAAATCGTAGTCGAGGTTCGGCGCGGCCGGTCTCCCGGCCCGGTCCGTCGTCGGGAGGTTGTCCGTCAGCGGGTTCAACGGCACCCTCAACTCCCTTTACAACCATCACAGTTGACCTCATCGTCGCGTTGCCCGGGAAGCCTCAGTGTTTGAGAATCTTGGAGAGGAAGTCCTTGGCGCGGTCGCTGCGCGGGTTGGTGAAGAACTCCTCGGGGCTGCGGTCCTCGACGATACGGCCGTCGGCCATGAAGACGACCCGGTTGGCGGCCGAGCGGGCGAAGCCCATCTCGTGGGTGACGACGACCATCGTCATGCCCTCGCGGGCGAGTTGCTGCATGACCTCCAGGACCTCGTTGATCATCTCCGGGTCGAGAGCGGACGTCGGCTCGTCGAAGAGCATGACCTTGGGGTCCATGGCCAGGGCGCGCGCGATGGCGACCCGCTGCTGCTGGCCGCCGGAGAGCTGTGCCGGGTACTTCGGAGCCTGCGAGGCGAGGCCGACGCGGTCGAGGAGTTCACGAGAACGCCTGTCGGCCTCCTCCTTCTTGCGTCCACGGACCTTGACCTGGCCCAGCGAGACGTTCTGGAGGACGGTCTTGTGGGCGAAGAGGTTGAACGACTGGAAGACCATCCCGACTTCGGCACGGAGCCGGGCGAGGGGCTTGCCCTCGTCGGGCAGCAGTTGTCCGTCGAGCCGGATCGTCCCGGAACCGATCGGCTCCAGCCGGTTGATCGCCCTGCACAGAGTGGACTTGCCCGACCCCGAGGGGCCGATGACCACGACCACCTCCCCCCGGCCGACGGTGAGGTTGATGTCCTGGAGAACATGCAGGTCACCGAAGTGTTTGTTGACTTCATGCAGTTCGATCAGCGGATCGACAGCCATGCCCAGCCCTACTCACTTCTCAGCTGTGTCGTGGTTGCCGCAAACTATCCAGGCAGGAGTGGAGTTGATGCACGACACGCACATTACGGGCATTAGCCGTATTTACTACAAATGTGGTCGCCGTGGCTAAGCCTCCGCGACCTCCGCGTACAGCTGCGACAACTCGGGGGCTCCGCTGGAGGCCCACTCGTGACCGGAGGCGACGACGTCGAACTCACGGCCCGACGACAGCCGTACGACGGGCTGACCGTTCGGCCAGAAGTCCCAGACGGCACCGGGGACCGTCCGCACGATGACCGTGCCGAGGTAGAGACCCGCGTCGTTGCCGAGCCAGGACAGCGCATCCTCGTCGTCCCGCCAGCCCGGCAGTAGCTGATCCAGCGCCTCCAACGAGGCGACGGAGTCGTCGAGTTCGACTCCCGCCCCCTCCGCCTGGGAGCGCAGCAGCTCGCACTCGGAAAGAAGCCCGGCGACCGCCTCGGGGTCCGGCTCACCCTCGGAGAACACCGCCACGCCTCGGGCGGGTCCGTGCCGCTTACGCCAGTTGCCCAGGAAAGGGATGTTCATACGTCCAGCCTGTCATCGACACGGCCGACCGCACCACTGGGCGCGCCAAGACGCCGGTTCCGGCCAAGTTCCCGGTGGGCTCCCGTCCGCCGCGGCCGCCGAATTGACGGGCCCCCGGGCAGTTCCTTAG
Organism: Streptomyces sp. NRRL WC-3618; assembly: GCF_001280005.1. Lineage (GTDB taxonomy): Bacteria > Actinomycetota > Actinomycetes > Streptomycetales > Streptomycetaceae > Streptomyces. The sequence continues at coordinate 60,816 of NZ_LGDW01000002.1, read as the reverse complement.
CTTCGCACTGCGCTGGGTGGCGGGCCGAGCGGACCGGGAGGACGCAGAGATGTGCCGAGGCGAGCGGGCACCGGGACTCCGGCGTCTCTCGGGGCCGGGCATCATCCTCGCCCTCGTCGCGACCCTGACACCCCTGTCCTCCTCGACGCGGGCCACCGAACCCCTCCCCCTCACCCGGTACTTCGACAACACCGCCGTCAGCGACGACGGCCGGCCCGACACGGCCGACTTCGACGGCTCGGGTGCCTCCCTGTCGGCCCAGGACCTCACGGCCGCCGGCTGGACCAGGGGCCGCGCCCTCACCGTCCAGGGCGCCCGGCTGACCTGGCCGCACGGCGAACCGGGCGAGCCCGACAACGTCCGCGCCGCCGGCCAGCCCGTACGCGTCCAGGGCAAGGGCGACGCCCTCGCGTTCCTCGTGGCCGGCACCGGCGGCGCCGACGTGAGCGGCGGGGGCACCGTCTCGTATGTGGACGGCACGCAGTCCACGTACCGGCTGACCGCCCCCGACTGGCGCGCCGGCCCCCTCGGTGGCAAGACGGTCGCGCTGCCGCACGTGAACACGCCCGGCGGCCAACTCACCCAGAGGGCACGGCTGTTCGTCGTCACCGTGCCGATCACGCGCGGGCGCGAGGTCGCCTCCGTCCGGTTGCCGTACGCCGTCGACCTGCATGTGTTCGCCCTCTCGGTACGGCCCGACGCGGCCGGCTGGACGGGCAGCTGGGCGGCGCCGACCTCGACGTACGCGACTGTCGGCCCGTGGACCGACCGGACGCTACGGCTGGTGGTGCACACGTCGGCCGGCGGGCCACGGGTACGGCTCCGCTTCGACAACACGTTCGCCTCGGCGCCGGTACGGATCGGCAACGCGACGGTGGCGGTGCAGGCGACGGGCGCCACGCCGACCGGTACGCCGGTGCCGCTGACGTTCCGGGGCGCGCGGGGCGCCGAACTCCCGGCGGGAGCACAGGCGTTCAGCGACCCGCTGGACTTCGCGGTGCCCGCGGACGCCAATCTGCTGGTGAGCTTCCATCTGCCCGGCACCGTGACGGCGGCCCCGCTGCACCGGCTCACCCAGCAACGCTCGTACGTCAGCGAGCCGGGCGACCACACGGCGGACAGCACCCCGGCGCCGTACACCTCGGTCCTGACGACGTGGCCGCTGCTGACCGGGGTGGACGTCGGGGCCGGGCCCGGGTCGGTCGTGGTGCTCGGCGATTCGATCACCGACGGCGAAGGCTCGACCCTGGAGGCGAACCGGCGCTGGCCCGATGTGCTCGCCGACCGTCTGCGGGCCCAGCACACGGTTCCCCCGTACGGCGTGCTCAACCAGGGCATCTCCGCGAACCGTGTCCTCACCGACCGCTACCCGGGCGACGGTGTCTCGGCCGACTCGGGCGGGGTGAGCGCCCTGCACCGCCTGGACCGGGACGTCCTCGCCCAGACCTCGGCCCGTACGGCGATCGTCTTCCAGGGCGTGAACGACCTGCGCAACGGTGCGACGGCGGACAACGTCATCGCCGGGCTGCTGGAACTGGCGGAGCGGGCGCGGGCGCGCGGGGTACGGGTGCTGGTCGCCACCATCGGACCGTGCGGAGGTGAGGCACGGTGCACGTCAGCGGTCGACGGGCAGCGCGCGGCCGTGAACACATGGATCCGGGAGGAGGCCGCGTCCGGTTCCGGCTCCGGTTTCGACGGGGTCCTCGACTTCGACGCGGTGCTGCGGGATCCGGCGCGGCCGACGCGGTTGCTGGCCGCGTACGACAGTGGGGATCACTTGCATCCCGGGGATGCGGGGTTGGCTGCGCTGGCGGGGGCGGTGGATCTCGGGGCGTTGGTTCCGTAGGCGCCGTGGTGGGTGGTGGCCCGCCGTACCTGGGGGCTCCGCCCCCAGACCCCCAGTCGCGCTGAAGGCGCTCGTCCTCAAACGCCGGACGGGTGGGGGATGCGCGTCCGGCGCTGTGTTTTTACACCTCCAGGTCCACCACCACCGGCGCGTGGTCCGACGCGCCCTTCCCCTTCCTCTCCTCGCGGTCGACGTACGCGTCCTTCACTGCCCCGGCGAAAGCCTCGTTGCCGTAGACCAGGTCGATGCGCATGCCCCGGTTCTTCGGGAAGCAGAGCTGGCGGTAGTCCCAGTACGTGTACGGGTGGTCGTACTTCAGGGGGCGGGGGACCACGTCCGTCAGGCCGGCCTCACGCAGGGCCGCCAAGGCGGCGCGTTCCGCCGGGGTGACGTGGGTGAGGCCCTCGAAGGCGGCCACGTCATAGACGTCGTCGTCCGTCGGCGCCACGTTGTAGTCGCCCAGGACCGCGAACGGGCGGCTGCCCGCCGCGTCCTTCGCGACCGCCTCCTTCAGGGCCTCGAACCAGCCGAGCTTGTAGACGTAGTGGGGGTGGGCCACCTCGCGGCCGTTGGGCACATACACCGACCAGACGCGGACCGGGCCGCACGTCGCGGAGATGGCGCGGGCCTCCTCGACGCCCTCGTAGCCGGGGTCGCCGGGCAGGCCCCGCACCACGCCCTCCAGGCCCACGCGGGAGATCACCGCGACGCCGTTCCATCTGCCCGTGGCGTTGACCGCCACCTCGTAGCCCAGCTCGCGGAGTTGGTCGGACGGGAACTGCTCGGCGGCGACCTTGGCCTCCTGGAGGCAGAGCACATCCGTGCCGGTGCTCTCCAGCCAGGCCAGCAGCCTCGGCAGGCGGGCGGTGATCGAGTTCACGTTCCAGGTCGCGATACGCATGCCCCACAACCTACCCGCCGGGTCTGACAACCCCCCTCAGACCTCCGCCGACGTCCCCGGCGCCAGGCGCAGGTGCTCGGAGCCGCCCAGGCCGCCGACCAGCCGGTCGTAGATGGGGCGGGCGAGGTCCGTGAGGAGGGCGTCGTGGATGTCGTAGGCGCGCTGCGGCTTGACCTCGCGGACGTAGTCGACGACCTCGGACAGCTTGCTCCACGGGGCCATGACCGGGAGGAGCAGCGTGTCGACCGGATGGTTCGGGACGGTGAGGGCGTCGCCGGGGTGGAGGACCGCGCCGTCGACGAGGAAGCCGACGTTGGTGATGCGCGGGATGTCCGGGTGGATCACGGCGTGCAGTTCGCCGTGGACCTGGACGTCGAAGCCGGCGGCGGTGAACGTGTCGCCGTGACCTACGGTGTGGACGCGGCCCGGGAAGGCCCCGGAGAGCTGCTCCGCGACCGCGGCGAGGGTCCAGAGCTCGGCAGCCGGGTTGGCGTCCAGAGCGGCACGCAGCCTTCCCTCGTCGAAGTGGTCGGCGTGCTCGTGGGTGACCAGGATCGCGTCGGCGCCGGCCGCGGCGTCCTCCTCGCTGAATCCCCCGGGGTCGAGGACGAGCGTCTGCCCGTTCTTCTCCAGGCGGATGCAGGCGTGCGACATCTTCGTGAGCTTCATGGTTCCATCCTGCCGCGCGGGCCCGGTCCCTGAGCGCCTGGGGCTGGTGCTTTCACTACCCTGCTGCGGCGGGTCACACGTCGGGCGTCGTCTCCTCGCGGATGACCTGCTGGGCCACCTTGAACGCGCTGTTCGCGGCCGGTACCCCGCAGTAGACGGCGGCCTGGAGGAGTACTTCCCTGATCTCGACCGGGGTGAGGCCGTTGCGCAGGGCGGCGCGCGTGTGGAAGGCGAGTTCGTCGAGGTGGCCGCCCGCGACGAGGGCGGTGAGGGTGACACAGCTGCGGGAGCGCCGGTCGAGGCCGGGCCGGTTCCAGATCTCGCCCCACGCGTATCTGGTGACGAAGTCCTGGAAGTCGCCGGAGAACTCGTCCGCCTGTGCGAGCGCCCGGTCCACGTGCGCGTCGCCGAGCACCTCACGCCGGACCTTCATCCCCGCGTCGTACTGATCCGGACGGCCCTGCCCCGCGGGCAGTACGGCGGGCGGGGCGATCTCCGCGATGGGGGTGGTCGGCGAGGGCGCGGCCAGGACCGGCTTGGCCGGGGCCGCCGAAATGGCCGTCTGGCCGGTGCCGAGGTCGTACGCGGGCTGCCATGCCGTCGAGAAGTGGCGGACGAGGAGATCGGTGACGGCCGCCGGCTGCTCGACCGGGACCAGATGGGAGGCGCCGGGCACCACCGCGAGGCGGGCGTCCGGGATCCCCGCGACCAGGGTGCGGGCCTCGGCGGGGCCGGTGACCTGGTCGTCGGAGCCGACGAGGACGAGGGTGGGCACACCGACGCGGGCCAGGTCGCCCCGTACGTCGAAGGAGGCGAGCGATTCGCAGGCCGCGATGTAGCAGCCGGGGTCGGTGGTGCGGACCATCTGTACGGCCCACTCGGTGATCGCGGGCTGCGCGGCGGCGAAGCCGCTGGTGAACCAGCGTTCGGGGGAGGTACGGGCGATGGGGTCGAGCCCGTTCGTGCGGACGATCACCCCGCGCTGGCGGAACTCGTCGGCCGTCCCGAACCGGGGTGAGGCGGCGATCAGCGCGAGCGAGGCAAGCCGCTCGGGGTGGCGCAGCGCCAGTTCGGTGCCGATCGCGCCGCCGAGCGCACAGCCGGCGTAACCGAAACGCCGTACGCCGGCCGCGTCGAGCGTGGCGAGCAGACGGGCGGCCAGGTCGGTGACCGACCCGGACGGGCGTGCGGGGGCGCCACCGTGCCCGGGCAGATCGAAACGGAAGATCCGCCACTGCTTCACCAGCTCGGGCACCTGGCGATCCCACATATGCCATGTGGTGCCCAGTGAGGGTCCCAAGATCAGGACGGGAGCCTCTTCTGGCCCGTCAAAGCGGTATTGCAGGGTGTTCGACGGTGTCTCACTCACGCGTCAGACCCTCTCACGTCTCACGGACGCCCCTATAACGCGGGGGTGCTGGGCACCGGTCTGACCAGGTTAAAGACCTCGCGGGCGGCATACCGTTTGAGGCATCGGATGATCTCACGGCGGGTCTTGCCCTCCTGGGTGCGGCGTTCGTAGCACGCCTGGGTGCGGGGGTCGTGGCGCAGGCGGGTGAAGACGATCCGGTGCAGGGCGGCGTTGGCCTGCCGGTCGCCGCCGTGGTTGAGCCGGCGCGTGCGCCGCCGGCCGGAGGAGTACTCGATGGGGCTGACTCCGCAAAGAGCAGCAAAGGACGCCTCGGTGTTCAGCCGCTCGGGATTGTCCCCCATGGTGATCAGGAGGGTGACGGCGCTGTCCGGACCGATACCCACCGGCACGAGCAGCTGTGGGGCGTGACGTTCGACGAGCCGGGTCAGGCGCTGGTTCAGCTCATTGACCTGTCCGGTGAGCTGTTCGATGCGCTCGGCGAGCATGCGCAACGTCGTGTGGGTGGCCTGGGCCACCGCGTCCTCATCTCCCCCACCATCAGGGAGGCTGAGGGTCGCGCAGGTGCGGAACAGCTCGGCATTGCCCAAGCTCAGGACGACCTCGCGCCGAACGGGCGGATCCGTGCTCGAGGAGGTGCTGCGCTGTCGGGTCGTCACGAGGGTTCGCCTCCCACGTGGTGACGTGCTGGCTGGGTGAACGGCACCGGTCTGCCCGGACGGTCTGAACCGTGATGGCGCCTGGACTCGGCAAGGCCCTTATAGGGACACGCCCTGTGGCTCGGTGACAGCGGAAAGCATCCCGCAACGACGGTCGACATGCCTGTGACTGGACACTTCGGTCAAAGATCTCAAGAGTCAGACCCCCGTACGGGACCGCATCGCGCAACCCTCCCATCGGTCTCGGCGCAACGGCACGTCCCGACCACAGCCGGATGGCTTCGCCCGAACCAATGCCCAAACTGGCCGGAGCAGGCTGAGAATGAGTCGAATCCCCGCCCACTCGTGACCGGCAATGACGCACATCCGTGTGCGCCGCCGTACTGGCTTCCTTCGTCGTCGACCATGGCACGGGCACGAACGACCGCAGACGCGGGGTCACGCCGAGGTGCCTGCGCCCCTGCGGAACGTTCATGCCGAGTGTGCGCCCTGTCTCAGGCGGCAGCTGACATCACCGAGCAGTTCTGTGCTCGTCAGAGGCGCACGACTTCACCATGGGGGACCGCCCCCTCACCCCGGAACAGCCCATGCTCGGCGACGACATGAAGCGCCGCTGGGCGGCGTTCGACCGCACCGGGACTCGAATGTCCCGGGGCAGACTCCGTGGCCCCCTGTCGGTGCCCCGTACACCGCCCTGACCCTGGCTCCGGGCAGCACTCACGTCTCGACCGACTTCGCGATCCGGCACCCGTGCGACTTCTGGACCCGTGCGGCGGTCGCAGACGCCAAAGCGCTGGTCAGCGTCGCCCGGTCGGAGGATCTCCCATGGCCGCGAGCCAGGCGGCCCGCCGCCGGGGCGAGGCCCGCGACAGCCAGGCGTCCTCGATGAGCTCTTTGAGCTCCTGGTGGGTGAGTTCGCCGATCCGGCTCGCCCGCAGCAACACCGACGGGTGCCCGTCGAAATGCGGCGTGGTGAAGAACGGGGAGCCGGGATCCTGGACCAGCGCTGCCTTGTCCCCCTCGGACGGCACCCAGAACATGATGACGTCCGGGTAGCGCTCACCGGTCTGCGGATCGACCGCGTCCGGCCGGGGAGTTCGGAAGAACACAAAGGACTTGCGGCCGACCTGGTAGACCGGTTTCCCGTGCACCCCGTGCTCCACCGTGACGTGCGGCATCGCCAACGCCAGTTCGTGCACGTCCTCGACCCGTGCCCGCCTCGGCCTCATGCAGGAGAGGCTAGGTGGCCTCGCGGTCTCTCGCCAGCGGGCGGACGAGGGGAGGCCGGGCTGCCGTTCGGCTGCTCATGCCACGGTGTCGAGGATCTCCCGGACCATGTCGAGCGAGGTGGCCGGATGCAGGAAGGCGAGCCGTCCGACGGTCCGGCCTTCCCATCGGGGGGCGACGAAGCCGGTCCGGCCGGCGAGCAGCCGCTGCGACCATGCCTGGTAGTCCTGGGTCGTCCAGCCGGTGCGGTGGAGGAGGACGACGGAGAGCTCGGGGTCGCGGAGCAGTTCCAGGTGGGGAGCGCGGCGTATGAGCGTTCCGGCTCCCACGCCGGGGCGTCGTTCCCCGTGAGCAGCATCTCGCGGGTGGGCATGAGCGCCGCGGTCACCGCGTCGGCCACGTGGGAAGCCTGCTCCAGGGCGTCCTCACCGAGAGCGCGGGGCCGCGTCGCCAGCAGGTCGACCGACCCGAGGACGTAGTCGCCGAAGAACAAGGGGAGCGCGTACACCGAGCCCACCCCCGGCAGCTTCTCGCACGCCATCGCCCCGAAAAGCGGCCAGGGCGTCAGTTCGTGCCGCAGGTCGTCCACGGCCACGGGCTCGCCGGTCTGCGCGGCACTGATGCAGGGCCCCTCAAGCACCGTGAACTGGATCTCCTCCAGCAGCAGGGCGGCGTCCGACGCGGTGAGCAGCTGCCGGGAGGGAGTGTCGGTGAGCAACGACAAGGTGGCGCCGTCCACGCCGAGCCCCTCGCACACCGCCGCGCACACCCGCCGGGGAACCTCCTCGCCGGGGGTACCCACCGCGGTTTCCGCGACCAGCCGCGCCGTTTCATCGCCTCGGCCGTCATCCGGCCCTCCGCGCTGACGCATGTACCCCGGTGCCCACTGTCACGTGTCTCCCTGTGTCGTCCGAGCGGACGGCCACCGCCGACTCGCGAGGCCCTGTCCCCTCGGCGGACGCCGATCCGCGCATGTCAGGTGCCCTGTGTCGCCGCGGGCAAGCCACGAACGGCACCTGAGAACGACCCGGTCGACTCGGGGAGAGCCGGCCGGGGCAGCAAGCGGGCGGCGCGAAGGGCGGTCCCCTCTCGGCGCGTGGCTCCGTCAGGCATCAGGCATCAGGCATCAGGCATCAGGCATCAGGCATCAGGCATCAGGCATCAGGCATCATCTGAAAGCCGACCACGCTGATGATGTGTGCGCGACTCCTTCGCCAGGGCGAGCGGCTTCGCCTCGCACGGGCGGTGAACGAGAACAACGCCGAGACGATCAGCGGCGGGACCACGGTGCACAGCGCTTCGATGGGTGTTGTCGCCGTCCGGGCGGTGAGAACGGGAGCCGCTCGTTCACCGTCGGCTGCTCCTGACGTCCCCCGTACTCCGCGCGAAGGACGAACGCAGCCAGGCGGCGGTCCATCCGGTCTGCATCGCGGCATCGAGGAGGTACGTCGGCCGGATCCGCCGCTTGGGTACGTAGACCAGGTCGACGGCCAGCAGCGTCACGGCGGTGCCCAGACCGATGCGACGGGCGTGGGCGGGGCCCTGCGCGTCCCCGGCCGCAGCGAGCTGGGCGACGCCGGCAGAGGCAAGCAGTCCACCCGTCGTCATCTGCAGCCACACGTCGGTCTTCGGGCCGAAGACCCACTCGAAGCTGCGCAGGTGCAACAGGGGCCACAGTCCGCCCACGATGTTGAAGGCACCGTGCGCGACCGCGAGCGTGTGGGCAGGCCCTCGCACTCCGATTCTGCTCAAGGGACATCCCTTTCGTAGGTTCCGGCCGGGTACCCCTGCCCAGGCGCCCTCATCCGGGCCGAGTTCGACCGTCGTCGTGACCCGGGTGACGGAGGGGTTCCTCGGCGCCGAACCGAACCCGAAGCGCACGGGCGGCTCGACCGGTGCCATCGCCCCGAGGTCCGCGCCTCCGTAGACGGCCGAGACGGCACGGATCGGCAGCAGGTCCCGGGCGCCGTACCACTCCCGGCGGCCCCGTCCGGCGCTGCCGCGGGTGCGCACGCCGGGCAGCAGCAGACGGGCGGGCCGGTCCGTCAGCGCGCTCCATGCCGGACTGCGGGCGAGCGCGCCGGGCACGGCCCTCAGCGCGAAGCCCAGAAGCCCACGCCGACCGGTGGTGAAACGCAGGTCGAGTGGCCCGGCGGTGACGGTCCAGGCGTCGTGCGTGACGCTCACCTCGACCGGGACGACACGGACCGTGTCGAAGACGTAGGTGCCGCTGATGAAGTCCGCTGTCTCGCACGTGGGGGCCAGCAGCAACCTGGCCCCGTCGGCCCGCTCCAGCATCACGTCGCAGAACGCTCCGAAGGGCGACCGTTGCCAGTGTCCGAGCACGATCCGTGTGCCGGAGGAGGTGCCCATGCCCGCGATCCAGCCGTCGAAGCGCACGCGAGGGCGTCGCGTGACGGCGCCAGAATTCGGGCGAGGGGAGTCAGGAGAGCTGGGAGACGCGCTCCGGGCCGCATGGCCTGGAGGGCCCGAGCCGTACATGCCTGACTCCTTCCGAGAAGTGCACCAGCGGCTCACCGAGGGGGGCTTCCCGCAGGCCCGCCGCGACGGTCAGCGTCTCCTCCAGTACATCGACGCCGGCGTCGGCCAGCGGCCACGGCTCGTGCTCGACGGGCGTCTCCCAGAGCATGCCGAACCTGCGCGTGTACGCCCGCCAGCGCGAGGTCAGCCACACATCCCGCTCCGTCGGATCGATCGGGTCGCCAGGCCGGACGACCAGGCGGTAGGAGGCGTCACCGATCCATCGGGAACCGGAGTACGAGACGGTGTCCCCGTCCGTGGACACCCGGAGGGTCCCCGGGTTGTACGGTGCGCCGATGGCACGGGCCGCCACCATCGGGGGGAAGGCGACCTCGATGGACAGGAACCAGAGCCCGTCCCGGCCGTCACGGTGCCGTACGTACGTGCGCAGGTTGGTCTCCGCGAACGTCGGCAGGCCGGGCAGCGAGGCGGGAACACCAGGTGGTCGCACGTCCGCCATGACAAAGGGAGTGAACCCCACCCAGGCGGCCCCCTCGTACTCGTCCACGACCAGCCCCCCGGGCAGAAGCGCCTGGACCGCCTCGGGCCGGAACGGCCAGTGGACGAACGTCTGCGTCAGCCAGCCCGCCCGCAGCGCCGGCAGGCGCACCCGCTGTTCTGCTCCGTATGCCACCACGGGCGTCGGGTCCCCCGCGCACGATCGAAGGAAACACACGGGCACCGGCACGGCGGGCGGAAGCCGCTCGTCGTGGTTCTGACCGTAGACGTCCAGCAGGACGAGGCCGCCGGCCGGGACGTGGCGGCCCTGCCAGGTCAGGTCGGTGATGGCCTGGCCGCCGAGGAACGGCGCGAGGGGTAGAACCGGCGGACCTCGTGGGCGAATGCCGTGGCGAATCCAGCCTCGCCCGATCGGAGCCGCTCCTTGTGCTCCGGCCAGAGGTGCAGGGCGTGCGCGGAAAAGGCCACGAACCAGCTCAGCGCGGTGGTGGGCCGGATGACGTTGAGCAGTTCCACCGCGGCGATCCGGGGCGTCAGCTCCGTGCCCGCGGCGTCGAGGTGGCGGCAGACGCGGTCCAGCACCGAACCCGCGGGGACCTGGGCCGTGCCGGACCTCACCTCGGTGACGAGGGCGGCGAACCGCTGTTCCTGCCTGGACCGCGCCGTGGCCGAAGAGGGTGCTCAGCACCGGGCCGGGGAGCGCCCCGTGCCGGCGCACGTGCTCCTCGTCGTAGAAGAAGCGGACCGCGTCCGGGCCCCGTACCGCCAGGGCCGGGACGCCAAGAAGGCGGAGGTTCAGCGCCGCGTCGTTCTCGGCGCGCATCAGGTCGGGCAGCCAGGCGTAGCCCTCGCTCAGCAGGGCCAGAGACTCGGGAACCAGTCGGTGGGCAGTCATGGCCCCTGGGAGTTCCCGTGGCGGCCCGCACGACACCGGCGCGGTTCAGCCACCGACAGGTCACCCCCGCATCACTCCTGCCGCCCGGAACTCTCTTGAGCACCAGTCCCCGGTTCCGCCAGCCGTCGGTGGGCCGCCGCCTTGACTCCGTCTGGCAGCACCTTCCCGGCCAAGCCCTGCGCCTTGGCCTTCAGCGACCCTGTCACGGCCTTCTTCTCGCCCTCCACGATCGCTCGGAACGCCTGCTCGGCCACCTGCGCGGGATCGTCCTTGTCCATGGTGCCGAACCGGGTGTCGTCCGCCATGCCCGCCCGGTCGAAAAAGTCCGTGTCCGTCGGGCCCGGCATGACCGAGGTGACGGCCACGCCGGTATCCTTCACCTCCTCCGCCAGCGCTTGGGCGAAGGACTGCACGAACGACTTGGACGCGTTGTAAACGGGCTGGAAGGACCCCGGCATCATCGACGCCACGGACGAGGTGAAGGCGAGCCGGCCCGCGCCACGCGCCACCATGGCTCGAAGCAGCGGCTTGGCCAGCCGCACGGTCGCGGTGACGTTGAGGTCGATGACTTCTTGGTCGTCGGCGAGGTCGGTGTCCACGAAGGCTCCGCCTTGGCCCACCCCGGCATTGAGGGCGGCGACATCGACCGTCAGGCCGTCGAGCGCGTCCAGGAGCCGGAACCGTCCTTCGCTGGTCCGGAGATCGGCGCGCACAGCTTGGACCTCCACGCCCAAGTTCCGCAGATCTTGGGCGGCGGACTCCAACGACTCGTCTTCGGCGTTCACCACGAGGTCGTAACCGTGGAGCGCGAACTGCCGGGCCAGCTCGTGGCCGATTCCGCTGGACGCACCGGTGATCAGGGCGAGTGGCCGTGTGTCAGTCATGACGGACGAGTAACCGCCCCGCCCCATGCCACGCCTCGGGGAGACCGCGCGGCTGCCACATGCCCCACTGGTCCGAACACGAGAACAGAGAGCGGCGTGAACGCAGAACAGGCGGGGTCCAGGAAGCTGCTCGCGCAAGCTTCACGCGTGATCACTTGAATCATTCCTGGTGGCTCCTGCCCGCCCCCCACAGTGCTGCCTCACCGGTGTCGGCACACTCCCCATTGCTCCCGCACGACTGCCAGGGGATCCGACCCCCGCCACGGGGCCCGAGCGGCCCTACTGTCCTGCAAGGGCCTGTCCGATGAGGGCGGGCAGGAACGTGGTCAGGAAGAACGGGCCGAGGCTGTTGTGGTGGAGAAAGCGACGCACACCACGCCGTGCGCGTCGTGTGGTGTCCCCGCCCTGCTCCGGTGCGGGGGTCATCGGTGCATCAGTGCCGGCGTCATGACGTACGCAAGGCCGACCACGGTCACGAGCAGTGTTCCGGAGAGCAACGTCCTCACGGTCTGACGTCCCGCGTCCCGTGCGGCCCCCGGCGGAATCGGGCCGGCCTGTCACCATGTGAGAGGTGGCGGCTCACTCGTGGGGCAGGGGCTCCCTGACAACTGAAACCGGTACGGCGCCGATGGGCGCCGCCGTACCGCTGCGCGGCCCAGGGGAGCAGCTACCCCGGCTGGTTCCGTCACGGTGATTGCCCGTACGACGGCAGGGCACCCGGCCGCTGTGGCAGAGCGACCGCGGATCCTGCTGACGGGGTGGTTCGCCTTCCTGGACGGGGAGGCGACCGCCGGGGACGTGCTCGCGCTGAACCGGGTGCAGGAGGCTTTGCGACGGGTGGGGCTGGACCACGATGTGGCCTGGAGCCCCCAATTCCGGCCGGAGGGCCTGTCCTTGGCGCAGGTCCGCCCCGAGGACTACTCCCACCTGGTGTTCGTCTGCGGTCCCCTGCACGGTCCGCAGATCGAGGAACTGCACCGGCGGTTCGCGCACTGCGTGCGGATCGCCGTGGGCACCTCCGTCGTCGACCCCGGCAGCCCCGCCGTCACCGGGTTCCACCGCGTGCTGGCGCGGGACGCTCCCGGTACTGAGCCAATGCCGGACCTGGCAGCCGGCGCGCCCGCCCTCCCCGCCTGTCCCGTGGTCGGGGTGATCCTCACCCACGGTCAGCAGGAGTACGGAGCACGTCGGCAGCATGCGCGGGTTGCCGACGAGGTGACACGCTGGCTGTCCCGCCGGGACTGTGCGCGCCTGGAGCTCGAGACCCGGCTCGACGTGCGCGACTGGCGGTTGAGTGCGACACCCGCCCAGCTGGAGTCGATACTCTCCCGGCTCGACCTGGTCGTCACCGACCGGCTGCACGGGATGGTGCTCGCCCTGCGTGCCGGGGTTCCCGCGCTGGCCGTCGACCCGGTCGAGGGCGGCGCGAAGGTGACGGCGCAGGCACGCGCCTGCGGCTGGCCCGCACTCGTCCCCGCCGAGCGGCTCGAGACATCCGTGCTGGACCAGTGGTGGGAATGGTGTGCGGCCGTGGGCCGAGGGCGCGCCCGCGAGATCGGTGCCCGGTTCCGCCGAGGTGTCACTTCGGACGGCGCGGAGGATCTTGTCCAGGCCCTTCGGCCGGGCGCCACCGGTTAGCCGGTGATCGAAAGCGCCCTGCGCCGCGACCGGTGGATGCGCACGCTGGATCTGGGCCTTCGCCGCTGTCTGGTCCCTGACGTTGTACTCCGTCCTACGGCTGCGGTGCCGGTGGACGGAGTCGGCAGCGTGCCGGGAGTCTCTGCCTGCGAGGCGTGGGGCACCCGGCACCAGGAGGTGATCATCGCGCCCGAGCCCGGAGGCAAGAAGTACGACACGAAGAGGGCCAGGTTGCGCAAGGAGGCAGAGCAGTCGGGGGTTTCCGGCCAGGACGCCAACGAGGCCGCCAACGATTCCCTGCAACAGGATCCGAAGTGGCAGAGTCAGGGACCTCGCACCGAGCGCGGCCGCGGCCCGAAGGGCGAACGCCCCGAGAACGCCGACTGAAGCCGCCCGTTGTCTCCCCCTGAGCGGGGCCGCCCAGGACGCGCGGCCCCGCTCAGCCTACGTACTGGCGGGCGGTCGACTGGCGCTGTGCGGCCTCCAGGAGTCGCAGCCGGGACTCGACCTCCGCGGGCAGCACCCGCCGTTCGCGCAGTACCCACGGCAGTGCGGCCGCGGCCTCGGCGAAGGCGTGCAGGGAGGCGGTGTCGCGCGGGACGGTGCGGGCGAGGTTCAGGGTGCGGCGCAGGGCCCGGCCGGCCGGGCGGCGCAGCCAGGTGAACCACAGCGTGTTGCGGATGCCGTGGGCGCGGCGCAGCGTGGCGTCCCGGACGGCCGACGGCTGGTGGTGGACCGTCAGGTGGTCGGCGTATGTCAGCCACCAGCCATCGGCGGCGAGATCCGCGGCGAGCAGCTCCTCCTCGCCCCCGAGCCACAGCCTGGGGTGGAAGCCGCCGGCAGCCCGGAACGCGTCGGCGCGCAGTACGGTCGCGGCGGCGAGGAAGGAGCCGAGCGCCGGTCCGGGCAGCCAGTCAGGCCCGGGGATGGGCGAGTTGCGCAGTTCGGTGACGATCGGGTCTTCCGTGCCGTCGGGTTCGACGATGATGCGTGCCGTGACCGCGCCGACCGCGGGGTGCCGGTCGAGCAGGTCGGCGGCCCCGGTCAGGGAGCCGGGAGCCCACCAGGAGTCGTCGTCGCAGAAGGCCACGTAGGGTGTCCGCACCTGGTGCATGGCGAGGTTTCGTCCGACGGCGCCGAGGTTGCGGCCGGGGCAGAGCAGCAGTACCTGGGGGTGGTGGCGGGTGACGGCTTCGGCGGTGCCGTCGGTGGAGGCGTTGTCGGTGACGATCACCTGGGGCCGCTCCGGCAGTTCGGCCAACCGGTCGAGGGTACGCAGCAGTTCGGGGCGGCGGTTGTGGGTGATGACGAGGACGGTCGTGCGGGGATCGGTCATGTCGTTGCTCCGATGGCTGCGGCCGCGGTTTCAAGCTTGCGGGCGGCATGTTCGACATCCGGGGGCAGCGGCCGACGCGCGCCCAGTGCGGCGGGCAGGCGGGCGAGGGCCTCGCGCAGGGCCTGGCGGGCGTCGGGATCACACCGGGCCTCGGTGGCCAGTTCCACGGTACGGGCGAGCGCGTAGGGAAGGGGGCGGCGCAGCCATGCGGTGAGCAGGGCGTTGCGGCGGACGGTGGCCGAGCGGCCGTTGCGGGGCGACGGTGCCGGGTGGTGGTGGGCGACCACGTCAGGGCAGTGGGTGACGCCCCAGCCGCGGGCGGCGAGGTCGTAGGCGAGCAGGGTCTCCTCGCCACCGAAGAACAGCACCGGGTGGAAGCCGCCCACGTCCAGGTAGGCGCTGCGGCGGACGACGGAGGCGCAGGCGAGGAAGCCGAGGACCTGGGTTCCGGGCAGATCGGGCGCCGGGCCCATGTCCGTTCCTCTCGTCTGCGTCGGGGGCCCGCCGGGTTCCCGGCGGCGAACACCGCGAAACGCCTAGTCGTCCGGGCCTGGTCCGATCGGGAAGGTGGTCCCCCTTCGCCAGCTGCCGGTGACACGAGCCGTCATCGCGGTACCCCGATCGCCCTGCTTGTCCGCCGACGCCACATGGCGTCGGCGTCCGAGGTCGTCAGTCCCGGGCGGCTGTCCGCAAGGCGAGGAGGGGCAAAGGAAAGATCTCCTGCATCGCCTTCGTCGCGCCCGGTTGCGCGGACTTCGGCAGGGCGTTGGTGACATTTCGGGCCATGTGAACCCAGCACCGCTGATGGCGGGCGGCGGGGAACACCTCGGCCAGCGCCCGCCACAGTCCCATCGCGCCGTCGCCGACGACCAGTTCCGGGTCGCGCATGCCGCGCCGTCGCCCTCGGCGGCACGGCGGGGAACTTCTCCAGCGCGGGCACGAAGTCCCCAGACGACAGACCGTGCAGGTAGAGCATCGGCAGCACCTCGCTGACCTTCGGTGACTTGTGGCACCACGGCGGCAGGATCTTCGAGGAGAACCGCTTCCGCTCACCGGTGGCCTCGTCGATGCGGCGGTCGTTCACCCGCGGCGCGGTGACCTCGACGGGTCCGGCTGGGGTCACCCCGGTGCGGGGCCGGTGGTGGCCGTTGCGGACGACCATGCGGCGCCCACGCTCGTCGGTCTCGGCCGCCAACTCGACTATGTACTGGTTGACTTCCGCCTCCAGCGCCGCGGCCAGCATGCGGCGGGCGCCCTCGCGCACGATCTCATCGATCAGGGAGCCGTCTCGCGTGGCGGCGTCGTCATTCACCACGGTGAGCACGGGCGTGCCTTCCCGACCGGCGCTCGCAACGCCGGCCCACTCGGTGACCATCAAAGGATCATTCGGGAAGGTACGCCCTTCGCGTGCCCTCCGGAACTGATCCACAGGTAGTGAGCATTGCTCGATTCCCGGCAGCCAGGTCGACAGCAAAAGACAGCAGGCGTGAACACACCTGGGCGCTCAGCCGCACTGTCGCGTTCGGGTGATTCAATCGGCTGCGGAGACTGAGGGTGAACGGCAGCACTCTGGAGAGGCTTGTGGCGATGAGCGGATACGTGGAGCTACCCGGCGTGAAGACGTGGTACGAGGTGGAGGGCGCCGGTGACCCGCTGCTCCTCCTTCACGGCGGCTTGTGCACAAATGAGATCTGGGGGGCCCAGCGGGCCGCCCTCGCGGCGAGGTACAGCCTGTTCCTGCCCGAGCGTCGCGGGCACGGGCATACGCCCGACGTTGAAGGGCCGCTCTCGTACCAGGACATGGCCGATGACACCATCGCCTTCCTGGAGTCGGTCGTCGGCGGCCCGGCCCATCTCGTCGGATGGAGCGACGGCGGGATCGTCGCCCTACTCGTCGCCATCGCCCGCCCCGACCTGGTTCGGAAGGTTGTGGCCATGGGGGCCAACTTCCTCCCCGCCCCGGAGAGCTCCGCGGCGCCGGCGATGCTGGACAACATGTCGGCGGATGCTCCCGCCATGGCGGGGTTCCGCGGGATGTACGAAGTCGCGTCGCCCGACGGCGCCGCCCACTGGCCGGTCGTCGTGAACAAGATGGCCGACATGATCCGCACGCAGCCCACCATCTCCACCGAGGACCTGGCTCGCCTCAGCGCGCCCACCCTCGTCCTCGTTGGCGACGACGACCTGATCACACTCGAACACACGATCGCCCTGTATCGCGCGATTCCCGACTCCGAACTGGCCGTCGTCCCGGGAACCTCTCACGCGCTGGCGATGGAGAAGCCCCAGCAGGTCAACCAGCTCATTGTCGACTTCCTCACGAACGATCCGATCCCAACGATGTTCCCCGTCCGGCGCGCCACGGGCACACCATCAGACGGCGGTCCGGCATAACGCCCGAGGAGCCAACGGACGACGTCGACGTAGGGAAGTCCACCCGGGAACCCTCAGACCTCAACACGGGGGATCCACCCATCACGAGCTACGTTTCCGCAGGTCAACGAATTCCGCCGGTAGCCGGAACTGGAGCACCGACCAGATCACGGAGGGCCTTGTTAAACCCCTCGGCGCACCGGGTACTCGGCACCGCGTCCCCGAACAGCCCTGACAGCACACGACGGGCGGCGAAACCATGGAGCGGCCCACAGGCACGACGACAACGGCTGGACTCGCTCTCGTCGTGGTCGACATGATCAACACGTACGAACACGAGGACGCCGAGCTGCTCGTACGGTCCGCCGAACGTGTCGTACCCGTCGTGGCGGAACTGATCGGCCGGGCCCGAAGCGCGGATGTGCCGGTGATCTACGCGAACGACAATTTCGGGCTGTGGCGCTCACACCACGGAGAGCTCGTGGACACCGCGCTGTCCGGACCGCACGCCGACCTGATCAAGCCGATAACGCCGGACGACGAGTCACTCTTCGTGGTCAAGGCGCGCCATTCCGCCTTCTACGAGACACCACTGTCCTACCTCCTGTCGCGACTGGGCGTCAGGCACATAGTGCTGAGCGGTCAGGTCACCGAGCAGTGTGTCCTTTACTCCGCCCTGGACGCGCACATCCGCCATCTCGGGGTCACGGTGCCCAGGGACGCCGTCGCGTCCATCCATCCGCGTCTGGAGTCCGCCGCCCTGGAGATGATGGAGCGCAACATGGGCGCCCGGATCACCACGGCGAAGGAGATCGTCTTCGTCCGCCCCGCCCCCGGGCCCACGCCTCCCCCGTCGTGACGAGGCCGGACGGCTCGGTCCTCATCACGGGCTGATCGCGTACGGCCCCGGGGCCAGGTCACTCCAGGCCGGCAAAGACACTCGAGTCCAAGTGTCCGAGGAGATCGGCGGGACCCCGGTACACCGCGTGGGCGCCGGCCGCCTCCAGGTCGGCACGCGGGATCCCGCCGGACAGCACCGCCACGGGAGCCACCCCGTCCTGTGCGGCGGACTTCATGTCCCAGACGGTGTCTCCGACGAACACGGCCCGTTCACTCGGCACCCCGGCCAGTTCCCTGGCCAGCCGGACGGGGTCGGGGGCGGGTTTGCCCTCGGCCACGTCGTCCGCGCCGGCCGCTCCGAGAATGACGTCGTCCGCGCCGATGGCCCGTCGCAGCGCGGCGAGTTCCGCTCCGCCCGCCGATGTCGCCAGGACGATTCCCCAGCCCCGCTCGGCCAGTGCGCGCAACAGGTCGCCCGCCGCGTCCAGCGCGGGCAGCCGCTCGAAGTACGTCGCGTAGAGGGCGTGGTGGGCCGCGGCGAGCTGTTCGTCCTCCTCCGGGGCGCGGTCGTCGCCGAGCAGGTGGGCCAAAAGGTCGCCGCCGCTGAGGCCCACGGCACGGTGGATCTGCCGCATCGGGACCCGGTGGCCCGCCTGGCGGAACGCCTCCCACCAGGTGACGACGTGGAGGTGATTGGTGTCGACCAGCGTCCCGTCGACGTCGAAGATCGCGGCGCGTTTCGTGGTCATCCCGGGTGCCCTCGCCCTCTCACAGGTCACGCAGGGCCGGCAGCAACTTCCGCTCGGCCCACTCCATGTACGGTTCCTGGTGGTCGCCGCCGATCTGGACCAGGGCGACCTCGGTGAACCCCGCCTCGACATAGGGGCGTACCGCCTCGACGACGGCGTCCACGTCGTCCCCGCAGGGAATGGACCGGGCCACGTCCTCAGGCCGTACGAACTGGGTGGCACCCTCGAACGCGGCAGGTCCGGGCAGTTCGGAGTTGACCGGCCAGCCGCCGCCGAACCAGCGGAACTGCTCATGGGCGCGGGCGATCGCCGCGTCACGGTCGGTGTCGTAACAGATCGGCAGCTGGCCGACTTTGGGCTTTCCCGCGCCGCCGTGGCGGTCGAACGCGGAGATCAGGTCCGGCTCGGGTTCGGTGGCGATCACCAGGTCGGCGAGACGGCCGGCGAGTTCACACGAGCGGTCACCCGAGACGGCGACACCGATCGGCGGGGGCGCGTCGGGCAGATCCCACAAAGTGGCGTTCTCGACGTCGAAATGGTCACCATGGTGGTTGACGTTCTCCCCGGCGAAGAGCGAGCGGATGATCTCCACCGCCTCTTCCAGCCTTTCCAGCCGGACATGCGGGGCCGGCCAACCGCCGCCCACCACATGCTCGTTGAGGTTCTCACCGGAGCCGAGTCCCAGGCGGAACCGCCCCTGCGAGAGGAGTTGCACGGTGGCGGCCTTCTGGGCGACGACCGCCGGGTGGTAGCGGGTCGTCGGGCACGTCACGTATGTCATCAGGGGAATGCGTTCGGTGGCCTGCGCGGCGGCACCGAGCACGCTCCACGCATAGGGGGCGTGTCCCTGGGACGTCAGCCAGGGGAAGTAGTGGTCGGACGTGACCGAGAAGTCGAAACCGGCGCGTTCGGCGCCGACCACATGGCCGACGAGCTCGCGCGGGCCGGCCTGCTCGGTCATCATCGTGTACCCGATCTGCACCATGCCGCTCTTCTCCTAGTGGGTCGACTCCGCGCTTTCGGTTTCCCGCGGTTTCCCGGCTCGTCACCTCTTCGTCCCGAGGCGCAGGTCGATCTCCTTCTCCTGGTCTCCCGACGCGGTGCCCCGCTCCTGCACGTCGAACGCGGCGCTCAGCGCCTCGCGGAGTCGGTCCACGGCCAGATAGCCGCCCTGGATCGTCGCGGCGACCGGGCCCTCCAGCGGGGTGGGCCCGGTCGGGATCCACTCCTGGGTCGGCTCGAACTCCGCCGTCCACACGGCGGAGCGGTCGCCCGGCTGTCCCTGGAGCACGTCCCCGGCGGGACGGTCGGTGGGAAATGCCGTGCGCAGCACCTCGAAGATGGTGGCGGAGTCCTCCTTGGACGCTCCGGTGAGAGACACGGTGGCCATCAGGGTTGTTCTCCTTCGGGTAGGGGCGCCGGTGAAAGGTCGTCGCCCGTTCGGCGGTGTCGGGACGGGTGTCCGGTTATTCGGGACTTCTCCCACTCTCGCCCGCCTCCGCTCGCGCGGCGCGCGGAGCAGCAGCCGCACAGGCTTCCGGGTCGCGCTCGCTCAGGGTGCTCTCGATTCCTCGGGCGGGGGTGGTGCCAGGTGCGCGTACCCCTTTGGCCAACGACGATGCAGACGATCTCGGTCCCCGAATACCGGTCGACGGTCACCGCATGCGACGCCGCCGCCCGACAGCACCGGCTGATCCTCAGCCGTGGCGGGTACGCGGGTCGGCATGGCTGATGGTGTACAGGCTGGACATGGGGGCTGTGGCGGGCTCGGCGCTGCTGCTCGGTGCCGCGCTGGGGTACGGGCTACGGGTGCCGCAGAAGGTGATCGCGACCGTGATGGCCTTCGGGGCCGGCGTGCTGATCTCAGCGGTGTCCTTCGAACTGGTCGGGGAGGCGTACGAGCAGGCAGGGCTCGCGCCGCGGTCGCCGGTACCCTCATCGGCGCCCTCGCCTACACCGGGGGCAACGTCTGGCCGGCCCGGCGTGGAGGGCGTCACCGCAAACGCTCCGGTCACCAACGGGCACAGGCACAGCCCTCGGAGGCCGAGCAGGGGGATCCGGGACCGCGCTCGCACTCGGCGCGCTGCTCGACGGTGTGCCGGAGTCCGCGGTCATCGGCGTCAGGCTGCTGGACGGCGGCACGGTCAGCCTGGCGACGGTGGCGGCGGCGTTCTTCAGAGCAGCCGCGGCCTCGCGCGAACACCCTCAGGAATCGCTTGATCCCAGCAGTCTCGGCCACCGGCCGGGACGGCGCGCCCACTACCGCCGCCGCGAGCACGGCGACTGGTACAACGCCACCTGGCTTCAAGCCGGGTCCGCCCGCCGTCCTGTACTTGATGGTCCACATCGGGTTGGGTGCCGCGAAGGTCGGCATCTGCAACGAAGGCAGTGGACGGATGCGAGATCACGAGCGCAACCGCTGGAAGCAAGTGCTGATCACGACCTGGTCGTCGGTGCCGGGCCGTCGCCATCCGTCTACTCCAGAGCGGCCATGTGGTCCGCGGTGCCGCCACGCCACTCGACCATGAGGATGGTCGCATCGTCGCTGGTGCGCCCGCCCCGCTGCCGCCTCAGGGTGCGGGAGAGCCGACGCGCCTCGGCCCGCACTCCCACTTCGGAGTGATCTGCGAGGTTGACACAACGGATGAGCCGTTCCTCGCCGAACGGTTCTCCTTCCGCGTCGCGTTCCTCGATCACACCGTCGGTGTAGAACAGCAGCCGGTCGCCGCGCTGGAGTGTGTATGCGCTGATCTGCGGGCGCTCCCCGCCGAAGCCGACCGGCAGGGTGGGCGGGCTGTCCAGACGCCGCAGGACCTGACGGTCGCGGATCAGCAACGGCGGGGGGTGGCCCGCGTTGACCCACCGCAGCTGGCCGGTTGTGATGTCCAGGTCCATCATCTGGGCGGTGACGAAGTGGTCGGGGCCGAACTGTTCGGCGATGGCCTGATCCATGTACACGTACTTCTCGGACAGGCCGACCCCGGCGCGCCGGGTGTGCCGGTAGGCGCCGACCGCGACCGTCGCCATGGTGGCGGCATCCAGGCCGTGGCCCATCGCATCGAACACGGCCACGTGCAGCATGTTGTCATTCAGGGCGTAGTCGAAGCTGTCGCCGGCGATGCTGTAGGCAGGCTCCAGGATCCCGGCGAGGGCGACCTGTGGCACGGACATCGTCAGCGGCGGCAGCAGGGACCACTGCATCTCCGCGGCCACACTCATCGGTTCCTGACGACGGGCCTGGAAAAACCGGTCGGTGTAGGCATGCTTGGTCACCAGCATGTCGGCAACCAGACCGGCGAGCCTGCGCAGCAGCCGCCGGTCGTCGTCATCGACCGTGTCCAGGGTGAGGGCCATCACTCCCACCTCATCGCTGCCGTCCAGCAACGGCAGGTACATCCGCACGCCGTCAGGCTGACTGACCTCAAGGGGGGTCACGTACAGGAAGGCTGCGCCGGCCGGGGAATCATCGACCGGCTCGGCGTCACCGACCAGCAGTCTCCTGCCGGGCAGCGGCACGAGCAGCTCCTGTGCGTAGTCCTGCAGCAGGATCGAGACCTCGCGGCCGCCGATCCTGGCCACTTCTTCCGCGACCAGCGGCGCAATCAGCTGGGGCGGCATCTCATGCGCCCGGTCCAGCAGCACGCCCAGGAGCCGCTCGCCGAAACCCTCCGACCGGTCCACCGTCCCCCGGTCGGCTCGCCGCTCGTTTCGTGTCATAGCCCGTCCTCATACCGAATACCGGTCGACCGACATCGATCACAGGCGCGAGAGACGGTCGCCGCTCCTCTTGTACGCATCGCTCTCAGCCGTCGTGATCATCGTTCACCGACACCACACTCACCAGACCTAATCGCACTTAATCATAATTAAGTACTCAAACCGCTCGCAAAGAGCCATAAGCAGGTGCTCAGAGGCCTTTTTTGTGGCGGTTCGACGAGCGGAACTCTCACAGTGAATCCGTACCGACCACAACAACTCATGGCGAGTTGCCGTTCCGGGTCATGGTGCTGCCCGGTCGGCTGGTGGTGGACGTGGCGCACACCTGGTAGCCGCCCAATGCTGACTTTTCTGACGGTCGGAGGCGAGGGCTCCAGCGGCCTCGCCTTCGACCTCCTCGTCGACACACCGTGTGAGGCTCCTGCGTTGGCACGACTCACTGCGGGCAGTGTCCCGGGTGCGCGACGTGGCGGCGCACGGCGTCGAGGTTGCGGGCCGCCCGTCGCGCCGCCGGGATGCTCCACGGCAGGCGGCCGCAGGGCCGGCTCAGGGCTCGGGGCAGGCTCAGCCGCGTCGGCGGGCCCGAGTGGCGATCACGGGCCGCGCCTGATTCGCTGGTTGTGGAAGGTGGGCCGTATCAGCGCCCAAGCCTCTCGCAACCCTCGGAACCGGTGAACAGCGCCTATTCGGCTGCCGTTTTCGGAAGGCGGGACGATGATGGCAATACCCCAGTGGCGAAAGCTGGTTGATCACATCCAGGGTGTTCCCGAGGGCGTTTACGAGACGAATGCGCCCGGCAAGGGATACAACAACCGGACCCCCTTCGGTAAGCAGTTCGGCGCGGACGGCCAGGCGTGGTGCGTCATGTTCGACTGGGACATGTACGCCGATGCGGCTCTGGAGCACCTCGTGCCCAAGGTCGTCAACGTCACCACTTTCAGCAACTGGGCGCGCGCCCGCGGCCAGTGGTCCCTGTACCCGTCGGTGGGTGCGTGGGTAAACCTGCACGGGGGCAAGCACACCGAGCTGGTGGTCGGCTTCGATGACACGCACGTACGCACCAAGGGCGGGAACACCATCCCCGAGGGAGCCGTGGACGACGGCCAGGGCTACGGCGTCTACTCGCACCGCACTGAGCGCAGCAGTCCGGGAGTCGTCGGCTACTTCGCGCCCCGGTTCGAGGACGGCTGTCCGCCCACGGCCGACCCGAACGACCCCCGGGGCGGGACGGCCTCCGCGTCGTGGCTCTGGCCCGGCACGGTACTGCCGGCCGTCGAGCTCTCGGTGGCGGCCTCAGACGTCGTGTACGGGGCGAGGAACATCGCGGTGCGGACCGTCCAGGCCGCGCTGGCGAAGGAGGTCGGGCTCGACTACGCCGCCGCGCCAGGGACGTTCGGGCCACGTACGAAGGGCGCGGTGGCTGCCTTCCAGCGCAAACTCGGACTGATCGGCGCCGACGCGGACGGGGTGTTCGGCCGGTTCTCGCTCACCGAGTTGGGCCGTCGGCAGGGGTTCACCGTCCTCGGGCTGAGTTTCTTCGACGGCCGGCAGCCGACCCCCGGCTCCGACGGAGGCCCCGCCCCCGACGCCGCCCCCGCTGCGCACCCGCCCACCGCTGTCGGGCACTCCGCCATCCCGCTCGCCCAGGTGACCTTCGGCCACGTGAAGGACGGAAGCGCCACGGCCGCCGCCAAGGAGGCCTGCGGCATCCTCGGGGTGCCGCAGACCCACTGGCTGCCGGGCATCCTCGTCGCCGCCCGGCGCGAGTCGTCGTACCTCTTCAACGCGGTCAACACCTGGGACAGCAACGCCGTCGGTCCCCTCCGGAGCGACGGCCACCCGCGCGGCTGCTCCCGGGGCCTCATGCAGGTCGTCCCGGGTACCTTCGCCGAGTACCACCAGCCCGGCACGTCGAACGGGATCTACGACGGCGTCGCCAACGTCTGTGCCGCCATGAACTACGTCATGGGCCGCTACGGCGTGTACCGCGACGGATCCAACCTCGCCGGCCGGGTCTGCCAGTTCGACCCCCACCGCGGGCCCTGCGGGTACTGATCACGAGCCCCTACCCGAAGGGATGCCGGTCATGTCCAAGGTCGTACTTCTGTCCCAACTGCGTCCCGGCGCGCACAACGACAGCGTGCTGGTGGTCCAAAACGCCCTGGCACAGGCGGTGGGGCTCGATTTCAGTTCGGGCCCGGGCACCTTCGGCCGCCACACCCAGGACGCCTACGCCAAGTGGCAGCGGCAGCTCGGCTTCTCCGGCGCCAGGGCGGACGGCCTTCCGGGATTGGAATCGCTCCAGGAACTCGGCGCCCGCTTCGGCTTCGTGGTAGGCGGCGAGGGCTCGTCGAACGGGGTGCCCTCCCCGGTGCCCGGGCACATCATCACCTACCGCTACGGCATCGAGAACCCTCGGTACATCGCCGGCTACCACACCGGTGACGACTACGCCGCGCGGGAGGGGGTCAAGGTCGTCGCCGTCCGCGACGGCACGATCCAGTGGTCCAACGGCAACGGGGGCGCGTACGGGCAGTGGATCGGTCTCCACGCCGACAACGGCCGGGTCTACGTCTACTGCCACCTGTCGCAGCGCGGTGTCGTCGTCGGCCGCGAGGTCAGGGCGGGCGACACGCTCGGCAAGGTCGGCAGTACCGGCCACGTCACCGGCCCGCACCTGCACTTCGAGGACCACCCCCGGGGGGTGTTCGTCTACGCGCACGGCCGCAGACCGTCGTGGTGAACCGGCCGGGCCGGCCGGGGAGCGGCATTCGGGATCGCCGGTGACTTCGTTGTCTTCACGGTGAAGGTCTGGGTGGTCGCGGTCGGCGGCAGAGCGGGGCGGTGTGCTGGGCCACTTCTTCCCCGCAACTACCTCGCCCTTCTCGGACTGGTAGCCGCCCTGTGCTGCTATGAACGACTCGTCCGCCTCACTCACCTCACCACGTAGGACACGGTCTTCATTCGTGTCCACTCGTTTCGCCGCCACGCACAGACTCTCAGCTTTCGCCCTGTGCCCGAATGAGATCCCGGTACCAGTGGTAGCTGGACTTCGGTACGCGACGCAGGTCGTCGTCGTAGTCGACGTAGATGAGGCCGAAGCGCTTGGCGTAGCCGTAAGCCCATTCGAAGTTGTCCAGGAGGGACCAGCAGAAGTAACCCCGTACGTCGATGCCTTCGGCCAGGGCGTCCTGGACCGCCCCGAGGTGGCTGTCGATGTACGCGATGCGTTCGGGGTCCGGTACGTGGCCCGTCGCGTCGGGTACGTCGCGGAAGGCGGCGCCGTTCTCGGTGATGTAGACCGGCGGCAGGCCGCGGTAGTCCTTGTTCAGGCCGCGCAGCAGTTGGGTGAGTACGGTCGCGTCGACCGGCCAGCCCATCGCGGTACGTGGGAGGTCCGCGGGCGGCGCGGACACGACGTCGATGTCGGCCGCCGTACGGAACCTCGGGTCCGGGTCCGCGGTGGGCGCGAACTTGGCGTAGGTGGGGCAGTAGACGTTCATGCCGAGGAAGTCCAGCGGCTGCCGGATGAGGGCGAGGTCGTCAGGTCGGCGGAAGGCGAAGTCGGTGATGTCCGACCACACTTCGCGTTCCAGCGACGGAAAGGTGCCGGCCAGGATCGGATCGGTGAACACCCGGTTGTGCATCAGGTCGAGGCGCTCGGCCGCGGCCCGGTC
This sequence comes from Streptomyces sp. NRRL WC-3618, assembly GCF_001280005.1. Lineage (GTDB taxonomy): Bacteria > Actinomycetota > Actinomycetes > Streptomycetales > Streptomycetaceae > Streptomyces. The sequence goes on along the minus strand of NZ_LGDW01000002.1, from coordinate 35,036 downwards.
GGCCGGATCCGCGGAAGCGGGCCGGACCTCGGTCAGGTTGAGCGTGACGCCGAACTTCTCCGCACCGCGCCGCTGCGCCCGCATCGCCTGTACGGCAAGACCGTGGCCGACCATCAGATGGTGCGCGGCGGCGAGCGCGCCGTGCCCCTCGCGGGTGCCGGGGGCATGCTCACCTGTGGCCATGCCGAGGAACGCCGTGCAGTAGGGCTCGTTGAGGGTCGACCACCAGGTGACCCGGTCGCTCAGCGCGTCGTGCACCAGCGCGGCGTAGTCGGCGAACCGTTCGGCGGTGTCCCGGGTGCGCCAGCCGCCGCGCTCCTCCAGTTGCTGTGGGAGGTCCCAGTGGTAGAGCGTCAGCCACGGTTCCACGCCCGCGTCGAGGAGTTCGTCGGTCAGGCGGCGGTAGAAGTCCAGCCCTTTCTGGTTCGCCGGGCCGTGGCCCTCCGGCTGGATCCTGGGCCACGCCACCGAGAACCGGTAGCTTCCCGCCCCGAGATCGCGCACGAGTGCGACGTCCTCGCGGAACCGGTGGTAGTGATCGCAGGCAACGTCGCCATGGTCGCCCCGGGCGGTGGCACCCGGGGTGTGGGAGAAGACGTCCCATATCGACGGTCCGCGACCGTCCTCGTGGACCGCGCCCTCTATCTGGTACGACGCCGTCGACACGCCCCACGTGAAACTGTCCGGGAACTTCCGGAACACCTGTTCTGAAGGCACTTTCTCAGCCCTTCTCTCACCGGTCACGGCGTGTCGCCATGCAGCCAGGCAACCTGTTCAGGGGTGAGGGCGACCTCAGCCGCCCGGAAACCGTCCCGGGACTCCGCGAGTGTCTTGGGGCCGTACATGGCGAAGGTCGGGAAGGGCTGATGCAGGACGTACGCCATCGCGATCGCGGAGGGCGAGACGCCGTGGTCATGGGCGAGCTTCTCGGCTCGCCGCTTACGCTCGAAGTTCTCGGGGTGGTAGAAGCAGCGCGCCAGCAGTTCGTCCGACCGGTCCGCGGGGTCGGCCCGGGTGAAGAAGTTGCGGGAGCGGGCCGACCAGGCGAACAGGGGCATCTGCTGTTCGGTCAGCCAGCGCCGTGATTCCGCGTCGCAGGCGTCCAGACAGCCGGGCCACGGCAGGTCGAAGGGCTCGGCGAGACCGAAGTAGTTGCTGAGCACCGTGAAGCCGCGTTTGCCGTGGGCTCGTGCCCAGTCGTTCGCCTCGGCCACCCGTCGCACCGACCAGTTCGACCCGCCGAAGACCCGGATGAGCCCGGCGTCCGCGTGCTCGTCGAGGACGTCGACGAACTCACCGGCCGGGATGTCCTCGTTGTCGCGGTGCAGCATGTAGATGTCGAGGTGGCCCGTGCCCTGCCGGTCCAGCGACTCATGCAGCTGCCGGGTCAGTGCCTCCGGGTCGCAGTCCGGGGTGTGGGCGCCCTTGCCGATCACCACGACGTCGTCCCGGATGCCCCGGTTGGCGATCCACCGGCCCAGCTGCCGCTCGGCCTGGCCATCGAGGTAGAAGTGGGCTGTGTCGAAGACGTTGCCGCCCAGCGTGACGTAGTGGTCGAACAGCGCGGAGGCGGTGCGGAGATCGGGCTGGTGGTCGCAGCCCATGACGATCCGCGCGAGCGGCTTGTCCAGGCCCTCGATCCGGGCGGCGCGGGCGTCCTCTCCGGTGCCCCCGCCGGGTACGGGCACGCGCAGCGGCAGCGAGGACACCGTGCCGATGGCGGCGTCGTCACGTTCGAACGGGTACCGGACCCCGATCGCCTCGCGCCAGCGGTCCAAGGCCGCCGCGTTGCCCAGGGAGTCGGCGTTGCTGATCGCCTCCGGCTCCGGTCCGGCGATACTCGCGGCGAAGGCGTCCATCTGGAGGGCGTAGGCCCCCGACGCGGGGAATGTCTGCTCTTCGGGCACCTGCCCGATCCGGCGGACGACGATGCGGGGACTCGGCGACAGCGCCCACGGGTCGAGCATCTCGATCGTGCCTCGCGACCCGACGATCTGCACCGTGTTGTTGTCGACCATCCACACGCCGGTTCGCAGGGACGCGGTCACGCCGTTGTCGAAACGCAGGTGGGCGATGGCCCACTGGTCGATTCCGTCGTCGCTGACGGTTCCGTGGCCGGTGAGCTCCACCGGTTCCAGGAAGTCGACACCGGCCGCGGCGCCCGCGACGGCCCGCGCCATCGACACCGGATAGCAGCCGACGTCCAGGATCCCGCCGCCGGCCAGGTTCGGGTCGAACAGCCGCCCTTCGTGGCCGCCTGCGTCGGGAATGACCAGGTCGGCGGTGACGATGGTGGCTTCGTGGCGCTCGGTGGGCACCAGGAAGGAGAAGCCCGCGTCGATGTGGTGGACATCCCCGATGGCGCCGGCGCGGACGAGTTCACGAACGGCTGCCATCTGCGGATGGAAGCGGAACATCATCGCCTCGACGAGGCGGACTCCGGCGTGCTGCGCGGCGTCCACGGCAGCCATCGCCTGGGCGTGGTTGACGGTCAGCGGCTTCTCGCACAGGACATGCTTGCCTGCCGCGATCGCGCGCACGGCGATTTCGGCGTGCGTGGTGTGGACGGTCGCGATGTAGACGGCGTCCACCTGGTCGGAGGAGAGGACCTCGTCCTCGGTGCCGCAGAGCAGCTCGCCCTCGCAGAGATGGGCGACCTCGTCCGCCAGCACCCGAGCCGACGCCGGATCGCGGTCGCCGATCGCCCGCAGCTCGCACCGCTCGCTGTCCGGTAGCTGTTTGAGGAACCGGCGGGCCATGTTTCCGGATCCGACGACCGCCAGACGAAGTGTGGCCGTGTCTCCCTCGTACTCGGTCATAGGCATGCCTGTCCCTCGAATCGTGGTGGGTGACAACGCACGTCGGCGCGTGACGGTGCGCGGGAAAAGATGTGGAGGAGATATAGAGGAGATCTGGGAGATCTGGAGGAGGCGACGAGTGGGGATCGGCGACCGGGAATTGCGGCACGGCCTGTTCCTCGCGGGCGCACTCAAAGGAGGCGACGTCCTCAATGGACGCGAGCACAGACACCAACGGTTTCCCACACCAACCATCAGCATGCGGGGAGCTGCGAGCAACTGTCAATCACGCGGGATTGGTTGGCCTGGATATCCCGCCGCCAACGCGGTGATTCCCACTGGTTCCACTCGGATCATCGAGGCCGGCGCCGCCGCCCTCTTCCCAGGGCTCGGGAGGAACCATGTCGGCCAACTTCCACGGAGACAGCGTCTTTCATCCGTCCCGCTAAGAACCTGCGTACGAGCGAGATGTGTGACCCGTGTTGCAGATGTGACTCAATCACCTGGCTGAAACACCACACCCACGCACTTGACTGGTCATTATTTTTTCGCCTTGAATCGATCGCATCCAAGATCGAGCCAATCTGCACACCCCGTCATCTCAGATGATCACTGCCCGACAGATATTCTGGTATTGCCCGGAGTGCGGAGAGCCGAGATCGCCGACTCGAACACACCGCGTTTTCCCGGGGAAAGGCAGAATGGCCAGGTATCTGCTCGCTGTTCATACACGACCCACACCAGGCATGGAATCCGAGTATCACCGCTGGTACGACGCATTTCATCTCAACGAGGTCCTCCAGGTTCCGGACTTCGTCGCCGCCGAGCGCTACTCCCTTGTGGAGAGCGACCGTTCACCCGTTCTCGGTGACACCAGCCACCTCGCGGTGTTCACCGTCGCGTCGGACGACATCGGCGCCACCATGTCGGCCTTCCGGGACGCGCAGAAGTCGATGACGCGGCCCGCGTGCCTCGATGCGGACAGCGTCACCCTGTCCTGGTGGCGTCCCCTCACGAACCCGGTATCGCCCGCGGTCACGGGCCACGCGTAACCCTTCGACAGCAGTCGGACACGTCACCGAGTTCGCCATGCAATGCCGACCGCCTCTCGCCGAGGTGCGACCACGGTCGGCCACCCCACCGGCATCAAGGCCTGGCACCGCCGTGCCCTGATGCGAGGAAAGGCTTGACGACATGACAGTCCAGCCCGAATCGACATCGATGTCGACGCCGTTACGGCCCCGCGGGCCCGACATCAGAACGCCGCACCGCACCTGGCAGGTCAGCACCAGCAAGGCGGTCAGTTACGAAGTCGTACTGAGTCCGGGCCTGCTCGACCGGTCGAACCCGACCCTGGCCACCGCCGGCGTGGCGCGGGAGCAGCGCCCCGGACGCCGCCTCGTCGTGGTCGACGCCAACGTGCACGCGCTGCACGGCGCCCGGATCGGCGACTACTTCACCCAACAGGCCGTCGACCACGAGGTGTTCGTCGTCGACGCCTACGAGTCCGTGAAGAGCATGGAGACGGTCTTCGAGATCGTCTCCGCGATGGACGCCTTCGGTATCTCCCGTCGCCACGAACCGGTCATCGCCGTCGGCGGAGGCGTGCTGACCGACCTGGTCGGCCTGGCCACGAGCCTGTACCGCCGCTCCACCCCCTACCTGCGCGTGCCCACCACCCTCATCGGCATGGTGGACGCGGGAATCGGCGCCAAGACCGGGGTCAACTTCCGCCAGCACAAGAACCGTCTGGGCACCTACCATCCCTCCGCGGCCACCCTCGACGACCGGGATTTCCTCGACACGCTCAGCCCGCGGCACCTGCGCAACGGGCTCGCCGAGATCCTCAAAATGGCTGTGGTCAAGGACGCGGTGCTCTTCGGACACCTGGAGACACACGGCTCCCGTCTGGTCGAGGAACGGATGCAGACCGCCGGTTCCGCCGACGGCGGCACGGTGGCCGAGGACGTCATGGCGCGCGCCATCCACAGCATGCTCGAAGAGCTCCAGCCCAACCTCTGGGAACACGACCTGCAACGCCTGGTCGACTTCGGGCACTCCTTCTCCCCTGTCGTCGAGATGGCGGCACTGCCCGAGCTGCTGCACGGCGAGGCCGTCTGTATCGACATGGCGTTCAGCGCCGTCCTCGCCCACCGGCGAGGACTGCTCGGCCGCAGGGATCTGGAGCGGATCCTGCGCGTCATGGACGCTCTCGCACTGCCGACCTGGCATCCCGTGTGCACCCCGGATCTCATGGCGCGGGCACTCGCCGACACCGTCAGGCACCGCGACGGCAGACAACTGCTGCCGCTGCCCGTCGGCATCGGACAGGCCTGCTTCGTCAACGACATCAGCCGCACGGAACTCGACACCGCCCTGGCCGCGCTGCCGGACCTGGTCGCCGGTCTCGGCTCGCTCGCCGCGACCTCCGCACATCGAGGAGCATGAGATGGACGGCGTACGAGCGGTTCTGCTGGCCGGCGGCGAGGGACGGCGTATGGGTCCACTGGGGCGTGGCCGGCTCAAGCCGCTGGTTCCGTTCGGCGGTACCAGCCGACTGATCGACTTCAGCCTCGCCAACGCCCGCCGCTCCGGCTTCACAGAAACGTTACTGCTCTCGCAGTACGAGGAGCGGCAGCTCATGGACGACCTCCACACCGTGTGGAACGGCAGCCCTGGCGCGTTCCGGGTGCACTTCGGACCGTACGACGAGGTCTACCGCCAGAGCCCGGCCGGCGTCCCCGGCCGGCTGCCCGAGCGCACCTGGCCCGGCGAGCGCGGCACCGCCGACGCTCTGATCCGCAAGGCCGAGTACGTCTTCGGCGCGGACACCTCCGAGGTGCTGGTACTGCACGCCGATCACGTCTACCGGTTCGACTACGGCGACATGATCCGCCGGCACCGGGCCGAGCGTGCCGCACTGACCGTGGCGTACCAACGCATCGAACGCCGATATGTGCACCTGTTCGGCATGGTGGAGTTCGACCCCGCCGGAAATCTCACCGGGTTCGTCGAAAAGCCCGCGCAGCCCACCAGCGACCTGGTGTTCGCCGCCTTCTGCGTCTTCGACGCGGCGATCCTGCGCCGCTACCTGGAGCAGTTGGACGGTACGGACTGGCAGCACGACATCAGCCGCGACGTCATCCCGGCCATGCTGGACGCCGCCGAACGGATCCGGGGATACGAGGTCACCGGCTACTGGGAGGACATCGGCACGGTCGACCGGTATCACCGGGCCCACCTCGCCCTGCTGGGCGAGGCCCCGACGATGGACCTGTCCGAGTTACCGCTCACTGTGCGCCCCGCGGTGCCACGCCGGTACGTTGCGCGCGAGGCCTCCGTGCACGACAGCATCGTCCCCGCCGACCTGGTCAACGCCGGGCGGGTGGAGCGCAGCGTGGTGTATCCCGGGGTCACCGTCGGGGCCGGGGCGAGCGTGCGGGAGTGCGTGCTGCTGCCCGGGTCTGTGGTGCCGGAGGGCGCCCGCCTGGAGGGGGCCGTCCTCCTGGAGGACGGCACCGTGCAGCAGTGCGACCCGCTCGGCGTACTCGGAGGTGTGGCCCCATGACCACGCTGTCCGAACCCACCACGCCGACGGGCGCTCCCCGCCGGTACGTGGTCGCCGACCTCGGCGGCACCACCTTGCGCATCGGTCGGATCGCCGAAGGAGGGGACCGTGTCGAGGCGGTCCGCCGGACGGCGACCCAAGGGCTGGGCCGCTACCAGGAGTTGTCCGCCCAGGAGTTGCAGGACCGGGTGGTCGAGCAACTCGCCCGGGAGCTGGAGGCCTATCTCGCCACGCCCGAAGGGGCGGACGCGAACGCGGTCGGGGTCTCGTTCGCGGGACCGATGACCAAGGACGGCACGGTGCTGGCCGGACCCACGTTGTGGGGCGGCCCCGCAGCCCCTCTGCCCATCGCCGACATCCTGAACCGGCGGCTGACCGTGCCGGTCGTCGTGGCCAACGACATCACCGCCGCCGCCTGGCGCTACGCGAGCACCGAACCCGACCCCTTCTGTCTGATCACCATCAGCTCGGGCATCGGGCACAAGGTCTTCCGCAACGGTGAGGTGCTCATCTCGGACTCCGGGCACGGCGGCGAGATCGGCCACTGGCGCGTCGATCCCCGCGAGGACGCCGTGCCCTGCGAGTGCGGCGGCCGGGGCCACCTCGGCGGCATCGCCTCCGGTCGCGGGGTACTGACGGCGGCCCGCCGGGCCGCCTCGGCCGACCCCGCGGGCTTCGCCGGATCCGCGCTCGCCGAGTCGGCGCACGGCACCCCGGACGGCATCACCAACGAGGCCCTGGCTCGTGCGGTCCGCGTCGACGACGTATTCGCCACCCGGCTGCTGCGCGGCTGCCTGTTGCCGCTGGCCATGGCGGTCAACTGCGTCTTCACCTCGATCGGTGTCCGTCGATATCTGTTCATCGGCGGCTTCGCGGTGGCCGTCGGACCGCGCTTCATCACGCTGCTCGGCGACGAGTTGACCAAGTTGGGCTGCTTCGGGCTCGACGAGGAGGAGATCCGGTCGATGCTCGCGCTGGGCGCCGCGGACGACGACCACTGTCTCCTGGGCATGGCACACATGCTGGCCGGGACACTGCCCGCCGCGGCCGGGATCGGAGGGTGCGTATGAACACCCTTGTCGTCGGCAGCGGCTTCGTCGGCCGCGCCCTCGCCCGGCACCTCACAGGGTCCGGTGGCACGGCGGTCCTCGGTTCCCGGACTCCACCCCTTTCCGGCGACTCCCCCGCCGGCGACGGCGTCGTACCGGCCTGGATCCCTCTCGACATCACCGAGGACGGAGCCTTCGCCGGAGCGCTGAAGGACACCGGGGCGGACTCCGTCGTTCTCGTCCACGGCCCGTCGGACGTGACCTGGTGCGAGGAGCACCCCGACCGGGCGCTGCACGGCCATGCCGAGGCCGCACGACAGGTGGCGCGCTCAGTGGGGGGCCGGCGCGTCGTGTTCATCTCGACCGACAACGTCTTCGACGGCCTCGCCGGCCCGCCGCCGGACGAGTCGGCCCCGACCGGCCCCGCCAACGCCTACGGCCGGGCGAAGCTCGCCGCCGAACGGATGCTGGCCCACCTGCCCGCCGTCACCCTGCTGCGGGTCAGCCTCATCTACGGGTGGGAGCCCACCGACACCCCGAAGTGGCTCAACTTCTTCGCCGCGTGCGCGCACCGTCTCCTGGCCGGCGAGCCGGTCACGGCGCCTGTCGACCAGTGGACCACCCCCGTACTCCTCGACGACGCCGTCGACGTGACCACCGCACTCCTCAGGGCCACGCGGACACCCCCGCCGCTGCTCCATCTCGGTGGCCCGGAGCGGATCTCCCGGGCGCACTGGGCGACCGTCATCGCCGAGGAACTGGGCGCCCCACCGGAACTGGTCGTGGGAGAACCCCGCGCCTTCGGCCGCTACGCCGGCCGGCCCGCCTCCACCTGCCTGTCCAGCGGACTGCTCTCGACCCACCCGGCGACGGAGGGACTTGCTCCCCTACCGGTCCGGGAGGCCTGCCGTCTGCTGATCGACCGGCACGTCCGGGCGACGACGCCGGGCAACGGTGACCGTCGGATCCCGGTCACGGCGACTCCAGAGGAGGCTTTCGGGAGCAGCGACCCGCATACCCCCACGCCTGCCAAGAGCCGCACTCCGCATACCCCCACGCCGCCGAGGAGCGGGTCATGACAGCCGGCCGCGACGCCTCCGACGCCGTACCCACCCGCGCCGCACGGGGCGTGCCCACGGCCCGCAGGGTCGACCACGTGGCCCTGACCGTGCCGGACCTCGATGACGCCGTCGACTTCACGGTGCGCGTGCTGGGCGGCGAGCTCGTGTACCGCCTGCCTCCGCTGTCCCACGACGACGACTGGATGCGCGAGCACCTCGACGTCCATCCCCGAGCTGCCGCCGAGATCGCCCTGGTCCGCCTCGGACCGACCACCAACGTCGAGCTCTTCGCCTACAGTTCACCCGACAACAAGGCATCGCCGCCCCGCCCCCACGACGTGGGCAGCACCCACCTGGGCCTGTACGTCACCGACGTCGACGCCGCAGTGGCCGCTGTGCGGGAGCGCGGCCCTTGGCACCCTTACGGCCCCGTACGGACGGTGCCCGCCGGACACCCCGCGGCGGGAACCCGCTGGGTGCGCGTGACCACGCCCTGGGGGATGCCCCTCGAACTGCGCGCGGCCCCCGCGTCCCTGCCCTATGAACGGCACACCCCGGCGCGGCGCTTCGGCCCGTGCGAGCGGTGGTACAACCGCGACGAGGGTTCAGCCGCGGCCGAACCCCTGCCCGGCGCCCGCAACGTCGACCACCTCGCCTACACAGTCGCGGACCTCGACGCGGCGGCGGCCTTCTTCACCCGGGTCCTGGGCGCCGAACTCCTCTACCGCGCGACGGCCGACCTCACCGACCCCGACCTGGCACAGGCCCTGGGCGTGCCCCCGGGCGGCACCCTGCACCAGGCGGCCCTGCGCATGGGCCCCACCGACACGGTCGAGCTCAACCACTACCCCCACCCCGGTACGCGCCGGGACTGGCCCCGCAACAGCGACGTGGGCGGCAACCACCTCGCGCTGTATGTGGACGACGTCGACGCGGCGGCCGCGTATCTCGCCGGGCAGCCCGGCTGCACGATGCTCGCCACGCCCGAGACCATCCCGGCCGGGCCCCTGGCAGGCGACCGCTGGGTGTACGTCCGTACCGGCATCGGACTGTACGTCGAGGTGGTCCACATGCCCGACGGCAGCCTGCCCTACGAGCGAGACACCCCCGCGAGGCGCCGTACGGCGCACAGCACACGGTGGTGGGACCGGTGAGCGGCGCCCGCGCAATCCTGCCCCTCCCGCGACCGCCGAACGAAAGGACGCCCCGTGCCCACGCTGACACCCACCGATCCGGACCTCCTGGCCACGGCCGTCGTCACCACACTGGCCGTGCACTTCGACCCCCAGGCCCGCGAGGCCAGCATCTTCTACTGGGAACGCGGACTCCCTTACCGGCAGGAGGTGCTGGAGGCGGCCGAGCAGACCGGTGACGAGGTCCTGCGCCGCAGGGTCGGTGAACTCGAGGGCCGCCCGTCCGACCCGGCACTGCACCTGGCCCTGCACGCGCGGCTGGTCGAACTCGCCGCCGCGGGCGGCGGACCGGCCCTCGACACCCTCTTCGCCCGAGGTTGGGCGGCGGAGTCCAACTCCCGTCTGGGCTACCAGCTGGGCCGCCGCTACCAGGGGACCGGCCAGGACGTCGTCGACGCCGGGCGGCTGCGGACCCTGGCGCCTGGGGCCGGGCTCGCGCCCGGCGACACCCCCCGGGTACGGGTCGTGGTGCCGTTTCGCGACCAACGCCAGGGACTGCGCCTGCGCAATCTGCTGGCCTGTCTGCTGGCCCTGCGGGACCAGTCCGTGCCCCGCTCCTTCTACCAGGTCGTGGTGGTGGAGACGGATCACGAACCGCGCCGGCGCGACGCCATCGAACCCTTTGCCGACCACTATCTCTTCGCGCACAAGCCCGGCAGTTTCAACAAGTCCTGGGCGGTGAACGCCGGCGTGGTCAACGCCCCCGGCCAGGCGGAGATCATCTGTGTCCTGGACGCGGACGCCCTGGTCGACCGCGACTTCATCGCACGCAACGTGGCCCGCTTCCACCACCCCGGCACCATGGGCCACCTCAGCTACCGCGACATGTGGTGCCTCGACGAACCCGCCACTTCCTGGGCCATCGAGGAGCGGCTGTGGCGGCGCGCCCCGGAGGTGGACGGCGAGCGTCTGCGCGCCTTCGTGCTGCGCCGCCCTCCCGGCTGCTGTGTGTGGGTGCGCACCAGCGCCTTCCACCGGATCGGCGGGATGGACGAACGATTCGAGGGCTGGGGCGGCGAGGACAACGACTTCGCCTACCGCATGGACATCAACTCCGCCTTCGACCACTACCACGACCCGCTGTTGCACATGTACCACCCGTCCTCCGCGGTCCTGCGCGAGGACGGCGAACTCGTCAACGCCCATATCCCCGCTCTGAGCTGGGGGCCTTCCGCGGAGCCCATCGGCGACGTCCACCGGTTCACCCGGCCGGCCAAAACCGGCCACCAGCGGGCACCGCACGACCGAAGGGCAGACAGCCATGTCTCGTGACATCCCCGTTCTGGACCTCGCCGAATGGCGGACCTCGGACGAGGCCCACCGCACCGGGATCGTGACGGCGCTGGACGGCGCTCTGCGTGAAACCGGCCTCTTCCTCCTGCGCGGCCACGGCGTCCCGCGGAAACTCACCGACCGTATGCGCGCCCACGGCCGTGACTTCTTCGCCCTGCCCGCCGACACCAAGCGGCGGTACGCCGTCAGCCGCCCGTACGACAACGGCTGGCGAGGTCTGGGCGCGCTCGATGTCGGCGCCGTCGACGGCCAGGCCGGCACCCCCGACCTGCACGAGGCCTTCCACGTCGGGCCCTCCCACACCACGGGCGACCCGTCCTACGACGACCGGTACTACCCGCGCAACAAGTGGCCCGCGCAGCAGCCGGAACTGCGGGAGACGGCGCTGGAGTACACCGGACACATGACGCGGGTCGCTCACGAGGTACTCACCGTCCTCGCCGCGGTGCTCGGCCTGTCGGAGGACTTCTTCACCTCGCGCTCGCAGCGTGCGACCTGGACCCAGAACGTCAACTGGTACCCGTCGCTGCGAGCCGTCGGCGGCGTCGTCGAGGGACAGATGCGGGTCGGCCCGCACACCGACTTCGGCACGCTGAGCCTCCTCGACCGGCAACAAGGGGTCGGCGGGCTGGAAGTCTGGAACGAGGCGGAGGGCTGGTTCAAGCCGCCCTTCGAAGAAGGCACCCTGGTCGTCAACCTCGGAGACCTGATGAACCTGTGGACGGACGGCCGGTGGCGATCCCTCCGTCACCGGGTCCTCGCCCCCAGCGACTCCGCACCCGACGAGGAACTCGTCTCCCTGGTCTACTTCTTCGAGACCGACCCCGACACCGAGGTCGTCCCGCTGGCCGCCCCGGCGGGCGGCGGCGCGGGGATGCGCCCGGTGATCGCCGGGGAGTCGATCCTGGAGAAGGTCGGGGCCAGTCTCACCATCGGATGACCCCGGGTGCCAAGGACGTCCTCGTCTCAGGCCGGGGCCGGCGGCTCGACCCGCGACCAGGCCGAGTGTCCGTCGGGGCCGGTCACCAGGACGGCGAGGGCGCGGTCGGCGGTGGGCCACGGCACCGTCCCGGTGAATCCGTCGGCGTCCCGCGCCAGTGCGGTGACCTCGACCGATCCGTCCGGGTCCGCCGACACCAGCTCGACCCGGCTCGCATCCGGCGCATGCCACCGTACGTCCAGCCCGTCGCCCTGGCCGCGCCGTACGCTGCCGTGGCCGGCGTCGAGCCGCCTGCCGGCCGCCTCGCCCGCACGGACCAGTTCACGCCCCGCGGGCACGGCGTCCGCGGGCGGGGTACCGGCCGCGCACGCGGCGAACACCGCCAGGAACCGCTCGGCGGCGGCCTTCCAGGTGAAGCTCCGGCCGACCTCGACCGCCCGCGCCCGAAACGCCTCGACCCGTTCGGGGTCGCGGTGCCACAGCTCCAGCATCCGGGCCAGCCCGGTGTGTACCGCCTCCGTCAGCAGCGGGTCGTCCACCCGGAACGAGCGCGGGAGGGCCAGCCCGGTCACCCCGGGAGCGTCGAGGTCGAAGGAGTGGCGGAAGTGACGCATCCCGCGCTGGGCGGTGGCGACGGGCACGCAGCCGCTCGCCATCGCCTCCCCCATCGCCATCAGGAAGGTGTCCATCTCGAACTTGGACGGGAAGACGCAGAAATCGCTCGACACGGCCCAGTCCTTGATCTCGGCGTTGCTCATCGGCCCGGTCTCGATCCGCACCAACCCCGGGTACGCCTGGGCCAGTTCGGTGAGATCCGCGTCCTCGGGGGGACGCGGCGCCAGGCAGTGGAAGAGCACGTTGCAGCGCCCGCCCCCATCGAGCAGCCTGCGGACACCCTTGAACAACTCCTGCTGGCCCTTGTGCTGCACGGAGTAACGCGCGTTGTGGTAGATCGTCGGCAACCGCGGGTCCAACCCCAGTCCGCCGAGCGTCCGTTCGCGGACCTCGTCGTCCCGCCGTACGTGCAGCCACTCGTCTCCGATGGCGCAGCCCCCCACCACCAGCAACTGCTCGCGCGCCCTCAACTCCCGCCGTACGGAAAGAGTTTGGAAGAGCTGCTCGAACGGCGTCTCCGCCTGGGTCAGCGCGTGGTCCAGCTGCCCTTCCGAGAGGAAGTCCATCGCGGCCACGGACCGCACGACCAGACCCAGCATGGAGATGTACTCGCGCCCCGGCCCCCGCGGATAGTCCTGGTAGAGCAGGGTGCGCGGCAGGAAGGCCCGCATCACCCGTTCCAGGGGCGCGTCGAGCGGTGGGTCGGCGAGCCCGTCGGCGACCGACGCGTCCGCGCCCTGGCTCTCCAGCACGCCGCGCACTTCGGGACCGTACACCTTGGTGTTGACGGCCATGTTGGTCTGCACGGTGGAGATGACATGGAAGCCATGTCCGGCCAGCAGGCCGGGCAGGAGGTAGTGATGGAAAGGCTCATGCAGATGGACGACCGTTCCCGCGGGGAGCTGCTCCCGCACATAGCGGGCCGCCACCACCTGGAACACCAGCGGCTTGAGGAAGTCCAGGCTGTGGCCCCTGAGTTCGCGTGGCGGGTAGAGGCTGTCGGGGTGGTTGTCGAGCAGGTCGCCGCTCAGCAGCACGATGTCGATACCGTCCACGGTGATCCGGTGGGCGCGTGCGGTGACGTCCAGAGTGACCGTCTCGGGGAATCCGGGCCACTCGGCGGGATCCAGCCGTACGGGTATCCGGTCGGCGAACCGCCAGTCCAGATCGGTGACGGCGTGTTTCTCGGCGATGGCGTCCAGGAGACCGTGCGCGGCGGTCACGGCTCCGGTCCGGTGTCCGGCGGCCTTGAACTGCCGGACGAGGTTCCACAGATAGACAGAGGTCCCGGCCTTCACCAGGTGGTCGTCGAACCCCGTGAACTCGAAGTGGCACTCGATGATGCGCAAATCGTCCGCCCTCTTCGTCATCTTCGTCATCTTCGTCCTCCGGATTCTGATCATCTCCTGCGGGTCTCGGGGCCCGCCGAAGGGATTTCGGCCACTTTGCCTGCCGGTGATCCACTCGCGGGCCACACGTGAAAGCCTCGTCGCAGGGGCTCACTTGAAAGGGAATGGCAGGCATATGAACGACGGGACTTCCGAACTCGACACCGGAACCGACGTACAGAGCCCAGTAGTTGAGCAGCGGATGCCGGTCGGGCTGATCGCGCTGGCGCTGGGCGGGTTCGGGATCGGGCTGACCGAGTTCCTGATCGCCGGGCTGCTGCCGCAGGTCGCGTCGAGCTTCTCGGTGTCCGAGGCTGCGGCGGGCTGGCTGATCTCCGGCTACGCCCTGAGCGTCGCCGTCGGCGCGATCGCCCTCACCGCCGCGACGACACGGTTGCCGCGCAAGAACGTCCTGGTCGGTCTGGTCGCCTTGTTCGTCGTCGGCAACCTGCTGTCCGCGATCGCCCCGAACTACCAGATGATGATGCTCGGCCGGATCGTCGCCGCCCTGTGTCACGGCTCGTTCTTCGGGATCGGCTCGCTGGTCGCCCGGGCCCTGGTCGCGCCGGAGCGCAAGTCCCGCGCGGTGGCGATCATGTTCGCCGGCCTGACGGTGGCGAACGTGCTGGGCGTGCCGTTCGGTGCCCTGGTCGGCGAACGCTGGGGCTGGCGGGCGGCCTTCTGGGCCGTCACCGGCATCGGCGTCCTCGCCCTCGCCGGAATCGCCGCCCTGGTCCCGGCCTGGGCAGGTCAGCAGCGGTCCACCGGGAACGGGACGGACCGGATCGCGGCGGCGCCCACCAGCCTGCGTGCCCAGTTCCGTGTCTTCCGCTCCGCGCAGGTCTGGCTCACTCTGGCGGCCACCGCCCTCAGTTACGGCGGCATGTTCGGCGCCTTCAGCTACATCGCGTACACCTTCACCGAGGTCGCCGGTTTCTCCACCGGGGATGTCTCCTGGCTGTTGATGGTCTACGGCGTCGGCCTGGTCGTCGGCAACATGATCGGCGGTCGGGCCGCCGACATCGACCGCGACCGCGCCCTGCTGCTGGCGCTGTCCGGCCTCACCGTCACGCTGTTCGTGTTCGGCCTGCTGGCCGCCAGCGCCACCGCGACAGTGCTTCTGGTCTTCCTGATGGGCGTATGCGGCTTCGCCAGCGTCCCCGGCATGATCACCCGAGTCACCGACGCCGCCCACGGCGCCGCCCTCGCTGCCAGCGCCAACGTCTCCGCCTCCAACGTCGGCAACGCCCTCGGCGCCTGGCTCGGAGGTCTCGCCATCACCGCGGGCTACGGCTACGCGGCACCGCTCTACGTAGGGAGCGGGATCGCCCTGACCTCCGTTGCCATCATGGCCGTTGCCGCCCACCGGACCAGGTCACCCGGGCGACAGAGTTGACGTACCCGGTGGCTGGATGCCTGGTCGGCGAGGATCGCGGAGGTTCGTTCCCGTCACGGGCGTCACGGGCTCAGCCCTTTCGGTAGGAAGTCATGTCTTTCGGAGGAAGTCATGTCTTTCGGAGGGAGTCATGCTTTTCGGAGGAAGTCGTGGAGGATGTCGACGACTTCCTCCGCGCCCTCATTGCCGGTCACGGCGCCCAGCGGGGCGAGGCTCGTCTCTTTGCGCCGAGCGTAGGCCAAGGCGTCGGAGCAGCTTCGGGCGAGCTCCGGCACACCGTCGGGCCAGGTGGCCGCGGCGGCCGATATCTCGCCGTACATCGTGGAGATCGCCCAGTCCTCGCCCCGGCCGCGTTCCCGGGCGATACGGTCCTGGTCGACCGTTCCCTGTGGCCATGTCACCACGATGTTCGGGTCCACGATCAGGGAGACCTCGTCGGCGTGCAGGATCTGGCTGAGGTTCTGGGGTGGCAGCACGACCGCCCGGCGCCCAAGAGCGCCGATCTCCAGCAGTGTGGTCTGCCCTGGTGACGTCGCGATGATGTCCGCGGTGGCCAGCTCGTTCAGGAACTGTTCCCGGGGCAGGCGACCGCCACTCACGTCCAGGTCGGAGGCGAGGTCCGCCGGGATCGGCAGAGCGTCCGCGTCCAGGTTGCCGGTGACGACCACCCGCTCGTATCCCTGCTCCTTGAAGGCCGTCATCATCGCGGTGGACACCAGCCGTAGGTAGCTTTGGACGCTTCCGGCCGTGGTGGCGGGCGACTGCAGCCCTCCGAAGTTGAGAACCGCCTTGCCCGGCACGACGGCGCCGGACGGGGACGGGCGGGGACCTATGATCCGGCCGACCCAGTGCAGCGAAGTGATCCCCCGCAGGACGGGCCAGCAGAGCTGTGGCAGGGCTGGACACAACTGCGCGCAGTAGCGGGTGACGGTCTGCGGGATGAGTTCGTGCTCGGTCCACATGAAGGGGTTCGTGTCGACGTAGACGACCGGACAACCCACCCGCTCCAGGCGGAGGGCGAGCTCCGCGTTGAGCACGACCACGGCAGCCTCCACGGAATGCCGGGCCAGGAGGTTCCTCAGCTCACCGTCCGTCAGGTCGGAAGTGTCCGCCCAGTCGTGGACGGCATGACGGCGCAGGACGGGGCGGCCGATACCGGTGTCGAGTCCCAGGAAGCGGGTCAGGCCGTTCTCGCGAAGCCTGATCGAGCCGAGAACCGCTGCGAGGAGACCCACGCTCCCCCATCCGAAACCGTCACCTGCCACGGCCAGGGACGAAGGCGCGGCGGTGACAGAGGGCTGGGCCGGTTCCTGCGGCGATGGATGACCGTACATGATCACTTCCTACGACATCGTGATGGTCGGCCGCCGCGAGGCAACCCGGCGGATCGCCCGGGCCACGGCTGAGCCGTCGTCATCGGGCAGATGCGAGTAGCGCCGGAGCAGAGCCGGGTGCGCATCGCCCACGGCGAAGGCCTCATCCGCCAGGTCGAGCAGGGACAGATCGTTCAACTGGTCACCGAAGGCGATCAGCGGTCCTTTGTGGCGGGTGTCGTCCAGCCAGGTTCGCAAGGCCTCGCCCTTCGTGGCCCTGCGATGAGTGAACTGCACCAGGCCCCTCCCCTCGGTCTGCTCGGAGACCGTGATGCCCTCGCCTGCCGCTGTGGTCAGCGCGTCGGCCGCCGCGCCGCAAGTGGCCGAGGCATCAGGGCGGAAGTAGACGCGCGCCACCGGAGCCAGCCGGCACAGCGCCTCGAGCCGCCCGATACGGAAGGGGCTGCCTCTGTCGGTGGCGGGCCAGCCCGCGAAGCCCTTCTCGTGGCCGAGGCCCGTGCCGAACTCCACGGCGTAGGCACCGCTGACGCCCGCGTCCTGGAGTGCGATCCCGGCGCGGTCGATGTCGCCGGGAGCCATGGGGAGCCACACACCCGCAGGGTCCGGGAAGGCCCGCTCCGCTCCGTCGCACGTGATGACGCAGTCGAAGAGCGCCAGCTGCCGCTTCGGCAGGTCGAGGCATCGCGAAGGGCGGCTGGTGGCGAGGACGCAGATGACACCGCGTTCCCTCGCCCAGAGCAGGCTCCGCGCGTTCTGTGCCGAGATGACACCGTCGTGGTCGGTCAGCGTTCCGTCGAGATCACACGCGATGATCACGAGCCGCCGTCCGAGGCCGGACGTGAGGCCGCATGGATCCTGGCCGCCTTCCGGTAGCCCTGGACGAAGGCCAGCCGGCGTACGACGGGATAGACGGCCAGCAGGGGGTTCCACGTGCCCGCGGCGATGCGGGCCACGGCACGCACGGTTTTCGCCACCTCGTGCCGCGGGGACATCCTGGGGAGCAGGCCGAGCCGCTCTCCTTGGTGTTGCCCCGCCCCGTAGCTGCGCACGCTGGCCAGATCGGCCCGGATGCTGAGCGGTTTGTGGATCACCGTGCCCCCGGGCACGAACGCGACGGGTAATCCGGCCGAGCGTCTGCGTAGTTCGAAGTCGCGGTCCTCGCGCCAGGCCAGGCGTGGATCGAAGTGATATCCGCCCATCTGCCGGACGACGTCCTTTCGGTAGAGCAGCGGAGGACTGTAGGCGTTCGGACGGCGGGTTCGCAGAGCGTCCTCGGTGTACTCACGGGTGCGCGCGGTCATCCGCGTCGCCCAGTTGTGACTGCTGAAGACGGTGCGCCCCCGGGAGAAGTCGCCGCTTCCCAGCCCGGTGACCATGGCGCGAATGCTCCCAGGGGTGAAGACACAGTCCGAGTCCATGAGCAGGATGAAGTCGCCGGAGGTTTTCTCCGCGCCCGCGTTGAAGGCCGCGCCGATCCCCGGCTTCTCCAGTGAGACGACCTCCAGGGGGTATCTCTCGAACGAGGCCAGGGATTTCACGAACGCCGCCGTGCTTCCGTTCGTCACCACGACGACCTCGACGGGCTCGTCGACCGACTCCAGGCAGCGGAAGATCAACGGGTCGTCCTTCACGGGAATCACGATCGACGTACGGCTGATCAAGTCCTCATGGGATGTCACTCTTCAACCCCTTCGAAAGTGCCGGCCATGTGGTGCAGCACCCGTTCCGTGTCCACTTCCAGGACGACTTCCGCTCGACCCTGTTCCGACGGCCGCAGCGTCGTGGCGCCGAGCGAGGCGCTGAGCGATGTGTCGACGCTGATATCGCCTCGCACGCTGCGCTTGACGATCTCCGGGTGCGTCATCACCAGCGCGGCGACCAGATCCCACAGCGGCTCGCGGAAGCCGGGCCGGGTCGTGAACGTCGCGCCTTTGGTCCGCACCAGGTCCCGGCTGAACGGACCGGATCCAGACGCGATCTGCGTGTACTCGGACAGTCCATAGGTGAGTTGTGAGGTCACGTCGAGCGGGACGAGCGTGATGCGGGAGAGGGGGGCCGCAAGCACGTAGGCCGCGGCGAGCGGGTCGGCCAGGACGTTGAACTCCGCGTACTGGCCGACGTTGCCCGGCACGCCGAACGCGCCACCGGAGAAGACGAGATGGCGGATGCGCGAAACGGGAAGGGTCTTGGACACGAGGGCGTCGTACAGGTTGCCGAGGGGACCGAGGGCCAGGTAGTCGACCGGCGCTGCCCCAGGGAGGGTGACGGCGGCCGGGCTCGACGGGCGACTTTCGTGCGCCGACACCGACCGCGTGCGTGCACTGCCCAGTTCACCCAGGTAGGCGGACTCCCCCAGGTCCTTGCGCAGGTCTCGGTGGTATTCGTGAATCGCCGGAGTCCATCCTCGGGGCGTGTCCGGTCCCGCCTCCGTACGCGTCCCGACGGCGTACGAGTCGAGCAGGGCGCGCGCGTCGTCGAAGCTGTCGGAAGCGAGCGTGTTGCCCGAACACGTGGTGATGAGCGAGGGAATGTGCCGCCGTGTGAGCAAGTAGTGAAGGGCGAACGCGTCGTCGTTGACGCCCTTGATGTCCGTGTCGACGATCAGATCCGCGTCCGGTGACACAGCGGCACTCATGATGGCGATGTCTCCTCGTAGCCGGGATCGGGTACCTGCTCGAGAGATCCGCGCCGGTGGAAGTAGCAGGCACGCTCGATGAGTTCGGGATACCAGGGCTTGACTCGGGACAGGACTCTCTGCGCGTCGGCCACCGGGAGCATGCGTGCGGAGACGACCTGCTCCGCTCCAGGAGGATTGGTCGGCGTCCCGTCCTGCATCGCGTCGCAGACACCCCACAGCCAGGCCTTTTTGGGGTGCGGCAGATGCGGGCGATAGGGGGCGGGCTTGTATCCGTCGGCCATGTGAACGCCGAACCAGAGAGGGTTGCCGCAGACGGTGAGGCCGGCCTCCTCGCGCAGCTCTCGCACCGCGCAGTCCAGGATCGGTTCCCCCGCCTCGCGGGTGCCTCCGGGTAGGAACACGTTCCCCTGATCGTCCTGGCACACGCAGACGCGCCCCGCTGCGTCGATGGCGACGACGTGGACGCTCTGGACGAGTTCCTCGGGCGGGAGTCGTTCCGTGTAGCTGGCCCAGACTTGGACTTCGGGCCAGTGCTGCCGGTCGTAGAGGGTGGAACTGTGCATCACGGGGCTCCTGAATCAGGCTGGATCAGGACGGATCAGGATGGATCGGGGAGGACACGACGGACCTCGAGCCGCTGACCGCGCGCATTGACACACCGACCGGTGGCGAGGTCGAAGGTGAAGTTGTGGCGCAGGCAGGTGATCTGGCGATCTCCGACGATGGCTCCCACGGACAGGTCCTCGCCTGCGTGGGGGCAGTAACGGCTGACCTCGTAGGCCTGACCGGCGCTGTCCTCGACGGTGATGCGCTCCTGTGGGCGCCGTGACTGGTCGTCGTACTTCTCGACTGCCTTGAGCGCTTCCGCGTCGGCGTGTTTGAGGAGTCCGACCAAGTAGTCGTTGTACACATCGGGATCGCGGTGAAAGCGCACCCGCATGGACAGGAGCAGCGCTTCCCAGCTCAGCCGTCCGGTGAGAACAGGCAGCAGCCACCGGCCGTCGACCGTGAGGTGATAGCTCGGTTTGTCGGTCAGGCACTCGCCCACGATCGCCCCGTCGTGGTGCAGAGCGACATCCCATCGCCCCCCGTGCGGACCGTTGACGGTGAACCGTACGGTCATGTCGATACGGCTGTTGAAATGCCTGCTGAGCCGGCCCAGGTGTCGAAAGTGCTCCGCGAACAACGCGGGCAGCTCCGGGCCCGGTTGCGGGCAGCTCGCCTCGACTCCGGCGATCGCCGCCTCGCGGTCGGCCGCGTACTCCGCCAGATATGCCTCTCTGTCCTCGAAGCGGAACGCGGACGACACCGGATCGCGGGTCACCTCCCCGCCGGCCAGGTCCATCCCGTCCCCTGGGCGAAACACCTCCCACTGCTGCGCGGGGAGCCGCTCTGCCAACCAGGCTCTTGCTTCCTCGGGGTCGGTGTAGGCGCCGTCGGCGCCGTGATCGAGCACCCAGTTGTGCTCGCGCAGGCTGCTGTCGAGGAAACAGGGAGGGCCGGCGAACGGCACGGCGAGGTCGGGTGCGGTCGCCTTCACCAGGCGGGCCACAGCACGCAGTTTGGAGACCTTCTTCTGCCAGGCGATCTGCCGTACCTCGTCGGCGGTGTAGGTGTCATAGGCCATCGGATGCCAGGCGGCGCGCGAGGTCTGCACAGCCATCAGGGACAGCCTTCCCCCCGCCATGTGCTTGGCGCGCCGGGTCTGCGCGGGGGTGAGTTTCGCGTCGTTGCAGTTCAGTACGGCATGTCCGTCCGCGACGATCAGGAAGGCCGCGTCGTGCCACATCGGCGAGACCTCGGGGATCGCGGTGATCCAGGATCCACGGTCGTCCAGGGGGAACGGCTGCCAGGGCGCCAGCTCGACGATGTTGCGGACACCGGCTTCCTCGACCCTGCGGCGGAAGCCCGCAGAAGGGTACTGGGGTATCAACACCCGTGCCGAGTCCGGAAGTTGAGCTAGAAACCATGGATCGAAGTGATCGAGATGCTCATGGGTCACGGCCGTCCAGTCCGCCTGCTTCAGCGGCTCAAGGTCCAGATGGTCGTTGCGGGGATACTGATGCCAGGAGCCCAGGTTGGCGCCGGCCCGGTCGAACCATGGGTCGCATACAAGCCGAAACGCCGAGGCCTGCACCGACAGCCCGGCGTGCCCCAGGAAGGTGACCGTCAGCGCCGACTCGCCGCGTGCGGAAACACCGTCCCGCCGAGGCCCCCGGGCCTTCGCCCCGGGGGGAGGGGAAGCAGATAAGTCGGACATGCTACTCCCACTCGCCTCGGGCGACGATCTCCCGGACGCGCTCACCGAACACCGGATCTGCGCCCTCGTACTCGTTGGTGATGACCGTCCCCTCGTCGAGGAAGTGACCGACTCCTCGCCCCAGCTTCCGCCCGGCCTCGGTGTGCACGTCGAGCGCGTAGTCCGGGATGACGGGTGCTCGGAGGTGATGGTTCATCGTGTGCCGCGACCACATGCAGATCTCGTCCGTGGTCATGTCCTTCTGAGACGAGACCAGGTAGCGCACGGCCTGTACGAGGAAGAGCCAGCGCTCACCGGTGCCTCGCTGCATGCGCATCCCCACGCGATGCAGGGACTCGACGATGGGCGTCTGCAGGAACGTTCCGTCATTGCAGTCGGACGCGGAGATCACCATCAGCCGCGTCCACAGGTGCCCTTCCAGCTCCGCGCTCGTCTCGTACATCTCCCTGGCGACGAGGAGCGCTTCTTCCAGGTTTCCCCGGCGGATGTACTTTTGCAGAGCGGATACGAGTTCGTCGCACTGGAAGCCGCGCACACTCGTCACGGCAGCCCAGGGATCTCTTGTCGAAGGCGGGAGAGACATAGTCCTCCTAATATCCTGCTCCGTGCGGCTCATTCGAGGCGTGCGGAATCCACAATTCGACGGCAGCCAGTCGCACCGCCGCAATGGGATCCGAATTCACTTGCCCAAGGGGGACCGGTTCAGCGAACGGGCCGACAACGGCCGAGCCGACACCGGCGGCTTTCTCTCCATCTGGATCGCTTGAGGTCCAGCTCGATCCACAAAATGTTCGACACTTCGAACGAGAGGATGCCCCGATCAGCAAAAGATCGCCGCATATGCCACTCCGGAGGCATACGTACGAGAAATCGCTTACGGTCCGTGACGCTAACTTCCGATGCATCCACCACGCAAGGGGCCCCATGCAATTACTCGGGCGTTCTCCCCGTATGGCTGAAAATCTCCTGTGAGTGCCGCCGGGAAGTCGGTTTGAACAGTCACGTAATCTCTACAGCACGCCTGTTGACGTCATCATCGGACAGCTGCCACGATCGCCCACTATGCCCATCATTCACGTGGAGGACCTGGTCAAGGAGTTTCGTCGGCCAAAAAAACACGACGGAGCCTTCAGCACCATACGGACGCTGTTCACCCGCCAGTACACGATCAACCGGGCGGTCAACGGCGTGTCCTTCGACGTCGAACCCGGTGAGTTGGTGGGCTATTTGGGCCCGAACGGCGCCGGGAAGTCCACGACGATCAAGATGCTCACCGGCATCCTCGAGCCGACCGCCGGCACGGTATCGGTCGCAGGTGTCACACCATGGCGCCAGCGGGAGAAAAACGCCCGCCAGATCGGCGTGGTCTTCGGCCAGCGGAGCCAGCTGTGGTGGGATCTTCCGCTCAGAGACTCACTCTGGCTGATCGGCAAGCTGTACGACATGCCCCGCGAACTCTTCGAGGCCCGTCAGCGCCAATTCACCGAACTCCTCGCACTGGGACCGTTCTTGGACACCCCCGTGCGCCAACTGTCACTCGGGCAGAGAATGCGCGGTGACCTCGCGGCAGCCATGCTGTACGCCCCGAAGATTCTCTACCTCGACGAACCCACAGTCGGCCTTGACGTCGTGGCGAAGGAGGCGGTTCGCACCTTCGTGCGTGAACTCAACAAGGAGTCCGGGACCACGGTCATTCTCACCACCCATGATCTGGATGACGTCGAGCAGTTATGCGAACGGGTCGTACTCATCGACCAGGGGTCGGTCATGTACGACGGAAGTATTGACACCCTGAGATCCCGCTACGCGCCCTATCGCGAACTGGTGGTGCACACCGACGGCCAAGTGAGCGACCTGCCCGGCGCCACAGTGACCAAACACGAGGACGGGAGGGTATGGCTTCGTTTCGACCCTCAGCACACCACCGCCGCGGATCTTATCGGCTCTCTGCTGGCGCGTCACACGGTAAGCGATCTGTCCATCACCGAGCCACAACTCGAATCGGTCATCCGCAACATCTACGCGGACCGCCGATGACAGCGCTCCTGGCATGCAGTCGAATCGGCTATCGCACGGCCACGGCCTACCGTGGCTCGTACCTGTTGACCTTCGCCACCCTGCTGCTCCAGATCTACCTGATGAAGACGGTATGGACAGGGGTGTACGCCCACCGGGCCGAGGTGGACGGCATCACGCTGAGCACCACCATCGCCTACGCCACGCTGGCGGCAGTCCAGTACACCTTGCTCAATCCCTTGCAGGCATCGCCGATCCCGCAGCGCATACGAGAAGGCAAGGTGGCCGTCGACCTGCTGCGTCCGGTCGGCTTCCCTGCCCAGATGCTCGCCTCACAGGTCGGCGGTGCCCTCTCCGCCGTGCCTGCGGTCGCCATCGCGCTGCCGTTCGCACTCCTGGTGGGCGGTTCGCAGGCCCCGTCCTCAGCGTGGTCGCTCATCACCTACGGTGTCGCCCTGCTCCTGGGCATGCTGGTCAATCAACTGCTGTTCCTGATCAAGGCCATGGTCTCCTTCTGGACCCTGGAATCCACTGGGATCGACATGGTCTACGGGTTCACCGCCCAGTTCCTCTCCGGCGCGCTGCTGCCACTGTGGTTCATGCCCGGCTCCCTGAGGTCGGTGGCCGAGGCACTCCCCTTCCAGTCCACCGCCTACACACCGATCGCGATCTACCTCGGTGAGATCGACGGAAGCCACGTGACGCGCGCGTTGGGTCTGCAGCTGATGTGGGTTGTCGTGCTCGCCGGGCTGGCCGCATTCGTCTGGTCACGGGCCAAGCGTCGCGTCGTGATTCAGGGAGGATGAGGACGAGGATGAGGACACTGCGCTGGTTGAGAACCTACAAACTCCTGGTAGGCGCGGCATGGCGGGCCGAGATGCAATACCGCGGCAATCTCCTGGTGAACATTCTTGGCGGGCTGTGTTACCAGGGAGCAGGACTGGCCTTCATCTGGGCGGTGCTCGCCCGCTTCGGAAATCTGGGGGGATGGACTCTCGGCGAGATCGCCTTCTTGTACGGCCTCCGGCTCGCTGCCCATGGCCTGTGGATCGTCCCCGGTCACCAACTACTCTTCGTCGACCAAGTGGTCGTGGAGGGAGAATACGACCGCTACCTGGTGCGTCCGGCACCACCGCTGCTGCAACTTCTCACGCGCCGGTTCCGGCCGATCGCGTTGGGGGATCTCGCCGGCGGCCTCTCGCTGTTGGCCATCGCCGGCAGCCAGGCGCCCATCAACTGGTCAGTGCCCGCAGTGGGTTTTCTCGTCCTGACGGTAGTGGGGGGAGCCATGGTCGAGGCCTCCGTCCATCTGGCCGCGTCCGCACTGGTCTTCCGAATCCTCAAGACCATGCCCTTGAAGCAACTCATCGACGGCATCTTCAACGATTTCGGCAACTATCCGATGAAGGTCTTCGGTCCGGCAGCGCGATTCGGACTCACCTTCATCTTCCCGCTTGCCTTCGTCGCGTACCTTCCCTCCACGGCTCTCCTGAATCGAACCGGAGAGCTGTCTGTTCCTTCCGCACTGGCCTGGCTCTCCCCCTTCATAGGTTTCATCCTCCTTCTGCTTTCCTATCGATTCTGGTCTCAACAGTCGCGCCACTTCCAAAGCAGCGGTCATTGATCCGGATTCCCGCATGCCGGACCGGGTCTCACAAGTTCGTCGAAGTCAACCCAGGAGGCCCAGCACCCCATGTTGCCGACATTGAGTGTCGTCGTCCCTGTATTCAACGTCGAGCACTACATTTCACCCTGCCTCGAATCACTCCTGAATCAGGATTTATCAAATGTGGAGATCATCGTCGTCGACGACGGCTCCACGGACCTGAGCGGCACCATAGCCGAAGGCTGGAGGCGCAAGGACGACCGCATCAACATCATCTCGCAGTCGAACGCCGGGTTGAGTGCGGCCCGCAATGCGGGATTCCGTGCGGCACGCGGAAAATATCTCGCATTCTGCGACAGTGACGACGTCGTGACCCCCACCGGGTATAGGCACCTCGTGGAAACACTCGAGGCCACGGGATCCGACATGGCATCAGGAGACGTACGCCGGATGGACAGTAGCGGCGTTCGTCCGCACTCGGGGTACGAGGATGTTTTCGCTCAGGGTCGCCGACGTACGCATATTCGCCACGATGTTTCTTTGGTACGTGACCGGATGGCGTGGAACAAGGTGTTCCGACGATCGTTCTGGGACGCGAAGAACCTCGCTTTCTCCTTGCCTGCGTACGAGGACGCACCCGTAATGATCCGCGCCCACATCGAAGCTTCCGCCGTCGATGTTCTGCCGGAGATCATCTATTACTGGCGCATTCGTGAAGTGGGCCCGCCCTCGATCACCCAACGAATGCGTGAGCCGGACAACGTCGCTGCCTGCATGCGCTCGGTCGTGGAGACCTTCGGCGTCATCACCGCGCTCGCACCGGAACTCGTCGCTCCTTACGCCACGGACATGTGCCGACGTGACGTCCGCAACGCACTCCGCTCACTGCACCTGCACGACGACGCCACTCTCGGCGATGCTGTCCGGTTGGCCCAGTCGTTCGTCAGGAGTGTCCCCACCGATGTTCTCCAGGCGTTGCCGCAGCAGGACCGACACCTCATGGAGCTCCTCGTCAGGAACGAGCTGCAGCAGGTCCGCGACCACGTGGATCCGCCACCCGGCTCGTGACGGTGCCCAGTCGAGGTAATCGCTGGGCACCGTCGTGTCTACGGCGTGGTTGGTCGATGTGACAGCAGGTCAGAAGATCGCTGCTGTTCCTGTGGGGTTGCCGAGGAACGGGCTGTTGTAGGCGTAGTGGGCGCCCGTGGTGGAGATGAGGACGTAGCCGTCGACGCCGTCGGTGCGGTAGCCGACGTCTGAGATCTCCCCGGTGATTCCGCCGGGGCTGCCGCCCTTGTATGCGGCGTTGCCGTAGGCGTAGATCTGGCCCGTCTTACTGACCATGACGTAGCCCTGGCCGTTGGCAGTTCGGGACATGGCGACGATGGCACGGTCGTAGCCTGTGGGGCTGCCACCCATGTATGGGGCGTTGCCGTAGGCGTAGATCTGTCCGCCGGAGGTGAGCAGCCAGTAGCCGCCTCCGTCGGGCGTCATCTCCACGTCGACGAATCGGCCCGTGTACCCGGTGGGGCTGCCGCCCCGGTACGCGGCGTTGCCGTAGGCGTAGACCTGACCGCCGGCGCTGACCATGACATAGCCCTGATTGTCAGGGGTTGGGGCCATGGCCACGATCTCCTGGTCGTAGCCGGTGGGGCTGCCGCCCTTGTACGGGGCGTTGCCGTAGGCGTAGATCTGTCCGGCGGAGGTGAGCAGCCAGTAGCCGCCTCCGTTGGCGGTTACCTTGGCGTCGACGAAGCGGCCGGTATAGCCACCGGGGCTGCCGCCGTAGTAGCCGCCGTTCCAGGCGTAGATCTGGCCTGAACTGGAGACATCGGTGTAGGAGTTCGGGCCGGTGATGTGCACGCCGCCGCCGTTTTTGACGGTCTCGGGGCCGGAAGGGGCGCCGATGCTGGTCGTCGTGCGGGTACGAGCCGTGATGACGGTTCCCCTACCGGCGTTCGCGGGGCACTGCACCACGTTGTTCTTCCGGATCTCGAAGTGGACGTGCAGCCCTGTGGAGTCACCGTTGACTGCGGTGTGCCCGATCAGCTGGCCTCGTACGACCTGTGCACCGTCGGCGACAAGTGGACGACTGGGCGACTCGGCCAGGTGCGCGTAGCGGGTGGACCACCCGCCGCTGTGATTGACGTCGAGGTAGTTGCCGTATCCGCCCGGGTCGGACCCGACGGCGTTCCACCGGACCGTTCCGTCCTGCGCCGCATAGACCGGAGCCGACGGCGACTTGGCGATGTCGGTTCCCGCGTGAACGTGAGGTGTGGGCGTCGAGCGTGCTTCGCCGCAGGCGCCGGTGACGGTGCCGTCCGCCGGCCACCACAGGTATCCGTCTTCAGCAGCCTGCGCGTGCCCTCCGGTGACGCTGATCATGGCTGCGAGTAGCGCAACCGCTAAGAGTGCTCTGCGCATGAATTTGATCATGTGCCCCCCCTTTTTCCCGGCTGCTCCTGGCCGGGCTAATGAATTCCTGTTTTCCACCGGGTGCCGCCCAAGCAAGGGAGGGCACCTAATGGACAAGTCCGATTAAACGGTATCTTAAAATCTTCCCGATCTACCCGAAATGACATTTTCTATCACATTTGGCCAATCTAGTCGCGAAGTTGAAGGGGTTCGATCGACGAGAGATCCAATCCGGCCGCACCCAGGTGGGAAATGCTGAGGTGACCTCCTCCGTGCCTGCCTGCCCGCGCTCTGTCTGCCAGAACTCGCCGGCCTGCCCAAGCCCAGCGTCGGTGCCCGGCACCGTCTGCACCAGATCGCCGAGCGTGTCCGCCGCAACCCGCACCTTCTCGACCTCGCCGCCCAGTCGCTCCACGGCGCCGCCACGACCTGCCTTCGCCGCGGTCGGCTCCTCGCCCCGCCCCGCAACAAGCAGAACGGCGACCGCGTCAGCGTCAACCCCGATCAGCCGGCCAGGGCCTGCGCGCTGCTCACCCGCGGTCACCGACGTCCTGGCGGCGCCGCACCCGCTCGAGCTCACCTGGCTCACATGCCGTGTCGCTCACGGCGGCCGGTCGGCGCGCGATGATCGCTGCCCGGTGACACGCTTGATTCATCAGGGATCCACCGAAGGGAATCATCGACATGATCACCACGGACTTCGCCCCCGGCTCCCCCTGCATGCTCGACCTCGGCGCCCCCGACGTCCCGGCCACCGCGTCCTTCTACAGCGCGGTGCTCGGCTGGGACTACGAGCCCATGGGCGAGAGTGAGGGCATGGAAGGCGGCATGTTCCGGAGGGACGGCAAGATCGTCGCCGGGCTCGGCAAGCTCACCGAGGAGGGTGCGCGCTCGGCTTGGATGCTCTACTTCACCGTCGCCGACGCCGACGCCACGACCCAGGCCGTCGAGAGCGCCGGCGGCACGGTGCGGGTGGCGCCGATGGACCTCGAGGAGTGGGGCCGGATGGCGCAGTACAGCGATCCGCTGGGCGGCCAGTTCGCCGTCTGGCAGCCGGGGACGAGCAAGGGCGTGGAACTGGTGGACCAGCCCGGCTCGCTGTCCTGGACCGAGCTCTACACCAGTGACGCCGCAGCCGCCAAGGGGTTCTACGGCGACGTCTTCGGCTGGCAGTTCAGTGACATGGCGCTGCCGGGCGGCGGGGGCGTGTACTCCCTGATCACTCCCGCCGGGCTTCCCGAGGAACGCATGCACGGCGGCCTCATGGAGATGCCCAGCGAGCACCTCACCCTGGCGAACGGGCGGCCGTACTGGCACCCGGTTTTCAACGTCACCGACTGTGACGCCGCGGTCGCCAAGGTCACCGAGAACGGCGGCAGCGTGCAGATGGGGCCGCAGGACATGGAGGATGTCGGCCGGATGGCGGTCTGTCTCGACCCGTCGAACGCGGACTTCGTAGTGCTCACCCCGCCCCGGAGCTGATTGGGGGCACAGTGACGGGGTCTCGTACCGGACTCACAGGAGGACACACATGCTGGGCACCGACTTCCGTACCGGGTCACCCCATTGGATCGACCTCGGCAGTCCGGACACGGATGCGGCCGCGGCCTTCTACGGATCCGTCTTCGGGTGGCGGTTCCTGTCCGCCGGACCGGATGCGGGCGGGTACGGGTTCTTCCAGAAGGGCGGGAAGACAGTCGCCGCCCTCGGACAGCTGACCGAGGAGGGGGCCACGTCGTCCTGGACGACGTATTTCCGGAGCGACGACATCCAGGCCACCGCCCGTGCCGTGGTCGCCGGCGGAGGCACTGTGCGGGTCGAGCCGACGAACGTGGGGGACGGTGGGTGGATCGGCCAGTTCACCGACCCCCAGGGCGCGCAGTTCGCCGTACTGCAGTCAGAGATGGGACTGGAGAAGACGTCCGAGGACAACACGCTGCTGTGGGTGGAACTGCACGTCGGCGAGCCGGAGGAAGCCATCCGCTTCTACAACGGAGTGTTCGGCTGGCGATCCGAGGAGATGCAGGCGCCGGGCATGACGTACCGGGTACTCAGCATCAAGGACGGCGACCAGCAGGACGGGTCCTTCGGAGGGGTGGCTCCGCTCCAGAGCGAGGAGGAAGAACCGCGCTGGGTGCCGTACTTCGCCGTGGCCGACACCGACGCCACCGTCACCGCGGCACAGGAAAGCGGTGGGTCGGTGGTCATGCCGGCCGCGGACGTACCGGATGTCGGGCGCATCGCCTGGCTGGCGGACCCGAGCCAAGCGGTGTTCGCCGTGATGAAGCCCAATCCGCGTCAGAGCCAGTAGGTTCCATGGGTTGACATGACGACGGCCCGTCGGCTTCCCCGGCGGGCCGTCGCTCGTTGCTGCTGCTCATGGTCCTGGTCGTGTTCGTGGTGCTGCTGACGCCGGTCGCCGTGTTCATCGCCGCCGCCGTCCGCTTCGGCGGCGAACGCCGCGACCGCCGCCTCGCCGCGCTGCGCCTGGTCGGTTCCGACCGGAGCATGACCCGGCGACGCGCGGCGGGCGAGGCGCTGGCCGGAGACCATGGACTGGGCGAGCGTCCTGACCATGACCGGCGTGGGCGCGGTCGTGGTCGTCGCGGTCACGCTGCTCAGCGTGCCGCCGCTGCTGCGGATGATGCGCCCGGAGTGCCTGCGCACGGAGTGACCCCTCACGCATCCCCAGAAGTGGGCTCCTCCCGCCGGGAGGAGCCGACTTCCGCGTGCGGGCGGGCACGGCCGCGCACCGGCCCTGTCAGTCGAAGGTGGTCTCGGGGATCTGGACGTTGATCAGTTCCCCTGAGCGCGGGTCGACGGTCAGTCCCCGGCCGGGCCTGCGGTTGCGCAGGTGGGCGTGGGTCAGACGGACGCCCAGGACATCGCCGTCCATCAGGCTCTGGGCTTCCAGCAGTACCCCCTTGCGCTGCCTCTTCAGGGCGCCGAGCCAGCCCATCGCCCCGGCCATGGTGTCGCCCGTGGCGGCGGCGGCCACTCCGATGCCACGGTCCCTGCCGGACTCGGCCAGAGCGCGAAGGTTCTGGTCGATCTCCGGCAGGACGAGCAGGTCGGCGTCGTCGACGAGGACGACGCAGGACTGCCCGCCGCTCCCCAGGGCCTCGGTGAACTCCTGTGCCGTGGGGTTTCGCGAGGTGAGCAGCCGTACGCCCGGATGCCCCTTCAGGGCGCGCAGCGGCGACTCCCGGGGGGTGAGGACGACGAGCCGGGTACCGGAGGCGAGCAGGGAGACGGCGAGGCTCGCCAGCGTGGTGCTGCGGCCGGAGCCGGGTGGCCCGATGGCCGTGAACGTCGGCGAGGAGTCCGCGAAGTCCACTCCCACGGGCGCGACGTCGTCGCCGCCCAGCCCCAGCAATCCCCACATGGGCCGGCGGAGTTCGTCGCCCACTTTCTCGTACGCGTCCGTGAAGGCCACCTTCGCGGGCAGCGAGCCGATCCGGACGGGCCGCAGGGCGGCGGGCAGTCCCGCGTCGCGACGGGTCGCCTCGTCGCCGATCGCGCGCAGCGCCTCCGCCTGCTCCTGACCGGTGGCTCCGGGCCCGAGCAGCGCGACCTGGAGCTCGGTGCCGTCCGAGGCCCAGCCCTGTCCGGGCTTGACGATGTCGGGTATCTCGGCCGGGCGTCTGCCCACGAGGTGGTAGTCGCTGCGGTCGTTCAGCCGCAGCAGCAGTTTGTTGTCGTTGAGCGCGTTGGCCCGTGAGGCCAGCAGGGCGCGCTCGGACGTGCCGACCACGTGCAGACCCGAGGCGGCGCCTTCGCGCAGCAGGCGGTTGAGCTGGTCCATCAGCCGGCCGCCGTGGTGATCGGCGATGAGGTCGACGAGCGCGTCCCAGCCGTCGATGAGCAGCATGACGTGTGCCGGGCGGGCCGCCGGGGGGACGATCTCGCGCAACTCCGCCAGGTTCGCCGCGTGATGCCGGGTCAGCAGTTCCTGGCGGTGCTCCAGTTCGGCGTCGAGCCGGGCGAACAGCCGCTCCAGCCGCTCGGTGTCGCCCCGGAGCACGACGGCGCCGCAGTGCGGCAACACGCCCAGGGCGGACAGCGCGCCGCCCGCGAAGTCGATGCCGTACAGGTGGACGTCCGCGGCCGAGTGACCACGGGCCAGCGCGCCGGCCATGGTCCGCAGCACCTGGGAGCGCCCGGAGCGCGGGATGCCGATGACGTACAGGTGCCCGAAGGTGTCGAGGTCCAGTTGGACGGGCAGTTGGGCCTGCGTACCGGGCAGGTCGGACAACGCCCAGGACACCGGGGCCAGTCGGGCTCCGCCGGTTTGGTCGGGCTGCGGCAGGTCGGCCATCAGCACGCTGCTGTCGAGCGGGGGCAGCCAGGGGCTGGGCTGGGGCACGCAGTCCAGCAACTCCGTCGCCTCGCGCACCGCCTCCACCAGTGCGTTGAGGTCGGTGGCAGGGGCGTCCTCCACGGCTGCGCCACGGGGCTCCCCGGTGGGCTCCGGCATCCCGACGGCACGGCCGAGACGCTCCCACGGCAGTTCGGCGCCCCAGATCTGGGGCCGTTCCGCCTCGACCGGCCGCTGCTGCTGAGCCGGTGCGGCCCCGGGCTGGGACGCGCCGCAGTAGGCGGTCTGGAAGGGGACGACCGTGCCGTGGCCGAGCCGGGCGAGGGCCCGGCCGGGGGTGTGCGGGGAGATGCTGAAGGCGTCCTTGGTGTCGATGACGTCCTGGCTTTCGCCGGCGTCGGTGACGCGCAGGGCGATCCGCAGGTTGGTGTTGGCGCGGATGTCGGCGTTGACCACACCGGCCGGACGCTGGGTGGCGAGGATCAGGTGAATGCCCAGGGACCGGCCGCGCTGGGCGATGCCCACGAGACCGGGGATGAAGTCCGGGATCTCGCGGTACAGGGTGGCGAACTCGTCGATGACGATGACCAGCCTGGGCAGTGGCCGCAGATCCGGGTCCCGGCGGCGCATGCCGTGGTACTCGGGCAGGTCCTTGGCGGCGGCGGCCGCCAGGATGTGCTCGCGTCGCAGCAGTTCGGCCGAGAGCGAGGTCAGCGCGCGCTGTACGAGATGGCTGTCGAGGTCGGTGACCATGCCGAGGGTGTGCGGCAGCTTCACGCAGTCCTTGAAGGCGCTGCCGCCCTTGTAGTCGACCAGGACGAAGGTCAGCTCGTCGGGCCGGTTGACCGCGGCGAGCGAGGCCACGAAGGTCTGCAGCAGCTCTGACTTGCCGGAGCCGGTGGTGCCCGCGACCAGGCCGTGCGGACCGTCCTTCACCAGGTCGAAGGCGGCCGCGCCGTCGTAGCCCGCGCCGAGCAGCAGCGAGGTGGACGACGGGCGCTCGGCCCAGCGCGCCGCGATCAGCTCGCCGCTCGGCTCGGGCATGCCCAGCAGGTCGAGCAGGCCGATACGGTCGGGCAGCCCCTCGGAGGCGTCCGGGGTGACGTCGCGGATCGGTGCGATACCTCGGGCGAGACGCTCGCACCAGGCGGGTTCGACCAGGTCGGGCCGGATGTCGGGCAGGTCGGGCAGCCCGGTGCGGCGCAGCGTCAGCCGGTGGTTCTCGTAGCGGACCACCGCGGTGCACTCCTCGGGGAGCAGGCGTTCCTCGTGGTCCAGGCAGAGGGGGAAGATCCGGACTCCGGGGCCCTCCTTCAGGATGGACACGACTCCGGGGACGTCGCGCAGACGGCGGGCGCCGTCCATCACGACCAGTACGTCGGGTTCGCTGAGCAGCGCCGTGCTCATGGTCGACTCGGCGGCCCGCTGGCGGGTGCGCAGGGTGGAGACCAGCTCGGCGACGCGGTTCGCCACCGTCTCCGGGTCGTTGCCGATGAGGGTGACGGCGCCGCCTCGGGAGCCGGGCAGACCGTCCCGTGTGTGCGGCAGCCAGCAGGCCCATTCCCACGACTGCCGGGACGCCTTGTCGGTGAGGACGACGATCCGCAGATCGCGGGGGGTGTGCAGCACGGCGGCCTGGGCCGCCAGCCAGCGGGCCAGCGCCTGGACCGGTCCGGTCTCCCCGGCCACGCCCACCACGCCGTAGTGCTCCAGGTCTACGCAGACGGGGGCGTCCGGGATGGTCCAGTGGACGGCGGTGTGGTTGTCCTCGCGTGCCGTGTCGTCGATGCCGAGCAGGGACGGCTGCCCGGCGGTCCCGATGCGCAGGGCGAGATGGTCCGGGTCGCCGCGGCGCCGCTCCCACAGCCGGTGGCCGGGGCCGACCGCCCAGAGCCCGGCCAGCGCGGGGTCGGGCGCGTTCTCGGTGCGCAGCCGCTGTTCGGTGGCGACCTTGTGCCGGACATCCGCTTCCAGGGAGGCACGGCGCAGGCGGTAGACGCGGCACTTGCCCTCGTGGTCCACGCGCGCCTGGCGCCGCCCGCTGACGTGGTTCGCCGCCATCATCAGCGGCGACAGGAGCATGAAGATCAGGTAGAAGTACGAGTTCCAGAAGAGGACCATGACGAGGCCGAAGATCATCGGGGCGAACGCCGCGAGCAGGGGGATGGGCCTGCGTCCGAGCGGCTCGGGTGGCGAAGGCAGCCGGAACCGCTCGGGTGCGAGGTGCGGCAGGATGCGCGGCGGGCGGTTGTGGTCCAGGCCGCCGCCGCCCTCGGACGGCACCACCGCGGCGTCCCTCGGGGTCGGTTCCGTCAGTCGCAACAGGAACGCGCCGAGCTGGAGTTCGCCGCCGAGGGGCCACAGTTCCCAGCCGTCGGGAAGCAGAGCGTCGTCCCACGGCTCGTCGGCGGCCCGCTCCTCCTCATCGTCCTCCGCCACGAGCGGCAGCAGCGGCAGATCGGGCTTGCCCCGGTGCTCCGGCGGCTCCGGAACGGACAGCCGTGCCGTGAACTCCCCCGGCAGCTCCACGATGGCCGATCCGTCCGGGCGCACGGTCAGCCGTACGCCGTCCGGCGGGACGCCGCGTCCCCGCAGCGGTACGGCGGAGCCTTCCAGCGGGCCGATGCCGTGGGTGCCCACGCCGAGGGCGTGCACCCGCCCGGCGTCGGGTCCCCCGACCACCTGGAGCTCGACGACCGGTGCGTGGTCCATCCGCTGCGGCTGCGGCATCGCGGAGCGCTCCGGCCCGTACTCCACCGCTGTCCGGGGCACCGGAGCCCCGAGGCCGATGACGCTGCCGTCCATGATCCCGGTGGCGGCCAGCGGCGCTCCGGGGGGCAGCGGTTCGTCGCCCAGATAGCAGGCGCGTGCGGTGGACTCCGGGGCCGTGCCCGGGGGCGCGGCCTCGGCCCGCATCCGGGCCAGGTGCTCGGCGACCTCCTGGACGGGGGTGGTGGCGTCGGCGCTCAGCACGACGTCCTGACGGCTCGAGAGGTCGCCGTCGGTCACGGTGGTGACGAGGAGTTTCACGTCTCCCCTTCGGAGGGTTCGGGGGGTCGGGGGTTCGGGGCGCGCGGCCGAACGGACTCGCTCACGCTCAGTCCACAGGAACGGCTACTGCTCGTCGGGGGCGGACGCCCGGGTGGGG
>NZ_LGDW01000001.1 GCF_001280005.1 Streptomyces sp. NRRL WC-3618 | reverse complement strand
CCCCGATCTCCTCCCCAGCCCGATACCCCACCCCCGGCGCCGCCCCCTGCTCCTCCCGTGACGTGTCGACGACCACCTCGTACCGCTGCGCCCAGGGCGCCCCCGGCAGCGCGAAGGTCGTCGGGGCGGCGCCCGCGTGCAGGATCACCAGGAAGCTGTCGTCGGTGATCGGGGCGCCCCGGGCGTCGCGGCCCGGGATGTCGCGGCCCGAGAGGTACATGCCCACCGTCGCCGCCGGCGCGTACCAGTCCCCTTCCGTCATCTCCGTGCCCCGAGCCGTGAACCAGGCCAGGTCCCGCAGCCCGTCCGCCGAGTGTGCGCGGCCGGAGAAGAACGCTCGGCGGCGTAGTACGGGATGGCGGTGTCGCAACTCGATGAGACGGGCCGTCAGTTCGGTCAGGGCTCGCCAGCCGGGGTTCTCCAGCAGGCCCCAGTCCACCCAGCTGATCTCGTTGTCCTGGCAGTACGCGTTGTTGTTGCCGCCCTGGGTGCGACCCAGCTCGTCGCCCGCGACCAGCATCGGAACGCCCGTCGACAGCAGCAGGGTTGTCAGCAGGTTCCTCAACTGGCGTCGGCGCAGAGCCTGTACGGGCTCTTCGTCCGTCTCGCCCTCCGTGCCGCAGTTCCAGGCGCGGTTGTCGTCCGTACCGTCCCGGTTGCCCTCCCCGTTGGCCTCGTTGTGCTTGCGCTCGTACGACACCATGTCCCGGAGGGTGAAACCGTCGTGCGCCGTCACGAAGTTGACCGAGGCGTAGGGGCGCCGGCCGCCCCACGCGTACAGGTCGCTCGACCCCGACAGGCGGTACCCGAGGTCCCGTACGTCCGGTAGCGCGCCCCGCCAGAAGTCCCGTACCGCGTTGCGATAGCGGTCGTTCCATTCGGTCCACAGGGGTGGGAACGCGCCGACCTGGTAGCCGCCGGAGCCGACGTCCCACGGTTCCGCGATCAGTTTCACCCGGCGCAGCACCGGGTCCTGCGCGATCACCGCGAGGAAGGGGGAGAGCATGTCGACATCGTGCATCGAGCGGGCCAGCGCCGCCGCGAGGTCGAAGCGGAAGCCGTCCACGCCCATCTCCGTCACCCAGTACCGCAACGAGTCGGTGATCAGGCGCAGTACGTGCGGCTGGACCACGTGGAGCGTGTTTCCGCAGCCCGTGTAGTCGGAGTAGCGGCGGGGGTCGTTCTGCAGCCGGTAGTAGCCCCGGTTGTCGATGCCCCGCAGGGACAGTGTCGGGCCGTGTTCGTCGGCCTCCGCCGTGTGGTTGTAGACCACGTCGAGGATGACCTCGATGCCCGCCGCGTGCAGTGCGCGCACCATGCGCTTGAACTCGCCGACCTGCTGTCCGGCCGTACCCGTCGCCGCGTAGCCCGCGTGGGGGGCGAAGTAGCCGATCGAGTTGTAGCCCCAGTAGTTCTTCATGCCCCGGCGCAGCAGATGGTCCTCGTGCGCGAACTGGTGCACCGGCAGCAGTTCGACCGCCGTCACGCCCAGCTTCGTCAGGTGCTCGATCGCCGCCGGGTGGGCCAGGCCCGCGTACGTGCCCCGCAACTCCTCCGGGATGCCCGGGTGCAGCTTGGTGAAGCCCTTGACGTGGAGCTCGTAGATCACCGAGTCGGCCCACGGGGTTTTCGGGCGGCGGTCGTCCGCCCACTCGTCGTCGGGGGCGTCGTCGTGGACGACGACTCCCTTCGGGACGTACGGCGCCGAGTCGCGGTCGTCGCGCACGGTGTCCGCGACCTGCTGCTGGGGCCAGTCCCTGACGTGCCCGTACACCTCGGGTGGCAGGTCGAAATCGCCGTCCACCGCCCGCGCGTACGGGTCCAGGAGCAGCTTCGCCGGGTTCCAGCGGGCGCCGGTCCACGGGTCCCAGCGGCCGTGCACGCGGTAGCCGTAGCGCTGCCCCGGCATGACCCCGGGCACGAAGCCGTGCCAGATCTCGTGCGTCAGTTCGGTGAGGGCGACCCGGGTCTCCACCTCCCCGCCGCCCTCATCACCGTCCCCTACCTCGCCGAACAGGCACAGCTCCACCGCCTCCGCCCCGCCCGCCCACAGCGCGAAGTTGGTGCCCGACACCCCGTCCGGGCCCGTGCGGAAACGGGCGCCCAACGGCATGGGCGTTCCCGGCCACACGGGTACGGCGGGCAGCGCGGCGCGTGGCGCGCCGTTCAGCACGGTGGCGGGCAGCGCGGCGTCGGGCGACGCCGTGTCGGGGTGCCCGGTCTCTACGGCGCGCTGCTGGGCCACCGCTTTCTGCTCGGCTGCGCTGGACACCTCTCCACCTCCCGCGACTCGTGGAACGAAGCGAGAACAGGCGTACGGCGTCCCAGCCGAGGTGCCCTGTCGCGTCGTTTCTCCCCCCTGTTCTGCCCATCGCGTGGCTCGCACTCACGTTTCCCCGGGGCGGGCCGCGTCGTTGGGTCCTGCGTGAGGCACGTAACAGGGCGCGCTCGGCGCGCGAAGGCCGGGCTGGCCGCCGTACTGACATGGGCAGGACTGCTGGCCGGAGCCGCCGGCTGTACTTCGGAGGGGGTGCACGGGACGGACTCGATGTTCGGGAAACCCCGGGCGCCGAAGGACGTGATCCGCGTCGTCCCGGACGACGGCAGCCGCGCCGTGCGCCCCGACAACCCCCTTCTCGTACGGGTGGCCGGCGGGCGCCTGGAATCGGTGAAGGTCGTCAGGTCGCAGGACGCGCAGGAGTCGGTGGTCCCCGGGCGGATCGCCGAGGACGGGCTGTCCTGGCGGCCCGACGACGCGCGGCTCGCGTTGGCCGCCAGATACACCGTCGACGCCGTGGCGCTCGACGGCCAGGGGAACCGTTCGGCCCGGCACACGACCTTCACCACGTACGTGCCCGATGAGCGGTTCATCGGATACGTCACCCCGGAGAACCGCTCCACCGTCGGCACCGGAATGATCGTGTCGCTGGAGTTCAACCGTGAGGTACAGAACCGCGCCGCGGTGGAACGCGCCGTCCACGTCACCGCGAAGCCCGCCGTCGAGATCCGCCCGCACTGGTTCGGCGACGACCGCCTCGACTTCCGGCCCGAGGAGTACTGGGCACCGGGCACCGAGGTCACCGTCGATCTCGCGCTGCGGGACGTCGAGGGGGCGCCGGGGGTGTACGGGATCCAGCAGAAGACGTTCACCTTCACCGTCGGCCGCAGTCAGGTCTCGCTGGTCGACGCCGCCGCGCACACCATGGAGGTGCGGCGCGACGGCGATCTGCTCGCCACCGTGCCGATCACGGCGGGAGCGCCCAGGACCACCACGTACAACGGGAAGATGGTGGTCCTGGAGATGCTGGAGCTGACCCGGATGAACGGCGCCACCGTCGGCTTCAAGAAGAAGGACGGCAACGGCGAGTACGACATCCCGGACGTGCCGCACGCGATGCGACTGACCACCTCCGGCACCTTCGTGCACGGCAACTACTGGGCGCCGGACGCCTTCGGCAGGACCAACGTCAGCCACGGCTGCGTCGGACTGAGGGATGTGAAGGGCGGCAGTTCGGACAGTCCGGCGGGCTGGTTCTTCGACCGGAGTCTGGTCGGTGACGTCGTCGAGGTCGTCCACAGCAAGGACAAGCAGATCGCTCCCGACAACGGGCTCGGGGGATGGAACATGGGCTGGAAGGAGTGGAAGGCGGGCGGCGCCGTGAAGTGAACAGTCGGATCCGACAATCTGATGATGTTGGGACGAAACAGTGACCTTCGGGGGCCGCCAGGGGGTGTGACCTTGTGCTTAATATGCGGCCGGGGGGGCGCGTATGCGCCGGGGAATTGGGCCTGAGTCAGGCCCCGGGAGGGGAGAAAGCTTGAACGCGCGACCGATATCGGCGACTTCGGCGGCGGCACGGCGGGGCGGGAGGCGGGGGAGCAGAGGGCCACTGGCACTGCTCGCCGGCGTCGTGCTCGTCGCCGCCACCGCGTGCGTGGGCGGCGGTTCGGGCTCCGGCACCGACGACGCCAAGCCGAAGGGCAAGGACTCCTCCACCGCGCCGACCCAGCAGTCGCAGGCGGTCGTGACGATCGCGCCCAAGGACGGCGCGAAGTCCGTGGACACCAGCGGCGCCCTCACGGTCAGCGCCGCCAAGGGCAAGCTGACCGGGGTCAAGGTCGAGGACCCCAAGGGCAACGCGGTCGAGGGCACGCTGACCGCCGGCGACACCAAGTGGGCGCCCACGGCGCATCTCGCCGCGTCCACCACGTACAAGGTGCACGTCGTGGCGAAGGACAGCCAGGGACGTACGGCGGCGGAGGAGTCCTCCTTCACCACCCTCACCCCGAAGAACACGTTCATCGGCAGGTTCACGCCCGAGGACGGTTCCAAGGTCGGCGTGGGCATGCCGTTCTCGATCCGCTTCACCCGGGGCATCACGCACCCCGAGGACGTCGAGAAGGCCATCACGATCAAGACGGAACCGGCCGTCGACGTCGAGGGCCACTGGTTCGGCAACGACCGTCTCGACTTCCGCCCCGAGAAGTACTGGAAGCCGGGTACGAAGGTCACCGTCGCCCTCGCTCTCGACGGCGTCGAGGGACGCCCCGGCGTCTACGGCAAACAGGCCAAGCAGGTCTCCTTCACCATCGGGCGCAGCCAGGTCTCCACGGTCGACGTCAAGACCAAGAAGATGGTCGTACGACGGGACGGCAAGGCCATCAAGACCCTCGCCGTCACCACCGGCAAGCCCGGCTACGAGACCTGGAACGGCCAGATGGTCATCAGCGAGCGCCTCGAGGTGACCCGGATGAACGGCGAGACGGTCGGCTACGGCGGCGAGTACGACATCAAGGACGTCCCGCACGCCTCGCGCCTGACCGACTCCGGCACCTTCATCCACGGCAACTACTGGGGCGGCGACGCCTTCGGCAACTACAACGCCAGCCACGGCTGCATCGGCCTCAGGGACGTACGCGGCGGCTACGACAGCGGGGTGGCGGCGGCCTGGTTCTTCGACCGGTCGATGACCGGCGACGTGGTGATCGTGAAGAACTCCAACGACCGCGTCGTCGACGCGGGCAACGGGCTCAACGGCTGGAACATGTCCTGGGAGAAGTGGAAGGCGTAACCCCGGCTTACGTCGTCGCGGGCCCGGTGTGACCGACAGCAGCGGGCCCGTTGTCGTCAGTGTTCCTGCTGTGTCTGCCTGGGGGACAACCCCCGGGCCCCCGCCGAGTGTGACCGACCGCACCGGCCCAGTTCCCGTTAGCCCCCGTTAACCTGCCTCCATGACTGTGCATCTCGAAGTCGCCGAAGGTGTGGGCACGCTCCGGCTGGACCGGCCGCCGATGAACGCGCTGGACATCGCCACCCAGGACCGCCTCAAGGAGCTCGCGCAGGAGGCCACCCGGCGGGAGGACGTCCGGGCGGTCGTCCTGTACGGCGGGGAGAAGGTGTTCGCGGCCGGCGCGGACATCAAGGAGATGCAGGCCATGGACCACGCGGCGATGGTCGCCCGGTCCAGGGATCTTCAGGACTCCTTCAGTGCCGTCGCGCGTATCCCCAAGCCGGTCGTCGCCGCGGTGACCGGCTACGCCCTCGGCGGCGGCTGCGAGTTGGCGCTCTGCGCGGACTACCGCATCGCCGGCGACAACGCGAAACTCGGTCAGCCGGAGATCCTGCTCGGTGTGATCCCCGGCGCGGGCGGCACCCAGCGACTGGCCCGGCTGATCGGGCCGTCCAAGGCCAAGGACCTGATCTTCACCGGGCGGATGGTCAAGGCCGACGAAGCGCTGGCCCTCGGTCTGGTGGACCGGGTGGTACCGGCCGCCGATGTGTACGCCGAGGCGCACGCCTGGGCGGCGAAACTCGCGCAGGGTCCGGCGATCGCGCTGCGCGCGGCGAAGGAGTCGATCGACGCGGGTCTGGAGACGGACCTGGAAACGGGACTGGCGATCGAACGGAACTGGTTCGCCGGTCTGTTCGCGACCGAGGACCGGGAGACCGGGATGCGGAGCTTCGTGGACGAAGGTCCCGGTAAGGCGAAGTTCCGCTGAAGCGCTTGCAGTTGACGCGATGTCTTATCCGGGTCCCTCGATAGGGCGGTTTATGGGAACCTTGGGCCAACCTTAAGCCTGTCGTGTCGAGGGGGCCTGTCGCTTGCCCGAAAGTGAGCTTCCGTCGCAGGTGGGAGGGCCTTTAGCGGCCGACGGAATGCCGTCGGCATATGCCGGTGGACCTACTCGGAATGACGCGTTCCGGGGGGCGTATTCCTCCGGAACGGCCCCGGCGGATGGCTCGGGCGGCCATGATGGGGGCATGGCGGGGCTGGAGGGCATGGAACAGCCGCGGGGGCACGGCCGTGCGACGGCGGCGCGTTGGTCGCCCGCGGTGGAGGACGAGCGGGCACTCAAGGCGCTCGAGCTGTTCGGAGACCCGACGGGCGCCGAGGTTCGACTGCCGTCCCGCCCGGAGTCCGCCGCGAGCGCCCGCCGCCTCGCCCAGGTCGTCGTACTGCGCCAGTGGGGGCTGTCCCCCAAGATGACCGAGGACGTGGTGCTCCTCGTCTCCGAGCTGGTCGGCAACGCGGTGCGGCACACCGGCGCGCAAGCGTTCGGCCTGCGGATGCGCCGGCGCCGGGGATGGATCCGCGTCGAGGTCCGCGACCCCTCGCGGGGGCTGCCGTGTCTGATGCCGGTTCAGGAGATGGACATCAGCGGGCGGGGGCTGATGCTGGTCGACAAGCTCTCCGATCGGTGGGGCGTCGACCTGCTGCCGCGCGGAAAGACGACCTGGTTCGAGATGCGCGTCGCCGACCGGTAGGGCGCGCGACGCCGAGATGATCCAGACGACAGGGCCCAGGGCGCGCGACCGGGTGTGAGGCCGCCCCTACCGTATGGGCGGGCCGCCGATCGGGCTAATCGCCTGTTTTCCTCCCCAACCCCCCCTTAAATGGTGCGGGTGACCACGACCGACCGTCGAGCGGTGCTGCGCGCGGGCGCCGGGATCGTTGCCTCGGGGGCGCTGACCACCGGGTGCGCACCCGGCACCGCAGCCTCCCCCCGTACCCCTGCCTCCCCTGCCCCTTCCTCCCGTACCCCGGCTTCCCACACCCCCGCGCCCGCGCCCCTTCTCCACTACCCCGCCCAGATCTCCCACGGCCCCCGCGACCGCCCCCGGGTCGCCCTCACCTTCCACGGCGGCGGCGACCCCGCCACCGCGCACGCGGTGCTCGCCGCCGCCGAGGAACACGGCTCCCGTGTCACCGTGTTCGCCGTCGGGACCTGGCTCGACGCCCACCCCGGCCTCGCTCGCAGCGTCCTCGGCGGCGGTCATGAACTCGGCAACCACACCCTGCGCCACCTCGACATCAACGCCATGCCGGAGGCGGACGCCGACGCCGAGATCCGGGGGTGCGCCCAGCGGCTGAAGGCGCTCACCGGGTCCGTCGGCACCTGGTTCAGGCCCTCGCGCGGCGCCCGCGCCTCGCCGCTCGTCGAACGGCTCGCCCGCCGGGCCGGCTATCCGCACGTCCTGTCGTACGACGTCGACTCCCTCGACTTCACCTCGCCGGGCGCCCCCGCCGTCGTGGCCAACGTCATGGCCGACGTCCGCGCCGGATCGATCGTGAGCCTGCACTTCGGATACGCGGACACCGTTGCCGCGTTCCCCGGCCTCCTGCACGAACTCGACCGCCGCGGCCTGCGCGCGGTGACCACCACGGAGTTGCTGACCTGATGCCCCTCACCGTCATCGCCCGCGCCCTCGTCACGACAGCCGCCCTCACCGTCCTCGCCGGACTCGCCGGCTGCGGCACCGAGGCCCAGGACGAGCCGCACCGGCCCATCGGCGCGGTCAAGCCCGCCCTGCCCGTCAAACCCGCCGTGCCGGTCAGGCCCGCCTTCCAGGGGCTGCCCGGGATGCCGCCCGTCCTCCTCCCGCGTGATGTGTACGCCGCCGACCGGCCGGGCAAGCTCTCGCCGGTCGTCCGGGACTTCCCGTCCCGGGTCTACGTGCCCAACACCGAGTCCGACACCGTCTCCGTCATCGACCCGAAGACGTACGAGGTCATCGAGACGATCCGCGTCGGCCGCCAGCCCCAACACGTCGTACCCTCCTGGGACTTGAAGACCCTCTGGGTCAACAACGACCGCGGTCACACCCTCACACCCATCGACCCGAGGACCGGGAAAGCGGGCGAACCGGTCGACGTCCACGACCCCTACAACCTCTACTTCACGCCCAACGGCAAATACGCCGTCGTCATGGCCTCCCTCGACCGCCAGCTGGTCTTCCGCGACCCGCACACGATGAGGATCGCCAAGGCCGTGCCCGTCAGCTGCTACGGCGTCAACCACGCCGACTTCTCCCTCGACGGCCGGTACTTCATCGTGTCCTGCGAGTTCAGCGGCGAACTGCTCAAGGTCGACACCGAGAAGATGAAGGTCGTCGCGCAGCAGAAGCTGCCCTACGAGGGTGCCATGCCGCAGGACGTCAAGATCTCGCCGGACGGCAGACGGTTCTACATCGCCGACATGATGGCCGACGGCATGTGGATCCTGGACGGCGACAGGTTCACCCGGCCCACCCTCCTGCCCACCGGCAAGGGCACCCACGGGCTGTACGTCAGCCGCGACTCCCGCGAGATGTACGTCTCCAACCGGGGCGAGGGCACCGTCTCCGTCTTCGACTTCGCGAAGGGC
Organism: Streptomyces sp. NRRL WC-3618; assembly: GCF_001280005.1. Classification (GTDB taxonomy): domain Bacteria; phylum Actinomycetota; class Actinomycetes; order Streptomycetales; family Streptomycetaceae; genus Streptomyces. The sequence continues at coordinate 209,816 of NZ_LGDW01000001.1, read as the reverse complement.
GAGGTCACGAAGAAGTGGCATCTGCCCCACGGCGGCAGCCCCGACATGGGCGGCGTCTCCGCCGACGGCAAGGTCCTGTGGCTGTCGGGACGTTACAACGCGGAGGTGTACGCCATCGACACCCGGACCGGGAAGCAGCTCGCCCGCATCAAGGTGGGCAGCGGACCGCACGGTCTCGCCGTCTACCCGCAGCCCGGCCGCTATTCACTCGGCCACACCGGCATCTTCCGCTGATCCGCACCCAGTTGGCCGCCGCCGACACCCCGTGTGACACGCCGCCGATCGAGTGACGATCCCCGGCCCGCCGCCGCAGACCCGACATGGTGCACCCGTGATCACAACTCGCCTGCGGCGGCGGACCGCTGCCGTCGTCCTCTCCCTGGCCGCCGTCTTCGCGACCTCGGCCGCCACCCCGCCCGCAGCCGCCCCGAAGGCCTTCACCAGGGCCGCTGCCCCGACCTGTCCCCAGTTCGACGACCCGATCAAGGCCGCCGTGGACCGCCGCGTCGACGTCGACCGCATCACCCCCGAGCCGGTGTGGCGCAAGACCTGCGGCACCCTCTACCGCAGCGACGGCCGCGGCCCCGAGATCGTCTTCGCGGAGGGCCTCAAGCCCAGGGACGTCATCAACGGCCAGTACGACATCGAGAAGTACGTCCTGGTCAACCAGCCCTCCCCGTACGTCTCCACGACCTACGACCACGACCTGTACAAGACATGGTGGAAGTCGGGTTACAACTACTACATCGACGCCCCGGGCGGCGTGGACGTGAACAAGACCATCGGCGACACCCACAAGTGGGCCGACCAGGTCGAGGTCGCCTTTCCCGGCGGTATCGAGCGGAAGTACATCATCGGCGTCTGCCCGGTGAACAAGACCACCAAGGTCGAGATCATGAGCGGCTGCCAGAGCAACCCGCACTTCGAGGCCTGGCACTGAGCCAAGCCAAGGTGCTTATGGGGTCCGCTGGAGGCGCGGTGTGAAATCTGCGGGTCCGTCGTGGCTGGTCGCGTAGTTCCCCGCGCCCCTTTGGGGCACGGGCACCGCCGCCCGAGTCCCCTGAGCCCGCTCAAGGGGCGAGCAGCAACGCCTCTCCGCCCACCGGTGTGAACCCCGCCGCCTGGAACGCCCGTACGCTGCGGGCGTTCCCCGGCGCCAGCTGGGCCCAGACCGGCTCCCCGCCGCTCAGGTACCGCGCCGAGGACGCCAGCGCCCGGCCCAGACCCCGGTGCCGTACCGTCTCCGTCACCTCCACCGCGGCCTCCAGCCGCCCGGCGACCCCGCGCCCGAGGATGAGCACCCCGCCGTCGGCCGCCCACACCCGGACGTCGTCCCGGTGCCGGTGGGCGCGGGCGACCCGGTGATGAGCGGGATCGTCGATCTCCGTCAGCGTCAGCGGGGGATCGCCCTGGAGGGGGGAGGCGACCGCGAGCAGGTCGATCGTCTCGTTCGAGCGGCCCGTACGGTCCATGAGGGCGGCCAGGAAGCGCGGGTTCATGGGCGCGGAGAGCGGGTCGCTGGCCACCCCGGCCAGGGTCCGGCGCACCCAGTCGGGGTCCTCGTCGGTGAAGACGACCGCGTGCGCGGTGAAGGCGAGGACCCCGGCGTCGCGGTGGGACGCCTGGGGCACGATGGTCGTACGGCCGTCGGGGTCCGGGAAGACGCCTCGCGCCACGGCGTCGAGGACGTCCTTCAGTGTTTCCCCCACAGTGCTCCTCCCGGCCCAGCCCGGACTCGCGAACATGATCGACGACGGCACCGGACATCTCACCATCGGCGAGCCGGCCAGGGCCACCGGATTGACGGTACGGACCTTTGTCACTGGTCCGACGGGGGCGCCCGGCGATCCGGAGGCGGCGGATGTCCTGCGGGACCTGCGACCGCCCGCCGCGCACCGTGCGGAGTTCGCCTGGGTGGCCGCGGCGATGCGCGCGCATTTGGCCAGCTAATCTGACCCCGTCAGCAGTACGTACATGAAGGGGCGGGTCCCGGTGGCGGACATCGAGGAAGCACGCAAGCAGTTCGAGCGCATCGACACGAACGGTGACGGGGTCATCACGGCCGCCGAGTTCAAGACGGCCCTGGCGCAGGCGGGCGACTGGAACGTCACCGAGTCCGTGGCCGAGGTCATCATCGCCGCCCGCGACCTCGACGGCGACAGGCTCCTGTCGTTCGACGAGTTCTGGACGTACCTGAACAAGTAGAGCGAAGCAGTGCGTGTGGGGCGCCCGCCGGATCGTCGGTGGGCGCCCCTTCACGTTGTCGCGTCGCCCACTCAAGCGAGTTGGTGAAGCCGGGTAAACGGGGCAAGCGTCCTCTTAATTGTTTGTGTGGCGTCATGTCGGAAAAGATGCCGATGTGTCAAATCAGCCACGCTGTGCGCCAGTTGGCGTAGACATCGCTGATGTATGGCCGTTGCATGGATGGCCCCGGACGTTCGATGGCTATGCGGCGCCACCAGGACTTCCCGTGAATCCGGGGGAGCCGCCCGGCCGGGCACCAGGGGGAGCCCAGGCCCCGGGCGGCGGAGCGGGAAGAGTTGGCGGCGGAACCGGCACGGGGAGCCCGGTTCCGCCGCCCACGCTCACCCCCCGAACGCCTGCCCCTTCAGCTGATCGACCGACCGGATCAGCAGCGACTGACGCCCCGTCACTATCCAGCCACGGCCCCGCCATTGCTCCAGCACCCGGCTCACCGTGCGCCGCGAGCTGAGCACCAGCCCGGCCAGGTCGTCCTGGGAGAGCGGTAGTGCGATGCGTACGCCGGTGCCGTCCGGGTCGGGGTGGCCGCAGCGTTCGGCCAGGTCGAGGAGGAGCGCGGCCAGGCGCACCGGCACCGGTTCGGTGATGCCGGTGCGCTGGACGTCGGCCTCGCGCAGGCGCCCGGACAGCGTCTGTTCCAGCGCCGAGGCCACCCCGCCGTCGGCCCGGGCCAGCGTCCGGAAGCGGGCGGCCGGCAGTTGCAGCAGGTCGACCGTCGTCGCCGTGAGCAGCGAGGCCGAGCGGCGTCTGCGCTCCAACCCCGCCTGCTCGCCGAGGAGTTCACCGGGGCCGCGCAGCGCGAGCAGCGCACGGTAGCCGGCGTGCGACTGGGCGACGACCTTGACCCAGCCGCGCAGTAGCACCACCAGATGGTCGGAGTCGTCCCCCTGCGCCAGGAACTGCTCGCCGGCGGGCAGGGACAACCGGGTCGCCACCCGGAGCAGCGCGTCCCGGTCGGCGGGGGCCAGGGACTGCCAGAAGGCGGCCGGCCGGCCGCTGTCGGTGCCCGTCTCGGCCATGGAACGCCCCCGGTCCAGGTGTGCGGCTGTGCAGAGGATATGACGGCCGTCACCCGTCAGTCGACGGTTGCCGGTGCCGGGTCCTTCATCCGGTTGCCCAGTCCCTCGGCGCCGCCTTGGTCGCCTAAACCAGGCGGTGTTGCGGGTTTCCTCGGCCCGGTCCTGGGCGCCGTCCTCTACGAACGGATACCGCGCCGACTGCTGGGCCGGGTCAACGCCGTGGGCGACTCCGTGGCCCACGCAGACGTCCCCCTGGGCGGGCTGCTCGCCGGGACGGCGGTGACGGCGGCCGGACTCGTACCGGTGCTGCTGGCCGTCGGGGCCGCGTACCTCGTCACCACGCACCTCGCCGGGCTGCGCCGCGAGTGGCGCGAGCTGGACCGACCCGGCAGCGGCGCCGGACGGAAACCCAGCCGGCGGGCACGTCAAGGCCGTTGATCGACTCCGAGTGCCGGTGTTCCCTCCGCAGGGGCGGAGAGAACGGGCCGGCCGATGGGGAGGGAGGCGTGGACCTGCCAGCAGGTGCCGTCGACGGTGACCTGGGGGCCGGCCCGGAACGAGCCGTGCAACAGGGCCACGCGTTCCCGCATCCCGACCAGGCCCATACCGGCTCCGGGGACCTGGGGTTGCTCCGAGCGGTCGACGAAGGGGCTGCTCACCTGCACGGTGAGCACGGCGTCCTGCTGGGCGAGGCGCACGACGACCGGTCCCGGGGCGGCGTGCTTGAGTGCGTTGGTCAAGGACTCCTGGGTGATCCGGTACGCGGCGAAGTCGACCGGCGAGGGCAGTTCCGGACCGGGCGGACGAGCGTCGTCCACGGTGACGTCCAGACCGTTGGCGCGGGCGCGCGCGACAAGGGCGCCCAGGCCGTCCAGGGTCGGCACCGGCGCCGGATCCCACTCGCCGCCCCGGTCCCGGAGCAGCCCGACCAGGCGACGCATCTCCGACAGGCCTTCGACGCCGTTCTCCCGGATCACCGACAGCGCGTTCTGGGCGCTCACCAGGTCGCCCAGCGAGAGCGCGGCGGTGGAGTGGAGGGCGATCGCGGTGAGCCGGTCGGCGACCACGTCGTGCAGTTCACGGGCCATCCGCGTGCGCTCAGCGGTGATCGCCTGCGCCCGGTCCATCTCGGCCAACCGGATGCTCTGCCTGGCCTGAAGCCTGGCAGCCTCGGCAGCCTCCCGGTGGTTGCGGACGATGGCTCCCGTGGCCGCCGGGACGAGGGTGACCAGGCCGACGACCACGCCGATGACCACCGCGTCCGAGATGCCGTACCAAGCGATGAAGCCCAGGGTCGCGGTGACCGTGACCAGCCCGGCGACGACCGGAATCCGCTGGGCGGCAGAGTGGCTGCCGTAGAGGACGGCGGCGTACACCAGATCGGTGAACATCAGCACCGTTGCCAGACTGCCCGAGGTGAACTGGTCCCCCACCAGGGCGAGAAAGCCCAGAACCAGGGCGGTCTGCGGCCTGACGCGCCGTAGCACCTCGAGCCCGGCGGTCACGGTCAGCGGCACCAGCACCCACGCCCCGCCCAGCGGCTGACCGGCCTGGGTGTGCTGCCCGAGCAACCACAACAACAGACCACCGGCCAGCCCGGCAAAGGCGATTGCCAGATCGTCACGATGCGGCTGCGAACGAGGAGCGCCCATGCCGCCATCCAAGCACCGGGCGCTCACGGGCGGCGCGTCCCTCGGTGACCGGACCGTGCCGGAAGCACCTCCCGCTCCGGGCGCGGCCGGGGAGGCTGCCTGTGGTTCAGGGCGCGGTGCCCGTCGGGGGGACGAACAGCAGGCGGTCCCCGGAGTGGAGGACCGCCAGGACGCTCGCTGCCGCGAGGACGGCGGCCAGGACGGGAGTCAGGCCGGCCACCCACCGGCGAGCGGGGCCGTGGGTGGGGGTGGGGAGGAAGGCCGCGGGGAGTGCGAGCGCGAGCAGGAGCAGCGCGAGCTGGGACAAGGGGTCGGTGGTGTAGAGGGCGGCTGCTTGGAGGGGGTGATGCCAGGAGGTGAGGTAGCGCGCCCACATGACCGCTCCGGCGAGCGTGGCGGACAGCGGCGCCGCGTACAGGGCGTCACCGAGGCCCGAGGCTCCTTTGAGGGCGAGCAGGGCGGCCAGAGTGGCGAGTCCCGCGCAGGTTGCCGCCCAGCAGTCGAACTGGGTGGCGGCCATGGAGCCACCCTGGGGCACCACCGGTTCGTACGCCCATCGAGCGGCCACCGCCGCGCCGGCCGCTGCCGCCACCGTCCACACCACGTACCGACCCGCACTGGCCGGGGCGCCGGGCACCGGGAGCGTCCGGTCGCCCCGCAGGGCGAGCCAGAGTGCGAACAGGGCGACACCGGCCAGTCCCAGCGTGGTGGAATCGGCCGAGGCCGAGTACATGCCGCTGAGCGCGAGCGCGTCGACCGCCTTCCGCCAGCCGGTCACGTGGAGAAAGACGGCGCTTTCCTGCGCGATCCGCAGGGCGCCTGTGAACAGTACGAGGTTGACGCCGACCGCCCCGGCCCATCCCCACCGTGAGCCGGGCGCGGCGCCACCGCGACGGACCCACAACCGGGCGAGAGCCGAACTCAGCGCACCCGCGCCCGCCACTGCCAACGGCAGCGTCACGATGAGCGGCCACCGGCCTGAGGGACCCTCTCCACTGACGCCGGTGCTCTGCAACTGCGCCACCAGCCCCACAGCCGTGCTCGCTGCCAGGGCCAGCAGGGCTCCTCGGGGGAACGGCCCGGCACCGCCGTCGGCCGGAGTGCCGCGCCACACCGCGATGCCCCATCCGACCGACAGCAGCGATCCGGTGACCAGGGCGCTGAGCAGCCGCGCCGGCCCGCCTGTCAGCGATGTGCCGGTGAATCCGGTCTGGGCCAGATCGGCCACAGCGTTCATGACCATCGCGCTGAGCAGGCCGGTGACCGTGACGTCGAGCAGCGACACGGGAAGCGGCAGGCGCGCCTGCCGCAAGGCGGCCACCCGGCGGGCCGCCGTGGGGTGGGTCGCACGGGCGCGGTCCATCCACGACAGCGTCGGCGACGGCTGCCCGGCCAGCAGGGACTCCAGGGGCTCGCGGGTCCGGCCCCGCAGCGAGCGCAGGTCGGCCTCGTGCTCGCGCGAGCGCAGCACGTGCTGGGAGACCAGAGCGGCGACGATGAGCAGCAGCAGGGCCCGGACGCCGTACTCGCCCCAGAAGGACGTGCCGAGCACGGCGAGAGGCCCCCGGTGGTCCTGGGACCGGTCCCGCACCGCGATGGTGACCGCCGGCACCACCAGAACCGGAGCGAGCGCCCACCACACACCCCGGGTCAGCCACACCAAGGTGACATCTCCCGCGGCCACATGCGCCAGCTCGTGCCGGAGGATCGCGTCGGCCTGCGCGGGCGGCAGGTCCCGTACGCCACGGGGCAGGACGATCCTGGTCCGGCCCGGTCGGCCGGCGGTGAACGCCTCCTGAAGCCACACCGAACCCCACACCACGACGGGCACCCGCCGGACGCCCATCTCCGACGCGGCCAGGGCCGCGCGGTGCTGCCACTCAGCCGGTGCCGTCACCAGAGGACCCGCTCGCCGCATCAACCGCCGGGGCAGCACCCACAGGCTTGCCACCCCCAGGAGCAGCACCACGAACGACCCCGACAACGACACCAGGGCGAGTCGCTGCTGCACCGGCCGGGTGCACTGCTGGACGTAGGTGTTGCGCGCGAAGTCCTGGGGAAAGCCCTGGCCGGGCACGGCCCGGACGGCCTCGTCGAAGCAGCGCAAGTAGGCCGACGCCCACGAGGTCCCCAGGAGTTGGTTGTGCATGATCTGCCCGGCGAAGGCGCCGGCGAGCAGCAGTACGGCCACCAGCAGCAGGTACCGGGCACCGGCCGACGAGGTGACACCGGGCCAGTGCCGCGCGGTCGCGCGGCTATCGGTGGGGGAGGGCGAGAGAGCGGGAGGTCCGGATGCGGCGGTATCGGTCACGGGGCCTGCTCACCCCGTTGACGTAGGACGTCCAGGATCGTGTCGGCCAGCTCACGGGCCTTGGCCTCGTCCATGCGCATCTGCGCGGCCCAGCCTGTCAGCAGCATGCGCAGCGCCCGTTCCTCGTCCGGGTCGAGCCCGGCCGTGGGCGCGGTGGCGGTCACCACCGCCGAATCCGTTTCCCCGTTCCGCGGAGTCGCCGGGGCCGCCGTGTGCGCGCGGCGTTGTTCGAGCAGACGAGTGACCTTGCGGCGGGCGGCGTCGCTGATGACGTCGAGCGCGCCGTTGGCGGCCCGTTCGGCCACGGCCCCCACCAGCAACGACACCAACGGCAGCACGTAGGGGATGGCCGACTGCACGATGACGCCGCTGCCCACTTTGGGCCGCAGCTGACGGGACCGCAGGACGCCGTGGGGGTCCTTGCGGAACTCCGCCAACATCGGGTCGAACTCGGCCCCGTCCTCGGGATGAGCCGAGATGAACACCTCACGGCTGAACCGGGTGAACACCTCCCAGCCTCGGACGCTGCTCACATCCGCGTTGTCGTCCGGGACCGGAATGGAGATCGTCGGCTGTTCGGCCCTGCGCCATCGGAACACGCTGCCCCCCGCTGAGTGCCCGTCAGCCCACTTCCGGGCGGGACGGCGAACTCACGACAACGTAGCGACCGGGACACCATCTGTGACGGCAATTCGGCAGAACTGCCCCAGGAGCGGGCTTCCCGACGGCAGGGGACCGGCCGACCACCACGATCGGATCGCTCGCGGGCCGACGCCGGGCAAGCCGAGACGCCTCGCGCCGACTCGCGCCCACCTCAGCACTCGATGATGTTCACAGCCAGCCCGCCCCGGGCCGTCTCCTTGTACTTGACGCTCATGTCGGCCCCCGTCTCCTTCATCGTCTTGATGACCTTGTCCAGGGACACCTTGTGCGAGCCGTCGCCCCGCATCGCCATCCGTGCCGCCGTGACCGCCTTCACCGCGGCCATGCCGTTGCGCTCGATGCACGGGATCTGGACCAGGCCGCCGACCGGGTCGCAGGTCAGGCCGAGGTTGTGTTCCATGCCGATCTCGGCCGCGTTCTCGACCTGTTCGGGGCTGCCGCCCAGCACCTCCGCGAGCGCGCCCGCCGCCATCGAGCAGGCCGAGCCCACCTCGCCCTGGCAGCCGACCTCCGCGCCGGAGATGGACGCGTTCTCCTTGAACAGCATGCCGATCGCGCCGGCGGCGAGCATGAAACGGACCACGCCCTCCTCTTTTTCTCCTTCGGAGGCACCACCCGCCGCGAAGTTGAGGTAGTAGTGCAGGACCGCCGGGATGATGCCCGCGGCCCCGTTCGTCGGGGCCGTCACGACCCGGCCGCCCGCCGCGTTCTCCTCGTTCACCGCCATCGCGTACAGCGTGATCCACTCCATCGCGCGCGCCAACGGCTCGCCCTCCGCCCGGAGTTGACGCGCCGACATGGCGGCGCGTCGACGTACCCGCAGTCCGCCCGGCAGGATGCCCTCGCGGGACATACCGCGCGACACGCACGCCTGCATCACCCGCCAGATGTCCAGCAGCCCGGAGCGGATCTCGTCCTCCGTGCGCCAGGCGCGCTCGTTCTCCAGCATCAGCGCGGAGATCGACAGACCCGTCTCCTTCGTCAGACGCAGCAGTTCGTCGCCCGTGCGGAACGGGTACTTGAGGGCCGTGTCGTCGAGCTTGATCCGGTCCGCGCCCACCGCGTCCTCGTCGACGACGAATCCGCCGCCCACCGAGTAGTACGTCTTCGACAGCAGCTCGGCCCCCGAGGCGTCGAACGCCCACAGGGTCATGCCGTTCGCGTGATAGGGGAGGGTCTTACGGCGGTGCAGGACCAGGTCGTCGTCGAAGGAGAAGGCGATCTCGTGGTCGTCCAGCAGCCTCAGCCGGCCCGACTCCTTGATCTGCTCCACCCGTGCGTCGGCGCCCTCGACGTCCACCGTGCGCGGTGAGGCGCCCTCCAGGCCGAGCAGCACCGCCTTGGGGGTGCCGTGGCCGTGGCCGGTCGCGCCCAGGGAGCCGTACAGCTCCGCGCGGACCGACACCACCGCGCCGAGGACTTCCTCGTTGCGCAGTCGGCGGGCGAACAGCCGGGCCGCCCGCATGGGACCGACCGTGTGGGAGCTGGACGGGCCGATGCCGATCGAGAACAGGTCGAAGACCGAGATGGCCACGGGAACTCCTCCAAAGAGGGCGGGGGCACACGTCGTCGGGTGCCCCCGCCAGGGAACTACTTGTTCAGGCCGGGGTACAGCGGGTGCTTGTCGGCCAGCGCCTTCACGCGTGCCTTCAGGCTGTCGACGTCGAACGACGGCTTCAGGGTCTCGGCGATGACGTCCGCGACCTCCTCGAAGTCCTCGGCCGTGAAGCCGCGGGTGGCCAGCGCCGGGGTGCCGATCCGCAGGCCGGACGTCACCATCGGCGGACGCGGGTCGTTCGGGATCGCGTTCCGGTTGACGGTGATGCCGACCTCGTGGAGACGGTCCTCGGCCTGCTTGCCGTCGAGCTCGGAGTCGCGCAGGTCGACGAGGACCAGGTGGACGTCCGTACCGCCGGACAGGACGGACACCCCGTGCTCGGTGACGTCCGCGCGCACCAGACGCTCGGCGAGGATGTGGGCGCCGTCCACCGTGCGCTGCTGGCGCTCCTTGAAGTCGTCCGAGGCGGCGACCTTGAAGGAGACGGCCTTCGCCGCGATCACGTGCTCCAGGGGACCGCCCTGGAAGCCCGGGAAGACGGACGAGTTCAGCTTCTTCGCGAACTCCTGCTTCGCCAGGATGATCCCGCCGCGCGGGCCGCCCAGCGTCTTGTGGGTCGTCGAGGTGACGACGTCCGCGTACGGCACCGGGTTCGGGTGCAGCCCCGCCGCGACCAGACCGGCGAAGTGCGCCATGTCGACCCAGAGGTACGCGCCCACCTCGTCCGCGATCCGGCGGAACTCGGCGAAGTCCAGCTGACGCGGATACGCCGACCAGCCCGCGATGATCACCTTCGGCCGGTGCTCCTTGGCGAGCTGCTCCAGCTCGGCCATGTCGACCAGCCCGGCCTCGTCCACGTGGTAGGCGACCACGTCGAACTGCTTGCCGGAGAAGTTCAGCCGCATCCCGTGGGTGAGGTGGCCGCCGTGGGCCAGGTCCAGACCGAGGATGGTGTCGCCGGGCTGGGCCAGCGCGAACAGCGCGGCCTGGTTGGCGGAGGCGCCCGAGTGCGGCTGCACGTTGGCGTATTCGGCGCCGAACAGCTCCTTGACCCGGTCGATCGCGATCTGCTCGGCGACGTCGACGTGCTCGCAGCCGCCGTAGTAGCGGCGGCCGGGGTAGCCCTCGGCGTACTTGTTGGTGAGGACCGAGCCCTGGGCCTCCATGACGGCCACCGGAGCGAAGTTCTCCGAGGCGATCATCTCCAGGGTGGACTGCTGGCGGTTGAGCTCGGCGTCGACGGCGGCGGCGATGTCGGGGTCGAGCTCGTGCAGGGGAGTGTTCAGAAGCGACATGGGTCAGTACGTCCTTACGCCTGGGGGCTCAGCTGCCGGAGAACGCGGTGTACTCGTCTGCGGAGAGCAGGTCGCCCGGCTCGTCGGAGACCCGCACCTTGAAGAGCCAACCGCCCTCGAACGGGGCGGAGTTCACCAGCGACGGGTCGTCGGTGACATCCTCGTTGACCTCGGTGACCTCACCGGAGACCGGGGAGTACAGGTCGCTGACGGACTTGGTCGACTCCAGCTCACCGCAGGTCTCACCGGCGGTCACCGTGGCACCGACCTCGGGAAGCTGGACGTACACGACATCGCCGAGCGCGTTGGCCGCGTGCTCGGTGATACCGACCGTCGAGACGCCGTCCTCGGCGCCCGACAGCCACTCGTGCTCCTTGCTGTAGCGCAGCTGCTGGGGATTGCTCATGGCCTGAATTCTCCTGTACGCGGGGGACTGGTCATGCATGGGGTACTACAGGGACTGCCTGCGAAGGGGCAGGACAGGGGTTGCCGCTGACCCTGACAGGATCACTTCCGGCGCTTGTAGAACGGCAGAGCCACAACCTCGTACGGCTCGTGGCTGCCCCGGATGTCCACGCCCACGCCCGCCGTGCCCGGCGCCGAGTGCGCGGCGTCGACGTACGCCATCGCGATCGGCTTGCCGAGGGTGGGGGAGGGGGCGCCCGAGGTGACCTCGCCGATCACCTGGCCGTCGGCGACGACCGCGTACCCGGCGCGCGGCACCCGGCGGCCCTCGGCGACCAGGCCGACGAGTACCCGCGGCGGCTCGTGCGCAGCGCGCTCGGCGGCCTCGCGCAGGGCCGCGCGGCCCACGAAGTCGCCCTCCTTCTCGAACTTGACGACCCGGCCGAGCCCGGCGTCGAAGGGCGTGAGGGAGGTCGTCAGCTCATGTCCGTACAGCGGCATGCCCGCCTCAAGGCGCAGCGTGTCCCGGCAGGACAGACCGCAGGGGACGAGCCCGACGGGCGTGCCCGCTTCGGTGAGCGCCTGCCACACCTTCTCCGCGTCGCCCGGTGCCACGAACAGCTCGAAGCCGTCCTCGCCGGTGTATCCGGTGCGCGCGATGAGGGCGGGGACACCGGCGACCGTGCCGGGCAGGCCCGCGTAGTACTTCAGGCCGTCGAGATCGGCGTCCGTGAGGGCGGCGAGGATGCCGGGCGCCTCCGGGCCCTGTACGGCGATCAGCGCGTAGGCGTCCCGGTCGTCACGGACGAGCGCGTCGAAGCCGTCGGACCGTTCGACGAGGGCGTCCAGCACGACCTGCGCGTTGCCGGCGTTGGCCACCACGAGGTACTCGGTCTCGGCCAGGCGGTAGACGATCAGGTCGTCGAGGATGCCGCCGTCGGGCCGGCAGATCATGGTGTAGCGGGCGCGCCCCACGGCGACGGACCCGATGTTGCCGACAAGGGCGTGGTCCAGCAGGGCGACGGCCTGGGCCCCCGTCACGGTGATCTCGCCCATGTGGGACAGGTCGAAGAGGCCGGCCTTCGTGCGCACGGCGAGGTGCTCGTCGCGCTCGGAGCCGTAGCGCAGGGGCATGTCCCAGCCGGCGAAGTCGGTCATGGTGGCGCCGAGCGAACGATGCAGCGCATCGAGGGCGGTCAGACGCAGAGGGGTGCTGCTCATCGGTAGTGCTCCCAGGGCATGACGGCGAGGTCGTTCCTCCCCATCTGTCATCGGAACCTGAGAGGTTCGTCATGACCGCCGGTCGAACGGCGGGTCACTGACTTGCACCTTGGGTGGAGCCACTGGTCACGACGACCGGCGGCCCGCTTTTCAGATGTGCCTCGCCCGCGCGGTAACGGGGCCTGAGAGATTCAAGGGAGGGACTTGCTCCTTCGGCGCCCGGGTACCCATGGGGTCCCGGAACTCTCCCGCGCGGATTCAAGCGGCCGGTATGCAGTTGGCGGGCACATCATCGCACGCATTCCTCCGGCCCGGCAGGGGGACCCTTCACGGGAGGGGCAGAGCCCTGCCGCGGGCACACATATCGCCCTGTAGCAGGCCTGTTGCAGTAAGCGGACCCAAACGAGAGGCATCGCGTATTACCTTCTCTTTACACTCGACGGGGATGGGGTACGTCCCGACCCCATGGGAGGACGATCACGGTGAACAGGACCCCGGCCTACGCGACGACCCCGGCCCTCGGGCTGCCCGACGCCCTGCCCCAGCAGCCCGCCGCCCCCGCCCGGGAGGCGTGCGCCGTGCGCCCGGCACCCGTGATCCGCGACCTGCGGGAGCGCGCGGGACACAGCCCGCACGGCCTCACCTTCGGCGCCCGCGACCTCGTCGTGGTCACCGGCCTGCCCGGCAGCGGCAAGTCCACGCTGATGCGCCGGACGGTGCGCGCCACCGGCATCGACTCCCAGAACACCCGCGACCACTGGGACGCCCGCACCCCCTCCTTCCTCCCCTACGCCGTCTACCGCCCCCTCGTCCGCCTCGCCCACTACGCCGGACTGCGCCGCGCCCTGCGCTCCGGCGCCGGAGTCGTCGTGCACGACTGCGGTACGCAGGCCTGGGTGCGCGGCTGGCTGGCCCGCGAGGCCCGCCGCCGGGGCGGCACCCTGCATCTCCTCCTCCTCGACGTCTCCCCGGGCGAGGCCCTGGAGGGCCAGCGCGAACGCGGCCGGGGCGTCTCGCGGTACGCGTTTTTGCGCCACCGGCAGGCCGCGTCGCGGCTGCTGCGGTCCGTGGAGAAGGGGAACCTGCCCGACGGCTGCGGCTCGGCGGTGCTGATCGACCGGGACGCGGCGGACGTCCTGCGCAGGATCGACTTCGCGGACTGACCGCCGTATCCGCCAAGGCCGGTTAGGGTTTTGCCCATTAAGGGACTCCCACCGAGGGACCCAGGACAGCGGTTCACAGCAGGCGGTAGGCAGATGGACATCCCGGCGGACTTCCCCCCGGACTTTCCCGGGGGTTTCCCCACCCCGGCGCACCCCCGTTCGCACGGCGGATGGCCCGGCAACGAGCTGGAGGAGGTGCTCTCGGCATCCCTCGGCGTTCCCGGCGCGGGCGCCCGCATCGTCGAGGTCCTCGGCCGCAGCTTCGTCTGGGTCCCCCTCCCGTCCGGCGGTGGCCCCTACTCCGGCCCGCTCGACCTGCCCACACTCGACCTCCAGGGCCAGGCGTACGTACCGGTCTTCAGCTCGGAGGAGCAGTACCGGCAGGTCGTCGGCGCCCATGTGTCGTACACCGTGGCTCCCGCCGTGGAGTTCGCCCGCGGCCTCCCGCCCCAGGTCGGCATCGCCGTGAACCCGGACGGCATGGTCGGCGTCCCGCTGCCGCCGCCGGCCGTCGCCGAACTCTGCCGCTCCGGCCGCACCGTCCTCGACGGCGCCGTCGGCGGACGCGTCCGCCTCTACGAGCCCAACTGGCAGGAGGACCCCGTCGCCTTCCTCACCGCAGCGGCGACGGAGTTCGCCGGCACGGGCGTCGTCCAGACGGCCCGCCGCTGCCTGGCGACGATAGAGACGGGCGCCCCCGTGATGTTCATAGGCGTCGAACTCTCCCCCTGGGACCCGGTGGCCCGCACCATCCCGATGGACGCCCTGGCCAGAGCACTGGGCCACACGCCCGCCCCCTGGCCGGTGAACCTGGTCTTCCTGGACGCGGCCCAGGACCCGGTGACGGACTGGCTGCGGGAGCGGGTCCGCCCCTTCTATCAACACGGATACTGACAAACGGGCCCCAGGGGCAGCCCCTGAGGGGCGCGGGGAACTGCGCGACAAGCCACGAGCCCACCCGCACTCCGCCGACAACACCAGGCCCCGAGCTCTCAACGGCCTACCCTGCGGAGCGCCTAAGCTAAGAACCGCACAACTCGGTCGGTGTGATGAAGGGGCGGTAATGGTGAGCGCGTCGGGCACGGCCGCGACCGGACAGGTCGAGCACATGCTGCGCCAAGTGACGCCCGGGCGTTACGACGCCTACGAGGCGCTGCTGCGCGCCCTCGCGACCCCGTCCTCCGGCCAGATCTGGATGCTGCTCTGGCACGGCCAGGCCGGTTCCCCCGACGCGCAGTACGGAAACATGCAGGTCGACGGGTACGGGTATGCGCCCTGCGTGACCTCCGCCCAGGAGCTGTCGGTCAGCGGCTGGAACAGGTCGTACGAGGTGGTCGACGGCCTTGACGTGGCCCGCACCCTCTACCCCGACCAGTTCGGCCTGTGGCTCAACCCGCACTCCCCGGGCGGCGGAGTCGGCATCCCCTGGCTCGACCTGCGCCGGATCGCGGCGGGCCTGGAGCGCCAGCCCGCGGGACCGCTGCGGCTGGCCGAACCCGGCATCGAGATCCCGCAGTTCTACGCCCTCCTCTCGCAGAACGCCCACCGCACCCCGGCGATCCGCTCCCTGCGCCGCGCCTGGGTGCAGCCGGCGCTCGGGGCGCCGTACCTGGCCATCGGCCTCGACGTGTACGACACCTCACCGTCGGCCGTGGACTCGGTGCGCGCGATGATGCAGCAGTCGATCGGAGCGGTCCCGGAGGGGCTGCCGGTGTCGACGGTCGCGATGTCGGACGAGCAGGACCCGGTCGTGATGTGGCTGCGCGCGAACGCCCGGCCGTTCTACGACCGGGAGGCGCACGCGATCGCCGCCCCGCCCCCGAGCCAGCAGGCTCCCGTGGCGGGCTACGGCTACCCCCCGGCGCAAGGGCGCTACTGACCGCCACAGGGCGTGATCGCGACACTCTGTGGTGGCCGCCGATCATGGGAACCACCGCGTTGTCTCCGCGCGTAGATCAAGGTGGAATGCTCAACTTTACGGGTAATGTCCCCATTGGTGTGCGTCCGGCCCCCGTTACCCGGCGTTCGGATAACGGAATCCCCAGGACAGCATCACGGTTACGCATCCATTCACCTCCAAGTCTGGTGACAGATCGCTGAACCGTTGAAGACTCCCGCAGCAAGGGGGTGTTCTCCCCTGCGTACAACGGACTAATCACGCCGCTGCGACGGCACGTGTGAGCCGGCTACCCGCCGGTTGAGAGGGGTCCCTGCCAGATGACGGCACCATTGCATGAGCCGACCGCGGAAACGGCCCCGAGTGCGGCCGAGGAAGCGGCGTTGGCCAGCGCCGATGCGAAGGCCGTCCAGGGTCGTTCGTTGGGCCGGATCGCCTGGGAGCGGCTCAAGCGGGACAAGATCGCTCTCAGCGGCGGCGTCGTCGTGCTCCTGCTGATCCTGGTCGCGGTGTTCGCACCGCTGCTCGCCGGGCAGGACCCCGACGCCTACCACGAGAACCTGATCGACCCGCTCTTCGGAACGCCCAAGGGCTCCCTGGGCGGGATCAGCGGCGACCATCTCCTCGGTGTCGAACCGGTCAGCGGTCGCGACATCTTCGCCCGCGTCGTCTACGGCGCCCGGATCTCGCTCCTCGTGGGCTTCCTGTCCGCGCTGGTCGCCGTGGTCCTCGGGACCATCCTGGGCGTCCTGGCCGGTTTCTTCGGCGGCTGGGTCGACTCGGCCATCAGCCGGGTGATGGACGGTCTGCTCGCCTTCCCCCAGCTGCTGTTCATCATCGCGCTGGTTTCCGTCATGCCGAACCAGATGCTGGGCCTGACCGGTACGGGCGTACGGCTGTTCGTGATGATCCTCGTCATCGGCTTCTTCGGCTGGCCCTACATCGGCCGCGTGGTGCGCGGTCAGACGCTCTCGCTGCGCGAGCGCGAGTACGTCGAGGCGGCCCGCTCCCTCGGCGCCGGGCGGTTCTACATCCTGTTCAAGGAACTGCTGCCCAACCTCGTCGCCCCGATCATCGTGTACACGACGATGATGATCCCCACCAACATCCTCACCGAGGCGGCCCTCAGCTTCCTCGGAGTGGGTGTCAAGCCGCCCACGTCGTCGTGGGGCCAGATGCTCTCGAGCGCGATCGACTACTACGACTCGGACCCCATGTACATGGTGGTCCCGGGTGTGGCGATCTTCATCACCGTTCTTGCCTTCAACCTCTTCGGCGACGGCGTGCGTGACGCGCTCGACCCGAAGGGCTCCCGCTGACCCGCCGTACCCCAAGCGACCCGTGGACCTTGCACGGGATCTCTCATCTATTCGGAGGATCCGAGATCGTGACTACCCAACGCACCTCAGGGCGGCGCAAGCAGGCCATGGCCGCTACCGCTGTGGTCGCCGCGCTGCTGACCACCGCGGCGTGCGGCGGCGGAGGCGGTGACGACGACGGCGGCTCGAAGACCGGTGCCGCCGGCTTCGACGCGGCCAACAACAAGGTCGCCCAGGCCTCGCTGGTCAAGAAGGGCGGCGAGCTGAAGTTCGCCGCTTCGCAGGACGCCGACTCGTGGGACACCACGCGTGGTTACTACGGCTTCATGTGGAACTTCGCCCGCTACTACAGCCGCCAGCTCGTCACGTACAAGCCGGAACCGGGCAAGGCCGGCGCCCAGATCACCCCCGACCTCGCCACCGGGCTCGCCAAGGTCAGCGACGACGGCAAGACCTACACGTACACGCTGCGTGACGGGGCCACGTGGGAGGACGGCAAGCCGGTCACGTCCCAGGACATCAAGTACGGCATCGAGCGCGTGTGGGCGCAGGACGTACTGTCCGGCGGCCCGGTCTACCTGAAGGACGTGCTGGACCCGAAGGGCGAGTACAAGGGCCCCTACAAGGACACGTCCAAGGACAAGCTCGGCCTGAAGGCGATCGAGACGCCGGACGCGAAGACCATCGTCTTCAAGCTGCCGTCGGCCAACTCGGACTTCGAGTACATGCTGGGACTCACCTCGGCGTCCCCGGTCCGCCAGGACATGGACACCAAGTCGAAGTACGGCCTGAAGCCGTTCTCCTCCGGCCCGTACAAGTTCCAGTCGTACGAGCCCGGCAAGGACCTGGTCCTCGTCCGCAACACCGCGTGGAAGGCCGCCTCGGACCCGGTCCGCAAGGCCTACCCGGACAAGATCTCGATCAAGTTCTTCAGCAACGCCAACGACCTGGACGCGCGCCTGATCGCCGGTGACTACGACCTGGACATCGGCCAGACCGGCCTGCAGGCCCAGGGGCGCACCACCGCGCTCAAGCAGCACAAGGCCAACGTGGACAACCCGGTCTCGGGTTACATCCGCTACGCCGTCTTCCCGCAGAGCGTGAAGCCGTTCGACAACATCCACTGCCGCAACGCGGTCATCTACGGCGCCGACCACGTGTCGCTGCAGACCGCGCGCGGTGGTCCGGTCGCCGGTGGTGACATCGGCACCAACATGCTGCCGCCGGCCGTTCCGGGTTCCGAGGGCCAGAAGTACGACCCGTACAAGCTCGCCACCGAGAACAAGAACGGCAACGTAGCCAAGGCCAAGGAAGAGCTGAAGGCCTGCGGTCAGCCGAACGGCTTCAAGACCACCATCGCCGTCCGCAACAACCGCCCGACCGAGGTGGCCACGGCCACGTCCCTGCAGGCGTCGCTGAAGAAGGTCGGCATCACCGCCGACATCGACCAGTTCGACGGTTCGCAGACCTCCGGCATCATCGGCAGCCCTTCGAACGTGAAGAAGAAGGGCTACGGCATCATCATCATGGGCTGGGGCGCGGACTTCAGTTCCGTCCAGGGCTTCGGTCTGCCGCTGTGGGACAGCAAGTACATCCTGGAGAGCGGTAACAACAACTTCGGCCTGATCAAGGACAAGGCGATCGACGGCCTGTTCGACCAGTACAACACCACGCTGGACGACGCGGGCAAGGCGAAGATCGCCACCGAGATCAACCACAAGGTCATGGAGGGCGGTTACTACCTGCCCTTCGTCTTCGAGAAGTACATCAACTGGCGCTCCAACCGACTGGCGAACGTCTACACGACCGACGGCTACAGCGGCGTGTACGACTTCGTCAACCTCGGTCTGAAGTCCACGAAGTAATCCCGGCACACCCGCCGAACGGCACGAAAGGCAGGTGAAGGCCGGCGCGGCCGGACCGCGGGCCACCGGACAACCTCCGGTGGCCCGCGCTCGGGCAGCGGGCCGAGAGCTGTGCTCGCTTATCTCATCAGGCGGCTGTTCGCCGCCGCAGTGATGCTCGTGGTCATCATCGTGGTGGTCTTCTGCATCTTCTTCCTTGTCCCCAAGTGGGCCGGCGTGGACCCCGCCCTGAGCTTCGTGGGCAAGCAGGCCGACCCCGGCGCCGTCGAGGCGATCCGGGTGAAGCTGGGCCTCGGTGACCCGATCTACTCCCAGGTCTGGGAGTTCTTCAAGGGTCTCTTCGCGGGCCGCACCTACGCGGCCGGTGGCGACGTCACCCAGTGCGCCGCTCCGTGCTTCGGCTACTCCTTCCGCAGCGAGCAGGCCATCTGGCCGCTGCTGACCGACCGCTTCCCGGTGACCCTGTCGCTCGCGCTCGGCGCCGCCGTGCTGTGGCTGGTCTTCGGTGTCTCGGCGGGCGTGCTCTCCGCGCTCAAGCGGGGCAGCCTGTGGGACCGCGGTGCGATGGTCATCGCCCTCGGCGGTGTCTCGCTCCCCATCTACTTCACCGGTCTGCTCAGCCTGGCGATCTTCTCCTACGGACTCGGCTGGATCGACGCGCAGTACGTGCCGATCGAGGAGAGCTTCACGGGCTGGCTCGGCGGCATGATCCTGCCGTGGATCACCCTCGCCTTCCTCTACGCGGCGATGTACGCCCGGATCACCCGCGCCACGATGCTGGAGATCCTCGGCGAGGACTACATCCGTACCGCGCGGGCGAAGGGCCTCAAGGAACAGACCGTCATCAGCAAGCACGCCATGCGTTCGACGATGACGCCCATCCTGACCATGCTGGGTATGGACCTCGGCGCCCTCATCGGTGGCGCGATCCTGACCGAGACCACGTTCAGTCTTCCCGGACTGGGCCAGGCCGTGCTCAACGGCATCAAGAACCAGGACCTGCCCATCATTCTGGGCGTCACCCTGATCACCTCCCTCGCGGTGCTCATCGCCAACCTCGCGGTGGATGTCCTGTACGCCGTGATCGACCCCCGAGTGAGGCTGTCATGACCGAACTCAGCAAGAGCGGAGCGGCCGTGGGCGAGCCCACCACCGCGCTGACGGCCCCGACAGCCTTCCTCGAAGTGCGCGACCTGAGGGTGCACTTCCCGACCGACGACGGCATCGTCAAGTCCGTCGACGGGCTCACCTTCCAGCTGGAGAAGGGCAAGACCCTCGGCATCGTGGGCGAGTCCGGTTCCGGCAAGTCGGTGACCTCGCTCGGCATCATGGGCCTGCACAGCGCCGGCCAGTACGGCAAGCGCAAGGCGCAGGTGTCCGGCGAGATCTGGCTGGACGGCACGGAACTGCTGACCGCAGACGCGGACTACGTCCGTAAGCTGCGCGGCCGCGAGATGTCCATGATCTTCCAGGACCCGCTGTCGGCGCTGCACCCGTACTACACGATCGGCCAGCAGATCGTGGAGGCGTACCGCATCCACAACAAGGTCGACAAGAAGACGGCCAAGCGCCGCGCGGTGGAGATGCTCGACCGGGTCGGCATCCCGCAGCCCGACAAGCGGGTCGACAGCTATCCGCACGAGTTCTCGGGCGGTATGCGACAGCGCGCGATGATCGCGATGTCGCTGGTCAACAACCCCGAACTGCTCATCGCCGACGAGCCGACGACCGCCCTGGACGTGACCGTCCAGGCGCAGATCCTCGACCTCATCCGTGATCTGCAGAAGGAGTTCGGCTCGGCGGTCATCATCATCACCCACGACCTGGGCGTCGTCGCCGAACTGGCCGACGACATCCTGGTGATGTACGGCGGCCGCTGCGTCGAACGAGGGCCGGCCGAGAAGGTGTTCTACGAGCCGCGGCACCCCTACACCTGGGGTCTGCTCGGCTCGATGCCGCGCCTCGACCGTGACCAGCAGGAACGCCTCATCCCGGTCAAGGGCTCCCCGCCCTCCCTCATCAACATCCCGTCCGGCTGCGCCTTCAACCCGCGCTGCCCGTACGCGGACGTCCCCAAGGACAACGTCACCCGCACGGTCCGTCCCGAACTGGCCGAGGTCGGCAGTCGGCACTGGGCCGCCTGCCACATGACGCAGGAGCAGCGGGAGCGTATCTGGACCGAAGAGATTGCGCCGAAGCTGTGAGCGAGAAATCCGAGGACGCGGCAGTGACGAATCCCGGGCAGAGTGGGAGCGCCGTCCTCGCCAAGGACGCCGCCCCCGGCGAGACCTTGCTGAAGGTGACCGGCCTCCAGAAGCACTTCCCGATCCGGAAGGGTCTGCTTCAGCGGCAGGTCGGCGCGGTGCGCGCCGTCGACGGCATCGACTTCGAGGTCAGGTCCGGCGAGACCCTGGGTGTCGTGGGCGAGTCCGGCTGCGGCAAGTCGACGATGGGTCGGCTGATCACGCGGCTGCTCGAACCGACCGCCGGTACGGTCGAGTTCGAGGGCAAGGACATCACGCACCTCGGTGTCAACGGGATGCGTCCGCTGCGCCGCGACGTGCAGATGATCTTCCAGGACCCGTACTCGTCGCTGAACCCGCGGCACACCATCGGTACGATCATCAGCGCTCCCTTCCGGCTCCAGGGCGTCGAGCCCGAGGGCGGGGTGAAGAAGGAGGTCCAGCGGCTGCTGTCGGTCGTGGGTCTCAACCCCGAGCACTACAACCGCTACCCGCATGAATTCTCCGGCGGTCAGCGTCAGCGCATCGGCATCGCCCGCGCGCTGGCCCTGAAGCCGAAGCTGGTCGTGGCGGACGAGCCGGTCTCGGCGCTGGACGTGTCGATCCAGGCCCAGGTCGTCAACCTGATGGACGACCTCCAGCAGGAGCTCGGCCTGACGTACGTGATCATCGCGCACGACCTCTCGGTGGTCCGGCACGTCTCCGACCGGATCGCGGTGATGTACCTCGGCAAGATCGTCGAACTGGCCGACCGCGAGTCCCTGTACAAGGCGCCGATGCACCCGTACACCAAGGCGCTGATGTCGGCCGTGCCGATCCCGGACCCGAGGCGTCGGGCGGCGAAGAGCGAGCGCATCCTGCTCCAGGGTGACGTGCCCTCGCCGATCGCACCGCCGAGCGGTTGCCGGTTCCACACCCGGTGCTGGAAGGCGACGCAGATCTGCACGACGGTCGAGCCGCCGCTCCTGGAGCTCAAGCCCGGTCAGCGTGTCGCCTGCCACCACCCGGAGAACTTCCAGGACCAGGCCCCGCAGGACACCGTGCTGCTGTCGGCCGCCAAGGACGCGGCGGAACTGGTGAAGACCGAGAACGCCGACAATCCCGAGGCATCGGAAACCGACGGCGAGAAAAACTAGCGAAAAGATTGTGTGAACGCATATGCCCCGGCCGCCAGTGAAATGGCTGTCGGGGCATATGCGTTCAACGGCCTGCGTTTACCGGCCGGTCAGGAACTGGTTTCCCAGTAGTGCCAGCCGACAGAGGTCGCGGGCAGTACGGCCGTTCCGCTGGCGAGGGTGGTCGTCGTGCAGTTCGGGTTCGTACGGTTCGACTCCCAGCCGACCTTGAAGCCGTTGGAGCCGTACTGCAGGTTGCCGTACTTCCTGGCGTGGATGTCGTGTGAATACGTGTGGCCCGTCGTGATCGCCACGGACTTGGTGATGCCGGCGTTGACCGAGGCCTTGGCCGAGGCGAAGAGGTAACTCGCCGACACCTCCAGCGAGGTGGAGAGGCTGTACGTGATGGTGCTGGCCCTGGTGACGGAGGCCGTCATCGTGCCGCCCGGACCGTCCTTGAGGTAGGCGCCCTTCGCCGGAATCCGGTAGGCCTTGTGTGACGTGATCAGCACCCCGTAGGTGATCGGGCAGGACCTCTTCGGCGTGACCAGGGCCGAAGCCGGTGCCGCTGCCGCGAGTGCCGGCATCGTCCCGGCAAGAATGAGCGCGGCGATCTTGGCTCTCTTGTGCATGAAATTCCCCCATGTGGCTGATCTCCGGTTCCCGCTGTGGCGGAGAACCGCTCCGGTCGAGAGTGACCTTATGAAGCCCGATCGAGGCAGGTCAATGGAATTCCACTGAATTGAGCAAGAGTTGAGCTTGCTGACGGGGGGTCAACTGCCTTATCGCTGTCGCCCGTTCGAGCATAACGGAATTCGGGATGGGGCTGCCGGACGTCAATCAACCCGCAATGTCTGATGAGTTGGCAAAGTCATGTACATGGTCGGGTCGACGTGTACATGATCTTAGGTGTCCGTCTGATCGGAACATGCTCTGAAGGGACGATTCATGGCACTCTCCCGTGCGGCACGTTTAGGGGCCGTCGCGACCGCGGCGGCCTCCTTCCTTGTGATCGCGGCCTCCTCCCATCCGGCCCCGGGGGCCGACGGCATCGGTGACTCCTACTTCCCTCAAGCCGGCAACGGCGGTTTCGACGCCCGCCATTACGCCCTCGACCTCGCGTACAACCCGGACACCGACCGTCTCGACGGCCGTACGACCATCACCGCCCGCGCCACCCAGAACCTCTCGTCCTTCGATCTGGACCTCCAGAAGCTGGAGGTCACGCGGGTCGAAGTGAACGGCAGAGCCGCCAAGTTCACGCGCGAGGGCGACGAGATACGCGTCACGCCCCGCGGTTCCCTGTACAAGGGGCGGGACTTCCAGGTCGCCGTCACCTACGGCGGCGTGCCCGAGCCGCTGAGCGGGCCCATCGTCTTCGGCTCCCAGTACGGGTGGATGAAGACGACCGACGGCGTCTTCGTCGCCTGCGAACCCAACGCCGCCTCCACCTGGTTCCCATCCAGCGACCACCCTTACGACAAGGCATCCTTCGACATCCGGGTCAAGGCGCCGAAGGGGCTGACCGCCGTCTCCAACGGCCGGCTGGTCTCGACGTACGACAAGGGCGGCTCGACGTACACCCACTGGCGTGAGAAGAAGCAGATGGCGACCTATCTCGCCACCGCGACCATCGGGAAGTTCGACGTGAAGACGGGCGTCACGCCCGGCGGGACGCCGATCTATGTGGCCATCGACCCGGTGCTCGCGAACAGCAACAACGTCGACGTGTACGCGGTGACCGCCGAGGCCACCGACTACTGGTCGAAGGTCTTCGGGCCGTACCCGTTCGAGGAGACCGGGGCGATCGTCGACGACATGCCGGAGGCCGGGTTCTCGCTGGAGACGCAGACCAAGCCGGTCTACTCGGCCGTGCGCAACGAGACGACCATCGTGCACGAGCTCGCCCACCAGTGGTTCGGCGACTCCGTGTCGGTGGACCGCTGGAAGGACATCTGGCTCAACGAGGGCTTCGCCACCTACTCCCAGTGGCTGTGGGCCGAACACAAGGGCACCCGGTCGGCGCACGACTCCTTCCTCGCCGGGTACACCTCCCGCCCCGCCGACAGCGCCTTCTGGCAGATCGTCGTCGGTGACCCGCAGCGCGACACCATGTTCGCCTCGGCCGTCTACCAGCGCGGCGCGATGACCCTCCAGATGCTCCGCGAACGCATCGGCGACGCCGCCTTCTTCAAGCTCCTGCCCACCTGGACCGAGCTCCACCGGTACGGCAACGCGAACACGGACGACTTCATCCGGCTCGCGGAGAAGGTCAGCGGCCAGCAGCTCGACGACCTCTTCCAGACGTGGCTCTTCACGACCGGCAAGCCCGCCTTGTAGCCCGTCTTGTAGGTCGTCTTGCAGGCCGTCAAACGTTTCAGCCTTGCTTTGTGAGGTGCACAGTCGTTTCTGGGTGAGAATATGGGGGTGATTCAGCAGCTCTTCAACCCGTCCGTCCAGCACACCCTCGACCTTGTCGGCATCTTCGTCTTCGCGATCTCCGGCGCCCTGCTCGCCGTCCGCAAGAACTTCGACGTCTTCGGCATCGCCGTACTCGCCGAGGTCACCGCGCTGGGCGGCGGGCTGCTGCGGGATGTCGTCATCGGGGCGGTGCCGCCGGCCGCGTTCACGGATCTCGGGTATTTCCTGACCCCGCTGCTCGCCGCGCTGCTCGTCTTCTTCCTCCACCCGGAGGTGGAGCGCATCCAGGCGGGCGTGAACGTGTTCGACGCGGCGGGGCTCGGGCTGTTCTGTGTCACGGGCACGGTGAAGGCGTACGACCACGGCCTGGGCCTCACCGCCTCCGCCGCCCTCGGTCTCGCGACCGCCGTGGGCGGCGGAGTGCTGCGTGACGTGCTCGCCAACGAGGTTCCCTCGCTGCTGCGCTGGGACCGTGACCTGTACGCGGTTCCGGCGATCGTCGGCTCCGCCCTGGTCGTCCTGTGCATCCGCTACGACGCGTTGACCCCGTTCACCAGCGGACTGGCGGTAGTCACGGCTTTCGCACTACGGCTGCTCGCGATGCGGTTCCACTGGCGAGCGCCGCGCGCCTGGCACCGGCGGTCGACGGCTCGTGAGGGAGAGTCCGGGTAGTCGTGCCGGCGCCCGGCTTCCGGTCGCCCGCGTCGAACTGCTGGGTCAGCCAGCGGAACACCGTGGTGATCTGGGGCCGCCACAGTGCCATGTTGTGGCCGCCGGCGCTGCGCGGCAGGTACACCACGTCCACCTTCGTCGGCGGCTTCGCCACCTTCTTCATGGCCATGCCGGTCTGGTAGCCGTCGCCGGACTCGCCGGAGAAGTAGAGCGCGACCGCGGGCGGGACACGGGCGTTCTTGAGGAGCAGGTACGGGTTGTTCGCGGTCCGCAGCCGAGGGTCCTGCGCGGTCAGCGAGACGGGTTCGGCCATCGGGTCGTTGTAGCCGGACATGGAGACAGCGGCGTGGAAGCGGTCGGGGTGCGCCACCGCGAGCTTCGTCGCGCAGTGCGCCCCGGCCGAGTACCCGGCCACGGCCCAGCCGCCCGGCCCGCTCTCGGCGCGGAAGTTGTCCATGACCATTTTCGGTACGTCGATGCTGAGCCACGAGTCCGCGTTCACCCGGCCCGGGATGTTGGCGCAGCCGGTGTCCGCGTCGGAGACGAGGCTCGTGCGCGGCGCCACCAGGATGAAGGGCGTGATCTGGCCGCTCTTCATCAACGGCAGCAGTTGCGCGGTCGCGTGCAGCGAACCGAACCAGGCCTTGGGTGAGCCGGGGTAGCCCGGCAGCAGTTCGACGACCGGGAAGGCGCGGTGCCGGTAGGCGGCCTCGTGGTACTGCGGCGGCAGCCAGACGTAGACCTCGGCGTCGACGCCCGAGACCCGACCCCGGAGTTTGGTGACCTGGACTCCGCCGGCCGCGCGCATCCCCGGCCCGGAGGCCTTGCGGAACGTCTGCTTCACCTTCGGCAGCCGGTGCAGCGAGATTCCGCCGGTGCCGTCGGCACCGAGATCGGCGGCGGTCTGGACGTGGTCGCTCGTGCCGAGGAGGTCGCCCCAGTTGTCGTACAGGTTGTTGGCGTTGTTCACCATCAGGAAGACCAGGGTGATCGCCGTGGCCTGGGCGAACAGCACCATCAGCAGCCTGACGGCCCCGCGCACGAGTGCGGGCCCCCGCACCCGGGACCAGAGGGCCAGGGGCAGCACTACGGCGATGGCGGCGAGCACGATCGTCGTGATCAGGAACGGCGTACCGGTGAGGCTCATACCTGGTAGGAGTGCGAACCGGTGCCTGAGGTCACACCTGCGGATGAACCCTTACCCAAGAAATTCCGGGAACTTACCAAGCAGCAGTTACCGGACATCTCAAGCGGCCGTGTCCGGACATCCGGGAAAGCTACCGCTTAGTATGTTTCTGCTGTACCGTTCACGTATGCCAGAAGCAGCTTCCGCCCAGGCCGTGCGAGCCGGCCTCGGCGACAGTGAGTTCGACCGCGACACGTCCCTCACCCGGCGTGCTCCCGGTGTCTACGACACCGAACTCTCCGCCGGCTGGACCGTCATCAGTGCCGTCAACGGCGGCTATCTGCTGGCGGTGCTGGGCCGCGCCCTCGCGGACGCCCTTCCGCACAGCGACCCGTTCAGCGTCACCGCGCACTACCTCACCGCGTCCCGCCCGGGTCCGGCCGTCGTCCGCACGGACGTGGTCCGCACCGGGCGCTCGCTGTCGACCGGCGCGGCCTCCCTCTTCCAGTACGACGACGAGGGCCAGGAGATCGAGCGGATCCGTGTCCTCGCCTCCTACGGCGACCTGGACGCCCTCCCCGACGACGTCCGCACAACCGCCGTGCCGCCCGTGTTCCCGCCCATGGACCAGTGCTTCGGCCCGCAGGACGCCCCCGCCCCGGCGCCCGGCGGTTCCACCATCACCGACCGGCTGATGCTCAAGCTCGACCCCGCCACCCTCGGCTGGGCGCTCGGCACGCCCTCCGGCAAGGGGGAGATGCGGTCCTGGTTCGGGTTCGCGGACGGTCGCGACCCCGACCCTCTCTCCCTGCTCCTCGCCGTCGACGCGCTGCCGCCGACCGCGTTCGAGATGGGCGTGTCCGGCTGGGTCCCGACGGTCGAACTGACCGTGCATGTGCGCTGCCGCCCGGCGCCGGGCCCGTTGCGGGTCTCGATAGCGACCCGCAACCTGGCCGGCGGCTTCCTGGAGGAGGACGCCGAGGTCTGGGACAGCGCGGACCGGCTCGTCGCCCAGTCGCGGCAGTTGGCGAGCGTACGGCTCGGGTGAACCGGGCTCGGCGGCAACGCTGAGAACGGCCTCGTACAGATACGGCATGGGCGGCGCGCTCGACGGACGGGCGCGCCGCCCTCGTACGTGCCGGCGTCGCGTCGCCGTGTGAGGCGGAGTCAGGCCAGCCAGTGCCCGCGCCCGAGGGCGATCAACCGCATCCGTCGGGTCGCCAGCCGGGTCACCTGTTCGCGCTGGGCCGCCGGGGCGTCCAGGGTCTCCAGGAACTGGGAGGCCGTCATCAGCATCTGGTCGACATACAGGCCCGCCAGCATCAGCAGGTCCTCCCCGGACCAGCCCTCGGACTCCGGCTGTTCGGCCAGCGCGTCCCGCACCTCCTCGGCGAAACGGGCCAGCTGGTCCCGGATCGCCTCGCGCACCGGCTGGACCCCGCCGTGCCGCTCGCGCGCGATGAAGCGGACGTGGGCGGGCTGCGCCTGGACATGGCGGGCGATCAGGTCGACCGCGCGGATGATGCGGTCGTCGCTGTCGCCGGCCCCGGACACCGTCGTACCGATCATCGGGTGGAGGCTGCCGAGCGCCTCCTCGACGAGGGCGATGCCGAGATCGGCGGTCGAGCGGAAGTGGCGGTAGAAGGCGGTGGGGGCGACACCGACGGCGCGGGTGACCTCGCGCAGACCGAGGCTGCTCAGGCTCTGGTCCTCCAGCAGGCCGAGCGCCGCGTCCAGGAGCGCCTGGCGGGTCTTCTGCTTCTGGGCCTGCCGGATGCCGAGAGTGTGACTCATGCCATGCAGTTAACAACTGTTCTCTGTAATTGAAAAGCCGGGAACCGCGTTAGGCTTGGGAGTCAGTGAACAAGTGTTGCCACAAGCGTTCACTGAACTGTAACGAAAGGGAACTCCTCCCATGTTCTTCCTCGTAGCCGCCCTCCTGCTGCTGGGCATGGTGATGGGCACCGTCGCCCATCTCCCGTTCTCGTTCACCGTCCTGGCCGCCGCGGGCATCGCCGTCTGGCTGGGCATCTTCGCGCTCCGTGAGCGCCTCGCCCGTCGGAGCTGACCACCATGCAACTCACCGCATCGGCCACCGGCCGCACCGCTCCCCGAGACCCCGACGGCATGGCCGTCGCGTCCTTCGTCCTCGGTCTGCTGGGCCTGCTGGTCCTCAACGTCTTCCTCGGCCCCGTCGCCATCACGCTGGCCGTCGTCGCCCTCTGGCGCGGCACCAGGCGGCCCGGCCGTGCCTGGCTCGGCCTCGGTCTCGGCATCGCCGACCTGGTCGTCCTGGTCACCCTCGTACAGCTCGACAGCACTGTCTCCTGGAGCCTGTGACCGCTCGCCGGTGACGCCCACGCCGGAAGTCTGAGGACCGCACCCCGCCCGCCGCATCGCCCTCCGGAGGAGGTCGAGCCGGCGGGTCGGTCTTTGGCGGACCCACGCTCCACCAAAGACGCGGGGAGTGGCGCCCGGTGGAGGCGGCCGTCCCCCGCACTCCTCCATCGGCGGATGACGCGGCCCGCCCGCGCCCCGAGGATCTGAGCCGTTCGGCCGAGGTGTCCGAGCGTTTTCCAGGTCCCTTGGGGGAGAAGTGAACGAGCACGCAACGCCCCGTCGCATATCGGTCTTCGACACCACCCTCCGCGACGGTGAGCAGGCACCGGGCAACGCGATGACGCCCGACCAGAAACTGGAACTGGCCGGCTGGAGGAGCCCCGCAACAAGCCGATCTTCGGCAAGTACGTCTTCGGCACCGCCGCCGGCATCCACCAGCAGGGCATGCTCAGCGACCCGGGCACCTACGAGTACGTCGAGCCCGCCCGCTTCGGCCGCGAACGCTCCCTGCTGATCGGCCGCCACTCCGGCCCGGACGGTCCGGCCGCCGCGGTCATGCACTGTCTCCCGGGCGCCAAGGCGCCCTCCCACCTCCACCCCGGCTTCGAGCTGATCTACGTGCTCAGCGGCGAGCTGGAGACCGACGGCGGCGTCTACGCGGCGGGCAGCCTCCTGGTCATGCCGCCGAACAGCGTGCACGCGCCCCGCAGCCCCAAGGGGTGCGTCGGCCTGGTCGTCTGGGAGCGCCCGGTCCAGGTGGTGTGAGCGAGACGGTCCGGGACGGGGGCGGGCGGGCGACCACCCGCCCCCGCTGTCGTACGCGTCAGGCGTGCCGGGACCGGTAGAGCGCGGCCTTGGCGCGGTTGCCGCAGCGCGTCATGTCGCACCAGCGCCGGGAGCCGCGGTGGGACCGGTCGACGTACAACCGGGTGCAGGTGGGCGCCGCGCACTCCTTCACCTGCTCCGGGGTGCTGGTGATCAGCTCGACGGCGTCACGGGCCAGCGACGACAGGACGGCCCCGATCGTGCCGTGGCGTACGACGGTGCGGTCGGGCAGCAGTTCGCAGCGCACCGGGCTCCGGCCGGCGGCTCGGTTGACGACGGCGCAGTCCTCGGGGGCGAACGGGGTGCCGTCGGTCGAGGCGACCATCAGCCGGTAGATCGCCTCGCGCAGGTGCAGGGCCGTGGCCAGGTCCGCCCTGGTCGCCGACGCGGGGGAGTCCAGGGCTCCGGAGGCGACGGACCAGTTCGTGAGGTCGGCCGGTGTGGTGAGCAGGTCCAGCGCGTCGTCCCGTCGGTTCTGGACCGTACCGACGAAGTCAAGGGCCGCGCTGCCGCTGACGAATGCGAACTCCATGGGTTGAGGGTAACCGCACGGGCAGGTCGCGAGAAGTGAGAAATAACCCCACTGAATGGTTACCTGGATTTCAGAAGTAACCACATTGACTGGTTGTCCGGCCGTCGATAGGGTCCGAATAACTGGATAGACAGGTTACCTGCTCGACGAGAGGCCACCCCCGTGATGGAACGCGACGACCTGAAACTCCCGGAGGCCGATACGGACACCCCGGCGGCCGATACGGACACCCCGGCGGCCGCGGACGCAGCGGCGCCGCAGGCCGCCACGGCGCCCGCCTGGGTCTCGGCGGCGATCCCCGCCGTCTTCGTGGTCCTCTGGAGCAGCGCGTTCATCGCCGCCGTCATCGGAACCGACGCCGCCCCGCCCCTGCTGCTGACGTTCTCCCGCTTCGCGGTCGCCGGTGTGCTGCTGACGACCGTCGCCCTCGTGACCAAGTCGCCCTGGCCCAAGGGCCGGATGCTGCTCCATGTGATCGTCGTCGGTCTGCTGATGCAGGCCGTGCAGTTCGGCGCCTTCTACACGGCCATCGGAGCGGGACTGCCCGGCGGTGTCGTCGCGCTCATCCAGGGCTTCAACCCCGTGCTGATCGCCCTGCTGGCCGGGTTCCTGCTGGGGGAGGAGATCACCGGGCGGCAGTGGCTGGGCTTCGCCATCGGCGGCGCCGGCGTCGCGCTCGCCGTCGCCGGGGCGCTGCACTTCTCCACCAGCGCCATCGTGCTGTCCTTCGTCGGCCTGCTCGGCCTGAGCGTCGGCACGGTCTACCAGAAGCGCTACACCCAGGGTGTGGACGTCCGCAGCGGTACCGCCGTGCACTTCCTCGCGGGCGCCCCGGTGATGGGCGTGATGACGCTGACCCTGGAGGACCCCGAGGTCACCGACTGGGGTGCCTTCGGCGGGGCGCTGGCCTGGATCGTGCTGATCAACTCGGTCGGCACGTTCCTGCTGCTCAACTTCATGCTCAAGAAGCAGGACGCCAGCCGCGTCGGCACGCTCTTCTTCCTCACCCCGGCCGTCACCGCCCTGCTCGCCTGGATCGTCATCGGCCAGACGCTGAGCCTGTCGGCGGTCATCGGCCTGGTCCTGGGCGGCGCCGGCGTACTGCTCACCGCCCGCAAGTAGCGCCCGCGTTCCCGTCCGCATCCAGAGAAGGAGACGAAGCAATCATGAGCATCAAGGTCGCCGTCAACGGGTTCGGCCGCATCGGCCGCGGTTTTCTCAGGGCGGCGCTCGCCCAGGGAGCCGACCTCGACATCGTGGCGGCGAACGACCTCACCGACGCGAAGTCCCTCGCGCATCTGCTCACCCACGACAGCACTGACCGGCGCCGGTCACGAGCAGTGCCCCGTGCGGCGACCTGAAACGTCGCACGGGGCACTGTCGTTGTGGCTGGCGGGCGCCGGCGGGCCTGAGTCAGCCGGCGTTCAGTCCGAGATGCGCCAGGCCACGCCCGGCCGGCCCCGAGCTCCCGGGAGAGCTGCGTCGCCACCTCGCGTACGGCGACGGCGTGCCGCTCCCGGTCCGCAGGCGGCCGTCGAGCACGGCGACCCAGACCGCCTCGCCAATGCGCTCGGCCAGGGTGTCGGCCCAGGCGACCGACCGGGACCGCAACTCCTGGGTCTCCAGAAAGGAGTTGCCGAGCCGCAGCAGGGCAGGGCCCAGGAGGTACTTGCTGGTCTCCTTCTCCTGGCGCACCAGACCCTCGGC
This sequence comes from Streptomyces sp. NRRL WC-3618, assembly GCF_001280005.1. Taxonomy (GTDB): domain Bacteria; phylum Actinomycetota; class Actinomycetes; order Streptomycetales; family Streptomycetaceae; genus Streptomyces. Next base: position 178,205 of record NZ_LGDW01000001.1, on the reverse strand, counting down.
CTCGAGGGTGCGCAGCAGGGCGTGCGCCGTGGGCCTCGAGACACCGATCCGGTCAGCGAGGTCCGTGACGCCCAGGCGAGGGCCCGCAGTCGCCAGCTCATGCAGGATGCGAGCGGCGCGCTGAACGGACTGAACCGTCATTCCTACCCACATTCAGTGAGTCCGAATAGTGCTTGAAAAGCGTAATAGGCCTGGCTGCGGCTCAAGGGGCGTTTGCCCGCAGCGGACGTGCAGGAATTGCCGCCGTGATGTGGGCGTACTTCACATGGACGCCGGGCGCACGGCCTCCGGCCACGGGCGGGTCACCGGGGCGCCGTAGAATCACGGCACCATGGCATACCTCGACCACGCCGCGACCACCCCGATGCTTCCGGAGGCGGTCGAGGCAATGACCGCGCAACTGGCCGTCACCGGTAACGCCTCCTCGCTCCACGCGGCCGGCCGCAGAGCCAGACGTACGGTCGAGGAGGCCCGCGAGACGCTCGCCGAGTCGCTCGGTGCCCGGCCCAGCGAGGTCGTGTTCACCTCGGGCGGCACCGAGGCCGACAACCTCGCCGTCAAGGGCCTGTACTGGTCCCGGCGGGACGCCGATCCGGCCCGCGTCCGCGTCCTCGCCAGCCCCGTCGAGCACCACGCCGTCCTCGACGCCGTGCACTGGCTCGGCGAGCACGAGGGCGCCGTCGTCGAGTACCTCCCGGTCGACCCGTACGGCCGCGTCCACCCCGACGCCCTGCGCGAGGCAGTCGCCTGCAACCCCGACGACGTGGCCCTGGCCACTGTGATGTGGGCCAACAACGAGATCGGCACGATCCTGCCGGTGCGTGAACTCGCCGATGTGGCAGGCGAGTTCGGGGTTCCGCTGCACGCCGACGCGGTACAGGCCTTCGGTCAGGTGCCCGTCTCCTTCGCCGACTCCGGGCTCGCCGCGATGACCGTCTCCGGCCACAAGATCGGCGGCCCGTACGGCATCGGCGCGCTGCTGCTGGGCCGCGAGTACAGCCCCGTACCCGTGCTGCACGGCGGCGGGCAGGAACGGCACGTTCGGTCCGGCACCCTCGATGTGCCGGCCGTCGCCTCCTTCGCGGTGGCCGGACGGCTCGCCGCCGAGCAGCAGGGCTGGTTCGCCCGGGAGATCGGCGCCCTGCGCGACGCCCTGGTGACGGCCGTCCGTACGGCGGTTCCGGACGCGATCCTGGGCGGTGACCCCGTGGACCGCCTCCCGGCCAACGCCCACTTCACCTTCCCGGGCTGCGAGGGCGACTCCCTGCTCCTGCTGCTCGACGCCCAGGGCATCGAGTGCTCCACCGGGTCCGCCTGCACCGCCGGGGTGGCTCAGCCCAGCCACGTCCTCCTCGCCGTCGGCACCGATCCGGACCTGGCGCGCGGCACCCTCCGCTTCTCCCTCGGCCACACCTCCACGGAGGCCGACGTCGAGGCGGTCGCCAAGGTCATCGCCCCGGTGGTGGAGCGGGCGCGCGCGGCGGGCCTGGCGTAACGCCGCGCCGCTCGCGCCGCCCGACCGACTGGCTAGCTCTCCGTCACCATCAGGGACGCCATCATGCCCTGGTCCTCGTGCTGCAGCAGATGGCAGTGGAGCATGTACATGTAGGTGTCGTCGGCGAAGTCGGTGAACTCCATGGCGATCGTGATCGAGCCGCCGCCGACGACCTCGTACGTGTCGTACCAGCCGAGTTCGACCCCCGTCGGAGGCGACCCGTTGATCGCGACGATCTGGTAGGGCACGTCGTGCAGGTGGAACGAGTGTTCTAGCTGGGAGTGGTTGGCGATCGTCCAGATCTCCTTGGCGCCCAGCGTGGTACTGATCATGGCCATGCCGTCCATGGTCAGTCCGGCCGAACCGTTGATGGTCATCGCCTGACCCGTGTTCCCGAGCGTGATGGTGCGGGCCGTGAAGTCGGTGGTGTCGTACCGCTCGATGGTCCTGAGGCGGCGCGGCAGGTCGTCCGGGGTGTCGTCGCCGCCCGCGGCGACGGTGAGGACGTCGTAGGTGCCGGAGCCGCCGCGGATCCAGCCGGTCGTGATGACGGCCTGCAGCATGACGTCCTCGGTGACGTCGATGGTGAACTCGGCGCGGGCGCCCGCCACCAGCCGGATGGTGTCCACCTCGGTCGCCTTCGTCAGATACCCCTGGTCGGTGGCTATCTGGGTCAGCTTGCCGCCGTCGCGGCGCCGCAGGGTGATGATGTCCGACGGTGAGGCGTTGAGCGCCCGGAAGCGGTTGCGGGTCCTGGTGGCATCGAAGGTGAGTGTGGTGGCGTCGACGTTGGCGCCGTTGACCAGCACCGGGAACCGGAGGCCGGAGGCGAGGTACCCGGGCTGGTCGTACTTGATGTCGCCCGAGGCGGAGACGGCCAGGCACTGGAAGACGAGCGGTATGTCGTCGACGCCGTAGTCGCTGGGCAGGGCGGCGGAGGCGGGGGAGTCGTCCGCCACGATGATCATCCCGGCCAGTCCCCGGGAGGACTGCTTGGCCGTGGTGCCCAGGGCGTGCGGGTGGTACCAGAGGGTCTTGGCCTCGTCCAGGACGGTGAAGGTGGGGGCCCAGGTGGCGTCGGCGGCGAAGGCGTTCTGCGGGCCGCCGTCCATCCTGGGCGGGACGTGCGCGCCGTGGAAGTGGACGGAGGTCTCCTCGGCGAGGCGGTTGGTGACGTTCAGCCTGACCTTCTCGCCGGTGGTCCACTTCAGGGTCGGGCCGAGGAACGACCCGTTGTAGCCGGCGGTGGTGCTGCTGACACCGCGGATCACCTCGCTGGTGCCGCTCTTCGCCTCCAGGGTGAAGGTGGTGGTGCCGAGGGCGGCGGTGCCCTCCAGGAGGTCAGGGACGGGCAGCGGGCGCGTCCTCGTCGCCGCGCTGGCCTTGCGCCCCCCGGCGGTCATCAGCCCGAAGGACCCGCCCGCCGCCACGGCGCCCAGGCCGAGGCCGGCCAAGCCGCCGAGAAACTTGCGCCGGTGCAGGCCCCTGCCGCTCAGGCTCTTCGCCCGCTTGTTCGTGTCGTCGGCCGGATCTGTGGTGTGGGTCATGGTCATGGCTTGGACCGCTGGGCTAAGCCCTGTGTAAAGACCGGGGCGGAAATGGGAGCGCGCACCGGGGGCTGTGCGATCGGCGTGTACGCCGACTCCCCTACGGCGAGGCGGGATTGGGGATGCGCGGGTCACCTTCGGGGCGTGGGACACATCGGGGCGGCCGACACACCCGAATTGCTCACGGTGTCGCGCACGCATGACGCACGTCACCAAGACGCATGGGGGTCTCAGGCGGGGGCCCTGGTCGCCTCTTCGACGAGCCGCAGGTACTTCTTCCAGTCCCAGCCCGGCCCGGGATCGGTGTGGTCCGTGCCCGGCACCTCCACGTGCCCGATGATGTGCTCCCGGTCGACGGGTATGCCGTACCGCGCGCAGACCCTCGCCGTCAGCCGCGCCGAGGCCGCGTACATCGCGTCCGTGAAGTCCTCGGGCCGCTCCACGAAGCCCGCGTGCTCGATCCCGACGCTCCGCTCGTTGTACTCCCGGTTGCCCGCGTGGAACGCCACGTCCAGCTCGCGGATCATCTGCGTGATCCGCCCGTCCTCGCGGACGATGTAGTGCGCCGCCGCTCCGTGGTCCGGGTCCTGGAAGACCTTCACCGCGCTCGCGTAGCTGCCCTGCGTGACATGGATGATCACCAGGTCCACGTCGTAGTCGTCGGGCCGGTCCGCCATCCGCCAGTTCGCCGCCGAGGCCGCCACCCAGCGTGCGCCCACGTAGTCGACGTCACCCTCCTTGCGCGGCTTCGACACCCCTGGCACCCGCCACCACAGATGCCCCAGCTCACCGCGCGCGAGCACGCCCGTGGCGACGGCGGCCACCGCCCCGCCGATGAGCAGCGCGCGCCGCCCGATCCGCCGGTCGCCGTCCCGCGACGCCCTGGTGAGGCCCTCGCTGCGCGACTGCTGGGGGACATCGCGCGAAAGGCCGCGAGCGGTGTCCCGCCGAGCCTGTGTTTCCTCCATGTCAGCGAGAACGGATACTCGCGCGCCCCGGTTCCCGGCGCCCCGTACCCTGGAGGGGTTATGACTCAGACCTCGCAGCAGCCCCTCCGCGTACTGGCCGCCATGTCCGGCGGCGTGGACTCCGCCGTAGCCGCCGCCCGTGCGGCGGAAGCCGGCCACGACGTGACAGGCGTCCACCTCGCCCTGTCCGCGAACCCGCAGTCGTTCCGCACGGGCGCGCGTGGCTGTTGCACCATCGAGGACTCCCGTGACGCCCGCCGCGCCGCCGACGTCATCGGCATCCCCTTCTACGTGTGGGACCTCGCCGAGCGCTTCCGCGAGGACGTGGTGGACGACTTCGTCGCCGAGTACGAGGCCGGGCGCACCCCCAACCCGTGTCTGCGCTGCAACGAGAAGATCAAGTTCGCCGCGCTCCTCGACAAGGCCCTCGCCCTCGGCTTCGACGCCGTCTGCACGGGCCACTACGCGCAGGTGATCACGCACGAGGACGGCTCGCGCGAGCTGCACCGCGCCTCCGACATGGCCAAGGACCAGTCGTACGTCCTCGGGGTGCTCGACGACCGGCAGCTCGCTCACGCCATGTTCCCCCTCGGCGACACCCTCACCACGAAGGACGAGATCCGCGCGGAGGCCGAGCGGCGCGGTCTCGCGGTCGCCAAGAAGCCCGACTCGCACGACATCTGCTTCATCGCCGACGGCGACACCCAGGGCTTCCTGGCAGGCCGCCTCGGCCGCGCGGAGGGTGACATCGTCGACGAGTCGGGCGCGAAGATCGGCACGCACGAGGGCGCGTACGGCTTCACCATCGGCCAGCGCAAGGGCCTGCGCATCGGCACCCCGGCCGCCGACGGCAAGCCGCGTTACGTCCTCGACATCTCCCCGGTGAACAACACGGTGACGGTCGGCCCGGCCGCCGCCCTCGACGTCGACGCGCTCACCGCGATCCGCCCCCGCTGGTGCGGCGCGGCCCCCACCGGCCCCGGCACCTACACCGCCCAGCTGCGCGCCCACGGCGGCGAGACCGAGGTCAGCGCCGAACTCGTCGACGGCCGCCTGGAGGTCACGTTCACCGAGCCCGTACGCGGGGTGGCGCCGGGCCAGGCGATCGTCCTGTACGACGGCACGCGCGTCGTCGGCTCGGCGACGATCGCCACGACGAACCGGGTCACGGCGGGCGCGGTCTGAGCCGTCGTACGACCGCCGCTCGCCGTGCTCAGCCCCAGTGCAGGGGATGGGACAGCGTCACCCCGTGGGTGGCGAACTCGATCGTCACGCGGTCGCGGTCGGCCATCGTGAAGCCGTGGTGGAAGCTGCTGCGGTCCGCGCCGAGGTAGACGTAGTGCACGCGGCCGGGGTGCAGCAGCGACGCGTTCGCGAAGAGCCCGGCCGTCATGTCCCGCAGCCCGTAGTGCAGCGCTTTCACCCCGGTGGCGAACGGCCCCCGCCAGGCCTGCTCCCCGTCCCGCTCGATGGTGACCTGCCCGGTGACCTGCTGCGGCGGGGTGCCCAGGAAGAGGTAGGGGGCCACGCCCGCGTCGCACAGTTTCGCGTACGACAGATGCCCCGCGTGCCGCTTGAACCGGCCGATGTCGGTGAGGTCGTTGCCGAAGGTGTACCCGGCGTACTTCGGAGCGCCGTCCGCGTCACCGACGTACACGAGGACGACCTCGGCCTCCTCGGTCACCGCGAGGGCGTCCTGCGGCACGCGCAGCGGCTCGCCGGAGACCTTCAGGACCTCGCCCAGCCCCTTGAAGAACCAGTTGGGCTGAGTCGGCGCCCCGGAGTCCGCCTTCACGTTGTGGGTGGCCATGAACCCGCTGACCAGCGCGTCCCCGACCGAGTCGGGCAGCAGCGGGGGCCGGAAGCGTACGTCGGTCACGGCCGCGGTCACCGGCTCGCGGCCCTCGGTCAGCGCGGCGAGCAGGGCGGGGACGTCGCCGTCGGCCGCCAGGACCGCGGCACGCGGGTCGGCGCCGGCGAGGGGGAAGAGGGTGAGGGCGGTGTCCTCGGGCTCGCCCAACCCGACGTACCGCTCACCTTCGTACACGCATTCGAATAGGACGGTCATGGATGCTCTCCTCTCGGCGGAACTGATGACATGGGGGACGAGACCGGGCCCCTTGATGGGCGCAGCCCTCAAGGGGCGCGGGGAACTGCGCGATCGGCCCCCACCGGCCGGCTGCCGACAAACTGCCCCAGGCCGGAGGCAACAGGCAGCCACGACCTGCTGTCCGTCCAGGTCAGAGCAGTCCAGCGCGCTGCCTCCTCGGTCAGGCGCAGGCCGAACCCGGGCCCCTGGAACGGGGCGATCGTGTTGGTACGGCGGTCCACGACCGGCCGCGGAGCCACAATCGCGTCGGTCTCCGCGAAGAAGCGGTCGGACTGGCCGGCCTCGACGGTCAGGGCGCCGGGGGTGCGCAGCGCCAGCGCCCTGCTCGCGTTGATCAGCGGGCCGGTCTCGGCGACCTGGACGCCGATCTGGAAACCGAGGCCCTCGGCACGGGCGTACTCGGTCAGCCGGGCCGAGGCGAGCAGCCCGCCGTTCTTGGACACCCGGACGTTCACCGCGTCGCACGCCCCGGCGGCCACCGCGGCACGCGCGTCCGCCGCCGTGCACACCGACTCGTCGAGCAGGACGCGGACGCCCGTCGCCCGGCGCAGCGCACGCAGGTCGGCCCAGGAGCGGCGGGGGAGCGGTTCCTCGACGAGGTCCACGCCGGCCTCGCGCAGCCGGCGCGCGTACGGCGCGGCCGTCCGGGGCGTCCAGCTCATGTTGGCGTCCACCATCACCGGCACGTCCGCGCCGAGCCGGTGCCTGATCGCGGCCACCGTGCGGACGTCCCGCTCGATGTCGTCGGATGCCTTCACCTTCACGAAGTGGAAGGGCCCGCGCGTGTCGAGGAACTCCTCGACCCCGATGCTCAGATCCAGCACCTGGGAGACCGGCAGGGACAGCAGCTCGGCACCCCCCGGATACAGCAACTCACCTACAGGGACGGTCAGCTGACGGCACAGCAGATCCAGTACGGCCGTCTCCAGCAGGCACACCAGGTTGGTGCCGGGCGCGGCCCCCAGGGTGTGGGTGAACAGTTCGGGGAACGTCGACTCGAAGCCGTCGGCGCGGAGTCGGTCGGCGAGGTCCGCCGGTGGTGTCGTGCGCAGACGGCCGAACAGGGCGTGCAGCGGCACACGTTGGAGTGCTTCCGTCACGCTGTCGGTCGTCTCGCCGGTGACGTACGAGCGGGGCGCGCACTCCCCGATGCCGGTCGCGTCGTCGACGCTCAGGCGCAGGACCAGGCTGTCGCTGGTGCGGCGGCGGGCCGCCGGGTGGTCGAAGCCGACGCGCATCGGCAGCGCCACCCGGTACAGCCGCGCCTCAGACGCCACGGTCCAGCCCCTGCAACAGGGTGTGCGTGGACGTCCAGTCGACCAGGCTGCGGCTGACGTCCGTGTAGAAGAGATAGTGCCGGTCGGTGGGGAACTGGACGAGAAGACCGCCGTCGCAGAACAGGTCCTGGAAGACCTCGCGGGTCGCGTCGAGATCGACGATCGGGTCGGTCAGCCCGGACACGAACGCGGCCGGTACGTCCGGGAGTTGAGGACGGTCAGGAGAGAGGTAGAGCTCTTCGAGGGCCAGCAGGACCGCTCGTGAACGGCGCGTCAGGGTGCGGGCCGCGAGGTCGTCGTTGTCGATGAACTCCCGGTAGCGCGGATCGTCGGTGAAGTCCGCCGACCTCAGCCCGGCGTCCCACGGCTCCGTCCCGGTCTCGGCGGCCAGCGCCGCCCGCTCCTCGTCGCCGAGCACCGCGTGCAGCCGGCCCAGCCAGGTCGAGCAGAAGACGGTGGCGTCGTAGCGGACGGCGAAGTCGGGATGGTGGAGGAGGGCGGCCAGGAAGGAACCGCCCAGGCAGTGCCCGAACAGGGTCAACGGGACGTCGTCGCCGATCAGTTCACGGACATGGGCGATCGCGGTGACGTAGTCCGCGAGGATCGTGCCGACGTCCGGCACGTCCTGGCGCTCGCCGCCGCTGATGCCGCTGCCGCGCCGGTCGAGTACGAAGAAGGCGATGTCGTTGTCGGCGAACTGCGGCCCCACCTCCCACAGCCAGCCCGCGTGGGACTGCAGTCCGTGGAAGTAGAAGACCGCGCCCTTGGTCTCCCCGCGCGGACGCCACAGATGCAGCGCGAGGTCGGTGCCGCCCACGGAGAGCGTGATGATCTCCCGACGTACGTTCTGCGGCGGCCTCTTGGTCTCGATCACCGGGATACTCCCGCCCCGCCGACCAGGTCGGCGACGAAATCGGTGTCCTTCTGGAAGGGGCTGTACTTGTACTGGGTGGTGTTGCCGCGCTGACGCCGGGACTCGGTGTACGCGGCGATGGTGTCGTGGCCCACGGTGTGGAACTCCAGCGGGCCGAGGCGTCCGCTGGTGCGCTTGCTGGCGTACTCGATGTTGATGGTGGCGAGCGCCCGGTCCACTGCGTCGGACAGCCGGTGGTCCAACTCGGGGCTGGGGTGCGGTACTTCGCCGACCATGAGGTAGTGCGGGGGCTCGCCCCAGCGGGGCCCGCAGAGATAGAGGCCGCCCTCGATGCCGTACGCGGCCAGCGCCTGTTCCACCGCCTGGGTGACCTGGGCCTCGGTGATCTTCTCGCCGGTGAAGGAGTGGAAGACACCGTCGCGGTGCACGAAGTGGATCCACGGGACGCCGTCGGCGACCCGGTCGACGCGGTAGATGTCACCGCTCCACAGCCGGTAGAGGCCGTTGGCCTGCGTCATGATCAGGTGGTAGTCGCGACCCGCCTCGACCTCGTCGAACAGCAGCGTCTCGACCCGCTCACCCGCGTCCAGCAGCTTGCCCAGCTCGACCTCCGCCGGTACGAACTCGAAGAACGCCTGGTTGACCGCCAGCGGCTGGCTGTCGAGCGAGGGGTCGACCGGGAGCGTGGTGACCCCCTCCGTCCCGCAGCTCATGAAGGGCATCGCGCGCACCCCGGGCAACACCGCGTCCAGCTTCGACCGGTAGAGCCCGGCGGAGGAGGACAGCCAGCAGCTGTAGGCGCCCAGCGAGGGCCATACGTCCTTGAGGGTGAACTCGCCCTGGTTCAGCACCGATTGGAGATGCGCGGCGGCCTCGGGGTCGGGATCGCCGTACGGTCGCCCCTCCATGGTGCCGGCGGCCAGGTCACGCACCAGGTCTCGGCCGTGCTCGGCGATCAGGTCGCGCAGCGAGATGAGGGTGCTGGGGTTGATCGCGGTGATGAACTCCAGCCGTCGGCCCACGAAATGGCGGATGCGGTGGTACATCCGGCCCGTGTGCGAGGTCGGCGCCTCCACGCCGAACCAGGGCGCCGCCGACCACGGCGGGTTCCAGTCACGGCTGTTGATCCGCGGGTGCCGGTTGCTGATCGCCTGATACTGGACGCCGTACAGGAAGTCGTCGACGTTCTCGTGGACCGTCTGGGTGTCCAAGGTGGCGTACGGATGGTCGAGGAGCGCCGGGTGGAGGTCCAGATACGTTCCCCACATGGCCTGCATCGCCGGGACCCGGTAGTTCAGCAGCCAGTGCAGGGTGTACGGGACGCGCTTCGGCGCGCCGGTCGTGCCGCTCGTCTTCAGCCAGCGCAGGACCGGGCTGCAGGACAGGACACCGCCCTTGGTCCGGGTCTCGCGGTCGATCTCGGCCGCGAAGTCGTCGTAGCGCCGGACCGGGAGGGTGTCCCGGAAACTCTTGTCGTCGGCGCCGACCGTGTCGTAGCCGCGCTCCTTCCAGTGCAGGGAGTCCCGGCACAGTTCGACGACGTCCGCGAGGACCCGCCTTTGGGTGGCCGCCGGGTCCCCGAGGTCGGCCAGCAGCGCCGCCCGGGCCCGCCGGCACTCCTCCTGGAAGGGGACGCGACGCGTGTTCCAGTGCTCTTGCCAGTACGAACCGCCCACGACTTCAGCTTCTCCCTCGGCTTGTTGGCTCGATTCGGGCGGCGTCGTCGCCGGGTTCTCCGGGACGACACCGTCAGATGTGAACGCTGTTCGGGTGCCGGTCACCGGCCCCGTCGTGCGACCGCCCGGTCGACGGCTTCCTGCGGGCGGGCGGCGGCACCGTTGATCCGCGGGGCCACCTGCCGGGCCAGCAGGCCCAGACTGCGATCGGTGTTCTCGTACGACGTCCAGTCGGCGACGTACACGAGGAGCGTGCCGAAACCGCCGGTCGCCTCCTGCATACATCGGATTCCGGCCACCACGTCGTCGACCGAACCGACCAGCGCGCCGCCCGCCGCCACCCGGTCCTCCAGCGCCCTGCTGCGGTCGGCGCCGGGCGCGAGGACGTCCCGTCCGCAGATCCGGCCGAAGTAGTCGAAGACCCAGCGGTCGTAGCCCTCGCGGACCTCGGCGAAGGCCTGGGCGCGGGTCTCGGCGACATGGACCGGAAGGGCGATGCGCCAGTCCTCGCGGCGCACGGTCCGCCCGTACTCGTCGGCCGCCTCCTCGGCGTGCTTCCACTGCTGGGCCAGGCCCAGGTGTTCCGAGGCGCCCTTCGCCGGCAGTCCGAAGGGCAGCGCGAACGAGGTCATGCTCAGCCCGTACCGGCCGATCAGCCGGGGACTGCTCACCGAGGTGCCGGAGGTGGCCAGCGCCACCTCGATCGGGTCGGGGCCGAAGCGGGGCAACTGGAGCCTGGCGTCGACCAGTTGGAACCAGTCGGTGCGCTGCGTGACCGGTTCCTCGCCGTTGACGAGTTCGAGTAGCGTCGGCAGCGCCTCGGCCAGCCGCTCGCGCTGCTTCGTGCCGTCCAGCCCGAACATCGCGGCGTCGAACGGCACCCCCGGGCCCACCCCCAGGAGGTAGCGGCCCCGGGTGAGGTGGTGCAGATGTACGGCCCTGCTGGCCACGTGGAAGGGGTGGTGCCCGGAGAGCGGCACCACCCCGTGGGCCAGCTTGATCTGCCGGGTCCGCTGACTCGCGGCGGCGATCAGGGTCTCCGGGGCGCCGACCAGCCCCCAGCCCAGCGTGTGGTGCTCGCCGAACCAGGCCTCGTCGAAGTTGAGCCGGTCGGCGAGCTCCACCAGCTCGAGGTCGCGGTGGATCGCCAGATGCGGATCCTGACCCGTCTCGTGAACGGGCGAAAGGAACAGGCCCATGCGGCTGTGCACTCTCGAATCCTCCCCCTGGGACTGAGTACGCGGGCTGAGCACGCCGGACCGGCCCGATAAGCGGGTGGTCCGACGGTTCGTCAGTTCACCTGGTAGACCGCGTCCTTGAGCTCCTTCGCCCGCTCGTAGTCGGCGGTCAGCCGGTCGTCGTCGGGCGAGGTCAGACAGATCCGCAGGGCAGCCGTCATCAGGTCGGCCGTGGGCCGGATACGGGAGCCGGGACGGTACTTGACGCCGGTGACGACGGTGCTGGACAGCGCCTCGATCGCCGCCACGGCGTCCTGGTCCACGGCCGTCACGACGCCGTCCAGCGCGGTGGGCGCGTTGTACGTGTAGCCGGACTGGAGCTTGCGGTACACCCCGCCGCCGTACCGCTGGACGAACTCCTCCGGGCGGAGGTACGCCAGCGCCGACAGCTGCGCCTGGTTGTGGCCCAGGCACAGGTCGTGGAAGACCGGGTTCAGGTTGCCGTTGAGGCGGGTGGCGATCTCCACCAGCACCGGGCCCTCGTCCGTGACGATGACCTCCGCGTGCGTCGGCCCCCAGCGCACGTCGAGCGCCGCGAGGACCTCGGTGACGTAGCTGATCAGGGCGGGCACGGGGTCGGCGTCCGGGGCCACGAGGATGTCCCGGTTGTAGATGTTCCGGCCGGTCGGCAGCAGCGTCTTCTCGTACTCCCAGACCCCGCACACATACTGGTGGCCGTCCGCGCTGACCGTGTCGACGATGTACTCGGTGCCCTTCAGATACGACTGGACCAGCGCCTCCGTGGTGACGGCGACGTCGAACAGGGTCCCGCCGGCCAGGATCGTCTCGGCGGCGCCGCGCACCTCACCGGCGTTGCGGCACACGAACACCGAGTCCGAGCCGGCCGAGTCGAGGGGCTTCACCACGACCGGCCAACTGCCGTGGTCCTCAGCCCACTTGACGATCAGCGAGGCGTCGTCGCTCTTGAACTGATCGGCGCAGCGCACCCCCGCGCGGCGCAGCGTCTCGATCATCTCGTACTTGTCCCGGCGGGCCGGGGTGAGCGCGGTGCCGTTGGACTTCACCCCGAGCACCTCACTGACCCGGTCGGCCGCCGCCACCGCGAACTCCTGCCCCGGCACCACGGCGACCGGCGAGAGCGCGCCCACCAGCTCGGCCTGCTTGGCCGCGTCCGGGCTCACGATGTTGTCCTCGTACGCCGTCAGGTTCGGCGCGAGCATCGTCGGCATCAGCTCGGCCGTGGTCTGCAGATGGACCACCCGGGCGCCGAGGGCGTTGAACGCGGCGGGGTAGAAGTTGCCGGCTCCGTAGCCGTCGACCACAACGGCAGTCGGAGCGACTGGAGTTGGGCTGTCTGATGTGGTGCTCATTACTGTCCTCCGGGTATGTCGCGGGGAGTGTCCGCGACAAAGCGTGCCAGCCTGGCGATGCCTTCCCGAATCAGGTCGGGAGCGAGGTTGCTGAAGCCGAGCCGGATCTCGCGGTCGCCGCCGCCTTCGAGGTAGAACATGCTCATCGGCGCCCAACTCACCCCGAAATCACGGGCGGAGCGCTCCATGGCCGTCAGGTCGGCGGTGAACGGCACCTTCAGGGTCAGGAAGAAACCGCCGCGCGGGGTGTTCCAGGTGACGCCGTGATCGCCGCCGGCGGGGAACTCCTCGGCCAGCGCGGCCAGTACCGCGTCCAGCCGTTCCAGGTAGACGGCCGCCAACTCCCGCGTCGCGGACCGTAGATCGTAGCCCTGCTCCACCAGGAAACCGCCGATCACGGCCTGCGAGAGGGTGGAGGAGCCGACGCTGTACATCGCCTTGGCCTTGGACAGGGTCTGGGCCAGCGTACGCGTGGTGCCGCCGGCGTCGGTGACCTCCTGGTCGGCGACCAGATAGCCGAGCCGGGCGCCCGGGAACGCCGACTTCGCGAACGAGCCGAGATACAGCACCCGGCCACGGGAGTCGAGGGACTTCAGGGTGGGCATCGACTCGCCGTCCCGCGCGAACAGCCCGTAGGGGTTGTCCTCGAGGATCATGAAGTCCTCCTCGGCGGCCACCTCCAGCAGGCGTTCCCGCGCGGCGAGCGGCAACACCGAGCCCGACGGGTTGGAGAAGTCCGGCACCAGATAGAGAGCGGCCGGCCGGCGTCCCTCGGCGCGCACGGCACGGGCCGCCGCGCGCACCGTCTCCGGGTCGAGACCCTGAGGGCCCTCCAGGACGCCCCGTACGGGGATGTCCAGCATCCGGGCGGCTCCCAGGATGCCGACGTACGCCGGGGAAACCGACAGCAGCACGTCGTCCGGGGAGGCGAACAGGCCGCGCAGGGCGACCAGGGCGGCCTCCTGGAAGCCGTGGGTGATCATGATCGCCTCGGGCGGGACGTCGATGCCCTCATCCTGCTTCAGCATCAGGGCGACCTCGTCCTGGATCAGGCCGTTGACGGGCCCGTACTGGAACATCAGCCGCGTGATGCGCTGTTCGGGGACGCCCTTGTCGCGCAGGTGCTTGATATAGCGCTCGGTGTAGAAGGTGAGATTGGCCAGATCATGGTTTCCGTCGTAGGGCGCTCCCGAGGAAAAGGAGAGCGCGTCGGGGAAACGCAGTGCCGTCTCGCTGAGGATCCGCATGGAGTCCATGCCCGGATCGACGATTCCGGCGTGCAGGGATTCGAGGGCGAAAGACACCGGGATGTCGGTCCCCAGAGCCGTGATGGTTTCGGTGGACTCGGTCGTGACGGACATATCAGTGGGCTCCCTCAACGGCCGGAACTTCCTTCGCGGCATTTCCCGAGTTGTTCAACGCGGTGATCCAGCTTCCCTTGCCGGGCGCCCATTCCTGAATGCGCGTACGGGCCACCAGGCCACCCTTGACATAGGGTTCGTCGTCGAGGATCCGTTGCAGTTCATCGCGGGTCTCCACCTCGTACACGAGGAGTCCCGAGTTCTCGCCGACGAGTGGTCCGCCGAGCAGCAGGACACCTTTGTCGGCCAGCCGGTAGAGGTTCTCGGCATGTGCCGGATGCAGGCCCTGGCGGCCGGCCCGGTCGACGTTGTACTCGAATTCGACGACAAACTTCGCCACACCCAGCTCCTTGCAGTGGGAATCGGGACAACGCGCGTAGCGCGCTGCGCCGGAAGGTCACGGATCCGCCCGTGAACAGGTCACATGTAGAGGCCGCCGTTGATGTCGATCACGGCTCCCGTGGAGTAGCCGGCGCTCTCGGAGCACAGGTGCAGCACGCTGCCGACAGCCTCGGCGACCGTGCCGTAGCGCCCCATGGGCAGCCGCCCCAGGACGTCCTTCTTCGACTCCTCGGTACGGCGTTCGAAGGCGCCGGCGACCCGGTCGGTGGCGATCGGCCCGTGGGCGACCACGTTCGCGACCACTCCGGTGCCGGCCAGTTCGTACGCCAGCTGCTTGGTCATCCCGATCACGGCGGCCTTCGCGCCGACGTACGCGGCGTTGTTGAAGTGGCTGTATGTACGCCCGCCAGCCGAGGCGAAGTTGACGATCCGGCCATATCCGTCCGCGGCCATCCGGGGTGCGCAGACCTTGACCGCGATCCAGGTGCTGATCACGTTCTCCAGATGGGTCTGTTCGAAATGGCCGCGGTCGAGATCCGCGTAGCCGATGACCCGGGTGTCGCCGCCGACACCGTTCACCAGAACGGACGGCGCGTGCCGCTCGACGATCTCGGCCAACTGCCGCTCGGCGGCCTCGATGTCGGTGATGTCACCGACCACCGCCTCGGTCTTCGTCAGCTCGGAGAGTTCATCGGCCAGGCGGGTGACCGTCTCCTCGTTCCTGTCGAAGAGGACGAGTGAGTGGCCTTCCTTCGCGAGACCCCTGGCCACCTCGGAGAGAATTCCCCCGGCGGCACCGATCAAGAGCGCGGTACGAGCAGTCACTTTTGCTTTTCACCCAAACTTTACTGAAGTCGGCGACCCTGAACGAGCAGGGTCCTGGTGAGGGAAGCTCGGTAGAACCCCACGCCAATCGGCCCGAATCGTCATCGGGCTGCGGGTGGCATGGTGTGTGCTGTGTCGCAAACGGTGTGTGCTGTGTCGCAAGTACGGGTCGCGGTGTCGCTCCGACGTACGCAACTAACTGGCACAGAAGGGTGGCCGCCCCCTCGGCACCTCCAAGACGATCACATCTGTCTTCGGTCGTTGTCAACGAGTTACGGAAATTCCGTCGCCCGCTTGCCGTGACACGCACAAACCGGAGATCCTTGCGCTCGGACCGTGCCGACCGGCTACTGTCCGCCGGTCGTCCGAGCACGTCGGAAGTATGCTCCATGGCACGGCCAACTACTGTGAACAGTCGATGAAATGACGTCGGGATCCTGGGAAGCGAACGGGTTCCGGCGGCATCCTCCAGGGGTGGTCTTCGGCCATCCCGAAGAGGAAGAAGCGGAACGGGGGCAAGGATGAACAATCTTCTGGCGGGTGTTTTCCGGCCAAGAAGGCGTGGCATCGCGCCATTCTGTTGGGGCGCGTCAGGACCACCGGCACACCCTGCCGACCCGGCCGCACGACGGCCCGCGCCACGGCCGGGCCAGCCGCGCCCGTAGGGCCTCTCGCGCCCGTAGGGCCTGTCGCCCCAGGGCTCAGGGAGCCCCCCACCTGCTTCCGCCCTGCCGAGCGCCTCTCCTTCCGCCTTCACCGACCCCACCGGACGAACGGATCATGCGACCCGACTCCCCATGGCGGACAGCCGACTTCCGCACGCTGTTCACCGCATCCGCGCTCAGTCAACTGGGCAGCAATGTCAGCTACGTTGCCGTACCTCTGGTCGCCGTCGCCGCGCTGGACGCCGGACCCGGCCAGGTCGGCGCCCTCGCCACCCTGAGCACGATCGCCTTCCTGGTCATCGGCCTGCCGGCCGGGGCCTGGGTGGACCGGCTCAGTCACCGCCGGGTGCTGATCGCCGCCGACCTGTGCCGCGCGCTGCTCTACGCCTCTGTGCCGCTGGCCTGGTGGCTGGACGCGCTCACCCTGGCCCAGCTCTACGCGGTCGTCCTGCTCAGCGGGTGCGCGACCGTGTTCTTCGACGTCGGTTCACAGAGCGTGCTGCCCCAACTGGTCGGCAAAGAAGCGCTAGTTCAGGCCAACGCCGACATCAACACGCTGATCGCCGCCGGCAACGTGCTGGGCCGCAGCGCGGGCGGCGGCCTGGTCTCGCTGCTCACCGCACCCGCGGCCGTGCTCGTCTCGGCCGGCACCTATCTGGCCTCCGGGCTCGGGCTCATCGCGATCCGGCGTACCCCGCCGCCCACCGGGGCGAAAAACGGGGCGGGCAACCGGTTGCGTGCCCAGATCGCCGAGGGCGTACGGCATGTTTTCCGTAACCCGGAGCTGCGGGCACTGGTGCTCACCGCGGCCCTCGCCAACCTCGGCTCGTCCGTCATCAACACCATGCTGCCGATCTGGTTCGTCCGCGAACTCGGCCTTCCAAGCTTCGCGTTGGGCCTGTTCTGGGGGGCCGGCGGGATCGGTCTGCTGATCGGCGCCCGCAGCGCGCGGCCCATCGCCGCCCGGCTGGGATTCGGCCGTACGCTCGGTCTGGCCGGGGTGTGTCTGGCCCCGGCGGGGCTGCTCGTGCCGCTGGTCGACCGGGGGCCGTGGCTGATTCTCGCGGGCGCCGGGTGGTGTTTGGCCATGTTCAAGGTGGGCATGGACAACGTGCTCGGGGTCAGTCTGCGGCAGCGGATGACCCCCGGCTCGCTGCTCGGCCGGATGAACGCGACGTTCCGGTTCCTGCTGACGGGCGCCTTGGCGGTCGGTGCCGCCATCTCCGGTGTGCTCGGTGAACTCGTCGGGGTCCAGGCCACGTTGTGGGTGGGCGGCGTGTTCGTGTCGACGGCCTTCCTGCCCGTCTTCCTCTCGCCGGTCCGGGCCCGCAGGGTCCTGCCCGACCCCGTGCCCGAGCCGGAGCCACCGCACACCCAGGACGCGCCCGTCACGCCCGCGTGAATTCGCGCACGGCTGACGTATTTCCGATTTCACCGCCGAGTGGCTGTCCTGCTATTCATCTGACATTTGCCTGGCCTGTGCGGTCGGCCGTCCGATGGGTGATCGGTCGTGACGCACTCCGTTTTTCGTCCCCTTTTTTCGCCCCGTTTTTCGTTCAGTTTCTCGATAACTGGTTGACCTTGCGGGTGACCGCCTGTCAGGATCAACCACGCACCCAGTCACAGACCTTTCGTGTGCCGATATCCCCGACCGTCCGACAGGGCGATCGCCTATCAGGCACCTCAGATCCCTGACCTAGAGGAGTGCGATGGCAGCCATCGACAGTGGCTACCGGACCGAAGGCATTGCGGATTACTCAGATCCCCGCGAAACCATGCGTGCCCTGCCCCGGTTCACTCAGTACCCACTCACCCTTTTTACTGGAAAGGCATTACCTGGACAGGCTTCCCTGTCCTGGTGGACGCCCGGATTTCATCTTCTGACGGCGTATCTCTCCATGGCTCTCGGCGTCGCCGCCGGCATTACCGGACTGGGTCTGGGCGGCGCCTGGCTGCTGCTGGTGCCCGCGGGCTGGGCCGTCACCCTGCACGGCATGCGCAACCTGCGCATGATGATCTACCACCAGTGCTCCCACCGGAACATGTACCGAAGACGACGCCTGGACACCGCGATAGGCCGGCTCACCTCCAGCGTGCTGGTCATCCAGAACTTCGTCCGCTACAGCCGCGAGCACGTCAGCGACCACCACGCCGCCCACCACATGACGCTGCGCGACCCCACCGTCCAGGCCTTCCTGGTCAGCCTCGACCTGCACCCCGGGATGACCCGCCGGCAGATGTGGCGGCGCGTCCTCGGCAAGCTGGTGTCACCCTGGTTCCACCTGAACTTCCTGGTGGCACGCGCCCGTTCGTTCTGGCACGGCTCGGCGCGGACCGAGAAGGCGACCTTCCTCGCCCTCTACTCGACCGTGATCGCGGCCACCGTGCTGACCGGGACCTGGCCGGCCCTGCTGATCGTCTGGTTCGTTCCGCTGATCCCGCTCTTCCAGATCAGCAACACCCTGCGGCTGTGCGTCAAGCACACTTTCCCGGGCCGCGAGCTCACCGTCCGGCGCGGCAAGGAGTACTTCGGCGGCCTCACCAACGCCATCTTCATCGGCGAGGCGGCACCCGTCGCCGAACTGCCGCCGCTGCGCCGGGCAGCCGCCTGGGGAGTGTGGTCCCTGCGCATGCTGTTCGTGCACGCTCCGGCGCGTTATCTCGTCCTCACCGGCGACACGGTCGTCCACGACTTCCATCACCGGTATCCGTCCACTCCCCAGTGGGCGAACTATATTTTCGAACGCCAGGCGGACCTGGAAAAGGGCAGCCCCGGCTGGCCGCCCTATTCCCATGCCTGGGGTCTCGTGCCCGCGATCAACCTGGTCTTCGACTCGCTTTCCGCGGCCGATCCGGAGGAATTCAATGTCGCGCGGCTGCGTGAGGTCAGTAAAAGGGAACTGTTCGCCGCATTCGACGACTGAACATTCTTCCCACGATTCCGTCCGAAGTTCCCGGGGGCTCGCCATGCAGCACACCAAAGAACAAGAATCAGCGACACAGACGCGCACGGTCATTCTCGGTGTAGCGGCCAGCGACAGTCATGTCGTGGCCAATCACCTCATCGCCCACGCACTGCGCGCCGAAGGATTCCAGGTCGTCAATCTCGGCGCCTGCACCTCGGTGGCCGAATTCGCCGAAGCGTACGCAGAACACCCCGAGGCCGAGGCGGTGATCATCGGCAGTCTCAACGGACACGCCCACGGCGACCTCCACGACCTGCCCGCGGCCCGCGCCGCCGGTCGCCTGCGCTGCCCGGT
Organism: Streptomyces sp. NRRL WC-3618; assembly: GCF_001280005.1. Taxonomy (GTDB): domain Bacteria; phylum Actinomycetota; class Actinomycetes; order Streptomycetales; family Streptomycetaceae; genus Streptomyces. The sequence continues at coordinate 159,236 of NZ_LGDW01000001.1, read as the reverse complement.
GATCCTCGGCGGCAACCTGTCCGTCGGCAGCTACAAGGGCGCCGCCGACCACGAGCGGCTGTACGCGCTCGGCGTCGACGTCGTCCTGACCGACCTGGACGAACTCCCGCAGGCACTGGACGAGTTGAGGACCCGCGTCCCGGCGGCGGCCCCGGTCGCCGCGTCATGAGCGAGACCGGTCCGCCGATCCCCGAACTCGCCGACTCCGTGGCCTACGTACGACAGCTGGGGAAACCAACCGTCGCCGATGTGCTGCGGGACGCGCGGGCGGCGGGTCGGCTCGCGCTGCAACCCCGCTGCGGGGTCGGCTCGCACGCCCAGATGACGACGCTGCTCCAGGACCTGGAACGGCACGCCCGGCCCGACATCCTCACGCTCACCATCGACTCCTACACCCGGCTGAAGCAGTTCGACACAGCCCGCCGGGTGCTCGAGCGCAACCCCGCCGACCTGAACGGGTATCCGCTGGTCACCCACGGCTGGGTGAGAGGGCGTCAGCTCAACGAGGCGGTGGCCGCGCCGCTGGAGATACGGCACGGGACGCCCGACGCGCGGCTGCTGTTCGAGGTGACGGTGGCGTCCGGCATCACCTCGTTCGAGGGCGGCGGGATCTCGTACAACCTGCCGTACTGCAAGGACATCCCGCTCGCCGAGTCCCTCGCCGCCTGGCGGGACGTGGACGCCCGGTGCGGTGAACTCGCCCGGCACGGACTGGTGGTGGACCGGGAGACGTTCGGCACCCTGACCGCCGTACTCGTCCCGCCGTCCATCTCGCTGGCGATCAGCGTCCTGGAGGCGGTGGCGGCGGCGCGCGAAGGGGTGCGGTGCATCTCGGTGGCGTATCCGCAGGGCGGCCACTTCGAGCAGGACGTGGCCGCACTGCGGGCCATCCCCGAACTCGCGGCCCGGTACCTTCCCACCGGCCTCGAAGTCCACGCCGTACTGCACGAGTTCATGGGTGTGTTCCCGAAGCAACGGCCGCACGCCGAGGACCTCATCCTCTACGGCGCCCTCGTGGCCCGGCTCGGCGGCGCGAGCAAGCTGATCAGCAAGACCTACCAGGAGGCGCACGGCATCCCCGACACCCGCGCCAACATCGACGGGCTGCTGCTCGCCTCGCGCGCCAACTCACCGCTCCTGGACTTCATCACGCTCGATGAGGACCGCATCGGCACCGAACTGGAGTGGATCCTGCGGGAGGTGGCCGAGATCGTCGAGCCCATTCTCTCAACCGCCGATCTCCACAAGGAGATTCCGGTCGCGTTCGAGGAAGGACGGCTCGACATACCGTTCAGCGCCAGCCGCTCGGCACGCTCGGCGATCATTCCGCGCCGCGCGGGCGACGGTGCCATACGCTACTTCGCCACGGGATCACTGCCGTTCTCCGACCGCACCCGCAGGCACCACGAACAGAGCCTCGCCGCAGGTGGGGAGTCCCGGCTGGGGGACATGGTGAAGGGGCTGACCTCCGACATCAACTACTTCCTCGGCATCTTCGGCGAGAGCACCGGCGCCGGCGCAGCGAGGGAGGCCGTGGCGGAGAACTCCGCCCCGCAGGCTCCTGTCACGCAGGCCCCCGTGTCCCCGTCATGAGCTGAGCACATACCACCGCACGGCACGACCCAGGAGTGGGAAGACAACCAATGCAGTCCATCCGCGTCACCCGGCCCGGCGACCCGGCCGAACTCCGGCTCGAACACACCGAGTTGCCGGTTCCCGGCCCCGGTCAGGCCCTGGTCCGCAACACCGCCGCAGGCGTCAACTACATCGACGTCTACTACCGCGACGGCACCTATCCCGCCGAACCCCCCTTCACCCCGGGCCAGGAGGCCGCCGGTGTGGTGGAGGCGGTGGGGGAGGGGGCGAGCACGTTCGCGCCGGGTGCGCGGGTCGCGTACGCGTCCCAACTGGGCGCCTACGCCGAGTACACGGTGGTCCCCGAGGACAAGCTGATCCCGGTCCCCGACGGCGTCGACCTGACCGAGGCGGCCGCTGTGACACTCCAGGGCCTCGCCGCGTACTACCTCACCCACGAGACGTACCCCGTCGCCGAGGGCGAGACGGTGGTCGTCCTGGCGGCGGCGGGGGGCCTGGGCCGGCTCCTGGTCCAGCTGGCCGCCGCCCGCGGGGCCACCGTCGTGGCCATCGCCTCCACTCCCGAGAAGGAAGCGGTCGCCCGCCGGGCAGGCGCCCACCACACCTTCGGATACGACAAGTTCGACGACGCCGTACGGGAAGTGACGGGCGGTCAGGGAGCGCGCGTGGTCTACGACTCGGTCGGCGCCACGACCCACCTCACCAGCCTGCGCGCCCTCGGCCGCCGGGGCACACTCGCGCTGTGCGGTCTGTCCAGCGGCCCCGTGCCGCCGCTGGACATCGAACTCCTGCGTGGCGGCGGCTCGTTGTTCCTGACCCGCCCCACGATGAAGGACTACGTGTACGACGCCCCCACGCTCCGCGCGGCCGGCGGGGCCGTCTTCGGCCACCTGGCCTCCGGAGTGCTGAAGCCGCTGCTGCACGCGGTACTCCCGCTCGCGGACGCGGCCGAGGCGCACCGCCTGCTGGAGAGCCGCGCCACCACGGGCAAGCTCCTGCTGACGCCCTGACCCGAACACCCCGCACATGCCCCAACGCACCACCATCACCCGCAACTTCACCACTCCGGGAGCACACATGGCCGAGGCGAGCAGCCCTCACCTCCTCTTCGTCGGCGGCGCGGGAAACGCCACCCTCGGGGTGGACGTCGTAGAGACGGCCCTCCGTGAGGCCCAGGCCCGTGGCCTGCGCATCCATGTCACCAACCAGGAAGACACGTTGGCGGCCACCCCCACGGTCAGCGCCCTGGCCGACACCGTCTCGGCCGTCGACTTCTCCGTACGCGGTGAGAGCGCCGCGTGGGTACGCGACCGGATCGCGGCCGGGGACCAGTACGAAATCGTGTTCGGCGTACGGGAGATGGCACAGGAAGCCGTCGCCGAGGTCGCCGACGCGCTCGGCCTGCCCGGCAACGCGCCGGACGCGGTCCACCGGGTCCGCACCAAGGACGAGGCCCGTGCCCACCTCACCGCCGCGGGCTTCCTCCAGCCGGCCTTCCGGGTCTGCGTGGACGAGAAGGAGGCCCGTGACTTCCTGGCTGCCTCCACAGGCCCCTGGGTGGTGAAACCGCGCGACGCGATGGGCAGCGAGGGCGTCACCCGCATCGAGTCCGCGACCGAGCTGGCGGCGGCCCTGGAGTTCCTGCCGGGCAACGACACCGAGGGTGTGTCGTTCATCGTCGAGGAGTTCGTGGAGGGCCCGGAGTACAGCGCGGAGGGCGTGTTCATCGACGGCGCCCCGCACGTCCTGGCCCTGACCTCGAAGGAACTGCTCCCGCCGCCCAACTTCTTCGAGATCGAGTACGTCATCCCGGCGATCCTCCCGGACGAGACGGCCGCCGAGATCGAGAAGCAGGTGGTGGCCGCCCTGACGGCCCTGGAGCTGCGGTTCGGCCAGTTCCACGTCGAGCTGTGGTGGACCGAGCGGGGCGTGGTCCTCGGCGAGGTCCACGTACGCAACGCGGGCGGCTGGATCCACCGCATGCTGCCGCACGTCATCCCCGGCCTGGAGTGGTTCGGCCTGGTCTACGACGACGTCCTGGGCCGACCGGTCGACAAGGCCGCGCTGAAGCCCGTACGAGGCTCCGCGATCCGTTTCCTCACCCCACCCCCCGGCCGCCTGACGGCGATCGAGGGCTGGGACGAGGTGCTGGCCCACCCCGCCCTGATCCACGCCGAGTTGGCGATCGCCCCCGGCGCGGTCGTCGCCGAACACCGCTCGGTGTGGAACCGCGTCGGCCACATCGCGGTCGGCGCGGACACCCCGGAGGAGGCGCAGGCACTGGCCCGGAAGCTGGAGGCGGGCGTGCGGTTCGTGACGGAACCGGCGGAGTAGGACTGGGGAGACCCGAAGGTCCGGCTTCCGGCTAGACGGTCTCGACCTCGTAGAAGCAGAGGTGGTCCTTTATCAGGGCCACCTCCGGCTTCGGGTCGGGGTACCCCCAGACGAGGTCGTCCGCGTCCGGGAGGGACCAGTAGGACGCCGTGCCCTTGAACGGGCAGTACGTGTGGGTCTCGGAGGGCGCCAGCAGGTCGAGGCGGACGTCCGACGCGGGGAAGTAGTACCGCGGGGGACAGCCCGTCTCGCGCAGGACGAGGGCCTGCTCGCTCTCGGCGAGCACCTGTCCGCCGTGGACGGCCCGTACGCGCGCGGTGTGCTGCTCGATGGTGATCGTGTGTCCGTCAGTCATGTCGAAAGAGCGTGCGCCCAGCTCGATTTGTTCCCGGACCGGCCCGCGATCGGCAGGGGAAGGGCCGGTGATCCGCCCGAGTACGGTGACGGCATGAACATCTGCGTCTTCCTCTCCGCCGCCGACCTGGACGACCGCTACACGCGCCCCGCGCGGGAGTTCGCGGAACTGCTCGGCAAGGGCGGCCACACCCTGGTCTGGGGCGGCTCGGACGTCGGCCTGATGAAGGTGGTCGCGGACGGCGTCCAGGAGACGGGCGGCCGGCTCCTGGGCGTCTCGGTGGACTTCCTCGCGGCCAAGGCACGGCCGGGCGCCGACGAGATGGTGATCGCGCGGGACCTCGGGGAACGCAAGCGGCTGCTGCTGGAGAAGGCGGACGCCGTCGTGATCATGGTCGGCGGCACCGGAACGCTCGACGAGGCCACGGAGATCCTGGAGCTGAAGAAGCACGGCAGGACGGACATGCCGGTGGTGCTGCTGAACACCGCGGGCTTCTACGACGGTCTGAAGGAGCAGTTCCGCCGGATGGAGACGGAGGGTTTCCTGCCGCGCCCGCTCACCGACCTCGTGTTCTTCGCGGAGGAGCCGGTGGGGGCGCTGGCGTACCTGGAGGAGAGCCAGGGCACGGCGTGAGGGCCGGCCCCGTGATGCGAGCATGGCGGGTATGGCTACACATGTGATCACCGGGGCGGGGTCGGGCATCGGAGCGGCGGTCGCGCGGCGGCTGCACGCGCGCGGGGACCAACTCGTGCTGCACGCGCGTGACGCGGGGCGGGCGAAGGAGCTGGCGGCGGAGTTTCCGGGGGCGCGGACGCTGGTGGGCGACCTGGCCGACCCGGAGCGCCTGTCCTGGGCGTTCTCCCACCAGACGCTGCCGGAACGGGTGGACTCCCTGATGCACATCGCGGGCGTGGTCGATCTCGGCCCGGTCGGCGAACTGACCCCCAAGACCTGGCGCCATCAGCTGAACGTCAACCTGATCGCCCCCGCCGAACTGACCCGGCACTTCCTGCCGCAACTCCGGGTCTCCCAGGGCCAGGTGATCTTCGTCAACTCCGGGGCCGGGCTGAACGCGGGTGCCGACTGGTCCGCGTACGCCGCGTCCAAGCACGGCCTCAAGGCCCTCGCGGACTCCTTGCGCCAGGAGGAACACGGGGCGGGGGTGCGGGTGACGACGGTGTATCCGGGGCGGACGGCGAGTCCGATGCAGGCGAAGGTGCACCAGCAGGAGGGCAAGGAGTACGACCCGTCGAAGTGGATCGACCCGGAGTCGGTGGCCACGACAATCCTGCTGACCCTGGACCTCCCCAGAGACGCGGCAATCAACGACGTAACGGTACGCCCGGGCAGATGACCCCACCCCTGGGGGCTGCCCGCCCCCAGACGCCGGACGGGCTGAAAACCAGCCCCTCCGGCGTTTGAGGAGCGGGGTCTGGGGCGGAGCCCCAGAAGGACGGGACGGGAAGGGGCGGCGGGGGCGAGAAACCATAGGCTTCGCCACGTGAACGCGAACCCCACCTTCGGCCCCGCCACCGGCATCGGTTCCCTCCCCGGCGGCGACGCCAGAGAAGCCGCCAAGGCAGCCACCGGCACCTTCGAGGACTTCCCCTTCCTGCCAGAGCTCCCCGCCCGCGGCCCCGGCGCCGACATGATCGGCCGCACCACCGGCCTGCTCGTCGAGATGTACGCCCGCGTGGAACCCAGCGGCTGGCGCCTCGGCGACCGCCCGGGCCGGGACACCAAGCGGGCCCGTTCCTGGCTCGGCGAGGACATCGACGCCCTGGAGGAGTTCACCCAGGGATACGAGGGCCAGGTGAAGGTACAGGCCGTCGGCCCCTGGACGCTGGCCGCCGGCCTGGAGCTCAGGAACGGCGAGCTGGCCCTCTCCGACCCCGGCGCCTGCCGCGACCTCGCCGGCTCCCTCGCCGAAGGCATCCGCCTCCACCTCGACGACCTGCGCCGCCGCATCCCTGGCGCCCAACTCGTCCTGCAGCTCGACGAACCGTCCCTCATGGCCGTACTGCGCGGCCACGTGCGGTCCGCCAGCGGCTACCGCACCCACCGCGCCCCCGACCGTCAGGTGGTCGAGTCGACCCTCCGGGAGGTCGTCGGGGCGGCCGGTGACGGGCCGGTCGTGGTGCATTCGTGCGCTCCGGACGTCCCGTTCGCCCTGCTCCGCAGGGCCGGCGCAGCCGGTGTCTCCTTCGACTTCTCCCTCCTCACCGAGCGTGACGACGACGCGATCGGCGAGGCGGTGGAAGGCGGTACGCGGCTGTTCGCCGGTGTCGTCCCGGGCACGGACGGCCCGTTGTCAGACCCTGCCGGTAGCGTCAGTGGTGTCAGGACGTTGTGGCGCAGGCTGGGGCTGCATCCGGGACTTCTCGCGGAGGCGGTCACCATCACGCCGTCGTGCGGACTCGCGGGCGCTTCCCCGCAGTACGCATGGAAGGCGCTCGCCCACTGCGTCCAGGCGGCGAGATCACTCGCGGACAACCCAGAGTAACGGGAGGACAACACGGTGGCCGGCGAACAGCACGCACAGTCCACATCGGTGCCCGCCGAGGCGCGCGACAGGCACGCCCAGCTCGCCGAGCGCGTCGAGGAACACCGCTTCCGGTACTACGTGAACGACGCTCCCGTCGTCAGCGACGCGGAGTTCGACAAGCTGCTGCGCACCCTGGAGGGGCTGGAGGAGGAGTATCCGGAGCTGCGCACGCCCGACTCCCCGACCCAGAAGGTCGCGGGGGCGTACGAGACGGAGTTCACCTCCGTCGAGCACCGCTCGCGCATGCTCTCCCTCGACAACGCCTTCGACGACCTGGAACTGGCGGCGTGGGCGGAGCGCGTCCACAAGGACGTCGGGGCCTCGGACCACCACTTCCTGTGCGAGTTGAAGGTCGACGGCCTCGCCGTCAACCTGACGTACGAGAACGGGCGGCTCACGCGCGCGGCGACCCGCGGTGACGGCCGTACCGGCGAGGACATCACGCCCAACGTGCGGACGATCGCCGAGATCCCGGACCGGCTGAAGGGCGACCACGTCCCCGGCCTGGTGGAGATCCGCGGCGAGGTCTACTTCCCGATGGAGAAGTTCGAGGAGCTCAACGCCCGCTTGGTGGAGGGCGGCGACAAGCCGTTCGCCAACCCGCGCAACGCGGCGGCCGGTTCGCTCCGCCAGAAGGACCCGCGCGTCACCGCGACGCGCCCGCTGCACATGGTGGTCCACGGCATCGGCGCCCTGGAAGGCTTCGACCCGCTGACCCGCCTCTCCGAGGCGTACACCCTGCTGCACGAGTGGGGCCTGCCGACCACGCGGTACGCGAAGCAGGTCGACGACCTCGACGGCGTACGGGAGTTCATCGCGTACTACGGCGAGAACCGGCACTCCGTGGAGCACGAGATCGACGGGGTCGTCGTGAAGCTCGACGAGGTCCCGCTCCAGGGCCGCCTCGGCTCGACCTCGCGCGCCCCGCGCTGGGCGATCGCTTGGAAGTACGCGCCGGAGGAGGTCAACACCAAGCTCATCAACATCCGCGTGGGCGTGGGGCGCACGGGCAGGGTCACGCCGTACGCGCAGGTCGAACCGGTGACGGTGGCCGGCTCGGAGGTCGAGTTCGCCACGCTGCACAACCAGGACGTCGTCAAGGCCAAGGGCGTCCTCATCGGCGACACCGTGGTGCTGCGCAAGGCCGGGGACGTCATCCCGGAGATCCTCGGCCCGGTCGCCGACCTGCGCGACGGCACGGAGAGGGCCTTTGAGATGCCCGCCGAGTGCCCCGAGTGCGGTACGCCGCTGCGGCCCATGAAGGAGGCCGACGTCGACCTGCGCTGCCCCAACGGGCAGAGCTGCCCCGCCCAGTTGAGGGAGCGCCTGTTCTACCTTGCCGGGCGCAAGTGCCTGGACATCGAGAACTTCGGTTACGTGGCCGCGGCCGCGCTCACCAAGCCGCTGGAGCCGGCCGAGCCGCCGCTGATCGACGAGGGCGACCTCTTCGACCTCACCATCGAGCGGCTGCTGCCCATCAAGGCGTACGTCCTGGACCAGGACAGCGGGCTGCCCAAGCGTGATCCGAAGACCGGCGAGGAGAAGATCGCCACGGTCTTCGCCAACCAGGAGGGCGAGCCCAGGAAGAACGCGGTGTCGATGCTCGCCAACATCGCCGCCGCCAAGGACCGTCCGCTCGCCCGGATCATCACCGGTCTGTCGATCCGGCACGTCGGGCCGGTCGCCGCCGAGGCACTGGCCCGTGAATTCCGCTCGATCGAGCGCATCGAGCAGGCCTCCGAGGGGGAACTGGCCACCACGGACGGGGTCGGCCCGATCATCGCGGCCTCGCTCAAGGAGTGGTTCGCGGTGGACTGGCACCAGGAGATCCTGCGCAAGTGGCGGGCCGCCGGAGTGCGGATGGAGGAGGAAGGCTCCGGCGAGGACGAGGGGCCGCGCCCGCTCGAAGGGCTCACCGTCGTCGTGACCGGCACCCTTGAACACCACACCCGGGACGGCGCGAAGGAGGCGCTGCAGAGCCGTGGAGCAAAGGTGACCGGTTCTGTTTCGAAGAAGACGTCCTTTGTGGTTGTGGGCGACAATCCTGGATCGAAGTTCGACAAGGCCATGCAGCTGAAGGTGCCTGTTCTGAACGAGGACGGCTTCGCCGTCCTGCTCGAACAGGGGCCCGAGGCAGCGGCCGAAGCGGCGCTTCCGAACGAGGAGTAGGGGTTGAACACCACCCGATCGGCGCATACCAGATGCATACGGGTGGCTGGGTCGCATTCGGGCAACCATCGACGACCGCTGCCCGTGGAGGCCTCCTGCGGCCTACTGTTGACGTAAGCGCCTGCCGTGTCCGGACGCGGTTTCGGACGCGGTGCCGTTGAGGGCTGACGGACAGCGGACCGCGTGGCGTGGGCACCGCCGGCTGTGAGAGGGACGGGAATGGAACCGACCGATAGCGCCGCCCCTCCCTCTCGGCTGCGCGGAGGCCGGATGTCCGGCCTCTGGCGCCGGAGTTCCGGCCTCCTCACGGGCCGTCCCGAGCCTGGCCGGGAAGAGGGCGTGGTCCGCCGGACGGCACGCTTCCTGGAGCGGGCGGGCATCGGCGTGCGGACGGCCGGCCCGGCGGGCAGGGGCGGGACGGGCGGCACCGGTCAGCGCATCGTCGCCGACAGCAGGGTGTCGACCCCGCTGACGGCCCACCTCACCGCCGAGGAACGCGTCGCCCATCTGCACGCCCACGACCCCGCACGTCAGCTGACCTGGCCGGCGTTGCCCGCGGCGGTCGTCGCGTCGGCCGGGCTCGTCCTCGGCGCCGGCTTCTACCGCGGCCTCACCGGCCACAGCGCGCTCTTTCCCTCCGGCACCGTCGGCTGGGCCCTCGCCGTGCTCACCGGGGTCATCGTCGGCCACCTAGTCGCCCTCGGCCGCGCCCGCTGGTGGGGCGGCACCGGATCCGGCTCCGCGCTCACCCTCTCCGTACTGCTGCTGTACGGGTGGGAGGCGGCCGGCATGGTCAGCCTCACCGTCGTCGTCCTGGTCGGCATAGCCCGGCGCCACCGCTGGCGGCAGGGCGTCCTGCACGGCTCGGTGGACATCCTCGGCATCGGCGTCGGCGCGCTGGTGCTCGCCGCGTTCGGCCGGGTCCCCTCGGTCGAGACACCGTGGAACCCGCAGACCTGGAGCGTCTACACGGCGCCCGAGGTGATGCTGGTCGCGGTCACCTACCTCGCGCTCACCCGCACCCTGGTCTGGTATCTGCACACCCCGCGCGGCGGACTGCCCACGGTCGCCCATTCCGCCCTGGTCAGACAGGGTCTGGTCGCGATCGCGCTGCTCGCCATCGCGCCGCTGATCTGCGTCGTCGCCGTCGCCCTGCCGATCCTGCTGCCCCTGTTCGCCATTCCCCTCATCGCCCTCGACTCCACCCTGTGGATAGCCAGGGCCAGGGCCGAGGAACAGTTGCGCGACCCGCTGACCGGACTGCCCAACAGACAGTGGCTCCTGGAACGGACCTGGACGGCCCTCGACGATGCCGAACGCATCGACGCGCGGGCCGCGCTGATGCTCATAGACCTCGACCGCTTCCGGTCCGTCAACGACACCCTCGGCCACCTCGCCGGTGACCGACTCCTCCTCCAGATAGCGGACCGGCTGCGGCTCGCCCTGCCGCGCGGCGCGGAGGCCGCGCGGCTCGGCGGCGACGAGTTCGCCGTGTTACTGCCGGTCGTCGACTCCACGACGTCCGCCACCCGCGTCGCCCGCAACCTGGTCACCGTCCTCGGCTCCCCGCTCGACCTCGACGGACTCACCCTCGTCCTGGAGGCCAGCGCGGGCCTCGCCGTCTTCCCCGACCACGCGCTCGACGCGGAGGGACTGCTGCGGCGCGCCGATGTCGCGATGTACCAGGCGAAGCGGGACCGTACGGGTGTCGAGGTGTACGAGGTCAAGCGGGACTCCAACACCCCGGACCGGCTGGGTCTGCTGGGCGACCTGCGGCGCGCGCTCGACGCGCACGAGGTCGAGCTGCACTACCAGCCCAAGGTGCGCTTCGACGGGCAGGTCGCCGGCCTCGAGGCGCTGGTGCGGTGGGTGCACCCGGAGCGCGGGAAGGTACCGCCGGACGAGTTCATAGCGATCGCCGAGTCGTCCGGGCTGATGCCGCACCTCACGGAATACGTGCTGGAGAGGGCGCTCGAACAGGTCGCGAAGTGGCGCGCCCAGGGGCTGTTCGTCCCGGTCGCCGTCAACGTCTCCCCGCGTGACGTCCACACCCCCGGCTTCGCCGGTTCCGTCGCCGCGCGGCTGGCCCGCCACGAGGTCCCGCCGGGGGCGCTCCAACTGGAGATAACGGAACACGTGCTCCTCGAAGACCCGCAGAAGGCGGCGGACACCCTGGCCGCGCTGACCGCGCACGGCGTGAAGATGTCGCTGGACGACTTCGGGACCGGGTACTCGTCGCTGGTGCACCTGCGGCGGCTGCCGGTGAGCGAGCTGAAGATCGACCGCTCGTTCGTGGCGCGCCTTGCGGTGGACACGGAGGACTCGGAGATCGTGCGGTGCACGGTGGACCTCGCGCATTCCCTGGGGCTGCTCGTGGTCGCCGAGGGTGTCGAGGACGACGAGACGTGGGAGCGGTTGCGGGACATGGGGTGTGACGCGGTGCAGGGGTGGCTCGTCGCCGCGGCGATGCCTCCCGAGGAGGCCACCGCGTGGTTGCTGGCGCGGGGGACTCGTGGGTGGCAGCGACCGCGGGCGGCTCTGCCCGCCGCGGAATCATAGGGAGATCTCACACCCGCACACCGCCCGTTTGCCGCCCGTTGAAAGGCCGGCGTCGCCTGTGGGGGGTCCTCGCCGTCGGTGGCCTCAGGTGTGGTGAGGCAAACCCGTGCGCGGGTTGTCTCCCCTGCCCCCTAGGATTGGGGCCAAAACCACACCGCACTCACCCAGAGGATCGCTGCATGCCTGGCATCACGCGCGAGGAGGTCGCCCACCTCGCACGGCTGGCGCGTCTGGAGCTGAAGGGCGAAGAGCTCGACCACTTCGCAGGCCAGCTCGACGACATCATCGGCGCGGTCGCCCGCGTCAGCGAGGTCGCCGACCAAGACGTACCGCCGACCTCGCACCCGCTGCCGCTGACGAACGTCATGCGCGCGGACGAGGTCCGTCCGTCGCTCACCCCCGAGCAGGCGCTTTCCGGCGCCCCCGCCCAGGAGCAGCAGCGTTTCAAGGTGCCGCAGATCCTGGGGGAGGACTAATCACCATGACGGACCACAGCAACGTCAACATCATCCGGCTCACCGCTGCCGAGACCGCCGCGAAGATCGCCTCCGGCGAGCTCACGGCTGTCCAGGTCACCGAGGCCCACCTGGCCCGGATCGAGGCCGTCGACGAGAAGGTGCACGCCTTCCTGCACGTCGACCGGGAGGGCGCCCTCGCCCAGGCCCGTGCCGTGGACGCGAAGCGCGAGCGCGGTCAGACGCTGGGCCCGCTGGCCGGCGTACCCCTCGCGCTCAAGGACATCTTCACCACCGAGGGGATGCCGACCACCGTCGGTTCCAAGATCCTCGAGGGGTGGATCCCGCCGTACGACGCGACCCTCACCAAGCGGCTGAAGGCCGCCGACGTCGTCATCCTCGGCAAGACCAACATGGACGAGTTCGCCATGGGGTCCAGCACCGAGAACAGCGCGTACGGGCCGACGGGCAACCCGTGGGACCTCACCCGCATCCCCGGTGGCTCCGGTGGCGGGTCCTCCGCCGCGCTCGCCTCCTTCCAGGCGCCGCTGGCCATCGGTACGGACACCGGCGGTTCCATCCGCCAGCCCGCCTCCGTCACCGGCACGGTCGGCGTCAAGCCGACGTACGGGGCCGTGTCGCGGTACGGCATGGTCGCCTTCTCGTCCTCCCTCGACCAGGGCGGCCCCTGCGCCCGTACGGTCCTGGACGCGGCGCTCCTGCACGAGGTCATCGCCGGGCACGACCCGCTCGACTCGACCTCGATCGACGCGCCGGTCCCGCCGGTCGTCGAGGCCGCCCGCAACGGCAGCGTCGAGGGCATGCGCGTCGGCGTCGTCAAGCAGTTCCGCGGCGAGGGCTACCAGGCCGGCGTCATCCAGCGCTTCGACGAGTCCGTCGCCCTCCTCAAGGAGCTGGGCGCCGAGATCGTCGAGCTGGACTGTCCGTCCTTCGACCTGGCGCTGTCCGCGTACTACCTGATCGCGCCGAGCGAGTGCTCGTCGAACCTCGCCCGCTTCGACGGGCTCCGCTACGGCCTGCGCAGCGGCGACGACGGCACGCACTCCGCCGAAGAGGTCACCTCGCTCACCCGTGCGGAGGGCTTCGGCCCCGAGGTCAAGCGCCGCATCATCCTCGGCACGTACGCGCTCAGCTCCGGCTACTACGACGCGTACTACGGCAGCGCCCAGAAGGTCCGTACGCTCATCACCCGAGACTTCGAGAAGGCGTTCGAGTCGGTGGACGTGATCGTCTCCCCGACGACGCCCACCACCGCCTTCCCGATCGGCGAGCGCGCCGACGACCCGATGGCGATGTACCTCGCGGACCTCTGCACGATCCCGACCAACCTCGCCGGCAACGCGGCCATGTCCCTGCCCTGCGGGCTCGCGCCGGAGGACGGACTGCCGGTCGGGCTCCAGATCATCGCCCCGGCCCTGAAGGACGACCGTCTTTACAAGGTCGGCGCCGCCGTCGAGGCCGCCTTCGTGGAAAAGTGGGGGCACCCGCTGCTCGAGGAGGCACCGTCGCTGTGAGCAAAGCTCTTTCGAAGGCCAAGGGCTTCAAGAAGTCCAAGTCCGGCACGTACCTGTCCATCGCGACCACCGCGTTCGGAGCCGTCAGCGTCGTCAAGCAGGCCAAGAAGGCCCGCGCGGAGAGCGACACGCTGCGCCTCATCGACGCGGCCGTGTCCGCCGCCGCCATCGTCACCGGCCTCGCCATCCTCTACCGCGAGCTGAAGCGGCTGGGCGACGACGACGTCCTGCTGGGCTGAGAGGGAAGTTTTCACCGTGACCACCACGACCGACACCGAACTGGTGTCGTACGAGGACGCGTTGGCGTCGTACGACCCCGTCATGGGCCTCGAGGTCCACGTCGAACTCGGCACCCGCACCAAGATGTTCTGCGGCTGCTCGACCGAGCTGGGCGCCGAGCCCAACTCGCAGACCTGCCCGACCTGCCTCGGCATGCCCGGCGCGCTCCCGGTCGTCAACGCGATCGGCGTCGAGTCCGCCATCAGGATCGGTCTCGCGCTGCACTGCGAGATCGCCGAGTGGTGCCGCTTCGCCCGGAAGAACTACTTCTATCCGGACATGCCGAAGAACTTCCAGACCTCCCAGTACGACGAGCCGATCGCCTTCAACGGCTACCTCGACGTCCAGCTGGAGGACGGTGAGACCTTCCGCGTGGAGATCGAACGCGCCCACATGGAGGAGGACACCGGCAAGTCGCTGCACGTCGGTGGCGCGACGGGCCGTATCCACGGCGCCTCGCACTCGCTCCTCGACTACAACCGCGCCGGCATCCCCCTCATCGAGATCGTCACCAAGCCGATCGAGGGCGCCGGCGAGCGCGCTCCCGAGGTCGCCAAGGCGTACGTCGCCGAGTTGCGCGAGCTCATCAAGGCCCTCGGGGTGTCGGAAGCCCGGATGGACCAGGGGCAGATGCGCTGCGACGTGAACCTGTCGCTGCGCCCGCACGGCCGCGAGAAGTTCGGCACCCGCAGCGAGACGAAGAACGTCAACTCGCTGCGTTCCGTGGAGCGTGCCGCCCGTTTCGAGATCCAGCGGCACGCCGCCGTACTGAACTCGGGCGGGACGATCATCCAGGAGACCCGGCACTTCCACGAGGACACCGGGTCGACGACCTCGGGCCGCGTGAAGGAGGAGGCCGAGGACTACCGGTACTTCCCCGAGCCGGACCTGGTGCCGGTGGCCCCCTCCCGCGAGTGGGTCGAGCAGATCCGCGCCGAGCTGCCCGAGCTGCCGCTGGCCCGCCGCAACCGGCTCGTCGCGGAGTGGGGCGTCACGGCGACCGACATGCAGTCGATGCTCAACGCCGGTGCCATCGACCTGATCGTCGCCACCATCGACGCCGGGGCCGACGCGGCCTCCGCCCGCAAGTGGTGGATGGGCGAGCTCGCGCGCAGCGCCAACGAGTCGGGCACCCCGCTCGACGCGCTGGCCATCACCCCCGGTCAGGTCGCCCGGGTCGCCGCGCTGGTCACCTCCGGCGACCTGAACGACAAGCTGGCCCGCCAGGTCATCGAGGGCGTCCTCGCGGGTGAGGGCGGTCCTGACGAGGTCGTCGAGAAGCGCGGTCTGAAGGTCGTCTCCGACGACGGCGCACTCAACACCGCCGTCCAGGAAGCCATCGCCGGCAACCCGGGCATCGCCGACAAGATCCGCGGCGGCAAGGTGGCCGCGGTCGGCGCCCTGGTGGGCGCGGTCATGAAGGCGACCAGGGGCCAGGCCGACGCGGCCCGCGTCAAGGAACTGATCCTTGAGCAGCTGGGCGTCAGCGAGGGCTGAGCCGAACAGCATCTGAGGGGCGCGTCGGATTTCCCGACGCGCCCCTCAGGCTTTACGCCTCGTACGAAGCCAGGCAGGCATCCGGATTCCCGGCTGGGCACGGTACGCTCCCGCGCCATGGACGAGAAAGCGGAGGAGCACGCGGAGGACACCGCGGAGGACTACGAGGACGCTGCGCTGGACGCGCGGCGGGCCCGCTGGACGGCGACCGGGACCGGGGCGCTGCTGGCCCTCGTAGGGCTCGTGGCCTCCTCGCTCCGTCTCACGGCTTCCCTGCCCGTCCTCGTACCGAGCGCGTACGCCTTCGGGGCCGCCGTCTGCGCGTTCGCGTCGGTGCTGGGGGCGCGGGGGCGCACCCGGCGGGCCCTGTGGCTGCTGATCGTCGGCGTGATGGTGATGGCGCTCGGAGACCAGTTCGACTGAGGCGACAGAGTCCCCGTGACTGTCCTGTGACATGACTCGCACTCTTGCGAATAAGGGCACTTACGGCTCAAACGATCATCGACGCCTGTAACAGTGGTTCGGCATCACTCTTGCGTCCTTTCGTTTCTTTGCGGGCCTTTCTGTTCATTCACAACGGTTCCCGGTCAAAGATCCACTCTTCGGTCAGGGAGCACGTCTGTGGCAGTCCTCGCACGCTGGTGTGTCAGGCACCGCCTCGTCGTCGTTCTCATCTGGCTCGCCGCCTTCGCCGGGGTGACCGCCGCCGCCGCTGTCATGGGCTCGGCGTACTCGAACGACTACGAGGCCCCGGGCACCGAATCGGGCCGCGCCACCCAGCTCCTGGAGGAAGGCTTCCCCGGGCTCGGTGGAGACACCGACACCGTCGTCTGGCACACCGCCGCCGGTACGGTCCGCGCCCCGGACGTCGAACAGACGATGACCCGCACCCTGGACCGCGTCGCCGACCTGCCCGGCGTGGCCTCGGTCGACAGCCCGTACGAGGGCCGCGGCTCCAGCCGGATCAGTGCCGACGCGCGGACGGCGTACGCCACCGTCACCTTCGACAAGTCCGCCGAGGACATCGGCAAGGGCGAGGCGCGGGCCGTCGTCGACGCGGCCCAGGCGGCGCGCGCCGACGGGCTCCAGGTGGAGCTGGGCGGCAGCGCCATCGCGCTCACCGAGTCGCCCGGCGGGCATCTCGCCGAGGTCATCGGGGTGGTCGTCGCGGCCCTCGTGCTGTTCCTCGCCTTCGGTTCGCTCGCCGCCTCCGTGCTGCCCATCGCCACCGCGCTGGTGAGCGTCGGCACGGCGTACGCAGGGATCGTGCTGCTCGGGCACGCGATGACCGTCGCCGACTTCGCGCCCATGCTCGGCATGCTGATCGGGCTCGGCGTCGGCATCGACTACGCGCTGTTCATCGTCACCAGACACCGGCGGGGCCTCAAACGCGGCCTGTCCGTCGCCGAAGCCGCCACCAACGCCGTCACGACCACCGGACGCGCCGTCGTCTTCGCGGGTGCGACCGTTTGCATAGCCCTGCTGGGGATGCTGATCCTGCGCCTCGGCTTCCTCAACGGCGTCGCGATCGCGGCCTCGCTGACGGTGATCCTGACGGTCGCGGCCTCCGTGACCCTGCTCCCCGCCCTGCTGTCGTTCATCGGGCCGCGCGCCCTGAACCGGCGCGAGCGGCGCAGGCTGGCCGAGCACGGGCCCGAGCCGGAGCTGCCCACCGGGTTCGCCGCCCGCTGGTCCGTGTTCGTCGAACGCCACCCCAAGGTGCTCGGCGCCGCCGCCCTGGTCGTCATCGCGCTGCTCGCCCTGCCCACGCTCTCGCTCCACCTCGGCACCTCCGACCAGGGAAACAACCCGAAAGCGACGACCACACGGCAGGCCTACGACCTCCTCGCCGACGGTTTCGGCCCCGGCGTCAACGGCCCGCTCACCCTCGTGACCCATGTGGGCGACGCCGAGGACAAGCTCGTTCTCGACAACCTCGCCGCGACCCTGCGGACCACCGAGGGCGTCGCGTCGGCCTCCCCGGTGACCTACAGCCCGAGCGGCGCCACCGGGTACCTCACCGTCGTACCGACGTCCTCCCCGCAGTCCGCGCGGACCAGTGACCTGGTGGAGCGGCTGCGCGAGAGGGTGCTCCCGCGCGCGGAGACCGGTACCTCGCTCGACCTGTACGTCGGCGGGGTCACGGCGAGCTACGACGACTTCGCGGATGTGATCGTCGGTAAGTTGCCGCTGTTCGTCGGTGTCGTGATCGGCCTGGGCTGTCTGCTGCTCCTGCTCGCGTTCCGCTCCCTCGGCATCCCGCTCAAGGCCGCCGCGATGAACGTGGCCGCCGTCGCCTCCGCGTTCGGGGTCGTCGTCGCGATCTTCCAGTGGGGCTGGGGAAGCGAACTGCTGGGCCTCGGCAGCGCGGGCCCGATCGAGCCCTTCCTCCCCGTGATCATGGTCTCGGTCCTCTTCGGGCTCTCCATGGACTACCAGGTCTTCCTGGTCAGCCGGATGTACGAGGAGTGGCTGGAGACCGGCGACAACCGGCGCGCCGTCCGGGTCGGCCTCGCCGAGACCAGCCGCGTGATCAACTCCGCGGCGGTCATCATGATCTCCGTCTTCCTCGCGTTCGTGCTGAGCGGCGACCGGGTGATAGCCATGTTCGGCATCGCCCTGGCCGCCGCCGTCGCCCTCGACGCCTTCGTCCTGCGCACACTCCTGGTGCCCGCGTTGATGCACCTGCTCGGCGGCGCCAACTGGTGGCTGCCCCGCTGGCTGGACAGGCGGCTGCCGCGCATCAGCATCGAGCCGCCCGAGTGCCGCGTCGCCGCCGCGCGACCGTCGGGCGCCGAGGAGGCCGCGCGTGCGAGCATTCCGGGCGTGACCGACGCAGATGTCACCGACGTCGCGGTCATGGACGTAGGGGCCATGGACGTAGAGGTCATGGACGTACGGGATGTACTGGTGAAGGAGCGACCGCAGGATGTACGCGATATCCCTGGGTGACGACGGCGCCGAACTGCGCCCCCTGGAGCCCTGGCACGCCGAGGAGTTCCTCGCACACCTCGACCGGGGGCGGGACTTCATCACCCGCCACGTCCCCTTCGGCATGAAGTCCACGGACCTCGACTCCGCCCGCGCCCAGCTCCAGCGGTACGCCGACCAGCGCGCCGCCGACACCGGGTCGCTGCACGGGATCTGGCTGGACGGGAAGCTCGTCGGCGGGGTGCTGTTCCTCAACTTCAGCGCGGAGCAGGGCAACTGCGAGGTGGGCTGCTGGCTGGAACCGGCCGGCACCGGACGCGGACTGATCACGCGCGCGATGCGTGTCCTGATCGACTGGGCGATTGACGTACGTGGCATCCACCGTGTGGAGTGGCACGCGTCGTCCGTCAACGAAGCGAGCATCAACGTGGCGCGGCGGCTGGGCATGAGCCGTGAGGGCCTGCTGCGGGAGAACTACCCGCACCGGGGGGTCCGCGCGGACACCGAGATCTGGTCGGTACTCGCGCCCGAGTGGCGTGCCGCACGCGCGCGTGCCGCTCACAGGGATCATTAAGGAACTTCTCAGACGACGTCCGTACGGTGCGGCGTATGGGAACCAAGACAGCAGACGAGACCGGCGCCGAGACCGGTACCGAGGCGAAGAGTGACGACGTGAAGAGCGGTAACGACACGGTGGACATCACCAAGGACGAGCAGCCGACCGAGGCCGCGGCCGACACCGAGGTCGAGGTCCTGGGCGACGCCGACGCGTACGAGGGCGACGACATCGAGGACCTGGAAGACCTGGACGAGGCAGGGATCGCGGCCGAGAAGGCGGACTCCGGGGTGGGCCAGGGCGCTGCCGCCGTCGCGTCCGCCGTCCTCGGCTTCGTCTCGCTCACCGGCAGCTGGATGGGCACGGTGGCCGCCGCGCGCGAGACGCTCGTCGGCCAGCTGCATACCGCGTCCCAGGCGAGCGTCGCCACCCAGATCAAGGAGGTCTACGGCGACGCCTGGCAGACCACCGCGCTCTGGGCCGGCATCTTCGCGCTCCTCGGGCTGCTCGTCGGTGTCGCGGCCCTCGCCCGGCCCGCGTTCGGCGCCCCGGGCAAGCCGCAGGCCGCCTGGATCAAGTCGGTCTCCTGGGCGGGCGTCGCGCTCGGCGTCCTCGGACTGCTCCTCGCGGTCCTCAAGTACACCGACGTCCTGCTGGGCCTGCCCTCCGCGCCCTGACCCGGGGCGGAATCACCGCACGTCATGAGGGGCCTTAGGTCGGTCGTCAGCACCTTACGACCCGTCTGAGGCCCCTCCCTCCGTTTCTAAGGCCCCCACCCCATCGGAAGATGCGGAACTCTCCCGATGCGGCCGACCCCCCTGGGAGACGAAGGTTGAGTCATCGCAGAGAGCGAAGACCAACCGATCTCGTCTCAGACCTGAGGGGCATCACATGTTCGAGTACGAACTCCACCAGTTCCGCTCCGCCGAACTGCGGCGCGAGGCCGCGGACGAGCGCCTGGCCCGGGAAGCGGTCCGGAGCGCCCGCGCCGCCCGCCGCGAGGAATCCGGCCGCGCCGCCGAGGGCGAGGTGCATCCCGACGACCAGCGCCGCCACTGGTTCACCCGGGCCGCGTGAGGCCCGGGGGACGGGCGGACAGCCGTACGGAATCCAGCGCGTCACATGCCGGCCGCCCCGGGTCCGGCAGCGCGTCGGCCACCACTGATCCCACCGCGGCGCTCCGCCCCGCGCACGCCGCCTCAGTCCGCTCCACCACCGGCAACGGGCCGGTCGCCCGCTCGGCGACCGGCCCGTCCGGCATGTCGCCCGCCCTCCCGCCCGGCACCGCGGCCATCGGCTCGATAACCAGTCCCGCGATGTCAGAGCCCTGTGCGATGCTCTGGCCCGTGGAGACCAGGTCCGTCTGTCCGGTGTTCGTCGGTCGCAGCGATGAGTTGGGGGTGTTGCACGACGCGCTGGCCCGCGCCGCCTCCGGAGAGCCGCAGGCGTTGCTGCTCGGTGGGGAGGCCGGAGTCGGCAAGACCCGGCTCGTCGAGGAGTTCGCCGACGCGGCGAACCGCCTGGGCGCCGTCGTCGCGCTCGGCGGCTGCGTCGAGATCGGCGCCGACGGACTGCCCTTCGCGCCCTTCTCCACCGCCCTGCGCGCCCTGCGCCGCGCGCTGCCCGAGGAGTTGGCCGCCGCCGCTGCCGGGCAGGAGGAGGAACTGGCCCGGCTGCTGCCCGAGTTGGGCGAGACCAGCGCCGGACGGCACGACGAGGAGGGCCTGGCGCGCCTCTTCGAACTCACCGCCCGCCTCCTGGAACGCGTCGCCGCGGACCGCACGGTCGTCGTCGCCCTCGAAGACCTCCACTGGGCCGACGCCTCCACCCGCCACCTCCTGGCCTACCTCTTCCGCACCCTGCGCACCGGCCGCCTCGTCGTCCTCGCCACCTACCGCGCCGACGACATCCACCGCCGCCATCCGCTGCGCCCCCTCCTCGCCGAACTGGACCGGCTGCGCACGGTCCGCCGGATCGAGCTGAGCCGCTTCAACCGTGCCGAAGTGGGCCGCCAGATCGCCGGCATCCTCGCCACCGAACCCGAACCGGCCCAGATCGACGAGATCTTCGACCGCTCCGACGGCAACGCGTTCTTCGTCGAGGAACTCGCCGTCGCCGCCCACGAGGGCTGCCGCACCCGGCTCACGGACACTCTCCGCGACCTTCTCCTCGTCCGCGTCGAGAGCCTGCCCGAGAGCGCCCAGCGGGTGGCCCGGATCGTCGCCGAGGGCGGCTCCACCGTCGAGTACCGGCTGCTCGCCGCCGTCGCCGGACTCGCCGAGGACGACCTCATCGAGGCGCTGCGCGCGGCCGTCGGCGCCAACATCCTGCTCGCCACCCCGGACGGCGACGGCTACCGCTTCCGCCACTCCCTGGTCCGCGAGGCCGTCGGCGACGACCTCCTCCCCGGCGAACGCTCCCGCCTCAACCGCCGCTACGCCGAGGCCCTGGAAGCCGAGCCGACGCTCGTCCCCGCCGACGAACGAACAACCCGCCTGGCCAGCTACTGGTACCACGCCCACGACCCGGCCAAGGCCCTCCCGGCCGTCCTGGACGCCTCGGTCACCGCCCGCCGCCGATACGCCTACTCCGAGCAACTACGGCTCCTCGAACGGGCGATGGAGCTCTGGGACACGGCCCCAGACGCCGTACGGACCACCCTGCGCCCCGTCGACTACACCGAGGTCTACCCGCCCTGTGGCTGTGACCCGGCCACCACCCCGCTGCACTACCTCGACCTGATGGCCGAGGCCGCGGTCGCGGGCCGGCTGTGCGGGGAGCGGGACCGCGCCCTGAAGATCATCAAGCGTGCGCTGCACCTCCTGGAGGACGACGGTGACCCCCTGCGCGCCGCCTGGTTCTGGTGCCAGCGCTCCCGCCTGGTCCAGGCCCAGTCCCGAGGCGACGGCTGGAAGGAACTGGGCACCGCCCAGGAGCTCGTACGGGGCCTGCCGCCCTCGGAGGTCCACGCCGAGGTCCTCGCCAACGTCGCCGCCTGGTCGATGCTGCACTGCCCCGGCCCCGAGGCCCTCGCCGCCGCCGAACAGGCGGTCGAGTACGCCCGGATGGTGGGCGCCGCCGAGATCGAACTGCACGCCCGCCTCACCCACGGCGGCCTCCTGGTCGACGCCGGGGCCGCGGAGACCGGGTTCGCGCAGATGCGCGAGGTCAAGGAACGGGCGGTCGCGGAGAACGTCTTCTTCGTCGCCGGACGCGCCTACGTCAACCTCCCCAACGGACTGGAAGCGGTCGGCCGTTCCCAGGAAGCCCTCCCCATTCTGGAGGAGGGGGTCGCCTACACCCGGCAGTTCGGGCTGCTGGACTCCGAGGCCTGGGTGTGGGGCAACCTCTCCGAAGCGCTGTACTCACTCGGCCGCTGGCAGGACGCCGCCGAGGCCGCGGCCCACGCGCTACGGCGCGGACAGAGCACCAAGCCGCAGGGCGCCGGCGCCATCTGCCTGGCCCGGCTCGCCCTGGGCCGGGGCGACCTGTCCGAGGCCGCGCGCCAACTCGCCACCGCGCACGAGCACTTCGGCACCCACGACCCCATGCCCCAGCACGACCTGCTGCTCGCCCTCGTCACCATCGGCGTCGCCGCCGCCGAGGGCCGCCTCCTCGACGTCCGCACCGAACTGGGCCACGCCCTGGACGCCGGCTTCCCGCCCGGCACCCATCGCTACGGCTGGCCGCTGCTCCTCGCCGCGACCATCGCGGAGTCCGACGCCCGCGCCCTGTCCACCGCCGCGCCGGGCCGCCCCGAGATCCTGGCCCGGATCCTCGACACCGCCAAGAAGCTCACCACGGACGCCCCCGTCTGGCTCGCCCACGAGCAGTGGGTCCGCGCCGAACTCCAGCGCGCCGACGGCACGGCCACCCCCGACACCTGGTCACGGCTCGTCACCGCGTTCGAGGCCCTCGACCGCCCCTACGACCTCGCCCGGGTCCGCCACCGCCTCGCCGAGGCCCTGCTGACGGACGGCGCGGAGCCCGACGACCGCGACCGGGCGACCGAGCTCCTCCGCCTGTCCGCCACCGTCGCCGGCCACCTGGGCGCCCGTCCCCTCGGCGACGCCGTCACGCTCCTCGCCCAACGCGCCCGCCTCACCCCGACCGGCACCCCGTCCCCTCGCGCGCCGGACCCGGCCGAGTCCCTGGGCCTCACCAGCCGCGAACGGGACGTACTGCGCCTGGTCTCCGCGGGCCGCACCAACCGCCAGATCGCCGAGGAACTCTTCATCTCGCCGAAGACAGCGAGCGTCCACGTCTCGAACATCCTGGCCAAACTCGGCGTCTCGGGCCGGGGAGAGGCGGCGGCGGTGGCGCATCGCCTGGGATTGTTCCCGGCGGGGACCGAGGATCGCCTGGTGGCGGGATAATGGCAGGAGACCCACCTACTGGCGGAGGCGCTGTGTTGTACCAGATCGAGTACACCGAACGCGCTGCCGCGCAGCGTGACGCACTCTCCGAGGACCGGCGCAAGCTTCTGGAGCGGGGCCTGAACAAGCTCGCCGAGGACCCCTTCACGCCGGTGTCGCAGGCGGTCAGCGGCGAGGACATCCGCGTGGTGTCCGTGGCCTCGGGCCTGACCGTCGACTACATGGTTCACCGGGCGTTCCTGATCCTGGTTTCCGTGGCGATCCTCGATCAGTCGCTCATCGAAGACGAGTAGTCGGGAGCCATGCCTTGTGTTCAACATGTTCGAGGAGCTCTTCGCACCGGGACGCAAGCACACGCGTGACGAGCAGAAACGTTTGGAGCTGACCCGCGAGGACGTCGGCGACACCGACCCCGGACGCGGGCCGATAGACCTCGCGTCCGGAAAGGTCGTCATACGCCGCTCCGAGCAGCCGGAGGAACCCGGAAGCTCGGAGGAACCGGGAGGCGCGGAGGAACCGGAGGAACCGGGAGGCGCGGAGGAGCCGGACTCGCCTCACGTCACCTGAAGTCACGTCACCTGAAGCTCCAGAATCCGGTCGTCCCCGCTCTCCGGGGACCCCCTGCCGTCTGTCTCGCTGGTCACCAGCCACAGCTTGTCGCCGCCCGCCGACACGACCGTACGGAGCCTGCCGTACTCGCCCTTGAGGAAGCCCTGCGGGTCGGCCGCGGCCTCCGTGCCCTTCAGGGGGACCCGCCACAGGCGTTGGCCCTTCAGCCCCGCCATCCATATCGAGCCCTCGGCGTAGGCGATGCCGCTGGGTGACGCGTCGTCCGTGTGCCACTTCGCGACGGGGTTGTGGAACGCGGAGTCGTCGCTGTCGCCCTCCGCCTCGGGCCAGCCGTAGTTGTCGCCAGGCTTGATCTGGTTCAGCTCGTCCCAGGTGTCCTGGCCGAACTCCGAGGCGAACAGCCGCTGCTTCGAGTCCCAGGCGAGGCCCTGCACATTGCGGTGGCCGTACGAGTACACCGGGGAGTCGGGGAAGGGGTTGCCCGGGGCCGGTTCGCCCTCCGGGGTCAGCCGCAGGATCTTGCCGCCCAGCGACGCCTTGTCCTGCGCCAGGCCCCTCTCACCAGTCTCGCCCGTGCCCGCGTACAGCATCCTGTCCGGGCCGAAGGCGATCCGGCCGCCGTTGTGGATGTAGCCCTTGGGGATGCCACGCAGGACCGTGTTCGGGGCACCCAACTGCTCGCCCGCCGGCTTCTTCTCCTCGTACAGCATGCGGGCGATCCGGTTGTCCGAGTCCGTCGTGAAGTACGCGTAGACCATGTGGTCCGACGCGAAGGAAGGAGACAGCGCGAGGCCCAGCAGACCACCCTCGCCGGCCGCCGAGACGCCCGGCACCTCGCCCAGCTCCGTCTTTTTGCCCGTCTTCGAGTCGACCCGGGTGATCGTGCCCTCGTCACGGGAGGAGACGAGCAGATCGCCGTCCGGCAGCGGGGCCAGGCCCCAGGGGGTCTTCAGGCCCTCGGCGACCGTGCGCAGCACCTTCACCGAGCCTTTGGCCGGCGGGGCCGGCTCGGTCGCCCGGGCGGAGGGCGCGGCCTGCGGACCGGTACGGCTCGGCGACGCGGTGTCGCTGCCGCCCGCGCCCCCGCCGCCTCCCGCGTCGGAGGAGCAGCCGGCCGCGAGCAGGAGCGTGGCCGCGGCCAGCACGGCCGTCACAGCTCTACGTTGCACGATCATGGTCCCTTCGACGCGACGGGGTTCTCCCTGTCATACCTCGTCCGCGCCCCACGAGTTCCCGATCCGCCGAGCCTGATGCCGGTCTGGGTCGTCCTAGTCCCACGACCCCTGCGCCCTGGGCAGGCCCGCCACCTCGGCCAGGTCCGTCGGCGACAGCCGCAGGCGCGCCGCCCGCGCGTTCTGCGCCACCCACCGTTCGTGCTTCGCCCCCGGTACGGGCACCACGTGCCGGCCCTGCGCGAGCACCCACGCCAGTGCCACCTCGGCCGGGGAGACGTCCGGACCGATCCGTGCCGCGACCCGGCGCAGGCCGGCCACGATCGGCTGGTTCGCGGCCATCATCTCGGCCGTGAACCGGGGGTGGCGGGCGCGGAGGTCCTCCCGTTCGAAGCCCTCGCCCGGGGTCAGCGTCCCGGTCAGGAAGCCGTTGCCCAGCGGCATCGCCGCCAGGAAGCCGATCCCGCGCGCCGCACACCACGGCAGCAGCGTCTCCAGCGCCTCCCTCGACCACACCGACAGCTCGGCCTGCACCACGCTGACCGGGAACACCTGCTGCACCCGCTCCAGTTGACGGACCGTCGCGTCGTGCAGACCGCCCGCCGACCGGCGCCCGGCCCGCGCGCCCATCGCGGACAGCCCCAACGCCCGTACCTTTCCCGCCTGTACGAGTTCCGCCAGGGCGCCCCACGTCTCCTCGACGGGCACCTCCGGGTCCGCGCGATGCAGGTGGTAGAGGTCGATGACATCCGTCTGGAGGCGGCGGAGCGAGGCGTCGCAGGCCCGTTTCACGTATCCCGGGCGGCCGTTGGCCACGATGTGCTGATCGCCCACCAGCAGACCGACCTTCGTCGACACGAAGGCGTCCGCACGCCGCTGCCTCAACACCCGCCCCACCAGCAGCTCGTTGGTGAACGGGCCGTACATGTCGGCGGTGTCCAGCAGCGACGAGCCCTCGTCCAGGGCCCGGTGCACAGCTCGCACCGACTCCTCGCCACGCTGCCGAGAAGCGCTGTAGGCACAGCTCATCGGCATGCACCCGAGGCCCACGGCCCCCACTTCGAGCGCCGCCGCGCCGATCGTCCTGCGCTCCACCTGGTCGTGAACCTCTCTCTCCTTGCACCCCAAACCTAACCTCTGTACGCACAGGGGTTCGCCTACGCTCGTGACCATGACTGCTGACGTGTGGCTCCCCATCCCGCCGGAGGAGGTCAAGGGCCTCCCCGACGGCCCCCGTTACCTCTTCTGGAACGGCGATCACGACTACCCCGGGAACCCGGCCGACTGCGCCTTCTACGTCGTCCCGTACATGAAGCCCGTCGAGCTCTGCGTACGTCCCCTGCCGGACATGACCCACGTCCAGGTTCTCCAGACGCTGTCCGCCGGCGTCGACAACGTCCTGCCAGGGCTCGGGCACCTGCGCCCGGGCGTACGGCTGTGCAACGCGCGCGGGGTGCACGAGGCGAGCACCGGCGAGCTCGCCCTCACCCTGATCCTGGCCTCGCTGCGCGGCATCCCCGACTTCGTGCGGGCGCAGGACAAGGGGGAGTGGCTGGGCGGGTTCCGGCCGGCGCTCGCCGACAAGACCGCCCTCATCGTCGGCTACGGCTCCATCGGCGCCGCCATCGAGGACCGGCTCGCGCCCTTCGAGCTCACGCGGGTGGCGCGCGTCGCGCGCTCTGAGCGCACCACGGCGCGCGGACCGGTGCATCCGCTCACCGAACTGCCCGCCCTCCTGCCCGAGGCCGACATCGTGATCCTCGCGACGCCCCTCACCGATCAGACAAGAGGGCTGGTGGACGCCGAGTTCCTGGCGCGGATGAAGGACGGCGCGCTCCTCGTGAACGTGGCCAGGGGGCCCGTCGTCGACACCGAGGCGCTGCTGGCCGAGCTGCAATCGGGGCGCCTCACGGCCGCCCTCGACGTCACCGATCCGGAGCCGTTGCCTCCGGCACATCCCTTGTGGCAGGCGCCCGGCGTGCTCATCAGCCCGCATGTCGGCGGCCCGACATCCGCGTTCCGGCCACGCGCCGATCGGCTGCTGGTGGACCAGCTCGGCCGCTTCCTGAACCAGGAACCGCTGCGGAACGTGATCCTTACGACGGGGGCGGGCGACGCCTGATCCACTTCGGACACCCTCCGCATTCCCTCGGATGCGGGGTGTGTCGCTGCCGCCACTTGTCGTTACGGAGAGTAGAGGAACTATGTCCCTGAGTGACGAGACTGGTGTATCGTCCCGACAGGGGCTGCGCCGCGCAACGATCGGCGCCGGGGATGGACATTGCAGACTGTGAGGGGGGCGACGGGCGATGCACGGCCAATGGACGAACGATCCGACGCGGCGGGGCCGCCGACGGCAACCCTGGCGCACGACCGCGGGCAGACGCGGTCACAGCAGCCATCACCAGCACCGCCGGCACAGCGTTCGCCGACGGCACGACCACTCCACGCACCCCGCCCCCGCCGTGCACCTGGCGCACCGGGGCACGCGGGACACGGGCACGGCGCGGGCCCGGAGCGTCCGGTGAGTTCCCCCGGGACACTGTTGGCGCGCCGACCGGTCTCCGGTAGAGGCGCGAGCCTGGTCACGCAGCTCGTATTCGCCCTGGTGTGCGCGGGATACGCCGTCGGCTCCGCGCTCGGCTGGGGGTCGCCCCGACTCGCCCTGATCATGGGCGACTTCGGGCTGAGCGCCGCGGCGGCCGCCGCGGCCGTGTCCTGTTTCCTCTACGCCCGGCGCCGGATCCGCTTTCGACCCGCCTGGCTACTCTTCGCGCTGTCCTCCGCCATGGCCTCCCTGGGCAACCTCGTCTGGGGCTGGTACGAGGTCGTGCTCCAGCGGGATGTGCCGAGCCCGAGCTTCGCCGACCTGTTCTTCCTGTGCTTCGCCCCGCCCGCCATCGTGGGACTCCTGGTCCTCGCCAAGCGGCCGGTGACCAAGGCCGGCTGGGTCTGCATGGTCCTCGACGCCTGGCTGATCGGCGGTTCGCTGCTCACCCTGTCCTGGAGCCTCGCCCTGGCCCAGGCGGCGAGGTTCGACGGGCCGAGCGTCGCGCACGCCGCGCTGTCGCTGGCCTACCCCCTGCTCGACATCGCCCTCGTCAGCATGATCCTGGCGCTGCACTTCCGGCGCTCCACGGCGAGCCGCTCCGCCGCCAACACCGCGATCGGCGCGCTCGCCCTGACCGTGGGCTGCGACGCCCTGTTCACCTCGCCCCTCATGCACAACAGCTACCACTCGGGCCAGTTGCTCGACGCGGGCTGGTTCGCCGGCTCGCTGCTGCTGGCGTACGCGCCATGGGTCGACTCCGGCCAGGGCGGCCCGGGTACATCCGAGGGGCACACGCGCGTGGTGCACGAACATCGACCCGGGCGACAGCACCCGGGCAGGCCCGGCGGGCCCCGGCCCGTACCCCGCCAGAGCCACGCGCCGGCCCCCGGGCAGGGGTCTGCGCCCGCACCCGGAGGCGATCACGGCCGGTATCCGGTCAACCGGCCCGTCACCGGTTCGCTGGCCGCGCTCACGCCGTATCTGGCCGCCGCCGTGTGCACGCTGGGCATCCTCTACAACGTGCTCAACGGCCGCAGCCCCGACCGTGTGGTGCTCATCACCGCGGGCGCCGTCGTCCTCGCGCTCGTGGTGCGCCAGGGCATCATGCTGCTCGACAACATCACCCTCACCCAGGAGCTGGCGCAGAAGGAGAACCACTTCCGCTCCCTGGTGCAGGGCTCGAGCGACGTCATCATGATCGCCGCCCCGAGCGGGATGCTCCGGTACGTCAGCCCGGCCGCCGCGGGGGTCTACGGACGGTCCGCGGAGGAGCTCGTCGGCACCGAACTGGCCCATCTCATCCATCCGGAGGACCTGGGCTGCGTGGTGCACGAACTGCGCCGCTTCCTCGCCGCCAGCCCCGACGACGAACCCACCACCCGCATCGAGTGCCGCTTCAAGGCCGGCGGTGGGGGCACCTCCCGATCGACCGAAACCGAGAGCGGCGGAGGCTGGCTGAACGTGGAGTCCACGGTCAACCGGCACCACGGCGGCCTCATCTTCAACAGCCGGGACGTCACCGAGCGAGTGCGGCTCCAGGCACAGTTGCAGCACAACGCCGAGCACGACCCGCTCACCGACCTGCCCAACCGCGCGCTGTTCACCCAGCGCGTGCAGCAGGCCCTGTCCGGCCGCCGCTCCACCGACCGCGGCACGGCCGTCCTCTTCATCGATCTCGACGGCTTCAAGGCCGTCAACGACACCATCGGGCACCAGGCCGGGGACGAACTCCTCGTCCAGGCCGCCCGCAGGCTCCACGACGCCGTCCGGTACGGGGACACCGCCTCGCGGCTCGGCGGTGACGAGTTCGCCGCCCTGATCGTCGGCGACGGCACCCGGGACCGCGGCGCGCGTGAACGCCACATAATGGAACTGGCCAACAGGCTGCGCCTCACCCTCTCGCAGCCGTACGAGATCAACGGCAACGATGTCCGGGTCAACGCCTCCATCGGCGTCGCCTTCGCGGAGCCCGGCCTCGGCGCGGGCGAGCTGCTGCGCAACGCCGACCTGGCGATGTACCGCGCCAAGGCCTCCGGCAAGGGGCGCGTCGAGCTCTACGCGCCCCAGATGCAGCAGGACGTCGCACGGAAGGCGGAACTGGCCACGCGCCTGCGTGCCGCTCTGCACGACGGCGAGTTCGCGCTGCTGCACCAGCCCGTGGTGGCGCTGGACAGCGGCAGGATCACCTCGGTCTCCGCCCAGGCGCGATGGCGCTCCTCCCAGGGTGTCCTCTTCACGCCCGCCGAGTTCCTGCGCGTCACCGAGGACGGCGACAAGACCGCCGACCTGGACCGCTGGATGCTGGAGGAGGCCGTAGAACTGGCCGCCGAACGCGCCGCGACCGGGCTCGCCGTCCCCGTCGCCGTCCGGATGAGCGCCCACCGGATCCTCGACCGCTCCCTGCCCCTCGGGTCGATCGAGACCCTGCTGACCCGCCACGGGCTCCCCACGGGCGCCCTGGAGATCGAACTCGCGGACACCGACCCCCGGGTCTCCCTGGACGAGCTGGAGCGCCGCCTGAACGCCTTCCGGCTGCTCGGCGTACGGATCGCGCTGGACGGCTTCGGCAGCGGCTACGCGGCGATCACGGCGCTGCGGCGGCTCCCCGTCGACGTACTGAAACTCGACCGCGGTCTGGTCGAGGGCGTCGTCGAGTCGCCGCAGCTGCACAAGATCACCGGCGGGCTGCTCAGAATCGCCAACGATCTGGGGCTCCAGTCCGTCGCCGACGGGGTGGACCTGCCGGAGCAGGTGGTCGCCCTGCGTGCGATGGGTTGCACGCACGGCCAGGGCATGGCCTTCTCCGCGCCGCTGGACGAGTACCGGCTGCGCCGGGCCCTGTCCACCGGCCGCTATCCGGTGCCGAATGGTCCGGCCGAGCCCGCGTTCGCGGGGGGCGGCTCCGGGGTGTACACAAGTACGGGTGTGCCCGCTGTTTTCGGAGGCGGAACGGCCCTCCGCTCACATAATGAGACTCCCGTCCCACCCACTTGACAGTCGGTGTGTGCCGGGGGGAGGGTCGACCCCATGCGCACCCGAATTCTCGTACTTGGAAAGCGCGTCGGCTGACGCTGGTGAACGTTTCGGACGGACCCGGAACCTCCAGCGACCGCACCCGGCGCGCTCCCCTCGCTTGCCTCACGGCACGAGGGGTTTTTTGTTGCACCGGAACCGGTCGAACAGTGACGCAATCGCAACGCACACCGCACAAACCTCGCAAAAACCCTCAGCATCGAGAAGAGAATGCCGATGACCGAGCAGGCCACCGGGGCCCATCACCCGCAGCCGCGGCCCCGTTCCGGAGGACAGCAGTCCGCACCCGAGCACGTCACGGGAGCGAAGTCCCTCATCCGCTCGCTTGAGGAGGTCGGGGCCGAGACGGTATTCGGCATTCCCGGCGGCACGATCCTTCCCGCGTACGACCCGCTGATGGACTCCACGCGTGTGCGGCACGTGCTCGTCCGGCACGAGCAGGGCGCCGGCCACGCGGCCACCGGCTACGCGCAGGCCACCGGCAAGGTCGGCGTGTGCATGGCCACCTCGGGCCCGGGTGCCACCAACCTGGTCACACCGATCGCGGACGCGATGATGGACTCGGTGCCGCTGGTCGCGATCACCGGCCAGGTCGTCTCCAAGGCGATCGGCACGGACGCCTTCCAGGAGGCGGACATCGTCGGCATCACCATGCCGATCACCAAGCACAGCTTCCTGGTCACCAGGGCCGAGGACATCCCGAAGGCGATCGCCGAGGCGTTCCACATCGCCTCCACCGGCCGGCCGGGACCGGTCCTCGTGGACATCCCGAAGGACATCCTGCAGGCGCAGACGACGTTCTCCTGGCCGCCGCAGCAGGACCTGCCCGGCTACCGCCCGGTGACCAAGCCGCACGCCAAGCAGATCCGCGAGGCCGCGAAACTGATCACCAGCGCCAAGCGGCCCGTCCTGTACGTGGGTGGCGGCGTCATGAAGGCGCAGGCCACCGCCGAGCTCAAGGTTCTCGCCGAGCTCACCGGAGCGCCCGTCACCACCACACTGATGGCGCTCGGCGCATTCCCCGACAGTCACCCGCTGCACGTGGGAATGCCGGGCATGCACGGTGCGGTCACCGCCGTCACCGCGTTGCAGAAGGCCGACCTGATCGTCGCCCTCGGAGCCCGCTTCGACGACCGCGTCACCGGCAAGCTGTCCAGCTTCGCCCCGTACGCCAAGATCGTCCACGCCGACGTCGACCCGGCGGAGATCGGCAAGAACCGGGCCGTCGACGTCCCGATCGTCGGAGACGCCCGCGAGGTCATCGCCGACCTGGTCCAGGCCGTGCAGAAGGAGCACAGCGAGGGCCAGACCGGCGACTACACCGCGTGGTGGAAGGACCTCAACCGCTGGCGCGAGACCTACCCGCTCGGCTATGAGCAGCCCGACAACGGCTCGCTCTCGCCCCAGCAGGTCATCGAGCGCATCGGACAGCTCGCGCCCGAGGGCACGATCTTCACGGCGGGCGTCGGCCAGCACCAGATGTGGGCCGCGCATTACATCCAGTACGAGAAGCCCGCGACCTGGCTGAACTCCGGCGGCGCCGGGACGATGGGATACGCGGTCCCGGCCGCGATGGGAGCCAAGGCCGGCGCCCCGGACCGTACGGTCTGGGCGATCGACGGTGACGGCTGCTTCCAGATGACCAACCAGGAACTCACCACCTGCGCGCTCAACAACATCCCGATCAAGGTCGCCATCATCAACAACGGCGCCCTCGGGATGGTCCGCCAGTGGCAGACCCTGTTCTACAACCAGCGGTACTCCAACACCGTGCTGCACTCCGGCCCCAACGACGTCAATCCGGACGCCAAGGGCACCCGCGTCCCCGACTTCGTGAAGCTGTCCGAGGCGATGGGCTGCTACGCGATCCGCTGCGAGTCCCCGGA
This sequence comes from Streptomyces sp. NRRL WC-3618, assembly GCF_001280005.1. Lineage (GTDB taxonomy): Bacteria > Actinomycetota > Actinomycetes > Streptomycetales > Streptomycetaceae > Streptomyces. The sequence goes on along the minus strand of NZ_LGDW01000001.1, from coordinate 126,837 downwards.
AGACCTCGACAAGGTCATCGAGGAGGCGAACTCGGTCAACGACCGCCCCGTGGTGATCGACTTCATCGTCCACGAGGACGCCATGGTGTGGCCGATGGTCGCCGCCGGCACCTCCAACGACGAGATCATGGCCGCCCGGGACGTCCGCCCCGACTTCGGCGACAACGAAGACGACTGAGCGAGGAAGATCCCCAAGACATGTCCAAGCACACCCTCTCCGTCCTCGTCGAGAACAAGCCAGGTGTCCTCGCCCGGATCACCGCCCTGTTCTCCCGGCGCGGCTTCAACATCGACTCGCTCGCCGTCGGCGTCACCGAGCACCCCGAGATCTCCCGCATCACCATCGTGGTCAACGTGATCGAGGCACTTCCCCTCGAACAGGTGACCAAGCAGCTCAACAAGCTCGTCAACGTGCTGAAGATCGTCGAACTGGAATCCGGCTCGGCCGTTCAGCGTGAACTCGTTCTGGTGAAGGTGCGCGCGGACAACGAGACGCGCTCCCAGATCGTCGAGATCGTCCAGCTCTTCCGCGCCAAGACGGTCGACGTCTCCCCGGAGGCCGTCACCATCGAGGCCACCGGCAGCAGCGACAAGCTGTCCGCCATGCTCAAGATGCTGGAGCCGTACGGCATCAAGGAACTGGTGCAGTCCGGCACGATCGCGATCGGGCGCGGCGCGCGCTCGATCACCGACCGGTCGCTGCGGGCCCTCGACCGGTCGGCGTAACCGCGGATGAGGGCGGTCGGGTGACACCGGCCGCCCGTATACCGAGACCCCGAAACCTCACTCCCGCCCGCCGTCATACGGTGGGACGCAACACCTGTACTCAAGGAGAGAACCCAAAGTGGCCGAGCTGTTCTACGACGCCGACGCCGACCTGTCCATCATCCAGGGCCGCAAGGTCGCGGTCATCGGTTACGGCAGCCAGGGCCACGCCCACGCGCTGTCGCTCCGTGACTCGGGTGTCGACGTCCGTGTCGGTCTGCACGAGGGCTCCAAGTCGAAGGCGAAGGCCGAGGAGCAGGGCCTGCGCGTGGTGACGCCCGCCGAGGCCGCCGCCGAGGCCGACGTCATCATGATCCTCGTCCCGGACCCGATCCAGGCCCAGGTCTACGAGGAGTCCATCAAGGACAACCTCAGCGAGGGCGACGCGCTGTTCTTCGGCCACGGCCTGAACATCCGCTTCGACTTCATCAAGCCCCCGGCCGGCATCGACGTCTGCATGGTCGCCCCCAAGGGCCCGGGCCACCTCGTGCGCCGCCAGTACGAGGAGGGCCGCGGCGTTCCGTGTATCGCGGCCGTCGAGCAGGACGCGACCGGCGGCGCCTTCGCGCTGGCCCTGTCGTACGCCAAGGGCATCGGCGGCACCCGTGCCGGCGTCATCAAGACGACGTTCACCGAGGAGACCGAGACCGACCTGTTCGGTGAGCAGGCCGTCCTCTGCGGTGGTACCGCCGCGCTGGTCAAGGCCGGTTTCGAGACGCTGACCGAGGCCGGCTACCAGCCGGAGATCGCGTACTTCGAGTGCCTGCACGAGCTCAAGCTGATCGTCGACCTCATGTACGAGGGCGGCCTGGAGAAGATGCGCTGGTCGGTCTCCGAGACCGCCGAGTGGGGCGACTACGTCACCGGCCCGCGGATCATCACGGACGCCACCAAGGCCGAGATGAAGAAGGTCCTCGCCGAGATCCAGGACGGCACCTTCGCGCGCGAGTGGATGGCCGAGTACCACGGCGGTCTGAAGAAGTACAACGAGTACAAGTCGCAGGACGAGAAGAGCCTCCTGGAGACCACGGGCAAGGAGCTCCGCAAGCTCATGTCCTGGGTCGACGACGAGGCGTAAGCCCTGAGGGGCGGGGGCCGCGGCGCATGCCGCGGCCTCGTTTCCGAACCCTGGGTAAGGCCTTGTCCGCGTAGGCCGCCCACGGATGAGTGATCCTTCCGCAGGGGCGCCGGACGCCTTCGCCGCGCCACTACACTGCCGTACTACATACGCGTCAGGCCCACAGCGTCGTGCGTCTCCAACGCGGTAGCCCCTCCACCGCCTGCGGCCGTCGGGACGGCCGTCCGCATAGGACTGAGTGAGGACACACGTGAGCTCGAAACCTGTCGTACTCATCGCTGAAGAGCTGTCGCCCGCGACTGTCGACGCGCTCGGCCCGGACTTCGAGATCCGGCACTGCAACGGAGCGGACCGAGCCGAACTGCTCCCCGCCATCGCCGACGTCGACGCCATCCTGATCCGCTCGGCCACCAAGGTCGACGCCGAGGCGGTCGCCGCCGCCCGCAAGCTGAAGGTCGTCGCGCGAGCCGGTGTCGGCCTGGACAACGTGGACGTCTCCGCCGCCACCAAGGCCGGCGTGATGGTCGTCAACGCGCCCACCTCGAACATCGTCACCGCCGCCGAGCTCGCCTGCGGTCTGCTGCTGGCCACCGCGCGCCACATCCCGCAGGCCAACTCCGCGCTGAAGAACGGCGAGTGGAAGCGTTCGAAGTACACCGGCGTCGAGCTGGCCGAGAAGACCCTCGGTGTCGTCGGCCTCGGACGCATCGGCGCGCTGGTCGCCCAGCGCATGTCGGCGTTCGGCATGAAGGTCGTCGCCTACGACCCCTACATCCAGCCTGCCCGGGCCGCGCAGATGGGTGTCAAGGTCCTCACCCTCGACGAGCTGCTGGAAGTCTCCGACTTCATCACCGTGCACCTGCCCAAGACCCCCGAGACGGTCGGTCTCATCGGTCACGAGGCGCTGCACAAGGTCAAGCCGTCGGTGCGGATCGTGAACGCCGCGCGCGGTGGGATCGTCGACGAGGAGGCGCTGTACTCGGCGCTCAAGGAGGGCCGCGTCGCCGGCGCCGGTCTCGACGTGTACGCGAAGGAGCCCTGCACGGACTCCCCGCTGTTCGAGCTCGACGAGGTCGTCTGCACCCCGCACCTCGGCGCGTCCACCGACGAGGCGCAGGAGAAGGCCGGTATCTCCGTCGCCCGCTCGGTGCGTCTCGCGCTCGCCGGTGAGCTGGTCCCGGACGCGGTGAACGTCCAGGGCGGCGTCATCGCCGAGGACGTCAAGCCGGGTCTGCCGCTCGCCGAGAAGCTCGGCCGTATCTTCACCGCGCTCGCGGGTGAGGTCGCGGTCCGTCTCGACGTCGAGGTGTACGGCGAGATCACCCAGCACGACGTGAAGGTGCTCGAGCTCTCCGCGCTGAAGGGCGTGTTCGAGGACGTCGTCGACGAGACCGTCAGTTACGTCAACGCCCCGCTGTTCGCGCAGGAGCGCGGCGTCGAGGTGCGGCTGACGACCAGCTCGGAGTCGGCCGACCACCGCAACGTCGTGACCGTGCGCGGCACGCTCAGCAACGGCGAGGAGGTGTCGGTCTCCGGCACGCTCGCCGGTCCCAAGAACCACCAGAAGATCGTCGCCGTCGGTGAGTACGATGTCGACCTCGCGCTCGCCGACCACATGGTCGTGTACCGGTACGCGGACCGGCCGGGCGTCGTCGGCACGGTGGGGCGGATCTTCGGTGAGGCCGGGATCAACATCGCCGGGATGCAGGTTTCGCGGTCGGTGGCGGGGGGCGAGGCGCTGGCCGTGCTGACCGTCGATGACACGGTGGCCGTGGGTGTGCTGAACGAGGTTGCCGAGGAGATCGGCGCGACGTCTGCTCGATCGGTCAACCTGGTCTGAGGTGACCGTCGTCTGGGGGCTGCCGCCCCCAGGCCCCCGCTTCGGCCCTGAAGGGGCCTCGTCCTCAAACTCCCCCAGAGGGGGGACCCCCGGACGGGCTGGGATTGCCTGGACCGGAGCCGCGTAAGTGCCGGACGGGCTGGGAGTGGCCGTCGGCCAGGAGCACGCGCAAACGCCGGTCGGGCTGAGTTTCTCAGCCCGACCGGCGTTTTCCGTTCCCCTCACTCACTCACCGCTTCCCGCACCGTCACCCCCCGCAGTGCCCGCGCCGCCAGTAGTGCCGCTCCCAGTGACACCACCACGCCCGCGACGGCCGCCGCCTGCATCCCGTGGGTGTACGCCTCCCTTGCCGTGGCGATCAGCGCGTCTCCCGTGCGCGCCGGGAGTTGCTGGGCCACTGCCAGGGCGCCACCCAGGGTTTCGTGGGCCGGGGCGGGTGCCGCGGCCGGGATGCCGTGGCGGTAGACCGCCGTACCGATCGAGCCCAGTACGGCCATGCCCAGCGCGCCGCCGAACTCCGCGCCCGTCTCCAGCAGGGAGGAGGCGGCGCCCGCCTTGTCGAGGGGGGCGGTGCTCAGGCCCAGGTCCATCATCTGGGACATCACGGTGACGATGCCGGCCGCGAGGACGCCCGCCCCGATCAGCACCAGCCACAGGGAGTCCGTGCCGACCAGGGCCAGCAGCCCGTATCCGCAGGCCGCGCCGGCGAAGCCGCCGGCGACGACGTGGGCGCGGTCGACGCCCCGCTGGACCAGGGCGGCCGACGCCGGTGCGGCGGCGCCGACCAGGACCGCGGGCAGCAGGCTCCACAGCGCGGCCTCAAGGGAGCTCCTGCCCAGCACCGACTGGAGGTACTGCGTGGTGAAGTACGCCGAGCCCATCATCGCGAACGCCGAGAGGAGGTTCAGGAAGACGGCCGGGCCGAAGCCGCGCCCCCGGAACAGCGCGGGGGAGATGAGGGGCGAGGCCGTCGTGCGCTGGCGCTGGACGAAGAGGTACGCGAAGAACAGGCCGACGGTGAGCGAGAGAACGTATTCCGTGTGCCAGCCCTCCGACGGGATCTCCTTCAGGCCGTAGACCACGGGGAGCACGGCCGCCATCGACAGGGGGACGCTGAGGAGGTCGAAGCGACCGGGGTTCGGGTTCTTCGACTCCGTGAGCAGGATCGGGCCGAGGACCAGCAGCAGCCCCATCGCGGGCAGGTTGACCAGGAAGACCGAGCCCCACCAGAAGTACTGGACGAGCAGTCCGCTCATCACCGAGCCGAGGGCGACACCGCCGGTCATCACGCCCGACCACAGGCCGAGCGCCTTGGCGCGCTGGCCGGGGTCGCTGAACATCGTGCGGATCAGGGCCATCGTCGACGGCATCAGGGTCGCGCCGCCGATACCGAGGACCGCGCGGGCCGCGATCAGGGTCTCGGCGCTGTTCGCGTAGGCGGCGAGCAGCGAGCCCGCGCCGAAGGCGGCGGCGCCGATGAGGAGGAGCTTGCGGCGGCCGATGCGGTCGCCGAGCGAGCCCATCGTCATCAGCAGGCCGGCCAGGACGAAGGCGTAGATGTCGAAGATCCACAGCTGCTGGGTGCCGGTCGGTGCCAGGTCGGCGCTGATCGCGGGGACCGCGAAGTAGAGGACGGAGACGTCCATCGAGACCAGCAGCAGCGGCAGCATCAGCACACCGAACGCCGTCCATTCGCGGCGGCCGGCACGGGGGCCGGGGGAAGGGGTCGTGCTCGTCGGTGTCGTCGAGTTCGTCATGCCGAGAAATGTACGGCTGTTTTAAACGGCTGTCTAGGACGCTCGTATAATTCGTTTGTCTAGGACGATCGTATGGATCGCGGGTAGGGTGGACGCATGGGACATCGTGAGGATCTGCTCGAAGGCGCCAAGCGCTGCCTGCTGGAGAAGGGCTTCGTGCGCACGACGGCGCGCGACATCGTCAAGGAGTCGGGGACCAACCTGGCGTCGATCGGCTACCACTACGGCTCGAAGGACAAGCTCCTCGCGGAGGCGTACGTCTCCCTGGTGGAGGGGCTCTCCGACGACTTCACCCCCGCCATGGGGACGGCCGGCGACACCGACGCCGGCTCGGTCGACCGGTTCCAGGAGGTCTGGTCGAACATCATCGCCACCATGCGGCAGCCGGGATCGCTATGGCGCCTGAGCATGGAGATCGTCGCCATGGGGGACCAACTGCCCGCAGTCCGCGACCACTTGGCACAGGCCCAGCGTGAGGCGGGGCGCGGTCTCATCCCGCTGTTCCTCGGAGGGAAGGAGGAGGACGTGTCGGAGGACGACGTCGACACCGTCGGGCAGTTCTACAACACCCTGATGACCGGGCTCATCTGCCAGCACGTCTTCGACCCGACGACCGCACCGAGCGCACAGCAGCTCACCGAAGGGTTCCGCCGCGTCATCGGGGCGGCGGCGCTGTAGAGCGCGACGCCTGGAGCCGCGCACCCTTGAGCGCCATGTGCAGCAGCAGGCGGTCCTCCCCGTCGGCCAGATCCAGGCCCGTCAGCTGCTCCACCCGGGACAGGCGGTAGTACAGCGTCTGCCGGTGGATGCCCAGCTCCGCCGCCGTACGGCCCGCCTGGCCCGCGCGGTCGAGGTAGACCTCCGCCGTGCGGGCCAGTTCCTGGTGGGCGGGAGAGAGCAGGGCGCGTACGGCGGGGTCCTGGGCCGTGTCCGGGGGGAGCGCCGTGAGGAGGCGGTACGGGCCGATGGCGCCCCACTCCGCGACCGGGCCGAGGTGCGGCTGAGCCAGGGCCGCGCGGGCCGACGCCGACGCCTCCTGCCAGGCGGCGCCCAGACCGGCGAGGCCGGTGCGCGGTGCGCCGACGCCGGCCGCGACCGCGCACTCCGTCTCCTTAAGCAGCCGGGACGCCGCCGACAGCGCCGGGGCGGGTACGTCCGTCGCGCGCAGCCTGATCAGCAGCGCCAGACTCTGGGCCGCCGTGCCCCACGGCACCGTGCACACGGCCGTCGCGTGCGGCACCGTACGGGCCGAGGGGGCGTCGTCCGGATCCGCCGACGGCCAGGGCGCCACGCACACCACCGCGTGCGGGCCCTCGCCGCGCGCACCCAGGGCCGTACGCAGCGCCGCCACCGCCATGTCCCGCTGCCAGCCGCGCTCGGCGGTCAGCACCGTCCGGAACTCGCGGGTCAGGTCGGCGCCCGCCTGCGCGTCGTCCGCGAGCAGCGCGCCGATCCGGTCCGTCACCTCCATGGCGCCCGCCAACTGCTCCGCCGAGGGCCCCGGGTCGTCGTCCAGCAGCCAGACGTAGCCGAGCACGACACTCCGATGGCGTACGGGCAGACAGATCCGTCCCCGGTACACCCCCGCCTCCGGTGTGGGCGGGATGCGGACCGGGCCGTTCGCGCGGGTGATGCCGAAGCCCTCGAACCACGCGCGTACCGCCGATGTCGAGCGGCGGGTCAGGATCGAGCGGGCGCGGACGGGGTCGAGCGCCGACGGGTCGAGCTCGCCCTCGTCGTACGCGCCGAAGGCGAGCAGCTCGAAGTCGCGGTTCTCCAGTGTCGCGGGCGCGCCGAGCAGCTCCGAGATGTCGTCCACCAGTTCCTGGTAGTCGCCGTGGTGGTCGCCGCTCGCCTGGCTCATGCGGGCAATTCTCGCGCATGTCCGCGCCGCCTTCAGACATCTGTATGAGATCTGGGGCACGGATGCGTGACAGCTGTCGATGGCCGACGATCGGAGGGATCCTTAGGTTTCACGGTGGTTCTCCGTTTACCGGCCTTTTGTGGAGGTGCCCCGTGCTGGGTCCCGTGATTCTCGCCGCCTCGCGCAGCGACCGGATGCGTCGGCTGATCTCGGCCGCCCCGGTGACAAGGCCGGTCGTCGACCGCTTCATCCCCGGCGAGACGGTCGACGACGTCGTGCCGATCGTCCAGGACCTCACCGACCGGGGCCTGGAAGTCACCCTGGACGTGGTCGGCGAGGACATCACCACCCCCGAACAGGCCGCCGCCGCCCGGGACGCCTACCTCGAGCTGGTCGAGCGGCTCGGGGAACTCGACCTGGGCACGCGCGCCGAGATGTCCGTCAAGCTGTCCCTGTTCGGCCAGGCGCTCCCCGGCGGCCATGAGCTGGCCCTCGCCAACGTCCGGCCCGTCGTCGAGGCGGCGGCCGCGATCGGTACGACGGTCACGCTCGACGCCGAGGACCACACCACCCTCGACTCGATGTTCGCCATCCACGAGGAGCTGCGGAAGGACTTCCCGCAGACCGGCTGCGTCATCCAGGCCTACCTGTACCGCACCGAGGCCGACGCCCGCCGCCTCGCCGACAGCGGCAGCCGCGTACGACTGGTGAAGGGCGCGTACAACGAGCCCGCCGAGGTCGCCTACCAGCAGAAGTCCGAGACCGACAAGGCGTACGTCCGCATCCTGCGGATCCTGATGGACGGCACGGGGTACCCGATGATCGGGTCCCACGACCCGCGCCTCATCTCCATCGCCCAGGAACTCGCCCGGCGCGCCAGGCGCAAGCCCGACGAGTACGAGTTCCAGATGCTGTACGGCATCAGGAGCGACGAGCATCTGCGGCTGGCCGCCGAGGGACACCGGATGCGTGTCTATACCGCCTACGGGACGGACTGGTACGGGTACTTCATGCGGCGACTGGCCGAGAAGCCCGCCAACCTGCTGTTCTTCGGGCGCTCGATCCTCACCAAGAGCTAAGGCCATGCGCCAAGGCCGCGAGCTGAGACCAATAGCTGAGACCAATAGCTGAGACCAATAGCTGAGATCAAGGGCTGAGATCAAGGGATTTGGCCCCCGACAACACCCACTCACTCGCCCCTCAAGGAGTTACGCAAGCATGGACGCCGTCACCCAGGTCCCCACCCCCGTCAACGAGCCGGTGCACGGCTACGCCCCCGGGTCGCCCGAGCGGGCCCGCCTGGAGGTCAAGCTCAAGGAGCTCGCCCAGAACCCCGTCGACCTGCCGATGACCATCGGCGGCGAGCGGCGCATGGGCGGCGGCGAGCGCTTCGACGTCGTACAGCCGCACCACCACAAGGCCCGCCTCGGCACCTACGCCAACGCCACCCAGCAGGACGCCAAGGACGCGATCGACGCGGCCCTCGCCGCCGCGCCCGCCTGGCGCGCGATGTCGTTCGACGACCGTGCCGCGATCATCCTGCGCGCCGCCGAGCTGCTGGCCGGCCCCTGGCGTGAGACGCTCGCCGCCTCCACCATGCTCGGCCAGTCGAAGACCGCCCAGCAGGCGGAGATCGACTGCCCCTGCGAACTGGTCGACTTCTGGCGCTTCAACGTCAAGTACGCGCGTGACCTGCTCGCCGAGCAGCCCCCCGCCAACTCGCCGGGCGTCTGGAACCGTCTCGACCACCGCCCCCTCGAAGGCTTCGTCTACGCGATCACCCCCTTCAACTTCACGGCGATCGCGGGCAACCTGCCCACCGCGCCCGCCCTCATGGGCAACGTGGTGGTGTGGAAGCCGTCGCCCACGCAGACCCACGCCGCCGTTCTCCTCATGCGGTTGCTGGAGGAGGCCGGGCTGCCCAAGGGCGTCATCAACCTCGTCACCGGTGACGGCATCGAGGTCTCCAAGGTGGCCCTGGAGCACCACGATCTGGCCGGCATCCACTTCACCGGATCGACGAAGACCTTCCAGTACCTGTGGAAGACGGTCGGCGCGAACATCGAGAAGTACCGCTCGTATCCGCGGCTCGTCGGCGAGACCGGCGGCAAGGACTTCGTCGTCGCTCACCCGAGCGCCGACCGGGCGGTCCTGAAGACGGCCCTCACGCGCGGTGCCTTCGAGTACCAGGGGCAGAAGTGCAGCGCGACCTCCCGCGCCTACATCCCGGCCTCCATCTGGAACGACGGCTTCCGTGAGGAGTTCGCCGCCGAGGTCGACAACCTGACCATGGGTGACGTCACCGACCTCGGCAACTTCGTCGGCGCGGTCATCGACGAGCGTGCCTTCGCCAAGAACAAGGCCGCCATCGACCGGGCGAAGTCCGACCCGACGTGCACGATCGTGGCGGGCGGCTCCTACGACGACTCGGTCGGCTATTTCGTCCGCCCGACGGTCGTGGAGTGCACGGACCCGGCGAACCCGGTCTTCACCACCGAGTACTTCGGCCCGTTCCTCGCCGTGTACGTCTACGAGGACGAGAAGTACGACGCCATGCTGACCCAGATGGAGTGCGTGTCCGACTACGCGCTGACCGGCTCGGTCATCTCCGGTGACCGCGCGGCAGCCGCGTACACGATGGAGAAGCTGCGCTACGCGGCCGGCAACTTCTACATCAACGACAAGTCGACCGGCGCGGTCGTCGGGCAGCAGCCGTTCGGCGGGGGGCGCGCGTCCGGCACCAACGACAAGGCGGGCGCCCCGCAGAACCTGATGCGCTGGACCCTGACTCGCGCCATCAAGGAGACGCTGGTCGCCCCGACCGACTACACGTACCCGCACATGGGCTGACGTTCCGTCATGTGGGCGCGGGTCGGGAGTTGTCGGCTTCCCGGCCCGCGGGTGTCTTCGTTTCAGTGGATCGACGCGTGTACTCCGGGCAGTCCGTCGAAGGCTGCCTTGCCCTCAGTGGTGAGCAGGGTCCGGGCGGTGGTGGCGGCGGTGATCATCTGATTCCGGCTGCTCACCCCTGGTGGTGGCGGTTCGTAAAAGGTCAGCTCAGGGTGGTGTGGGCTAATCCACCGTCTCAGATAGTAGGAAGTCCGAGTAATTGTGGAGACAGATGCCTGGTCCTCGCCTAGCTTGGTAGGAGCCGAACGTCTCGCTGGACCAAGCGAATGGCGGTCGTGAGCCGGTGCCCCATGCAGGCAACCCCTGCGGTACCGCGGCTCCCCGCCCCAACCGGCGTCTCGCATTCCCCCTGCCGTACTCCAGGATTCCCTGAAGGAGTCGATTTCCCATGGCCGAGACGACCGTCCGCCGCCGAGTCCGCCACGTCTCCCCGACGAGCGAGTCCGACCGCAAGAACGCCGCCGCAGCCCTCCAGCGCGCCCTCGACCGCCGGGACAACGGCGGCCAGACAGGTCACTGAGGACACCTAGCGCCTAGGCGCGCCGCACCTCGAAGTGGTCGATGCGCTCCCCGCTCTGCGCCAGTGCCGACACCGTGAGCCGGGGAGCCGTGCCGGGTACGCCCGCCGTCGCCTCCACCGAGAGGAACGAGTAGCCGGTGTAGCGCACCCGGGACCACTCCACGGTGTCCTCGTGCCGCTCCTGCGACTTCGTCCAGTAGTAGCTCTCCACCGATTCCCGGTCGGCGATCTTCCCCTCGAAGCTGTCCTTCACCCCGTAGGGGAAGGCGTACAGGCTCTGGCCCGCGCCGCCCGCCGTGACGTACACGGTGCCGTCCCGCGTCGGGTCCGTCGACCCGCCGACCGGTACCCGCCGGCCCACCCGGCCGCCCCTGAGGGCGTCCGTCCGCTCGTACACATGGTTGTGGCCGTTGATCACCAGATCCACCTGGTGCTTGTCGAAGAGCGGCAGCCAGGCGTCCCGTACGCCGCCGTCGGAGGCGTGGTTGGACGTGGAGTACGTGCAGTGGTGGAAGAAGACCACGACGAAGTCGACCGCGTCCGACGCGCGCAGTTCGGTGAGCCGCCGGTCCAGCCACGCCGTCTGGCGGCCGTCCGAGTGGCCCAGATTCGCGGGAATCTCGTACGACACGTCGTTCGCGTCCAGCGCCACGACCCCGACGTTGCCGTACGTGAACGAGTAGGCGCCCGGGGTGCTGCGGGCGTCGAAGCCGTTGTCCGGGAGGGACCAGCGGGCCGACTGGCCGCCGTACCCGTTGGGCGAGTACCAGGCCTCCATGTCGTGGTTGCCGGTCGTCACCATCCACGGCACCGACTTCGCGACCGTCTCGGTCTGCTTCAGGAACAGGTCCCAGGCGGTCGGGTCGAAGCCGTCCGACTTCTCGCCATGGCCCGTGACGTCCGCGTAGCAGATGTCACCCGCGTGGAGGTGGAAGGCGGGGTTCTGGCTCAGGAGCACCCGGTCGTTGGCGAGCGCGTCGGGGGTCACTCCCTGGTCGCCGAATGCCGTGAACACGAAGCTCGCGGGGGCGGTCGCGGGGGCCGTGCGGAACGTGGCGAGGGTGGGCTGGTGCGCGTGGGTCGCCGGGTCGGAGCCCTCGTGGCCCACGCCGTAGTAGTACGTCGTCCCGGGGCGCAGTCCGTCGAGAGCCGCGTGCACGTAGTACTGGTCCAGGTCGAGGCGGATGCCCGTCAGGCCCGGCGTGTGCAGCGGGCGCAGCTCGGCGTCGATGCGTCGGCTCAGGTTCCCGGGGGTCGGTCCGACGCGTACGTACGGCTTCCGCACCGCGAACGGGACCTGCCAGGAGATCCGCATCTGCGTCTTCGGGTCGGCGCCGAAGGCGAGGTGGCGGCCGAAAGGCGTGACGGCGGAACCCGGGACCTTGCCGGTCGCGGGATTCGCCGTCCCCGTGCTCGACGAACAGCCCGTGAGCAGGCCGCCGCCGGCCAGCGCGCCCGCCGTCACCAGCGTGCGGCGCCGGACGAGCCGCGTGTGCAGATACTCGTACTGCTCCGCCATGCTCATCCGCCGGGCCAGCCGGGGTGGGATGCCGACGTCGGGGGTGTCCGGAGCGCTGTCCATGGGTGGGAACCTCCCAGGAATCCCCGACGTCCGCCAGAAGTCCAGGTGAACACCGGGCGAAGAGCGGCCTGAGGCGTTTCGCGGGCTGTCCGTATCGCGGACAGCGAGTGTCATCCCATGGGACCAGGAGTACGGTTCCGGTATGTCTCGCAGCATCAATCTCGCAGTGATCCCCGGTGACGGCATCGGCCAGGAGGTCGTGGCCCAGGGGCTGAAGGTGCTCTCCGCCGTCCTTCCGCAGGATGTGAAGCTGGAGACCAAGGAGTTCGACTTCGGGGCCCGGCGCTACCAGGCCACCGGTGAGACCCTCACCGACGCCGACCTGGACGCCCTCAAGAAGCACGACGCCATCCTGCTCGGCGCGATCGGTGACCCGAGCGTCCCCTCCGGTGTCCTCGAGCGCGGCTTCCTGCTGAAGCTCCGCTTCGCCTTCGACCACCACGTCAACCTGCGTCCGTCGAGGCTCCTCCCCGGGGTCGCGACCCCGCTGGCCGGACAGCCCGCGATCGACTTCGTGGTCGTCCGCGAGGGCACCGAGGGCCCGTACACCGGCAACGGCGGCACCATCCGCCAGGGCACGCCGCACGCGGTCGCCACCGAGGTGTCGCTGAACACCGCCTTCGGCATCGAGCGGGTCGTCCGCGACGCCTATGCCCGCGCCCAGGGCCGCCCCCGCAAGAAGCTGGCGCTCGTCCACAAGAACAACGTGCTCGTGCACGCCGGTCACCTGTGGACGGACATCTTCAACAAGGTGGGCGAGGAGTTCCCCGACGTCACCACCGAGTACATGCACGTCGACGCGGCGACGATCTACCTCGTCACCCAGCCCGAGCGCTTCGACGTGATCGTCACCGACAACCTGTTCGGCGACATCATCACCGACCTCGCCGCGGCCGTCTCCGGCGGCATCGGCGTCGCCGCGAGCGGGAACATCAACCCGTCCGGCGAGTACCCCTCGATGTTCGAGCCCGTCCACGGCTCGGCCCCGGACATCGCCGGCCAGGGCAAGGCCGACCCCAGCGCCACCGTGCTGTCCGTCGCCCTCCTCCTGCGCCACCTCGGCTACGAGGCGGAGGCCGTCCGCATCGAGGACGCCGTCACCGCCGACCTCGCGGAGCGCGGCACCAAGACCCGTACGACCGACGAGATCGGCGACGCCCTCGCCGTACGAGTAGCCGGCTGACCCGCGGCGCCTCATTCGAAGAGTCTCGAAGAGTTTCGAAGCCGCCGGGTCGCATCCGCACCCGGCGGCTTCTCTTATGTCCCCGCCGGGTGTCACCATCATCCCCTGGGTCGCATTCACGCCCTTTTCGTCCATGGCCCCGCTCGCGAGATAATCGAACGCGGAGCCGTGGACCTGGGAATGCTCGGACGTCCTCGTACCGACCGACCGACGGTCACGGGCGTGGAGCGCGGCCCGTCACACACAAGACCGGTGAAGGACAACCACTCATGACGACGCCCACGATCGAGCTCAAGCCCTCGGCCTCGCCACTTTCCGGCGCGGAGCGCGAGGCGATCCTGGCCAGCCCCGGCTTCGGCCGCCACTTCACCGACCACATGGTGACGATCCGGTGGACCGAGGGCCGCGGCTGGCACGACGGGCAGCTCGTCCCGTACGGCCCGCTCTCGATCGACCCGGCCAACATGACCCTGCACTACGCGCAGGAGATCTTCGAGGGACTCAAGGCCTACCGCCGGCCCGACGGCTCCGTCGCCACCTTCCGCCCGGAGCGCAACGCCCTGCGCTTCCAGCACTCCGCGCGCCGTCTCGCGATGCCCGAGCTGCCCGTCGAGACGTTCATCGAGGCCATCGACGCGCTCGTCCGGCAGGACAGCGACTGGGTGCCCGCGCACGGCGGTGAGGAGTCCCTCTACCTGCGCCCCTTCATGATCGCCACGGAGGTCGGCCTCGGCGTCAAGCCGGCCAACGAGTACCTGTTCCTGGTGATCGCGTCCCCCGCCGGCGCCTACTTCCCCGGTGGCGTCAAGCCCGTCTCCATCTGGCTCTCCGAGGACCGTGTCCGCGCCGTCCCCGGCGGCATGGGCGACGCCAAGACCGGCGGCAACTACGCGGCCTCCCTCCTCGCCCAGGCCGAGGCCGCCCAGCACGGCTGCGCCCAGGTCTGCTACCTCGACGCCGTCGAGCACAAGTGGATCGAGGAACTCGGCGGGATGAACCTGTACTTCGTGTACGGGGACCGGATCGTCACCCCCTCCCTCACCGGCTCCATCCTGGAGGGCGTCACCCGCGACTCCCTCCTCACCGTCGCCCGCGACCTCGGCTACACCGCCGAGGAGGGCCGCATCACCGTCGACGACTGGCAGCGCGACGCCGAGAACGGCACCCTGACCGAGGTCTTCGCCTGCGGCACGGCGGCCGTCATCACCCCCGTCGGCACGGTCAAGCGCACCAGCGGCGAATGGCAGCAGAGCGGCGGCGAGCCGGGCGAGGTCACCCTGCGGCTGCGCGAGGCACTCCTCGACATCCAGCGCGGCACGGCACAGGACAAGCACGGCTGGATGCACCAGCTGGGCTAGGACCTGCCTACCTGCCTGTCTACGTACCCGCCCGGCCGACCGATCTGCCGGGCGGGTGTCATGCGACAGGCCCTAGGCTCGGGGCGTGGATCGCAGCAGTGGACAGCCCGGTGCCGCGTTCGCGGGGGAAGCCCGCGGTGAGCTGTCGGTGCGGGCGGCGCGGGCGCTGTGGTGGGGGTCGGCCGGTGCGGTGCTCGCCGTCCTCGGGACCTCGGTGCTCGTCGTCGGCGCGGAGCACGGGTGGCGACTGCCCGTGGCCCTGGCCCTCGTCCTCGCCCAGGTCTGCGCCCTGCGGTGGCAGGCGCGCGCCCCGGCCGCCGTCCTGGCCGCGAACGCGGTGACCGGCCTCGCGGTCTGGGCGCTGCTGCCCGCGGTGACCCTCACGGGGGCGCTGCTCGCCGCGCAGGTCACGCTGTGCGTGCTGTCGGCCACCAGGCCGCGCCGGGTGTCGGTACGGGCGCTCGCGGCGATGTGCCTGCCCGCCCCGCTGGCGTTCGGGGCGGGCGGTCCCGCAGGCCTGGCGATCTTTCTGCTGACTGTGGTCCTGGCGTGGACCACGGGGCAGTGGCGCAGGGCGCAGCGGGAACGGATCAGGGCGGAGACGCGCCAGGCCGTGGTCGAGGAGCGAGCGCGGATCGCGCGCGAGGTGCACGACATCGTGGCGCACACCCTGTCGGTGATGGTCGTTCAGGCGGGCGCCGCCGACGACGTGTTCACCGAACGGCCCGACCAGGCCCGTCAGGCACTGCGGGCCATCGAGACGGGCGCCCGCTCGGCCCTGGGCGAACTGCGCCTGCTGCTGCGGGCGTTCCGGCCCGACGAGGATCAAGACGGGGCCGGGGCCGGGGCCGGGGAGCAGCGGCAGCCGGGGCCCTCGCTCGCACGTCTGGACGAGCTGGCCGACACGGTGCGCGCGACCGGGATGACCGTGCACGTGCGGTGTGAGGGCGCCGTCGACGGGCTGCCGGCCGCGGTGGATCTGGCGGCGTACCGGATCGTCCAGGAAGCCCTCACCAACACGCTGCGCCACGCGGCCGGCGCGGACGAGGTGAGTGTGCGCGTGACCGCCGAAGGGGAGTGTGTGAAGGTCACGGTGGTGGACAACGGGCGTGCGCCGCAGGGCCGTTCGGCCATGGTGGGGGAGGGGCGCGGACTGGTGGGGATGAAGGAGCGCGCACGGCTCGTGGGCGGCAGCGTGCGTGCCGGTTCGCGCGCCGGAGGCGGGTTCGAGGTGGCGGCGCGGCTGCCGGTGGAGGGCACGGAGTGACACTGCGCGTGGTGGTGGCCGACGACCAGGTCCTGGTCCGTACGGGATTCCGCATGATCATCGAGGCCCGGGACGACCTCGAGGTGGTCGGTGAGGCGTCCGACGGCCAGGAGGCGGTGCGGCTGACGCGGGAACTGGCGCCCGACGTGGTGCTGATGGACGTACGCATGCCCGTCGTCGACGGCATCGAGGCGACCCGGCGGATCGCGGAGTCGGGCAGCGGGGCCCGGGTGCTCGTGCTGACCACCTGGGACGTGGACGCGCATGTGGTCGACGCCCTGCGGGCCGGGGCGAGCGGCTTCCTGCTGAAGGACATCCGGCCCGCCGAACTCGTCGACGCGATCCGCCTCACCGCGCGCGGCGACGCGCTGCTGGCGCCGACCGTGCTGAGCCGCGTACTCGACCGGTTCCTGCGCACCACACCCGACCCGACGCCCCCGCCCTCCCTGGAGGCCCTCTCCGGCCGGGAGAGGGAGGTGCTCACCCTGATCGGGCAGGCGCTGTCGAACGCGGAGATCGCCGGGCGGCTGGGTCTGTCGGAGGCCACCGTCAAGAACCATGTCACCGCCGTGCTCCGCAAACTGGGCCTGCGGGACCGCGTCCAGGCCGTCGTCGCCGCCTACGACCACGGCCTCGTGCGGGCGCGCCGGCCCTGACGGGCACGGTCTCCTCCTCAAGGAGGAGGCCGGGGGCGCCATCCACCCGCGTTCCCAGCGGCGGCCCGTTCTCTCGGCCGATCCGTGGCCGGGGCCGTCGGCCATAGCGTCGAGGTGTGACCGACGACCTGCCCAGCCTCATGTATCTGCTCGCCCTCGACGACACGGCCGAAGGCCCCTACGACCGTTCCCGTACGGAGCTGCTGGTCCGTGCCGCGGCCCTGGCCGACCTCGCCTCACGCGGCCGGCTGCGGGAGGCGGGCGGCACGGTCACCGTGTCCGGTACGGAGCCGGTCGGGAACCCCGTCCTGGACGGCGTCCTGCGCGATGCCGCCGACGGGCACGGTTGGAAGCACCTCATCCGCCGCCACCGCGAGCGGACGCTGACGGAGGTGGAGGATCGGCTCGCCGAGGCGGGGCTCCTCACCGTGCGGGCGCCCCGCACCCGCTTCGGCACCCGGCGACTGACCGTGACGGACCGAGCCGTGCCCGCCGCGCTCCGCGCGCGCGTATCCACGGCGCTGCACGGGGACGGCCCGGTACGGGAGATCCCCGCAGCCGACGCCGTACTGCTGGCGCTGGCCGCCGCGGGCGCTGTCCGCCCGGTCGTGTCCCGCCAGGACCAGAAGACCTTCCGGGCACGCATCGACGCCTGCACAGGACGTCTCGCCGACCTCGCGCCCGGCCTGGAGAAAGCTGTACGCGCTCTGCCGACGACCATGATCGCCGCACAGGGCGGCATGGGCGGCGGCTGACCGACCCGACGGGGAGATGACGACCATGCACCGTGTCCTGACCACCCTGGGCTGCGCCCTGACCGCCGTACTCGCGACGGCCTGGTCCGCGCCGCCACCGACAGAGCCCGCCACGCCTGCCGCCGCCCCTTCTGCCGCCGCCACGACGGTACGCACCCACGACGGCCTCGTGCGCGGCGCCGCCCGCCACGGCTACCGCACCTTCGAGGGCATCCCCTACGCGGCGCCCCCGGTCGGCGGCCTGCGCTGGGCGCCGCCCCACCGCCCGACGCCCTGGTCCGGGGTACGGGACGCGACCCGGCCCGCGAGCGCCTGCCCGCAGCCGGCCGGCGAGGTGCCCGGCGGCAGCACCGACGAGGACTGTCTCCACCTGAACATCACGACGCCGGACGACGCGGAACCGGCACACCCCCGGCCGGTGATCGTGTGGCTGCACGGCGGGGGCTTCACCACCGGAGCGGGCAGCTCGTACGACGCCCACCGCATCGCCACCCGGGGCGACGTCGTGGTGGTCACCGTCAACTACCGCCTCGGGGCCCTCGGTTTCCTCGCGCACAGCGGACTGCCCGGCTCCGGCACCTTCGGCCTCGCCGACCAGCAGGCGGCGCTGCGCTGGGTCCGCGCCGGGATCGGCGCCTTCGGTGGAGACCCGCGCAACGTGACGCTTGCCGGTGAGTCGGCGGGCGGCTACAGCGTCTGCGCCCAGCTCACCTCACCCTCGGCGGCGGGGCTCTTCGACCGGGCGATCATTGAGAGCGGCCCGTGCACAGGCCGCTTGGACCTGCCGTTCGCGCCGTCCTCCGTCCCCTTGTCCACGGCGCGTGCCATGGGCGCGGACCTCGCGGCGAAGGTCGGCTGCGGAACCGCCCGCGACGTCCTGTCCTGTCTGCGGCGCGTGCCCGTCTCCCAGCTGTTCGACGCCCAGGACGTCGACCAACACCCCTCCTCCTCCACCCCGTTGCTGCCCAGCGACCCCGCGCGGGCGATCGCCGCCGGCCGCTTCCACCACGTCCCCGTCCTCATCGGCAACAACCACGACGAGGGCAACGGCTGGGCCGCCGGGATCGTCCAGGCAGGCCATCCCGTGACCCCCGACACCTGGCCCGACATCGTGTCCGCCTTCTTCCCCGCGCCGGGGGAGGCGCAGGCGATCGTGCGCGAGTACCCGGTGCACTCCACCGACGGGGGCCCGGTGTTCGGCGCGGTCATCGGCGACGCCGACTTCGCCTGCCCGACGGCGCGCGCCGACAGCCTGCTCTCCGCCCATGTACCGGTCTGGCGCTACGAGTTCGCCGACAAGGACGCCCCGCCGCTCACCCCGGGGACACCGCCCTTCCCGCTCGGCGCATCGCACGCGACCGAGCTGTCCTACCTCTTCGACCTGGGAGGCCGCCCCCGCGACCTGACCGCCGCACAGCACCGGCTGGCCAACACCATGATCGACTACTGGACCCGCTTCGCCCGCACCGCCGACCCGAACGGCCCGTCGTCACCGCACTGGCCCCGGCACGCGGTACTGACCCTGGCACCGGACCACGTCGTCCCGGCCCCCGCAGGGCAGTTCGGCCACCACTGCGCGTTCTGGGACGCCCGCTGAGGATCGTCACCGGACGTCGTAGGTCAGGTGCGTCGCGGTCGATGTCGGCGTCACGCTCCGCTGCACCAGCGTGCGTGGCGCCCGGCCGGTGAAAAGTGGCGTCCCCGCTCCGAGGACGACGGGCGCGAGGTGCAGGCTCAGTACGTCGACCAGCCCGGCGTCGAGTGCCGAGCCGACGGTGGCGCCGCCGCCCATGAGGACCACATCGAGGTCCTTGCCGCCGGCCGACGACGCCGCCTCGGCCAGCTCGCGCGCGGCGGCGACGGCGTCGGCCAGACCGGTGGTGACGAACGTCCAGTCGAGGCCGGCGAGCCGCACGGAGCGCGGCGTCGAGCTCGTCACGACGACGAACGCGGGCTTGCCGACCTCTCCGGCGCCGTAGCCGGTCGTGTCGTCCCAGCCGTCCGGCCCGTCGACCACGTCGAAGAGCCGGCGGCCGAGCACGACGGCACCCGAGCGGGCGGTTCCGTCGCGCAGGACCCGGCGGTCCTCGGGGTCGTCGGAGAACGCCCAGGTGTGCAGGGCCGCGCCGCCGGTGCCCAGACCGTTGGCCGGGCCGGGGTCGGGGCCGGTGACGAAGCCGTCGAGGGAGACCGAGATGTCGGCGATGATGCGAGTCATGTCAGGGCAGACCCGGTCCACCGCCCGAACTCATCGCTCACCGGGGATGTCAGAAGTCGCGTTCGAGTCGGCATCACCCGATCAGGTGAAAGGGGACACCAACGGGGTAACGGACGTCTTCCTGCGGACAGTGCCCTGAGAACGACCATCACGGGGGAACAACCATCACGGGGGGAACAATCATGTCCACGTACCGAGCCACGCATCGTCGCGCCGCTCTGGCGGTCGCCGTCGTCGCCTCGGCGGCGCTCACCGCACCCGTCGCGGGCGCCGCACCCAGGGCGCCGTACACCGAGCCGATCAGCGTCTCTCCCGCGGGCAAGGCGGGCAACGGCGCCACGTCCACCTCTGTCATCAGCCGCAACGGCCGCCATATCGCCATCGCTTCGGCGGCCGACGACCTGGACCCCCGGGTGTCGCACGCCGGCATGTACGTCCGCGATCGGCACACCGGCAAGCTCCGCTTCGCCGGGTTCGGCGGCCTGGTGGCGGTTCTGAACGACGGCCGCTACGTCTACGCCCAGTACGTGGCGCCCGCCGAGGACACCGACGTGTGGATCCAGAAGGTCGGGTCGGCGAGGCGGGTGGGCTTCGGCATCGAGATCCCCGACGGCTTCTCCGGTCAGCCCTCCGAGGTCTCCGTCAGCCCCAACGGCCGTTACGCCGTCTACACGCTCCAGGAAACCGCCCAGAACAACAGCAGCGTCGTTTTCCTGCGCGACCGAGTCGCCGGCACCACCCAGCGGATCAGCCACCCCAAGCCGACCTGGGAGCCGCGCAACGCCTTCCAGCCGACGGTCAGCGACGACGGGCGCCGCGTCGTCTACCAGTACAACTACATGAACGGCCCGCGCGGCGACGACTGGGGCGACGTCTGGATGTACGACCGCACCACCCGCAAGTACACCCAGATCGACCGCTCCCACGACGGCACACCGACCGAGAAGGAGTCCCTGAACCCGTCCATCAGCGGCAACGGCCGTACGGTCGTCTTCGAGTCCCGGGACATCCATCTGGTCGCCGATGACCTCGACGCCAGCTGGAACGTGTTCGTGCACGACGTCCGCACCGGCAAGAACCGGCGCGTCCACGGCACCCAGGGCGGCCCCGGCGAGGTCTACACGCGGGACGCCGCGGTCAGCGCGGACGGCCGCTATCTCACGTTCATGTCGGAGGTGACGGAACCCGGCAGCCAGTACGGCAAGGAGTACCCCGTCTACCTGCGGGACCTGAAGAAGGGCACCACCACGCTGGTCACCCCCGACACCCACGGCGGCGCCGCGACCGCCGAGGTCCTGCCGGGCCGGATCGCCGACGGTGCCCGCCGCATCGTCTTCCAGTCGTCCGACCCGACACTCGTCCCGGCCGGCGACACCAACGACGGCACCGACGCGTTCGTACGGCACCTCGGATGATCAGCCCAGTGCTCGCATCCTGAGACGGAGGGTGAGCGCGGGAGCGGTCTGTGCCAGACTGCCCCCGTGCTCTCGTTCGCCACGATTATTGGCAGCAGGCGCGCCGGTCCGCAGTGACCGCCTCGTACGACCAGGTACGGGCGGCCATCGTCGTCTTCGACCCGCGCGCAGACCTCTCGCACCCGCGAGGGGTTTT
The DNA here is from genome assembly GCF_001280005.1 of Streptomyces sp. NRRL WC-3618. Lineage (GTDB taxonomy): Bacteria > Actinomycetota > Actinomycetes > Streptomycetales > Streptomycetaceae > Streptomyces. The sequence goes on along the minus strand of NZ_LGDW01000001.1, from coordinate 105,473 downwards.
TCGCTTTTCTGGCCCACCTTCAGCCGGAGAAGGAGCGCGAGGGATCATAGGGGGACGGTGGAACCGGTCATTCCGGTACAGACCGAGATCGACATCCTCAGGAGCCTTGAGATCATGACGGAAACCAGCGAGCTCGACGACTCGTTCCACGTCTTCGACACGACCCTGCGCGACGGCGCCCAGCGCGAGGGCATCAACCTCACCGTCGCCGACAAGCTGGCCATCGCACGGCACCTGGACGACTTCGGCGTCGGCTTCATCGAGGGCGGCTGGCCGGGCGCCAACCCACGCGACACCGAGTTCTTCGCCCGCGCCCAGCAGGAGATCGACTTCCGGCACGCCCAGCTCGTGGCCTTCGGCGCCACCCGCCGGGCCGGCGCCAAGGCGAGCGAGGACCCGCAGGTCAAGGCCCTCCTGGACTCCGGCGCGCCCGTCATCACCCTGGTCGCCAAGTCCCACGACCGGCACGTCGAGCTGGCGCTGCGCACGACTCTCGACGAGAACCTGGAGATGGTCCGCGACACCGTCGCCCACCTGCGCTCCGAGGGCCGCCGTGTCTTCGTGGACTGCGAGCACTTCTTCGACGGCTACCGGGCGAACCCCGAGTACGCCAAGGCCGTCGTCCGCGCCGCGTCCGAGGCCGGCGCCGATGTCGTCATCCTCTGCGACACCAACGGCGGCATGCTCCCGGCCCAGGTCCAGGCGGTCGTCGCCACGGTCCTCGCCGACACCGGTGCCCGCCTCGGCATCCACGCCCAGGACGACACGGGCTGCGCGGTCGCCAACACCCTCGCCGCCGTCGACGCGGGCGCGACCCACGTCCAGTGCACGGCGAACGGCTACGGCGAGCGCGTCGGCAACGCCAACCTGTTCCCCGTCGTGGCGGCACTGGAGCTGAAGTACGGCAAGAAGGTCCTGCCCGAGGGCGCGCTGCGCGAGATGACCCGTATCTCCCACGCGATCGCCGAGGTCGTCAACCTGACGCCGTCCACGCATCAGCCGTACGTGGGAGTCTCGGCCTTCGCGCACAAGGCGGGCCTGCACGCCTCGGCCATCAAGGTCGACCCCGACCTGTACCAGCACATCGACCCCGAGCAGGTCGGCAACACCATGCGGATGCTGGTCTCCGACATGGCGGGCCGTGCGTCGATCGAGCTCAAGGGCAAGGAGCTCGGCGTCGACCTGGGCGACGACCGCGAACTGGTCGGCCGGGTCGTCGCGCGGGTGAAGGAGCGAGAGCTGAAGGGCTACACGTTCGAGGCGGCCGACGCGTCCTTCGAGCTGCTGCTGCGCGCGGAGGCCGAGGGCAGGGCCCGTACGTACTTCGAGGTCGAGTCCTGGCGCGCGATCGTCGAGGACCGCCCCGACGGCAGTCACGCCAACGAGGCCACGGTCAAGCTCTTCGCCAAGGGCGAGCGCATCGTCGCGACGGCGGAGGGCAACGGCCCGGTCAACGCCCTCGACCGCGCCCTGAAGGTGGCCCTGGAGAAGATCTACCCCCAGCTCGCGAAGCTGGAACTGGTCGACTACAAGGTCCGCATCCTCGAGGGCAAGCACGGTACGCAGTCCACGACCCGTGTCCTCATCTCCACCTCGGACGGCAAGGGCGAGTGGTCGACGGTCGGCGTCGCCGACAACGTGATCGCCGCGTCGTGGGAGGCGCTGGCGGACGCCTACACGTACGGACTGCTGCGGGCGGGCGTCGAGCCCGCGAAGTAGGGGGCCGTATTCGGGCCAAGTGGCGGGAGGCGCGTTCGGCACCTTGACGGCTCACAGGGGCACTTGTTGACTCGCGGCGTGTTCCAAGCCGTGAGTTCACGAGAGGTGTTCAAGTGGACTCGAGAACTCTGGGGCTCAAGAACCCCGGAGTCTCAGGGACTCAAGGACTCCAGTACTGCGAGAGCCGAGGGAAGGTCCATGCGCCGAACCGCCCTGCTCGTCTGCGCCACTTTGTTGACCGGGCTGCTGCCCCTGGCCGCCGCGGGCACGGCGGCCGGGGCCGACGACCCCGCCCCCGTCCCGCTGGACCGCTTCGAGGGCGAGGTCCCCTTCGCCTCCCCGCCCGCCGGAGGCATCTTCACCTGGGGCGGCGACGCCGACGATCCGCCCCGACTGGCCCTCACCGAACGGGCGGACGCCCCCGAGGGCGCCAAAGTGCTCACCGGCACCTACGACATCAGCGGATACGGCGGCTTCACCCACGACTTCGCCTTCGCCGAGCCCGCCCACGACTGGTCGGCGAGCAAGGGCATCCGCTTCTGGTGGGAGGGCCACGGCAACGGCAAGAAGGTCAACTTCGAGCTGAAGGACGGCGGCGCCAACGGCGAGGCCTCCGAACTCTGGACGACCTCCTTCACCGACGACTTCACTGGCTGGAAGCAGATCGAGCTCCCCTTCACCAGCTTCGTGTACCGCACGGACTACCAGCCCGTCGGCGGTATCGACCAGATCCTCGGCCTCACCGCGATGTGGGGCTACGGCCTCACCCTCCCCGTCGGGATCAGCGGTCAATTCGCCATGGACGGCGTTGAGTTGTACGGCAAGGCCGATCAATCGCTGCGCGCGTCCGTCACCACCGATTCCGTCGTGTACCCGGTGCGGGAGGGCGGCACGGCGAAGGTCGCCGTCACGCTCGGTACGACCGGCTCCGCCCCGCTCGCCGACCCAGTGACGGTCACCTACGAGACGACGACCGGCGGTACGGCGTCGGGCGGCGCCGACTACAAGCCCGTCCACGGCGAGTTCACCTTCCCGGCGGGCACCGCCTCCGGCGCCTCCCGCACGATCCAGGTCCCCACCCGCAAGGACAAGTCGGCGGAACCGGCGGAGACGATCCCCCTCAAGCTCACGGTCACCGGCGCCAAGGCCCCGGCACAGACCCCGCAGATCGTCATCGACGCCCACGGACTCCCGTATCTGAACGGCAAGTTGCCGGTGCAGCGGCGCGTCGCCGACCTCCTGTCCCGGATGTCCCTGGCGGAGAAGGCCGGCCAGATGACCCAGGCCGAGCGCGGCGCGGTCGTGGCGACCCCCGGTGACATCGCCTCCTACGACCTGGGCTCGCTGCTCTCCGGCGGCGGTTCGACACCCACGCCCAACACCCCGGCGGCCTGGGCGAAGATGATCGACGGCTTCCAACTCCAGGCGCGGGCAACGCGGTTCCAGATCCCGCTGATCTACGGGGTGGACGCGGTGCACGGCCACAACAACCTCGTCGGCGCCACGATCATGCCGCACAACATCGGCATCGGGGCCGCCCGCGACCCCCAACTCGCCTACGGGGCAGGAAAGGTGACGGCGGCCGAGGTCCGGGCCACCGGCGTCCCCTGGGACTTCGCGCCCTGTCTCTGCGTGTCCCGTGACGAACGCTGGGGGCGCACGTACGAGTCGTTCGGTGAGGACCCGGCGCTCGTCGAGCAGATGGAGACGGTGATCCAGGGCCTCCAAGGGCGCGCGGACGGCACGGAGTTGAAGAGGAACGACAAGGTCCTGGCCACCGCCAAGCACTTCGTCGGCGACGGCGGCACCACGTACGGCTCCTCCACCACCGGCTCGTACACCATCGACCAGGGCGTCACCCAGGTCACCCGGAAGCAGTTGGAAGCCGTCCACCTGGCCCCCTACCAGGACGCCGTCGACCGGGGTGTGGGTTCGGTCATGCCGTCCTACTCCTCCCTCGACATCGCGGGCGACGGCCAGGGACCGGTGAAGATGCACGCCCGCGCCGACATGATCAACGGCGTGCTGAAGGGCCGTATGGGCTTCGACGGCTTCGTGGTCAGCGACTGGCAGGCCATCGACCAGATCCCCGGCGACTACGCCTCCGACGTCCGTACGTCCGTCAACGCGGGCCTCGACATGATCATGGTCCCGAACGCCTACCAGGACTTCCACACCACCCTCATGGCCGAGGTGAACGCGGGCCGGATCAGCGCCAAGCGGATCGACGACGCCGTCTCCCGCATCCTCACCCAGAAGTTCAAGCTCGGCCTCTTCGAGAAGCCGTACGCGGACACGAGCGGCGCGGCGGACATCGGCTCGGCCGAACACCGGGCGGTGGCAAGGCAGTTGGCGGCGAAGTCGCAGGTCCTGCTGAAGAACGGGAACGGCCTGCTGCCTCTCGCCACATCCCAGAAGGTGTACGTCGCAGGATCCAACGCCGACGACATCGGCAACCAGTCCGGCGGCTGGACCGTCACCTGGCAGGGCTCCTCCGGGAACATCACCAAGGGCACGACGATCCTGGCGGGCATGCGGAACGCGGGCGGCAGCGTCACCTACTCCAAGGACGCCTCCGCTCCGACCACCGGTTACGACGTGGGTGTGGTGGTCGTCGGCGAGACCCCGTACGCCGAGGGCCGCGGAGACGTCGGCAACGGCAACGACCTGGAGCTGAGCGACGCCGACAAGACAGCGGTCGACCGGGTGTGCGCGGCGATGAGGTGCGCGGTGCTGGTGGTCGCCGGGCGCCCCCAGCTCATCGGCGACCGGCTCGGTGACATCGACGCCCTGGTCGCCTCCTGGCTGCCGGGCACCGAGGGCGACGGCGTCGCCGACGTGCTCTACGGCAAGCGCGCGTTCACCGGCCAACTCCCGCTCACCTGGCCGAAGTCCGAGGCCCAGCTGCCGATCAACGTGGGCGACACGACGTACGATCCGCAGTTCCCGTACGGCTGGGGACTCACGACCAGGACCAAGATCACGGAGGGCGGGGACAAGACCCTGAGGGCACTGTCGGCCGAGGCCGGCGAGGCACAGAAGGCCCACGACGAGAAGGCGGGACGCGCGCTCGTCACCAGGGCGAGGCTGCTGGTCCAGGAGCGGATCGGCGGACGGATCACGCCGGCCACCGCCAAGCCCTTCGCCGACGCCGACCATCTGCTGCTGACCGGGCGGTACGGCGCGGCCGTGGAGAAACTGAGGGCCGCGTACCGGGCAGCCTGAGCGGGGGGCGGCGGCGGACCTGGGGAGGAGAGGGAGGAGCGGGGGAGAGGAGCAGGAGGAACGGGAGCAGCGGGAACCTCACCGGGACCGATGTCCGTTTCTCCCCTCCGTCGGGTAGCTTCGAACATATGAAGGCCGTGGTGGTCCGTCGTGTCGTACGTCTGCTGCTGATGCCCTTCGCCGTGACACTCGCGGCCCTCACCCTGCTCATGTCCGCGCCCGGCGCGCACGCGTCCACCGACCTCTCCACGGTCGCCGACGCACTGCGCGCGGGCCCGGTCTATGTGGACCCCGCCGCCTCCGACCTGCTGTCCCCGTCCGACGCCCAGGCGCTCGCCGCCAGGATCAAGGACGCCGACAAACCCGTGTTCGTGGCCGTCCTCCCGGCCGGCTATCCGACCCGGAACCTCTTCACGAACCTGCGTACGGAGACGGGGATCACGGGCGTGTACGCCGTCCGCCTCGGCGACCGCTTCGACGCGCGGGCCGACAGCAGTGTGCTGAGCCACGCGGCGGTCGGCAACCTCGTGACGGCGGTCCGGGGCGCGGGCGACACCAAGGCCCAGCTGAACGACTTCGTCGACGCGGCACTGCGCGGCAATGTCGGAGGTACGGCGCCCGCCACCTGGAGCGGCTCGGGCAGCGGCGGTGGAGTGGACACCGGGGCGCTGATCACCGTCGGCGCGGTGCTGGCGGCGGGCGGCGCCGGCGCGTACGCACTGGTCCGGCGCAACCGGCGGCGGCACGAGGAGGAGCGGCGGGCGGCGCTCGCCAAGCTCACGGTCGTCGTCGACGAGGACATCACCGCGTTCGGCGAGGAACTCGACCGGCTCGACTTCCACCCCGCCGAGGCGGGCGCCGACGACGTGATGCGCGCGGACTACGAACGGTCGCTGGACGCGTACGAGAAGGCGAAGTCGCTGATGGCGGCGGTTCGGCGCCCGGAAGAGGTGCGCGGGGTGACGCAGGCGCTGGAGGACGGCCGGTTCTCCCTCGCGCAACTGGCCGCGCGCCGCGAGGGCCGCCCGCTTCCCGAACGCCGCGGCCCCTGCTTCTTCGACCCGCGCCACGGCCCCTCGGTCACCGACGCGACCTGGACCCCGGCAGGCGGCACCCCCCGCGAAGTCCCGGTCTGCGCCGCCGACCAGGCCCGCTTGGCCGACGGCCACGACCCGGCGGTCCGCGAGGTGGAAACGGCCTCCGGCCCCCGCCCCTACTGGGACGCGGGCCCGGCGTACGGCCCCTGGGCGGGCGGCTACTTCGGCGGCGGCATCCTCCCCGGCCTCCTCGTCGGCACCATGCTGGGCACCATGATGGCCACCCCGTCCTACGCCTCCGACTACGGCGCCGGCTACGGCGACTTCGGAGCCACGGGAGGCTTCGACGGCGGCGACATGTCGGGCGCGGACTTCACCCCGGGTGACTTCGGCGGCGGTTTCGACGGCGGCGGCGGTTTCGACGGCGGCGGAGACTTCGGCGGCGGTTTCTGACCAAGCTCCCCTCCGACCAAATCCAGCGGCGCCCATTCCAGCCCCTCCGGCGTTTGAGGAGCGGGGGTTCGGGGGCAGCGCCCCCGAGGACGGGAAGGGGCGGCGGGGGCGAAAACCCCTGGAACCGCGAGCCCCCACGACACACAGCCACGGACCCGGCGCTGAAACAGCACCGAGCCCGTGGACGCCGTACGGAGCGGAACGAAGACGAGGATCAGAGAGTCGACGCCGCCGAGGCGATGGCCGAGGCGAAGTGCGAGACCTCGGTGTAGACGCCGGGGGCCTTGGCGCCGGCGCAGCCGTCACCCCAGCTGACGATGCCGACCTGGACGAAGGCACCGGCGTTGTCCTTGCGGAACATCGGACCACCGGAGTCGCCCTGGCAGGTGTCGACACCGCCCGACGCGTAGCCGGCGCAGATCTCCTCGCCGGGAACGAGGCGGTTGTAGAGACCGCCGTACCCCTTGCAGGTGGCGTCGCTGATGAACGGCACCGTGGCCTTGAGCATGTAGCGCTGCTGAGCGCCGCCGGAACGGGTCGCACCCCAGCCGGCGACGGTGAAGTCACCGGTGTCGTACTGCGTGGTGGTGGCGATCTTCAGCGTCGGCAGGTTGATCGGCTGGGCGAGCTTGATCAGCGCCCAGTCCTTGCCGGTGCCGTTGTAGCCGGGGGCCACGAGGACCCGGGTGGACCTGACCTGGACACGACCGGAGGTGGACTGGAGGTCCACGACACCGGCGGTGGCCGTGATGCTCGTGTTGGCGCCCGAGTCGTCCACACAGTGCGCGGCGGTGAGCACGATCTGCTGCGTGTAGAGCGCGCCCCCACAGCCCATGGAGAGCCGGACCATGAACGGGAACTCCCCCTGCGCGGCACGGGTGCCGCCGACGACGGGCGCCGTGGCGGCCTGCGCCGAGGAAAGGGGCTGAAGGCTGATGATCGCGAGCGCGGCGGCGCCGGCGGCCGCGGCTCTCTTGAACGCGGTGACGAGCTTCTTCAACGTGATGCCTTCCGTGGGGGGTGGACATACGCAGAGATGTCAGGCTCATGCCAAATAGCAGAAGGAACTCCCGCGAGGGGTGGCATGGCCTGGTCAAAATCCGTTGAAGGATTATGTGAATTCCGCGAGCGCACCCACAAGGGGCGAATTCCAGCCGCGCCCATCGAGCCACCGGGTCGAACCGTGGTGGTGGTGTGTGAGGGCCGGGACTATGCGCCCGCGTCGGGCAGCCGCAGCCACTCCGCCCAGGACAGATCCCGCCCGATGAACCGAGGCCGCGCGAAGGGCCAGTCGTCGGCGATCCACTGAGGCACGAGAGAGTCGAGAGCCCGCTCCACAGCACTCCCCACAGCGCTGTCCGCCACCCACCAGGAGACCTCGGCGTCGGCGCCGGCCTTCTCGGGCGGATCGATGTAGACGCATCCGAGTTCGACGGTCTCGTCGGAATTGAGCAGCACGTAGTTGAAGGACTCGTGGGCATCGGCCTCGGCGGCGTGCCGCTCGAGATCGGCAAGGTTGGCCTCGTACGTGATGGTGGCGGCCGGCCACCCCCAGGCCTCCCCGAAGATGCCCCACAGCCGCTCACGCGAGCCCATGACGGTCGGGTAGTCGAGGGCCGCGTCGGCCCCGCGAATCGGCCGCAGATGATACCCACCGGGTACGTCGACACGCAGCGGGTGGGCGAAGTCGCGGGGGAGCCAGGTCATGATCGGAGGCTAGCTCCCGGGCGGCGACCTCGCACCGGGTTATCCCGGCGGGACGGGCCGCCGACGGCCGTACGCCGACGCCCGTCGAGGTCAAGCCCGTACAGCGTCAAGTGGGGCGTCCCTGACCGGGAGTTGGGGCACCGGCACCCCTCCGCCCCCCCGGTCGGGGACTGACCGCCCCGCCCATGTCGCGTCACGCGTTCCTGATGGCCGAGATGTCGAAGTTCAGCTTGATCTTGTCGGACACCAGCACGCCGCCCGTCTCCAGTGCCGCGTTCCACGTCAGGCCCCACTGCGAGCGCAGGATCTCCGCCTTGCCCTCGAAGCCCACGCGCTCGTTGCCGAACGGGTCCTTCGCCGAGCCGTTGAACTCCAGGTCGATGGAGATCGGCCTGGTGGTGCCGAGGATCTCCAGGTCGCCGGTGATGCGGTAGTCGTCGCCGCCGAGGGACTCCGCCTTGGTGGAGCGGAACGTCATCGTCGGGAACTCGTCCGTCCGGAAGAAGTCGGAGCTCTTCAGGTGGCCGTCGCGGTCGGCGGAACCCGTCTCGATGCTGTCCATCCTGATGTCGAGGGACGCCGTCGAGTTGGTGGGGTCGCTGCCGTCGAGGTGGAGGGCGCCCTCGAACTCCTGGAAGCTGCCCTTGACGTTCGTCACCATGGCGTGCCGGGCGACGAAGCCGATCGTCGTGTGGGACGGGTCGATCGTGTAGTCGCCGGTCAGCGCGGCGAGCTCGGGGCTGACCGCGGTGGCCACGGACGTGGTGGTGGCGGTGTCGCCGGCGGCGGTGCTCTTGCGGCCGAAGATGCTCATGGTGTGACTCCTTGGGGAGGGGTGTGCCGAAGTTGTTGAATATTGAATCAGCCCAACGAGCGCCACCGTAGTCCTATTCCGTTCAATTTTCAACTGTATCCATGAGGTGAGCGAACGGTTACTCCAAGTGTCGTAGGTCGGTGTGTGAGGTCGCGGGTGTCGCCGATGCGACTTTGTGTGACCCCTACAACCCGCATGGCCTCTGAACAGTCGGGTCGGCCGCATCCCGACGCTGTTCTGTTCAGGGGTACCAGGAAAACGCGCCGGAGACTGTACGGAGTCGACGGCCCGGTTTTCTTGCTCGATTTCGTATGGTCGCTACATGACCGTTTTGGATGAGGCGCAGGGTGAGTTGGCGGGCGAGTCGGCGGGGGAGCCGACCGACGCACGCGGGCGAGTGGCCGAGCTGCACGGGATCCGTGCGCAGGCCCTGGCCGGACCCAGCGAGAAGGCCACCGCGGCGCAGCATGCCAAGGGCAAGCTGACCGCCCGGGAGCGCATCGAGCTGCTCCTCGACCCGGACTCCTTCAACGAGGTCGAGCAGCTGCGGCGGCACCGCGCGACCGGCTTCGGTCTGGAGGCGAAGCGGCCGTTCACGGACGGTGTGATCACCGGCTGGGGCACGGTGGAGGGCCGTACGGTCTTCGTGTACGCCCATGACTTCCGGATCTTCGGTGGTGCGCTGGGCGAGGCTCACGCCACGAAGATCCACAAGATCATGGACATGGCCATCGCGGCCGGTGCGCCGCTGGTGTCGCTCAACGACGGTGCGGGCGCCCGTATCCAGGAGGGTGTCTCGGCGCTGGCCGGGTACGGGGGCATCTTCCAGCGCAACACCAGGGCGTCCGGTGTCATCCCGCAGATCAGCGTGATGCTCGGCCCGTGCGCGGGCGGCGCGGCCTACAGCCCCGCGCTCACCGACTTCGTGTTCATGGTCCGCGAGACCTCGCAGATGTTCATCACCGGTCCGGACGTCGTCAAGGCGGTCACCGGTGAGGAGATCACCCAGAACGGCCTCGGTGGCGCCGACGTGCACGCCGAGACCAGCGGTGTGGCGCACTTCGCGTACGACGACGAGGAGACCTGCATCGCCGAGGTCCGCTACCTCCTCGCGATGCTCCCGCAGAACAACCGCGAGAACCCGCCGCGCGTCGAGTCCGAGGACCCCGCGGACCGGCGCAGCGACGTCCTGCTGGACCTCGTACCGGCCGACGGCAACCGGCCCTACGACATGGCCAAGGTCATCGAGGAGATCCTCGACGACGGCGACTTCCTCGAGATCCACGAGCGTTGGGCCCGCAACATCATTTGCGCGCTCGGTCGCCTCGATGGCCGGGTGGTCGGCATCGTCGCCAACCAGCCGCAGAGCCTCGCCGGGGTCCTGGACATCGAGGCCTCGGAAAAAGCTGCACGCTTTGTCCAGATGTGCGACGCTTTTAACATCCCGATCGTCACGCTGCTGGATGTCCCCGGCTTCCTGCCGGGCGTCGACCAGGAGCATGGCGGGATCATCCGGCACGGCGCGAAGCTGCTGTACGCCTACTGCAACGCGACCGTTCCGAGGATCTCGCTGATCCTGCGCAAGGCGTACGGAGGCGCGTACATCGTCATGGACAGCCAGTCCATCGGCGCCGACCTCACCTACGCCTGGCCGACGAACGAGATCGCCGTGATGGGCGCCGAAGGTGCCGCCAACGTCATCTTCCGCCGCCAGATCGCGGACGCAGAGGACTCCGAGGCGATGAGGGCTCGGATGGTCAAGGAGTACAAGTCCGAGCTGATGCACCCCTACTACGCCGCCGAGCGCGGTCTGGTCGACGACGTCATCGACCCGGCCGAGACGCGCTCGGTGCTCATCAGGTCGCTCGCGATGCTGCACACCAAGCACGCCGACCTGCCCTCGCGAAAGCACGGCAACCCCCCGCAGTGATCCCGCTCGGTAACCCAGCGGATCCTTCGCGGTCCCCCCGCGGAAACCTCTCTCACGGAGACTGTGACCTATGAGCACCTCTGACATTCGCGTCGAGAAGGGCCACGCCGAGCCCGAGGAAGTCGCCGCCATCACGGCCATCCTCCTGGCCCGCGCGGCATTGGCCCCGGCGGCCGCCCCGGCCCACCACCGCGGCCACCCGAAGGCCGGCTGGCGCCGCCTGGAGCGCGAGGGCGGCTTCCGCGCCCCGCACAGCTGGCACTGACGCTTTGTAAACGCCTGAAGGGGCCCCTCTCTCAGAGAGAGGGGCCCCTTCAGGCGTTTTGTTTTGTTTGTAGGGGCGCGGGGAACTGCGCGACAAGCCACTGGGCTGCCGCAGACGGTCTACAACCGTCCGTGGCAGCCCAGTAGCCGCAAAAACCGTCTACCTACCGCAGGCGAGCCATCAACGCGTGCTCCACCAGAGTGATGAGCGCGCTCTTCGCATCGGCACGGTGCCGGGCATCCGTGGTGATGATCGGAGTGTCGGGCCCGATCTGCAGAGCCTCCCGCACCTCGTCCGGGTTGTACGGCTGGTTGCCGTCGAACCCGTTCAGGGCGATCACGAAGGGAAGGCCCGAGTTCTCGAAGTAGTCCACCGCGGGGAAGCAGTCGGCGAGGCGTCTCGTGTCGACGAGAACGATCGCACCGATCGCGCCGCGCACCAGGTCGTCCCACATGAACCAGAAGCGGTCCTGGCCCGGCGTACCGAACAGGTACAGGATCAGGTCCTGGTCCAGGGTGATGCGGCCGAAGTCCATGGCGACGGTCGTCGTCGTCTTGTCCCCGGTGTGCGTAAGGTCGTCGATGCCCGCGGACGCGGACGTCATCACGGCCTCGGTACGCAGCGGATTGATCTCCGAGACGGCCCCGACGAACGTGGTCTTACCCACGCCGAAGCCGCCCGCCACCACGATTTTCGCGGACGTGGTGGAGCGGGAAGGCCCTCCGCTAGAGCTTGCGAAGTCCACTGAGCACCCTTTCGAGCAAAGTCACGTCTGGCTGGCCGCCGGCGCTCTCGTCGCCGCCGGGCTGATGGATGGCGACCAGGCCTGCCTCCGCCAAGTCGGCGACGAGGATCCTGGCCACACCGAGAGGGATGGTCAGCAACGCCGAGATTTCGGCCACCGACTTGATCTCTCGGCAGAGGTTGCAGATTCGCTGATGCTCGGGCAACTGGCCCTGCATCTGATGCGGCTGCGCAGTGGTGTGCACCAGCGCCTCGATGGCGAGCTGGTAGCGCGGGCGGGTCCGGCCGCCGGTCATGGCGTACGGACGTACCAGGGGGTTGTTGGCCCCCCCGGCGGGCGACGGCTCCGGGGAGCGGCGCTGCGGCTGAACGGGCTGGATGCGCGGCGCCGGCGGCTGGTCGTACGGCGACGGTCCGGGACCCTGCGGGTTCTGGGGCGCGTACGGCTGCTGCCGACGGTGGCTCGGTGCGGAGGGGAAGTTGTACCGGTTCTGGTCACCCTGGCCCTGACCCTGGCCAGGGCCGTACGACCAATTGCCCGAGGGTGAACCGCCTGGGGGTGTTGCCACTTTCTTCTCCTCCTCCGACTGTGCCGGGCACCGCATCACTGTGGCGCCGCGTCCGAAACCTACCGTCCCGGAACGCCAAAACGCACCGTCTGACTGTTAGTTGAGAAGGCTCCCTTGGAGCTCCGCACGCAGATCGGGTGTGAGGACCGTACCGGCACGGTCGACCAGAAGTGCCATCTCGTACCCAATGAGACCGATGTCGGCCTCCGGATGTGCAAGCACCGCGAGCGAGGAACCGTCGGACACGGACATGATGAACAGGAATCCCCGCTCCATCTCCACAACCGTCTGGTTCACGCTGCCGCCCTCGAAGATGCGCGAGGCACCCGCGGTGAGAGAGGTCAGACCGGAGGCGACAGCGGCGAGCTGGTCCGCACGGTCTCGCGGAAAGCCTTCGGACATCGCCAGAAGGAGTCCGTCGGCGGAGACCACCACGGTGTGCGACACCCCGGGGGTGTTGTCCACGAAGTTGGTGATCAACCAGTTAAGGTTCTGCGCCGCCTGGCTCATCGGGCTCACACTAACGCTCCTGGTTGTAGGTGCTGTCAGGCCCACCGTGGTGATTCCTGGTGGCCTGGCCGTTCGTCTCACTACCTGCGGTGCGTCCTCGTTGGACGCCCCGGCGCAGGTTGCTCAACCTGCCCCGGATGTCCTCGGGGGCGCGGGAGACCGACGGGCCGCCCTGGGGAGTCGCTTCCGCGGCGCCCTCGATCAGGTTGGCTTTCGGTACCCGACGCGGCAGGCCGGAGGAGGTCACCCCGCCCGCCTTGGGCTTGCGGAGCTGTGAGGCCTGCTGCCAGCGCTCGTCGTTGGCCGAACGCCAGTCGTCGGGACCGGTCCCGTTGCCGGTCCCGTTGCCGTTCGCGGTGCCGTTCTGCTCCGCCGGTGCCGATGCCGGTGTCTCCTGGCCCACGTGCTGCCGGGAGGTGCCGTTGGTGGTGCCGCTCGCGGTGGATCCGCGGCGGGGGAGCCCTGCATCGGTCAGCGTGTGGGCGGCGGAAGGCGCCGGTCCCGGATGCTCGAAGCCTACGTGATTCCGCTCACTCACGTCAGCGGCCTGCGTCGATTCCGATTCCGGAGCGTACTCGGAACTGTGCCCGTTGCGGTAACCGTCCGGCTGCGGCCAGTCGTCCTGGTGGCGCCGCTCCTCGAAGGGCGAGAAGGACTCCGGGGCGGAGGCGTGGGCCGGGGCGGGCTCTTCCTGGACCGGCTCCTGGTACGCGGGCTCCGGGTAGCCGCCGTTGCCGTTCGAGGACGGGTAGCCGCCGTTCGTCGCCGGGTACTCGCTCCCGGTCGCCGGGAAGCCGTCCGTCTGCGGGAAGCCGTTGCTCCCGTTGTAGTACGGCTCCTCGTACGACGACGGCTGCGGCTCCTCGTACGCCGTCTGCTGGTCGTAGCCCGTGAAGGGCTCCTCCAGGGCCGGCGTCTGGCCGTTCGGCGCGACGGTGAAGTCGTCGCCGTACGCGGGGGCCTCGACGGCCTCCTGCGGGGCCGACTCGGGGTGCGCCTGGGCCTCCAGCTGCGCCCGTCGCTCGTCACGCATCAGGGAGCGGCCCACCGGGTCCAGCTCGCGGATGTCGTCCGGGACCTCGATGTAGCGGCTGTCGTCGAAGCCGAGCTCGGCAGCCGTACGCATCGGCTGCCCCTGGACGGACTGGAAGTTCTCGCCGACGTACTGCTGCTGTTGCTGCTCCGGGATGATCTGCGACACGGTGAACTCGTCGCGCTGCAGCTGCTGCTCGCCACCGCCACCGTGGGTGATGGCGTCCGGGAGCATGACCAGCGAGGTCGTACCGGCCTGCTCGCCCGAGGGGCGGAGCTGGACGCGGATGCCGTGCCGGTCGGACAGCCGGCCGACCACGAAAAGGCCCATGCGCTGCGAGATCGCGGCGTCCACGGTCGGCGGGTTGGCCAGCTTGTGGTTGATGTCCGCGAAGTCCTCGGCGGTGAGGCCGATGCCCTTGTCGTGGATCTCGACCATGATGCGGCCGTCGGGAAGGCGGGTCGCGGTGACGCGGACCTTGGTCTGCGGGGACGAGAACGTGGTGGCGTTCTCCAGCAGCTCGGCGAGCAGGTGCACGAGGTCGGTGACCGCGCGGCCGTGGATCTCTGCCTCCGGTACGCCCGACAGCTCGACGCGCTCGTACTGCTCCACCTCGGAGGAGGCGGCGCGCAGGACGTCGACCAGCGGGACCGGCTGGTCCCAGCGGCGGCCGGGCTCCTCACCGGCGAGGACGAGGAGGTTCTCGCCGTTGCGGCGCATACGGGTCGCGAGGTGGTCCAGGCGGAAGAGGTTCTCCAGCTGGTCCGGATCGGCCTCGTTGTTCTCCAGGTCGGTGATCAGGGTCAGCTGGCCCTCGATCAGGGACTGGTTGCGGCGCGAGAGGTTGGTGAAGATCGCGTTGATGTTGCCCCGCAGCAGGGCCTGCTCGGCGGCCAGCCGGACCGCCTCGCGGTGGACCTGGTCGAAGGCGCGGGCGACCTCGCCGATCTCGTCCGTGGTGTTGATGGGGATGGCGGCGATCCGGGTGTCGACGCGACCGGGGTCGGTGCGCGAGAGCTGGTCGACCAGCATCGGCAGGCGCTGTTCGGCGATACCGAAGGCCGCGTTGCGCAGCTGGCGCATCGAGCGGCTCATCTGGCGGGCCACCGCGCCGGCCAGGATGAAGGCGAGGAGCAGGGCGACCACGACGGCCGCACCCACGATGATCGCGTCGCGCTTGGCGGTGTCGGAGATGCTGACGGCCTCGTTCACGGCCTTCTGCGAGAGGTCCGACTCCAGCTTGAGGTACGCGTTGTACTTGAGGGTGTTGACCGCCCACCAGTTCTGGCGCGTGATGCCCTGCGCCGCGAGGGCGGCACGGGCGCTCGAGTCGGTCGAGGGGAGCGCGGCGAGCGCCGTGATCATCCGGGTGGGGTCGGCCGGCGGCGGGACATACGTCTCGCCCTTCGACGCGGCGGCCTGCGCGGCCTGCTCGGCCATCGCCTTGCCCTGCGCGGCGACCTGGACAGTCGCGTCCTGAAGCTTCTTGGCGTCCTGAGGGGTACCGCCCGCGATGTACTCCGCGATGGCGATCCGCTCCAGGTAGGCGTACGAGGAGAGGGCGATGCGCTGGCTGGCGAAGCTGCCCTCGCCGGGGCCGGGGTTGGTCAGCAGGTGCACGCCGATGGCGCGCTCCAGGGACACGGAGGCCTTGGTGAGCGAGATCGCGTAGACCGTACGGCCGTAGGCGGTGATGTTGCCCGTGCCCAGGCCCAGCTCGTTGGAGAACTCCATCAGGGTGTGCGAGATCGCGGTGTAGCTCTCCTCGGACTCCACGCCCTTGCGCTTGGAGGTGTAGGCCGTCTCACGGATCGCCGCCAGCTGGGGCTCGACCTCGCGGAACAGCTGGAGCCGACGCTCGATGCTCGGCTTGTCCGGGATGTTCTGGGCGGCGATGTCGAAGGCGTCGGCGGCCTTGTCGGTGGCCGCGCGGGCCTTGACGACCGTCGGGTCGTTCTCGCCCTTGCCCTGCAGCAGGGGCTCCGCGGTGACGTCGCGCTCCTGGAAGACGGCGTCGCCGTAGACCAGGGCGGCCTGCACGAAACGCGCGGTCTTCTCCGCGTCCTCGGCTTCCTGCCAGGTGTCGATCGAGCTCTTCACCTGGAAGCCGCCCATGATCAGGCCGACCACCACGGGTATGAGCAGGATCGCGTTCAGCCTGGTCGGCACCCGCCAGTTGCGCGGGGAGAAACGGCTGCCGCTCGGTGCGGGTGGCGCCATCGGCTCCGAGCCGGGCACAGCGGCGGGCGCCGCTCCTCGCGGCGGCGGGGTGAAGTTGCCCCGTGCCGACGGCTCGGGACCGCTCTTGCTTCGCCTCACTCGACCAACAACCTCTCGGCGGAAGGCACCAACGTTGTGCCGCAGTGTCTCAGAGCCCGGTAAGTCAGAGACCCTCTACAGGAGTACGTCTTTGACTATTAGGCAGTTCAGGCATTCCAGCACGTCATGCTTCGCTCTTCCAAACGTCGGAATGCGAAGATCCGTAGTGATGCAAGCCCCAGATAAAACGGTCAAAAAGAACGAGCCCCGTCAAATGACGGGGCCTATGTGAGCGCAGCGAGACCGGGCGACCGCGACGCGTGGCCATACCACCAGATATCTCTGTCGAAACGTTATGAACACCGGGGCCGGCCGTGTCAAAGGCCACAGCCGGATCCGGTGTATCTACGACAACTGGTGTACAGCATGGCGCTTTTGGCTACCGCAGGCGCGCCATGAGCGCGTGCTCCACCAAAGTGATCAGCGCGCTCTTCGCATCCGAGCGGTGCCGGGCGTCCGTCGTGATGATCGGGGCGTCGGGCCCGATCTGGAGCGCCTCGCGCACTTCTTCGGGATTGTACGGCTGATGCCCGTCGAAGCCGTTGAGGGCGATGACGAACGGCAGACCGCTGTTCTCGAAGTAGTCGACCGCGGGGAAACAGTCCGCGAGCCGGCGGGTGTCGACCAGGACCACGGCGCCGATCGCGCCGCGCACCAGGTCGTCCCACATGAACCAGAAACGGTCCTGGCCCGGCGTACCGAAGAGGTACAGGATCAGGTCCTGGTCCAGAGTGATACGGCCGAAGTCCATGGCCACCGTGGTGGTGGTCTTGTCCCCGGTGTGAGTGAGGTCGTCGATACCCGCGGAGGCCGATGTCATCACGGCCTCGGTACGCAGCGGGTTGATCTCCGAGACGGCGCCCACGAACGTGGTCTTGCCCACGCCGAAGCCACCCGCGACCACGATCTTCGCGGAGGTGGTGGCCCGGCCGCCGTCAGAGCTTGCGAAGTCCACTGAGCACCCTTTCGAGCAGTGTCACCGCAGGTGCACCGCCATTGTTCTCGTCGCCGCCCGGCTGGTGGATGGCGACCAGTCCGGCCTCGGCAAGGTCCGCGACGAGGATGCGGGCCACACCGAGAGGCATGGCGAGGAGTGCGGAAACCTCTGCCACCGACTTGACCTCACGGCACAGGTGGCAGATGCGCTGGTGCTCGGGCAGGAGCCCCATCAGCTGGGCCGGGTCGGCCGTCGTGCTGATCAGCGCCTCGATGGCGAGCTGGTAGCGCGGCCGGGTCCGGCCGCCGGTCATGGCGTACGGCCTTACCAGCGGCTGGTCGCCCTCGTCCTCGTACGTATGAGCGTACGGATCATGAGAGGCGGTGGGCGGGGTCATGAATCCTCCGGGCGGGACAGCGTCGGTCAGTCGTGCCGTCTGACAGGGCCGGTGGGGGGATTTGGCGGCCGGACGGTGTTTTGGTGAGACGGGTGGAACCGGAACGGTCAGTGGAGAAGACTGCCCTGTAGTTCGGCGCGCAGATCCGGGGTGAGCACAGCGCCCGCCCGGTCGACCAAAAGCGCCATCTCGTAGCCGACGAGACCGATGTCGCAGTCCGGGTGGGACAGGACTGCGAGCGACGAGCCGTCCGAGACGGACATGAGGAAGAGGAACCCGCGTTCCATCTCGACGACCGTCTGGGCCACCGTGCCGCCCTCGAAGATGCGCGAGGCACCCGCGGTGAGCGAGGTGAGCCCGGAGGCGACAGCGGCGAGCTGGTCGGCGCGATCCCGGGGGAAACCCTCCGACATCGCCAGAAGGAGACCGTCGGCGGACACGACGACGGTGTGGGACACACCGGGGGTGTTGTCCACGAAGTTGGTTATCAACCAGTTGAGGTTCTGTGCCGCCTGGCTCATCTGGCTCAACTATCGCTCCTGCTGGTGAGTGGGGCTGGGGAAGCTGCCCGTCTGGTCGGAGCCGTTACCGGCCTGCCGACCCTGGGCGATGCCCCTACGGAGGTTGGTCAGCCGGCCGCGCACGTCATCGGGCGCACGCGAGACCGCCGGACCGCTTTGGTGCTGTTGCTGCTGAGCCGTACCCGGTACGAGGTTCGCACGCGGGACCCGGCGCGGGAGGCCGGAAGTCGTGACGCCACCGGCGGCCGGCTGGCGGACGCGCTCGGCCTGGCGGCCCAGCTCGTCGTTCGGCGAGGTGCGCCAGGAGCTGGTCGCGGCCGGCGCGGTCACCGGACGCGGGGGAGTGGGCGCGGAGGACGGCTGCGCGGGCGCCGAAACGTTGCCGTTGACGCCGTTGCTGCTGCCGTTGGCCTGCGGCCGACCGTTTTGCGACGGCTGACCCTGCTGACCCTGCCCATGGAACCAGTTGGTCTCCAGGGTGTCGTACAGCGGGGTCCGTCCGTCACCGGGGCTGCTCGCCGGCGGCAGTGCCTCCGGCTGCGACGGGCGCGCCGGGACCGGCGGCCGGGAGCCGCCGAAGTCGGCGGGGCCACGGCCCGCGCCCTGCTGCGGACGCTCGAACTGGCCGGTGGACGACGGGTCCTGCTGACGGCGCGGCACCTGGCCCCGGTTGTCGAAACCGGAGGGCGCGGGGAACTCGCCGGTCGAGCCGGCGTCGTATCCGGTCGGCGCCGGGAACTGGCCCGTCGAACCGTTGTCGTACGACGGCGGCCCGAACTGCCCGTTGTGCTGCGGGCTGTGCTGGCCCTGCTGCCCGGCGGGCGGGGTGCCGAAGACGTCCGAGCGGACGAACGACCCGTTGTTCTGCTGGTCGTTGGGGTCCACGGAGCCGTTGTACCCGGGCACCGGGAACTGGCCGGTGTCCGAAGGGCCGCCAGGACGCGGGGCGTTGTAGTCGGGGCGGGCGAACTCGGAGGTGGCCGCCGGGTTCTGGAGATCGTCGATGCGCGGTATCCGCGCGGTGGAGTCCGGCTCCTCGTGACCGCGCGGGGTGTCCAGCGAGGCACGCGGCACCGGAGGCTGCGCGTTCTCGTCGCTCCAGCTGGGCCGCGACGGCGCGTTGCCGCCGGGCAGCTCGGGACGCGCACCGCCACGCGGCGGGAGCTGCGGACGGCGCCCGCCGCCCTGTCCCTCGGCGCGCGGAGTCGGTACGGGACCACGCGAGCCGCCGAAGGCGTCCTGACGCGGGGTGCTGTTGCCGAAGGCGTCCTGGCCCTGGCGTCCGCCCGGACCGTCGCCGAAGCCGCCGGCGGCCTGGAGGCCCTGCGGGGCACCCGGTGCCTGACCGCCGAAGACGCCCGCACCGGCACCGGCCGGAGCCGGCCTGCCGCCCTGCTGAGGCGCGCCCGGACCCTGCGGTCCACGCGGCGCCCCGCCCGGACGACCGCCCCCGTCCCGGCCGGGCAGCGCGGCCCGCGCACCCTGGCCGGAGCCGACCTGACCGCGCGGTGCGCCGCCGGCGCCGAGGAGGCCGCCACCGGCGGGAGCGCCCTGGCCACCGCCCCGGCGAGCCGCGGCCACACCGGCGGAGGCCTGCGCGGCGGCGGGACCGCCCACGGGGGCACCGCCCTGGCCGGCCTTGCCCGGAACGGGCTTCTTGCCGCCCTGGGCGACGTCGACGGGGAGCATGACCAGCGCGGTCGTACCACCGGAGTCGGAGGGACGCAGCTGGATACGGATGCCGTGGCGCTGCGAGAGGCGGCCGACCACGAACAGACCCATGCGGCGGGAGACCGACACGTCCACGGTGGGCGGCGCGGCGAGCCGCTCGTTGATCGCCGCGAGGTCCTCGGGCGAGAGGCCGATACCGGTGTCGTGGATCTCGATCAGGACGCGGCCGTCGGGCAGCGCGTGACCGGTGACCTTGACCTTGGTCTGCGGGGAGGAGAACGACGTGGCGTTCTCCAGCAGCTCGGCGAGCAGGTGCACGAGGTCGTTGACGACTCGGCCGGCGACCTCGGTGGTCGGGACCGAGGAGAGCTCGATGCGCTCGTACTGCTCCACCTCGGAGGCCGCGGCGCGCAGCACGTCGACCAGCGGGACCGGACGGGTCCAGCGACGGCCGGGCTCCTCACCGGCGAGGACGAGGAGGTTCTCGCCGTTCCGGCGCATACGGGTCGCGAGGTGGTCGAGCTTGAAGAGGGAGGACAGCTGGTCCGGGTCGGCCTCGCGGGACTCCAGTTCGGAGATGAGCGACAGCTGACGCTGGATGAGGCCCTGGGAGCGGCGCGAGAGGTTGGTGAACATCGCGTTGACGTTGCCTCGCAGGAGGGCCTGCTCGGCGGCCAGTCGGACGGCCTCGCGGTGCACGTCGTCGAAGGCCGCGGCCACCTGGCCGATCTCGTCCCGGGAGTGCACACCGACCGACTCGACGGACGTGTCGACGTCCTGCGGGTCGGACTCGGACAGCTGCTTGACCAGCTCGGGCAGCCGGTCCTGGGCGACCTTGGTCGCGGTGTCCTGGAGGCGGCGCAGCGAGCGGATCATGGAGCGGGCCACGATGAAGGCGCCGACCAGCGAGACACCGAGCACGAGCAGGATCAGCGCACCCGAGATGATCGCTTCCTGCTCGGCGTCGTTGCGCAGCTCGCGAGCCTTCTGCTCCATCTCGTTGAGCAGCGTGAGCTCGATGGTCTTCATCTGCTGGATCTTCGCCGAGTCGTCGTCGACCCAGTCCTTGTAGGAGCGCCGCTGGAGCCCCTGGATGCCGTCCCTGCTCTGCAGGATGCGCTTGGCGTAGAGGTCGGCCGCCGTGATCGTCGGGCTGCCGTCGTCGATCGGCTTGAGGAGATCCTCGGCGCCGGAGCCGTAGATGCTCTTGAAGCTGTCGAGGTCGGAGTCCTGGCTGCTCAGGGCCGACTCGGCGTACAGCCGGTCGTTCTCCGTGAGCCTGCCGAGCTTCTTGGGGTCCTCGGGCAGCGCCGCCGCGATGACCGCGCGCTGGATGGACGCGTACTCCTTGGCCGACGAGAAGGCGGCCAGGGAGCGGGTCCGCGTGATCATCTCGGGGTTGCTGGTCGCCTCGGCCATGTCCTGGGAGAGGTCGAGCAGCTGGGTGACGAGACGGTGGTAGGACTCGACCGTCTGGGTCGAGTTGTTCGGGTCCTCGTAGGCGTTGCCGCGGATCTCGCTGAGGTTGCTCAGCTCACCGACGAGACCCACCAGGCTGTCACGGACACCGCTGAGGGAACCGTTCTTGCTGGCGGTGTCGATCTCCTCGGACGCGTCGATGAAGTTGGCGCGGGCCCGGTCGGTCTTGTCGCGTACGCCCTTGACGCCGAGATCACTGGCAGACGCGCCGTGCGCGAGGGGGCCGGCCGACTGGTCGCGCTCCTCCTGGAGCGCGGCGGAGAGCTCGGTCGCCTGCTTGGTGATGTCGGTCAGCAGCCGCATGTTGTCGAGCTGCTGGATGTCGTCCAGGTTGTCGCTGATGCGCACGGCACCGAGCGAGGTCGCCGCGACCACGGGGAGGGCGAGCAGCGAGACGAGGCGGGTCGAGATACGCCAGTTGCGCAGCGCTATTCGCGCACCGGGGCCGTTGGAGCCCTTGGCGGGCTTCACGGGCGGCACGGCGGCTGAAGGCCCACCGGTGGCGTTCTTTCCGGGCGCACCGCTGCCGGGGCGCGTCGAGCGCTCGCCGTTGTCGCCGGTCAGAGCTGCCTGGCCCGGGTTCTGGGCGTGCTGGGGGGAGGAACCGTTACCGGCTCCGTTGTGTGGCTCCGGCTCCGCCGAAGCGCTGCCATCCCTCTTGAAACGTCCCTGCACTAGCGTCGCAACCTCTGGACCAGGCGTCCTTCCGCGTGAACGGACGGACGGTGTCGGCGTATAGGGGGCGCCCTGAAAAACGCCCCCCATGGTGTGGTCGTGAGTGACCTGGCGCGGTTCCCCTCTCACGTGCCGCCGCTCGGCGCTGACTCGCGCCCCATGTGCGCC
This sequence comes from Streptomyces sp. NRRL WC-3618, assembly GCF_001280005.1. Lineage (GTDB taxonomy): Bacteria > Actinomycetota > Actinomycetes > Streptomycetales > Streptomycetaceae > Streptomyces. Next base: position 83,300 of record NZ_LGDW01000001.1, on the reverse strand, counting down.
GGCTCGTTCCCGCGGCGGTCCGTGGAATTCCAGCACAGTGCCGGATCTCCAACAAGGCCAATGGGTCACGGTGTGGCGACGATGACGCCTCGTGAGTACTCAGTCACGGGGCGTAGAAGGCGATTCCGTACATACCCGGCGAAATCCCATGGGTCGCAAGGGTGGTTGCGGTGTCCAGGTCGCCATGATCAGGAGCGGAATGGCAGCTTCAGTAGGGAAATGTCCATTTCATGGAGGGGGGGTAGAGGTCGGAATTGACCGTTTTGCCCAGTGATTCGTGAGGAAACTCACACACCGTTCAAGGGGTCTCCGTGACTTACCCAGGGAATCGCATGTTTAGCCTGACGCTTTACAGAGATGGCAAATCCGACCAACCCGCGCGCGGACGGCGGCTCCCCGCCCGGCCGAGCGCCCCGACACGACAGGGTCGAGGACTACAACAGTGAAGACGACGACGATGTTCCACAACATCGCAAACCCGCGACGCACGACGCTGGCGCACCTGAAGGACGCCGACGAGCTGACGCCCGTCGAGCGACCGGAGCACTCCGTAGACCTCCCCACGCAGACCGCCAACCCCCGTCGCACCATCCTCATGGACGCCCCCGTCGCGGCCTCCCTCGCGGAGTAGTACGCACGAGTGCCGCCCGGTTACTCAGGGCGGAGCCACAAATGTCTGTGTGTCAAGGGCGCCTCTGCCCCTCGTACCCCGGTTTCCCGCCGTACGAAGGTCACGGGCGCCCTCCCTTGTGGCGCGAGCTTGTTGCGTGAGGCGCCCGCCCGCGGCGCGTTAGCCTGGAGCGTCAGACTCCAGCCGGACCAGCGAAGGGGCGCAGGAATCCCGTGCGCATCGCCAGATTCTCCATCGACGGGAACGTCGCCTTCGGCGCGGTCGAGGGCGACAAGCCGGACGAACTAGTCCTCGACATCATCAAGGGCATCCCGTTCGCCGACTTCGAGCTCTCCGGCACGAAGGTCCCCCTCGACAAGGTCCGCCTGCTGCCGCCGGTGCTTCCCAACAAGGTCGTCGCCTACGGCCGCAACTACGCCGACCACGCGAGGGAACTCGGCAACGAGGTGCCCGACGCCCCGTTCGCCTTCTTCAAGCCGTCCACCTCGGTCATCGGCTCGGGCGACCAGATCCAGTACCCCTCCTTCACCGAGGAACTGCACCACGAGGCCGAACTCGCCGTGGTCATCGGCCGGATGTGCCGGGAGGTCCCGCGCGAGCGCGTCAAGGACGTCATCCTCGGCTACACCTGCGCCAACGACATCACCGCGCGGGACGTCCAGAAGCGCGAGAAGCAGTGGGCGCGGGCGAAGGGCTTCGACACCAGCTGCCCCCTCGGCCCCTGGGTGGAGACGGATCTCGACCCCTCCGACCTGACGATCCAGCTCACGGTCAACGGCGAGCAACGCCAACTCGGCCGCACCAGCGAGATGATCCACTCCATCGAGGACCTGATCGTCAACATCACCGAGGCCATGACGCTGCTCCCCGGCGACGTGATCCTCACGGGCACCCCGGCAGGCGTCGGACCGCTCACCGTCGGCGACGAGGTCGCCGTCACCATCGAAGGCATCGGCACTCTCACCAACAAGGTTGTCAAGCGTGGCTAGCGCACCCGCCCCCGCCGTCCGAGTACGGTTCTGCCCGTCGCCCACCGGTAACCCCCACGTGGGCCTGGTCCGTACGGCCCTGTTCAACTGGGCGTACGCCCGCCACACCGGCGGCACGTTCGTCTTCCGCATCGAGGACACCGACGCGGCCCGCGACTCCGAGGAGTCGTACGAGCAGCTGCTGTCCTCGCTGCGCTGGCTGGGCTTCGACTGGGACGAGGGCCCGGAGATCGGCGGCCCGCACGCCCCGTACCGCCAGTCGCAGCGCATGGACACCTACAAGGACGTCGCCGCCAGGCTCCAGGCCGCCGGCCACGCCTACCACTGCTACTGCTCCACGGAGGAGCTGGACACCCGCCGCGACGCCGCCCGCGCGGCCGGCCGGCCCTCCGGCTACGACGGCCACTGCCGCGAACTGACCGACGAGCAGGTGTCGGCGTACACCGCCGAGGGCCGTACGCCGATCGTCCGCTTCCGGATGCCCGACGAGGCGATCACCTTCACGGACCTGGTCCGCGGCGAACTGACCTTCACGCCCGAGAACGTCCCGGACTTCGGGATCGTACGAGCCAACGGCGCGCCCCTGTACACGCTGGTCAACCCGGTCGACGACGCGTTGATGGAGATCACGCACGTCCTGCGCGGCGAGGACCTGCTGTCGTCGACGCCGAGGCAGATCGCCCTGTACAAGGCGCTGATCGAACTGGGCGTCGCGAAGGCCGTACCCGCCTTCGGGCACCTGCCGTACGTGATGGGCGAGGGCAACAAGAAGCTCTCGAAGCGCGACCCGGAGTCGTCGCTGAACCTCTACCGGGACCGCGGATTCCTCCCGGAGGGCCTGCTCAACTACCTCTCCCTGCTCGGTTGGTCCCTCTCGGCCGACCAGGACATCTTCACGATCGACGAGATGGTCGCCGCCTTCGACGTGTCGGACGTGAACCCCAACCCGGCCCGCTTCGACCTGAAGAAGTGCGAGGCGATCAACGCCGACCACATCCGGCTGCTGGACGTGAAGGACTTCACGGAGCGCTGCGCACCCTGGCTCCGGGCCCCCTTCGCGCCCTGGGCGCCGGAGGACTTCGACGAGTCGAAGTGGCTGGCGATCGCCCCGCACGCCCAGACCCGCCTCAAGGTCCTCTCGGAGATCACGGACAACGTCGACTTCCTGTTCCTGCCCGAGCCGGCCTTCGACGAGGCGTCCTGGGCGAAGGCGATGAAGGAGGGCAGCGACGCCCTGCTGATCACCGCGAGGGAGAAGCTGGAGGCCGCCGACTGGTCCTCCGCCGAGTCCCTGAAGGAGGCCGTCCTGGCCGCCGGCGAGGCTCACGGCCTCAAGCTCGGCAAGGCCCAGGCCCCGGTCCGCGTGGCCGTCACCGGCCGCACGATCGGCCTGCCGCTCTTCGAGTCCCTGGAAATCCTGGGCAAGGAGAAGACCCTCGCGAGGATCGACGCGGCGCTGGAGAAGCTGGCCGCGTAACACCCACGCACGTGAGAGGGGCGGCACCCGGAAACCCCGGGTGCCGCCCCTCTCACGTGCGGATCACACCGCGTCGTTCTCGTCGATCAGGTACGCGAACTCGTCGAAGATCTCCAGTACGACAATGACCATGATGGCCCCCGCGACCATGTACTCCAGCATCACACCGGGGGCCACGTACGCCTTCCGTAGATGTTCGTCGGGGCCGAGTTGCGCTGTCGCGGCCTTGCGGAAGGGGTCACGCGACAGTATCCGCACCGCCCTGTCCAGCTGCGCTCGACGCTCGCCGGACAGGCCGTCGTACACCGCACGGGCTTCGACGGTGAACTGGACTCGGTACTCGCCCATGCACCCAGTGTGGCAGCCCGCGGCCGCGTCCATCGGGGGATGACCCCCGAGCCCCCAGCCGGTCCGGCGGTACCGTCGGTGTCATGACGATCCGAGCCGTGGTCTGGGATGTTGACGACACCCTCTTCGACTACACGACGGCCGACCGCGCCGGCATGCGGGAGCAGCTCGTGGCCGAGGGGCTGCTCGACGGGTACGGGACCGTCGAGGACGCCCTCGTGCGGTGGCGGGAGGTCACCGACCGGCAGTGGGCGCGGTTCGCGGCCGGGGAGACCGACTTCCAGGGGCAGCGCCGCGAGCGGGTGCGGATGTTCCTGGACGAGGAGCTGACCGACGCCGAGGCCGACGCCTGGTTCGACCGCTACATCGGGCACTACGAGGCCGCCTGGGCGCTCTTCCCGGACGTGCTGCCCGTCCTCGACCTCCTCGCCGCCAGCCATCGGCACGGCGTGCTCTCCAACTCCAGCCTCCTGGTGCAGGACCGCAAGCTGCGCGTCCTCGGCGTACGCGACCGCTTCGAGGCCGTCCTGTGCGCGGCCGAGCTGGGCGTCCACAAGCCGGACGCCCAGGCCTTCCACGCCGCCTGCGACGCCCTCGGCCTGCCTCCGGAGCAGGTGGCGTACGTCGGCGATCACCCGGAGATCGACGGGCGGGGCGCCGTGGAGGCCGGAATGCTGTCCGTGTGGATCGACCGCGGCGGCGCCGGCGTCGTCGAGCGGGCCCCCGGGGGACCGCACCGGATCGCCTCCCTCGCCGAACTGCCCGCGATCCTCGGCGCGGATACCCGTTTTGGAGCGCCGTCCACCTTCGGGTAATGTTCTTCCTGCGCCGCCGGACAGCGGGCCGAAAGGCCGGAAAACCGGAGGCGCACACTAGGGCAAGAGTCCCGCAGGGGCTCGCGTTCCAGTGGCCTATGGTGTAATTGGCAGCACGACGGTTTCTGGTTCCGTTAGTCTTGGTTCGAGTCCAGGTAGGCCAGCTCGCAGATTGCTTCAAATCTGCACCCGTGGAGATCAGACTCCACACAAGCCCCCGTTGTGTAGCGGCCTAGCACGCTGCCCTCTCACGGCAGTAGCGCCGGTTCGAATCCGGTCGGGGGTACAGATCCTTCCCGGAGGGTCAGTTCGGGTCGCACCCACTGGCTCTCACGCAGGATCGCTAGGGCCCCCGTTGTGTAGCGGCCTAGCACGCTGCCCTCTCACGGCAGTAGCGCCGGTTCGAATCCGGTCGGGGGTACGTTTTACTTGAATCACCTTGGTCTATGGTGTAATTGGCAACACTACGGTTTCTGGTACCGTCATTCTTGGTTCGAGTCCAGGTAGACCAGCTCGGATCTGCGGCGGTGTAGTTTTGACCGCCTGTAAGATCCTCGCCCCCGTTGTGTAGCGGCCTAGCACGCTGCCCTCTCACGGCAGTAGCGCCGGTTCGAATCCGGTCGGGGGTACGTCAGAGCACAGTGGCCCTCCGCTTCGGCGGGGGGCCACTTGCCGTTTCGTGGTCCCGTGCCTACAGGCCGTACCGCCGCGCCGACTCCTCCTCCTGGGCCAGCCGGTGCAGTGCCGTGAGCACCGGTTCGAAGAGCACCGTCGCCGCGACCGCCGTCTCGACCCGCTCCGCCTCCGACGCGTGCGTCTCCAGATAGTCCAGGTCCCGGTTCGCCACCTGGTGCATCAACTCCGCGTACGGCGCCATCAGTTCGGCGTCCCAGGGATACCCCAGCCGGATCAGCGCGGCCACCGCCACCACCAGCGAGCGGTGCACGGGGGACAGCGGGCTCAGCTCGCGCGCGGTCTCCCAGCCGAGGCCGGCCAGCAGTCGGTCCACCTCCCGGCGGGCGGCGATCACGGCCGGGTCCGCCTCGTCCGGCTCGGTGCCCTGCGGCAGCGCCCACAGGGCCGCGCCCAGGCGGACCGTACGGCCCAGGGAGTCGTCGTCGACGTGACCGAGCACCTCCCGGGCGGTGGCGACGGGGATACGGCCCACCTGGATCAGTGCGCGCACCAGCCGCAGCCGCCGCAGATGACCCTCGTCGTACTCCGCGGTGGTCGTGTTGATCTGTCGTCCGGGTGCCAACAGGCCTTCGCGCAGGTAGTACTTGATCGTCGCGGTGGACACACCACTACGCTCGCTCAACTCCGCCAGCCGCATGCCTTGCGCCTTTCCTCGGACGACGCCACGATCCAAGCACCGGCAGTCGGATAGTGTCGCTACCCAATGAGAGTCCACCGGTCCGCGTAGTGGAGAAGTGGGGGCGCTCCGGCAGGGAAGCGGTTTGGTCGCCGCTCGGGGGCGACGGCGGCGCCGGTGGACACCTCGGAGCCGCTGATCGGTACAGGCCCGCGCCTGAAAGGCGGGGTGGACGTCGGTGAAGGTCTGCCGCGGCGTTGAGGCCGACCCATCTCCGACATCCGTCACCGTGGTCAGCCTGTGCGGCGCAAGGCCTCCGAGAGGCGGCCCGCCGCGTCGATGACCGCCTGGGCGTGCATGCGGCCGGGGTGGCGGGTCAGGCGCTCGATGGGGCCGGAGACCGAGACGGCGGCCACCACGCGGTTCGACGGGCCGCGGACCGGTGCGGAGACCGAGGCGACCCCCGGTTCGCGCTCGCCGATGGACTGGGCCCAGCCCCGGCGTCGTACGCCCGACAGCGCTGTCGCTGTGAAACGGGCGCCCTGGAGGCCGCGGTGCAGGCGCTCCGGCTCCTCCCACGCCATCAGGATCTGAGCCGACGAGCCCGCCTTCATCGTGAGCGTCGAGCCGACCGGGACCGTGTCCCTGAGGCCCGAGAGACGCTCGGCCGCGGCGACGCAGATACGCATGTCTCCCTGCCGGCGGTAGAGCTGCGCGCTCTCGCCCGTCAGGTCGCGGAGATGCGTGAGCACCGGGCCGGCGGTCGCGAGGAGGCGGTCCTCGCCGGCTGCCGCCGCCAGCTCCGCCAGGCGGGGGCCGAGAATGAAACGGCCCTGCATGTCGCGCGCCACCATGCGGTGGTGTTCCAAGGCCACGGCGAGGCGGTGTGCCGTGGGTCGTGCGAGGCCGGTCGCCGCGACCAGACCCGCGAGGGTGGCCGGACCGGACTCCAGAGCGCTCAGGACAAGGGCTGCCTTGTCCAGAACGCCGACGCCGCTACTGTTGTCCATGAAACGATACTCGCGTCTCACTCTGTGAAACGCAAGTTCATTTTCCGGTGGAACGCGCCACTCTGGAAGACACAGGGGTTCGCCGACCACGGGCCCGGCGGCAGAAGTCCGGACGAGGGGTACGGACGGACGCCTCCACAAGATCTCTATCTAGTTGGGCCGGCGCCCACACGGGCCGGCCGGAGGGAAAGCGATGGGTAGGACACTCGCGGAGAAGGTCTGGGACGACCACGTCGTCCGGCGCGCCGAGGGCGAGCCCGACCTCCTCTTCATCGACTTGCACCTGCTGCACGAGGTGACCAGCCCGCAGGCCTTCGACGGTCTGCGCCAGAACGGCCGTAAGGTGCGGCGCCTCGACCTCACCATCGCGACCGAGGACCACAACACCCCGACCCTCGACATCGACAAGCCCATCGCCGACCCGGTCTCCCGGGTCCAGCTGGAGACGCTGCGCAAGAACTGCGCCGACTTCGGGGTGCGGCTGCACCCGCTGGGCGACGTCGAGCAGGGTGTCGTCCACGTGGTGGGACCGCAGCTGGGGCTGACCCAGCCGGGCACCACCGTCGTCTGCGGCGACTCCCACACCTCCACCCACGGCGCCTTCGGCGCGCTGGCGTTCGGCATCGGCACCTCGCAGGTCGAGCATGTGCTGGCCACCCAGACGCTGCCGCTGGCCCGCCCCCGGACCATGGCCATCACGGTCGAGGGTGAACTGCCCGACGGCGTCACCGCCAAGGACCTGATCCTCGCCATCATCGCGAAGATCGGTACGGGCGGCGGCCAGGGCTACATCCTGGAGTACCGCGGCTCCGCCATCGAGAAGCTCTCGATGGAGGCCCGGATGACCATCTGCAACATGTCGATCGAGGCCGGCGCCCGCGCGGGCATGATCGCCCCCGACGAGATCACCTTCGAGTACCTCAAGGGCCGCCCGCACGCCCCCGCCGACGCGGACTGGGACGCGGCGGTGGAGTACTGGAAGACGCTGCGCACCGACGACGACGCCGTCTTCGACGCCGAGGTCGTCATCGACGGCGCCGCGCTGTCGCCGTTCGTCACCTGGGGCACCAACCCCGGCCAGGGCGTGCCGCTTTCGGCGGACGTCCCCGACCCCGCTTCGTACGAAGACGCTTCGGAGCGCCTCGCCGCCGAAAAGGCCCTGGAATACATGGGGTTGGAGGCCGGCCAGCCGCTGCGCTCCATCAAGGTGGACACCGTCTTCGTAGGTTCGTGCACCAACGGCCGTATCGAGGACCTGCGCGCCGTCGCCGAGATCGTCGGGGGCCGCAAAGTCGCCGACGGCGTACGGATGCTGGTCGTCCCCGGTTCGGTGCGGGTCGGTCTGCAGGCCGTCTCCGAGGGCCTGGACGTGGTCTTCAAGGAGGCCGGCGCCGAATGGCGGCACGCGGGCTGCTCGATGTGCCTGGGCATGAACCCCGACCAGCTGGCCCCCGGTGAGCGCTCCGCGTCCACCTCCAACCGCAACTTCGAGGGCAGGCAGGGCAAGGGCGGCCGTACGCACCTGGTGTCGCCGCAGGTCGCCGCCGCGACGGCCGTACTGGGCCACCTGGCCTCCCCGGCCGACCTGTCCGACGCCGACACCCGTACGCCCGCTGGAGTCTGATCAGCCATGGAAGCATTCACCACGCACACCGGCCGGGCCGTCCCGCTGCGCCGCAGCAACGTCGACACCGACCAGATCATCCCTGCTCACTGGCTCAAGAAGGTCACGCGGGACGGGTTCGAGGACGGGCTGTTCGAGGCCTGGCGCAAGGACGAGAACTTCGTCCTCAACCGGCCGGAGCGCAAGGGCGCGACGGTGCTGGTCGCCGGTCCCGACTTCGGTACGGGCTCCTCGCGCGAGCACGCCGTCTGGGCACTGCAGAACTACGGCTTCAAGACCGTGATCTCGTCGCGCTTCGCCGACATCTTCCGCGGCAACTCGCTCAAGAACGGCCTGCTCACGGTGGTTCTGGAGCAGAAGATCGTGAACGCGCTGCAGGAGCTGACGGAGAACGACCCGCAGGCCGAGATCACGGTCGACCTCGAGGCCCGCGAGGTGCGCGCCGAGGGCATCACCGCGGCCTTTGAGCTCGACGAGAACGCCCGTTGGCGGCTGCTGAACGGGCTGGACGACATCTCCATCACCCTGCAGAACGAGGACGAGATCTCGGCGTACGAGGCGAAGCGGCCCTCGTACAAGCCGTGGACGCTCCAGGTCTGACCCGCCAGGCCCTTCGCAAGTAGGGTTTCGGCCACCGCAACACCCCGGCTGTACCCCCGATCGCCACGATTGGGGGTACAGCTGTTTCTGCCTCCGGAGCCTCTCGCGCCCCCTGCCGGTCCGCCTCAACTTCCCACGTTAGAACGGGTGTTGATGGGGTAGCCGGGTCTTGACAAGGCGGCCGCGAACTGAACAGGGAAGGCCGTTTGAGGCGGCAGTTGCCCCCTGCGCAGGCGACAACTCGCCCCAGATGGCACAATCTGTGCATGGAACACGACGGCCAACTCGAGCTCTACATGGCGGTCGCGGCCCAACTAAAGGAAGCGCACACAACAGTGCGCGCACTGCAAGTCCCGGAGGGCGTACGGATGGCGCTGACCCGGAAGCTGCTGGTCATTACGGCCGCGGCCAAGCACGATCTCGCCGATGCGACAAGGCGGCTGGAACGCTTCATGGCGGACCTCGACGAGGGTCGATTCCCTGACGAGGAACGCTGAGGAACTCCGTGACAGCCCGAGTTCGTTGCGGCACAAGGGTGATTAGCCCGTTTCGTGTTTGATTTGCGGTATATATCTGCCTAACGTGCGAAAAAGCTTGAACACTTTCGTTCTGGCAATGTCTCCGAAGGGGAAGACGTGAACAAGGCGCAGCTCGTAGAAGCCATTGCGGACAAGGTCGGTGGCCGTCAGCAGGCCGCCGAGGCGGTTGACGCGGTCCTGGACGCCATCGTCCGCGCGACCGTCAGCGGAGACAGGGTCTCGGTCACGGGCTTCGGTTCGTTCGAGAAGGTCGACCGTCCGGCCCGTTACGCCCGCAACCCGCAGACGGGTGAGCGGGTTCGGGTCAAGAAGACCTCGGTTCCCCGCTTCCGTGCGGGCCAGGGCTTCAAGGACCTGGTGAGCGGCTCGAAGAAGCTCCCGCGCGGCGGCGAGGTCGCGGTCAAGAAGGCGCCCAAGGGCAGCCTGACCGGCGGCGGTGCTGCCGCAACGGTCAAGAAGGCCGCGGCGAAGAAGGCCACCACCGCCAAGAAGGCGACGGCGAAGCGGACGACCGCGACGGCCAAGAAGGCGGCGCCGGCGAAGAAGACGACGGCGACGGCCAAGAAGACCACCGCGAAGACCGCGGCGGCCAAGAAGACGACGGCGACGGCGAAGAAGACCGCCGCCAAGAAGGCCCCGGCCCGCAAGTCGGCGGCCCGCACCACCGCCACCGCCAAGAAGGCCACCGCCGCCCGCACCAAGTAGGGGCGCAAGGGCACCCACGCGCCGGGCCGGACTCCAGAGGGAGTCCGGCCCGCGGCGTGTCCGGGAGCCTTCGCGGATCAGAAGGTCTACTGAAGGTCTTCTGAAGGTCTTCTGAAGATTTTCAGAAGGTTTGCAGGGTGACGAGCGTGATCCTGGGGGTGCCCCCAGCCCCGTCCGCGACCTCCGGCGCCTCGACCTCGATGCGCACCCGCTGCCCGGGCCGCAGCAGCCTCAGCCCGCCCGCGTCGAACGCCGACGCGTCGAAGGGAACGGGGGTGCCGTCGTCGAGCAGCACACTGCCACTGCGTGTCCCGGCGTCGTACGTGTACGCGGTCGCCTGCATGGCGGCAGCCTACTGGCCCGCGAGCAGCAGCCCCTCGACGGCGGTCGCCGTCCGCGACCCCACCCCCAGGGCGAGCGCCGCCCGCAGGTCGTCGCCGGTGTCCACGTCCTGGCGTACGGAACGCACGGTGGTGAGCGCGAGTTCCACGGCGCCCGAGTCGCGGTGCCGGTTGCGGGAATGCCGGCCGAAACGCGGAAGCAATTCCTGACCGGGGCCGGCGGTCAGCACAGTTGTGCCCACGGTGGCCGCGTCCACAAGGAAAGCGCGCGGAAACGCGGCGGCGGCGTCCAGGACGCGGGCCAGCTCCAGGGGGCGCAGGGCCGGCAGATCGGCGTTCAGGGCCGCCACGGCACTGTCCGGCCGAAATGCCCGTACGGCCGCCGCTCCGTGCGTCAGAGCCGCGTTCAGGCCGCCAAGGGGCTCGTCGGGCACGATCGCGGCACCCAGGGCCGCCAGCTCACGGGCGGCCAGGGCGTCGTTCGTGACGACTGCCACATCGCGGACCGCCGGGCAGGCGAGCACCGCCGCCACCGTGTCCTGAGCGAAGGCCAGGGCGAGAGCGGGGCGGAGTCCGTCGTGGGCGGTGTCCGCGAGCCTGCTCTTGGCCCGCGCCAGAGGCTTGAGGGGTATGACCACTGTCCACTGCACGAGCGTCGCGCCCCTCCCTCGTCCACCGGCTGCTCCTCCGGCGCACTCCCGGTCGCAACCATTGTCACCTGGCTGTCATCAAAGCCCACCGGGCGGTGTCGGTGCCGGGGCGTACGGTGTTCTCGACAGACCGGAAGCCCGGGTCGACACTTGTGCGGCCCCCAGGCCGACCGGCGGAGGTCCTGGTCCAGGCCTTAGAGGAAGGTGTCCGCGTGCCCAGCCGCAGAATCGGCTTCTGGTACCGCCTTGCTGCGGTCATCTGCAAACCGCCGCTGGTGGTTCTGATCAAGCGGGACTGGCGCGGAATGGAGAATATTCCGGCGGCGGGCGGATTTATCACCGCGGTGAACCACAATTCGCACGCGGACCCCTTCGCCTACGGGCACTACCAGTACAACAGTGGCCGCGTTCCGCGTTTTCTGGCGAAGAGCGCGCTTTTCAAGAAGGGATTCAGCGGTGTCATGATGCGTGGCACCGGACAGATCCCCGTCTACCGCGAGACCACCGACGCGCTCAGCGCGTTCCGGGCCGCGATCGACGCCGTGGAACGCGGCGAGTGTGTCGTCTTCTACCCCGAGGGCACCATCACCCGCGACCCCGACCAGTGGCCCATGACCGGCAAGACCGGCGCCGCCCGGGTGGCCCTGCAGACCAAGTGCCCGGTGATCCCGGTGGCCCAGTGGGGCGCGAACGAACTGCTGCCGCCGTACGCGAAGAAGCCCAACCTCCTTCCGCGCAAGACCCACCACGTCCTCGCGGGCCCGCCCGTGGACCTCACACGGTTCTACGACAAGGAGATGAGCCCCGACCTCCTGAAGGAGGCGACGGAGGTCATCATGGCCGCGGTCACCCGCCAGCTGGAGGAGATCCGCGGCGAGAAGGCGCCCAAGACGCCGTACGACCCTCGGCGGGAGCGGATCGAGCAGCGCCGTCGCACCGCGGCGGAAGAGGCGCAGGACGCGCTGGACGCGCAGGCGGCAGCGGCCGCCGAGGCGGCGGTAGAAGAGGCGACAGCAGCAGGATCACCAGCAGAAACGGCAGCAGTGCAGGCACGGGAAGTTCAGGAAGAAGGGCAGGGCAAGTGAGCGAGCCGGTCAAGGCGGCGGTGTTCAGCGCGGGATCATGGGGGACCGCCTTCGGCATGGTGCTCGCGGACGCGGGCTGCGAGGTCACCCTGTGGGCCCGGCGCCCCGAACTCGCCGAGGCGATCAACTCCACGCGGACGAACCCGGACTACTTCCCGGGCGTGGAACTCCCGGGGAACCTCCGCGCCACCACGGACCCCGCCGAGGCCGCCCGCGACGCCGACTTCACGATACTCAGCATCCCCTCGCAGACCCTGCGCGGGAACCTCGCCGAGTGGACGCCCCTGCTCGCCCCCGACACGGTCCTCGTCTCCCTCATGAAGGGCGTCGAACTCGGATCGGCGATGCGGATGAGCGAGGTCATCGACGACGTCGCCAAGGTGGGCCAGGACCGCATCGCGGTCGTCACGGGACCCAACCTCGCCAAGGAGATCGCCGCCCGGATGCCGGCGGCGGCCGTGGTCGCGTGTACGGACGACGCCGTGGCCCAGCGCCTCCAGACCGTCTGCCACACCCCGTACTTCCGCCCGTACACCAACACCGACGTCGTCGGCTGCGAACTGGGCGGCGCCGTCAAGAACGTGATCGGTCTGGCCGTCGGTATCGCCGACGGCATGGGCCTCGGCGACAACACCAAGGGCTCACTCATCACGCGCGGCCTCGCCGAGACCGCCCGCCTCGGCATCGCGATGGGCGCCGACCCGCTCACCTTCGCCGGACTCGCGGGCCTGGGCGACCTGGTGGCGACCTGTTCCTCGCCCCTCTCCCGCAACCACACCTTCGGCACCAACCTCGGCAAGGGGATGACCCTCGAGGAGACCATCGCGGTCACCAGGCAGACCGCCGAGGGCGTCAAGTCCTGTGAGAGCGTGCTGGATCTGGCGCGCAGGCACGGCGTCGACATGCCGATCACGGAGACGGTCGTCGGTATCGTGCACGAGGGCAAGCCGCCGGTCGTGGCCCTCAAGGAACTGATGTCGCGCAGCGCCAAGCCCGAACGACGCTGAGCAACAGGGGTCTGCGGGCGCTGACTCAGCGCCCTACCACCGGGTACCCTCAACCCGATATGAGCACCGAGAACCTCCCCCAGAGCCCCGAGCAGCCGTCCCGCAAGCCGCGCGTGGCGGTCGTCTTCGGCGGCCGCAGCTCCGAACACGGGATCTCCGTGGTCACCGCCGGCGCCGTGCTGCGTGCCATCGACCGGACGAAGTACGACGTCCTGCCGATCGGCATCACCCAGGACGGCCGCTGGGCGCTCACCGCGGACGAACCGGAACGCATGGCGATCGTCGACCGCAAAGCGCCGAACGTCGCCCAGCTCGCCGAGTCGGCCGAGGGCGGCGTAGTGCTCTCCGTCGACCCCGCCAACCGCGAAGTCGTCTACAGCGAACCGGGATCGGTGCCCAAGGCCCTCGGCGAGGTGGACGTCGTCTTCCCCGTCCTGCACGGCCCGTACGGCGAGGACGGCACGCTTCAGGGCCTGCTGGAGCTCTCCGGTGTCCCCTACGTCGGCGCGGGCGTACTCGCCTCGGCCGTCGGCCAGGACAAGGAGTACATGAAGCGGGTGTTCACCTCGTTCGGGCTCAAGGTGGGCCCGTACGTGGTGATCCGGCCGCGCGAGTGGGAGCGCGACGAGTCGGCGGCACGCAAGAAGATCATCGACTTCGCCGGCGAGCACGGCTGGCCGCTGTTCGTGAAGCCCGCGCGCGCGGGATCGTCGTTCGGCATCACCAAGGTCGACGAGCTGAGCGGCCTCGACGAGGCGATCGCCGAGGCCCAGCGGCACGACCCGAAGATCATCGTCGAGGCCGCGCTGCGCGGGCGCGAGATCGAGTGCGGGGTGCTGGAGTTCGAGGACGGTCCGCGTGCCTCCGTACCCGCCGAGATCCCGCCCGTACAGTCGCACGCCTTCTACGACTTCGAGGCCAAGTACATCGACTCGGCCGACGGCATCGTCCCGGCTCCGCTCACCGAGGAGCAGACCGCCGAGGTGCGCCGTCTCGCGGTCGAGGCCTTCGACGCCGCGTCCTGCGAGGGTCTCGTCCGCGCGGACTTCTTCCTCACCGAGGACGGCGAGTTCGTCATCAACGAGATCAACACGATGCCCGGCTTCACCCCGATCTCCATGTACCCGAGGATGTGGCAGGAGACGGGAGTGGGCTACCCGGAGCTGGTGGACCGCCTGGTGCAGGCGGCCCTGCGCCGCTCAACAGGCCTGAGGTGAAGCGCCCCGAGCCGGAACAGGCCCAGAACGGCGCTCAGTCGGCGATCCCGACAGGAACCGCCTTCTTGACGGCGGCAGCCAGATCGACAAGCGCCCCCGAGGTGTCCCGCCCCTTGGGCACTGTCAGTTCCACATAGGCCAGCCGCGACGCGGTGGTGAAGCGGGAGGACCCTCCGTCCTCCTGCTCCATCAACCACTGGACCCCGTTCACCTCACCGCCGACAGCCTTGGGATCGTTCCCCGAGGCGACCTTGGGGTCCGTCATCTTGGGCGGTCGTACGACACCGCAGCGCAGTATGATCGCCGGGCTGCCCCAGCCCGCGGTCAGTGCGGACCGGGGCTCGGGGTCGTCGCGGCCCAGGCCGTCCACCTTCGCCGGCAGCGCCCTGTCCAGGTTCCGGCACAGCTTCGTGGTCTTCCCGTCCGGCTGGGGAACCGTGACTCCGGCGCTGTCGTCTGCTGAGGAGCAGCCCGTGACGACGATCAACAGGGCGAGCACGGGCAGAGCGAGTGGCCGGGGACTGAAGAAGTTCACCGGCACAGGGTAGACGGGGGCTACAGGTGCACCACCGGGCAGGTCAGAGTGCGGGTGATGCCGTCCACTTGCTGGATTTTGGCGACCACCAGGCGGCCGAGGTCGTCCACGGTGTCGGCCTGGGCGCGCACAATCACGTCGTACGGTCCTGTCACGTCCTCGGCCTGGATCACCCCCGGGAGCTTGCTGATCGTCTCGGCGACGGTCGACGCTTTGCCGACCTCCGTCTGAATCAGGATGTACGCCTGTACCACGGAACCTCCAGGGCGGCCACGAGGATCATGTGGGGAAAAGGAACGCCACGGTATCGCGTCGCCGCGTGCCACGGGGAGACCCGCGACCACGGCACCCGAGCCGGGGCGCACACGCAGCACAGGTTGACGGTCACCTCGACCGTACCGAGGCCGACGGGGCCTCGCGACCGGGCAAGGGCAGCAACGGGGACAGCATCAGAAGGGGACGTACGACTATGAAGGGCACTGTGGGCGAACTGGGGGAGTTCGGGCTCATCAGGGAGCTCACCTCCCGGCTCACCACCACCCCGGCGGTCCGGGTCGGCCCCGGCGACGACGCCGCTGTGGTCGCCGCGCCCGACCGCAGGGTCGTGGCGAGCACCGACATCCTCCTGGAGGGGCGGCACTTCCGCCGCGACTGGTCCACCGCGTACGACGTGGGCCGCAAGGCGGCCGCCCAGAACCTGGCGGACATCGCCGCCATGGGCGCCGTACCGACCGCGCTGCTGCTCGGCCTGGTCGTCCCCGCCGAACTCCCGGTCACCTGGGCCACCGAACTGATGGACGGCCTGCGGGACGAGTGCCAGGTCGCGGGCGCCGCGGTGGTCGGCGGTGACGTCGTACGGGGGGACACGATCGTCGTCTCGATCACCGCACTCGGCGATCTGCGCAACCACGAGCCGGTCATCCGGGGCGGCGCGCGGCCCGGTGACGTCGTCGCCGTGACGGGCTGGCTGGGCTGGTCGGCGGCCGGGCACGCGGTGCTCTCGCGCGGTTTCCGCTCGCCGCGCGCCTTCGTCGAGGCCCACCGCAGACCCGAACCGCCCTACCACGCGGGCCCGGCGGCGGCCGGCCTCGGCGCGACCGCCATGTGCGATGTGAGCGACGGGCTGATCGCCGACCTCGGTCACATCGCGGAGGCCAGCAAGGTTCGTATCGACATCAGGTCGGGCGCGATCGACATCCCCTCCCAGATGCACGACATCGGGCAGGCCGTCGGTGTCGACGCCATGCAGTGGGTGCTCACCGGCGGCGAGGACCACGCGATCGTGGCGACCTTCCCGCCGGACGTGAAGCTGCCCGCCCGCTGGAAGGTGATCGGCGAGGTCCTCAACCCGTCCGCGCTGCCCCAGGTGACGGTCGACGGGGCGCCGTGGACCAGCAAGGGCGGCTGGGACCACTTCGCGGACATCGAGTCGTGAGCCCGCCGCCGAGGGTTCTCACGGTCGCGGGCTCCGACTCCGGCGGCGGCGCCGGAATCCAGGCCGACCTGAAGACGATGCTGGCGCTCGGCGTGCACGGCATGAGCGTGCTCACGGCGGTCACGGCGCAGAACTCCCTCGGCGTCCAGGGCGCCTGGGAGCTGCCGGTGGAGGCCGTGCGGGCCCAGTACCGCAGTGTCGTCGACGACATCGGCGTCCAGGCGGTGAAGACCGGGATGCTCGCCTCGGCCGAACTGGTCGAGGCGGTCGCCGAGTTGATCAAGACGACGGACGTACCGACGGTCGTCGACCCGGTGGGCGTCTCCAAGCACGGTGACCCGCTGCTGGCCGCGTCCGCACTGGACTCCGTCCGGACGCTCCTGCTGCCGGCCGCGACCGTGGCGACCCCGAACCTCGACGAGGTGGCGCAGCTCACGGGCGTACGGGTCGAGTCGGAAAGTCAGTTGCGTGAGGCCGCGGACGCCGTGCTGGCGTACGGGCCGCAATGGGCGCTGATCAAGGGTGGCCATCTGCCCGGCGAGGCGGTGGACCTGCTCACGGACGGCACCGAGGAACACTGGCTGCGCGCACCGCGCCACGACAACCGGCACACGCACGGCACGGGCTGCACCCTGGCGTCGGCCATCGCGGCGCAGCTGGCGAAGGGCGAGTCGGTACCGGCTGCGGTGACGGCGGCGAAGGCATACGTCACCGGGGCGATCGTGGCCGGCTTCGCGCTCGGGGGCGGGATCGGGCCGGTGGACCACGGGTGGCGGCTGCGTGGGTAGCGGCTGCGTGGGTGGAGAGCTGCTGCGCGGGTACGGTGGGCACGGCAAAAAGCCGGTCCACCGAGGTGGACCGGCTCTGAGCAGCGAACCAGCAGTGGCCGCGCGCTAGCTGATCGTCAGCGCGAGACCTTGCCGGCCTTGATGCACGAGGTGCAAGCGTTCACGCGCTTCGGCGTCCCACTGACCACGGTACGTACGCGCTGGATGTTCGGGTTCCAGCGACGGGGTGTACGGCGGTGCGAGTGGGAGATGCTGTTGCCGAAGCCCGGCCCCTTGCCGCAGACGTCGCAGTTGGCAGCCACGGGTCACTCCAAAGACTTCAGATGCTCTTACGGGTTGATCCCGGCACGCCGGGATCAGGATCGTAGGATCTGAGTGGCGTTGCCAGGAGGAAGGCCCGACGTGGAAGGTCATCTTGGATGCTCTTCTCGATCGGGCAACCGGAGCAGCATACAACGACTGCGCCAGTGCAACGAAACTACCATGGCTGATCAGGGCCCCGTGCCCGGCCCCGGGCCACCCGCCATTCACCCGTGATCCACCCCGGGGTCTACGCTGCGTGCCACGTCCAGCAGCTCAAGGAGGCGCAGGTGCCGCAGGTGCCGCAGACATTCTTCGATGCTCTCGCGGTACGCACCTGGTGCGCACTCGCGCTGGCCGCGCTCGGGCGGGCGCGCGAGGAGATCGACGCGATCAATGTCTACCCGGTCGCCGACGGGGACACCGGCACCAACCTCTATCTGACGCTGGAATCGGCGTGCGCGGCGGTCGAGGCGGCCTTCGCCGGCCACGGGACCGGTACGGGACCGGCCGGCACCGCCGGGATTCCGACGCTGGCCGACGCGGCCCGGGCGATGGCCCACGGGGCGCTGATCGGGGCCCGCGGCAACTCCGGCACGATCCTCGCGCAGCTGCTGCGCGGCATGGCCCAGGTGCTGGCCGCCGATGCGGACGGGGAGAGCGCCGGCGTCGACGGTCCCGGCCTGTGCCTGGCCCTGCGGCACGCGGCCGACGCGGCGCGGCAGGCCGTGGCCCACCCGGTCGAGGGCACGATCCTCACCGTCGCCTCGGCCGCCGCCGACGCGGCGACTGCGGCCGACGGCGACTGCGGGACGGTGGCCAGGGCCGCGTACGAGGGTGCCTCTGCCGCGTTGGCCGCCACCCCGGGCCAGCTGGCCGTCCTGGGGCGCGCGGGCGTCGTGGACGCGGGCGGACGGGGGCTGGTCACGGTGCTCGGGGCGCTGGTCGAGACGTTCCGGGGAGAGGCGCCGGGGGGTGCGGGCGCCGCACGCGTGCGTGTGCCGGCTCGGTCCGAGGTGATTGAGACAGCGCCGGCTCCCGATGGGCCGGACGAGTGCGCCGACGCGGGCTGCGGGCCCGCCTTCGAGGTCATCTACCTCCTGGAGGCCGAGGACGCGGCCGTCGCGCGGCTCCGGGAGCGGCTCGACGGGCTCGGGGACTCGCTCGTGGTGGTCGGGGGCGACGGGCTGTGGAACGTCCACGTCCATGTCGACGACGCGGGCGCCGCCGTGGAGGCCGGCGTCGAGGCGGGGCGGCCGTACCGGATCCGGATCACGCACTTCGGGGTCGGCGACGTGCACACCGGCGGGGGGCGTCCGCCCCGGGAACGGGTCCAGCGGGCCGTCGTCGCCGTCGTCCCCGGGGAGGGCCTGGCCGGGCTGTACGGCGAGGCCGGCGCCACCACCGTGCTCGCGCGGCCCGGGGAGCCGCCGGCGAGCGGGGAGCTCGTCGAGGCGGTACGGCGGGCCCACGCGCGCGAGGTCGTGCTGCTGCCCAACGACGCCGACCTGCGCCACACCGCCGCCGCGGCGGCCGAACAGGCCCGCTCGGAGGGCATCCGGGTGGCCCTGATCCCGACCCGCTCGGCGGTCCAGGGCATCGCCGCGCTCGCCGTGCACGAACCGGAACGCCGGTTCGACGAGGACGTCGTCGCGATGACCTCCGCGGCGGGGGCGACCCGGTACGCCGAACTCGCCGTCGCGGAACGGCAGTCGTGGACGATGGCCGGCATCTGCCAGACCGGGGACGTTCTCGGCCTCATCGACGGCGACGTCGCCGTGATCGGGTCCGATGTCGCGGCCACCGCGGAGGCCGTCATCGACCGGATGCTCCAGGCGGGCGGCGAGATGGTCACCCTCGTCCTCGGCGACGAGGCGCCTGAGAGCATCGCCGCGCATCTCGAAGGGCGGGTGCGGGAGGGGTACTTGGCTGTCGACACGGTGGTTTATCGGGGGGGTCGGCAGGGGGCGTTGTTGCTTATTGGGGTGGAGTGAGGTGGGGGGCGGGCGGGGTTTGTTTCGCCCCCGCCGCCCCTGCCCGTCCCGTCCCTGGGGCTGCCGCCCCAGACCCCGCTGCCGGCCCTGAAGGTTGGCCTCGTCCTCAAACGCCGGACGGGCTGAGATGGCTGGGCCTGTGCTTGATAGAAGCGGCAAACGGGTGGGTGGGAAACACGGCCTTGGTGTCGGGCCGGGCTACTCGGGCTCCTGTTCCTCCATCAGCTGCAGCATCTGTTCCGCCTCGGCCCGGCGGGACCGTACCTCCTCGTCGGAGTCGTCGAAGACCTCGTACGCGGTCAGGACGCCGCGCGCGCGTGCCGCCGCCTCCGAGGGGCGGCTCAGGTCCGCCTCCAGCCAGCCCGCGGCCAGTTCGGCGCCGGTGCGGCCGTGGAGGCCCTCCTCGCCGAGGGAGGAGAACACGGCGATCGCCTTCGTCATCTGGGCCAGCGCCGCCTCGAACGCCGCCTCGATCGCGCCGTCCTCGGCGTCCTCCGCTGCGGAGCGGGCCAGCAGGTCGCCGAACTGGCGGTGGGTGTGGGCGAGTTCGGCGCCGAGCTGCTCGCGGGACTCCAGGTCCTCCGCCTCGGCCAGGGCTCGCGCACACTCACGGACCGCGTCCCCCATCCGCCGCCGGGCGCCCTCGAGGCCCGCGTCCATGCGCAGCGCGAGCCACGCGCGGGCGCGCAGGGCGCGCACCAGGCCGTGCACATTGCCGAGCGAGTCCCACAGGTCACCGGCGCGTTCGTAGGCCTGGTCGGCCTCGGCGGGCAGCCCGGCCTGGCCGAGGGACTCGGCGGCGAGGTGGGCGAGGGTCGCGTGGTCCTGCTGCTCGGGCCAGAGCCGCGCGATCTCCGCGGCCCTCAGCCGGCGTTCGGCGGACTCCCGGTGCTCACCCAGCTCGCCCAGACAGTCACCGAGCCACCACAGGGTCTGTACGACCGCTCCGTCGCCGTGCGTCTCGGCGCTGAGGTCGGGCAGCGCCGACTCCAGTACCTCGGCCGCCTCCGCCCACCGGCCCTGCCGCAGCAGGAAACCGCCGAGCAGATGCCGGGCCCAGGCGCCGAGGGTCGGGCCCTCGCCCGCCTCGTCGGCCCAGTGCGCGGCCTCCAGGGCGCGGTCCGCGGCCTCGGCGACCTCGTCGCGCACCCCGAGGAGTTCGGCGAGCTGCAGGTTCAGCTGGGCCTGGCCCGCCGCCTCCAGATACGCCCCGCCGTGCTCCAGGGCCCCGCGCAGCGCCCGCTCGGCGCCGGCGATGTCGCCGAGATGGTGGGCCAGACCGGCCAGCCGGGCCTCGTACTCCACCGCGAACCACGGCAGCCCCGCCGCGACGAACGCCTCCGTGGACCGGGTGAACAGCTCGGCGGCCTCCGCGAGGTCCCCGGTGCGCGTCGCCAGCTCCCCGAGCATGGCCTGCGCCTCCGCGCAGCGTGAGGCGAGCCGGACGTCGTCCCCGGCATGGCCGTCGACGAGCGCCAGCAGTTCCCGTACGGCGTTCTCGGCGGCGGCCACGGTCTGCTCGGTGCCGGTCTCCTCGACCTGCCGCATGAGGATGCGGGCGCGTCCCATCAGGACGGCGGCGGCCTGCCGTACGCCGGTGCTCTCCTCGGAGTAGAGGGCGAGGACCTCCTCGTACGGCTCGGAAACGGCCGTCAGGGCGGCGTCCATGTCGCCGTCCAGGGCGCGGGCGTACGCGGCGCGGGCGCGGGCGGCCAGGGCCTCGCCGGGGTCGCCCGCCTCGGCGTACAGCTCGGCGGCCCGCTCGAAGAGCGCGATGCCCTCAGGACCGCCCTCCATGGCCCTGTGGTCGACGATCTCGGCCCGGTCGGCCACCGGGAGCTCGACGTCCTCGGCGGCCCGCCAGACTGCCGCCCACGCTTCCATCGCGTGCGGAAGCAGCGCGTCCGACATCCGGCGCGCGTCGGCGAGCAGCGCGGGCAGGACGTCAGGAGCGTCGGCCCGCTGCTCCGGGGAGTCCACGGCCGCCGCGGTCACCATGGACTCCGCGGGCGCCCTGCGGGGCGCGGGGATGCCCCTCGCCGCCCGCACGCCCAGCGGCAGCCGTTCCACCAGGGGAGCACGGTCCATGCGCGCGCGGATGTCCTCACCGACGTACGACGTGCCGTTGCGCAGGTCGAAGCGCGCGGACAGGGCAAGCGCCTCCGCGCGCGCGTGGGCGGCGAGTTCGCGGGCGGTCCAGCCGCGCCCGGCCGGTCCGGGCACCGGCTGGCTGCCCATGCCCAGGCCGGTCAGCCGGTCCATGAGGAGGGCCACCGCGGCCAGGAAGTCCATCTGGCTGCGCGGCTGCCCGGAGTCCGTGAAGTACGCCGGGCGCTCCGCGAGCAGCTCGAGCCCGCGCGCCTCGTTGCCGGTCAGCGCGCAGAACTCGACGTGGTCCGCGTACGCGCCCCGCATGCTCTCCATCGGCCGCACCAGCCGAAAGCCCCGCAGATGGTGTGCGCGCGCCTCGTCGAGGCGGCCCAGCCGCAGCAGCGGGCCCAGGGACGACGCGAGGACGGTGTGCGGTTCGTGGGCGCACGTGAACTCGCCCTCCAGGACCGGCCGCCACAGGTCGAGCGCCTCGGCGTCCGCGCCCCGCTCGGCCTGCCACCAGCCCTGGCTGTGCAGTTCGCAGGCGTGGCAGTCGGCCATGCTGTCGCGGTCGGCGGCCAGCCAGGCGGCGTACGCCCGTTCGGCCCGCGCGAGGTCACCGACATGGGCGGCCACACTGAACTCGGCGCCCCGCACGGCCCGTTCGGAGTGCCCGGCGAGCCGGTAGCGGTGCTCCATCTCGCCGAGCCACTTCTCGATGGAGGCCAGCGGTATGTGCGGCTGGTCCAGCATGCCCGTGGTCATCCACTTGAAGACCCAGTGCAGCGTGTGGACCTCGTACTCGTCGAAGTCCTCGGGCCGCTCGTCCCACATGCGCAGCAGACGCGCGAAGGGGACGAACATCCGGTCCTTCTCGGAGCTGTAGTTGTAGGCCTTCAGCTGATGCCCGAGCGCCTCGATCACCGCGAGCGGGATGTTCAGCTTCTCGGCCTCGGCCAGCAGTTGCTCCGCGCGCGCGTTGCGGGCCGGTCCCTCGGGCTGCTCCGAGTTCAGCGCCATGGCCTCGCGGAGCGTGTCGAAGTCCTTTATCTCGCTCATCGTCGGCCGTCCTCCGTGGGCTCCGTGGGATCGCTGTGGGTGGCCCACTCCAGGAGGCCGATGAACGCACGGTTCAGCAGCGCGGTGTCCGCGGGCCGCAGCGGGCGCTGCGCCATGAGCAGGGCCTGCCCGTACAAGGACTCCGTGGCGGTGCCGATCAGTTCCGGGTCGCCCAGGGAACTGACTTTCCGGATCAGCGGGTTGAGATGGTTGAGCACCAGCCGCGCGCGCGGGGCGCTGCCCCGCAGCGAGCCGAGGATGCCGGCCCACAGGTCGTCGGCCCGCTCCTCGGCCTCCGCGCGCGCCTGCTCGTGCCGGGCCGCCCGGTCGTCCAGGTGCAGCGCGGGCACGGACAGCGGATGGAAGGCACGCAGGACGACATCGCACCCCAGGGGGTCGAGCCGGGCGCGGGCGGCCCCGAGGAAGGCCCCCAGGGCCAGCTCCTCGCCCGGGTCGACGGTGTCCAGGTGCGCGGTCACGGTGTCGGCGTCCAGCTCGGAGACCGTGGTCCCCGGGCGCACCGACGGCAGCGCCTCGATCAGCTCACTGTCGTACGTGTAGCCGCCGTTGACGACACCGACGCCCTGCGCGGACGCGATGGGCGCGACCTGCCGGAACTCCTCCACGGTGCGCGTGAAGTGCACCACCGGGTGCCGCTGCGCGAACTCCTCCAGGGACAGCTGCCCGTCGGTCGTCTCGAAGGGGAGCCACGGCAGCATCGTGCGCAGCATCTCCTTGTCGTGCCTGGCCAGGGACTTGACCCCCAGGTGGTGCACCGACAGGAACGCCGCCAGCCGCTCCGGATCCCCGGCGGCGAGCCCGGTGAGCCAGGACCGAATCCTTTCACCCAGCGCCTCCCGTACGGCGGCCAGCGTCTCGTCCTCGTACAGCGACTCGCGCGAGGCCGTCGGCCGCAGACTGTCGGTGTCGAGCACGCACCGCACGAAGAACGCCCAGTCGGGCAGCAGCTGTTCGGCCCGCTCGGTGAGCAGCATGCCCTTCAGATGCACCCGGTGACTCGCCCGCTGCGCCGGACTCACCGAGGACGGCAGGACGTACGCCACCCCGCGGATCCCGGCGAGCGGCACGTCCAGGTCGATCGAGTCCAGCGGCGTGAACCCGAACAGGTCGTGACAGTGCCGCTGAAGGGCCACCCTTCGGGTGGCGGGCGACGGGTACGGACGGTTCCAGGGCGCCGGCAGATCGGTGACGGCCTCGTCGCCCACCCGCACGTCGTACGGCAGCAGCGACCCGAAGTCCCGCGCCAGCGCCCGCACCCGCTCCTCGGTGAGCCACTCGCCGGCCCCGGGCCGCGCCACCAGGTGCACGGTGGTGCCCGGTTCGGGCCGGGCGTCGGCGGGCAGCGTCCGCACGGTGTACGAACCGTCGTCCGTGGCCGTCCACTCCACGGGCGGCGCGTCCGGCGTACGGGCACTGCGGCTGACGACCCTGATCCGCTCGGCCACGACGAAACAGGCCAGCAGCCCGATGCCGAACTGGCCGAGGAACTCCGACCGCGCCTCCTGGATGCCGCCGGGGTCCGCCCGTTTGGAACTGCGCCCGATGGTCGCGAGGAGGTTGTGCACGTCCTCCTCGGTGAGGCCGACGCCGGAGTCCTCGACCCGCAGGGTGTTGCCCTCCGCGTACAGCCGTACCCGCGCCGGGGCGTCGGGCTGCTCGGCCCGCCGGGCGGTGATCGCGTCCACGGCGTTCTGCAGCAGCTCGCGCAGATAGACCCTGGGGCTGGAGTAGAGGTGGTGGGAGAGCAGGTCCACGAGGCCGCGCAGGTCGACCTGGAACGTGTGCGGTGACTGGGGTGCCTGGGATGACTGTGAGGTCTGGGAGTCCATCGTCGCAGCGCCGGAGGGGGGACCAGGTTGTGGCGTCGGCGCGGGGTCGGGCGGTCCCGGTGAGGCGGTGACCGCGGGGGATGGCCGGTGGCGCGCCATCCTAGGCCCGGAACGAGCCGTCTGACCAGCGGCTTCCCAGCACATATACGGCAATGTCAGTGGCGTGGTGTGCAATGGATCTCGTGCCCGCACTGGAAGAACCACTGAAACAACCACTGAAGTCAGTGCTCGGCCCCGCCACCGCGAAGGTGATGGCCGAGCATCTCGGCCTGCACACCGTCGGCGACCTCCTGCACCATTACCCGCGCAGGTACGAGGAGCGGGGCCAGCTCACCCACCTGGCCGACCTCCCCATGGACGAGCACGTGACGGTGGTCGCCCAGGTGGCCGACGCACGCCTGCACACCTTCGCGTCCTCGAAAGCCCCCCGGGGCAAGGGCCAGCGACTCGAAGTGACCATCACGGACGGCAGCGGCCGGCTCCAACTGGTCTTCTTCGGCCACGGAGTCCACAAACCCCACAAGGAACTCCTCCCCGGTACCCGTGCCCTGTTCGCCGGCAAGGTCTCGGTCTTCAACCGCCGCCTGCAACTGGCCCATCCGGCGTACGAGTTGCTGCGCGGCGACACCGACGAGGCGGCGGAGGCCGTCGACTCCTGGGCGGGTGCCCTGATCCCGATGTACCCGGCCACCGCGAAACTGGAGTCCTGGAAGATCGCCAAGTCGGTGCAGACGGTCCTGCCCAGCGCTCAGGAGGCCGTCGACCCGCTGCCCCCCTCCCTCCGGGAGGGCAGAGGCCTGGCCGCCCTTCCCGAGGCCCTGGTGAAGATCCACCGCCCGCACACCAAGGCGGACATCGAGGACGCGCGCACCCGACTCAAGTGGGACGAGGCGTTCGTCCTCCAGGTCGCCCTGGCCCGCCGCCGCCACGCCGACGCCCAACTCCCGGCGGTCCCGCGCCGACCCACCCCGGACGGCCTGCTCACCGCCTTCGACGCGAAACTCCCCTTCACCCTCACCCAGGGCCAGCAGAAGGTCTCCAAGGAGATCTTCGACGACCTGGCGGCGGAACACCCGATGCACCGGCTGCTCCAGGGAGAGGTCGGTTCTGGAAAGACGCTGGTCGCCCTGCGCGCCATGCTCGCCGTGGTCGACGCGGGCGGTCAGGC
Organism: Streptomyces sp. NRRL WC-3618; assembly: GCF_001280005.1. GTDB lineage: Bacteria > Actinomycetota > Actinomycetes > Streptomycetales > Streptomycetaceae > Streptomyces. The sequence goes on along the minus strand of NZ_LGDW01000001.1, from coordinate 57,730 downwards.
CGCGATGCTCGCGCCCACCGAGGTGCTCGCCCAGCAACACCACCGGTCGATCACCGAGATGATGGGGGAGCTGGCGGAGGGCGGGATGCTCGGCGGCGCCGACAAGGCCACCAAGGTGGTGCTCCTGACCGGCTCCATGGGCACCGCCGCCCGCCGACAGGCCCTGCTCGACCTCGTCACCGGTGAGGCGGGCCTCGTGATCGGCACGCACGCGCTGATCGAGGACAAGGTCCAGTTCCACGACCTGGGGCTGGTCGTCGTCGACGAACAGCACCGCTTCGGCGTCGAACAGCGTGACGCCCTGCGCGGCAAGGGCAAACAGCCCCCGCACCTCCTCGTCATGACCGCCACACCCATCCCGCGCACGGTCGCCATGACCGTCTTCGGCGACCTGGAGACGTCTGTCCTGGACCAGCTCCCCGCAGGCCGCTCGCCCATCGCCAGCCATGTCGTCCCGGCCGCCGACAAGCCCCATTTCCTGGCGCGCGCGTGGGAGCGCGTACGCGAGGAGGTGGGCAAGGGACATCAGGCCTACGTGGTCTGCCCCCGTATCGGCGACGACGTCGACGAACCCGCCGACCCCAAGAAGGCCGGCAAGAAGAAATCTGCCGAGGACGAGGCCGAGAAGCGCCCGCCGCTCGCCGTCGTGGAGGTGGCCGAGCAACTCACCCGGGGGCCTCTCCAGGGGCTGCGGGTCGAGATCCTGCACGGCAGGATGCACCCCGACGACAAGGACGCCGTGATGCGCCGCTTCGCCGCCGGGGAGACGGACGTCCTGGTGGCGACCACGGTCATCGAGGTCGGCGTCAACGTGCCCAACGCGACCGCGATGGTGATCATGGACGCCGACCGCTTCGGTGTCTCCCAGCTCCACCAGCTCCGGGGCCGTGTCGGCCGTGGCGCGGCGCCCGGTCTCTGTCTCCTGGTCAGCGAGATGCCCGAGGCGAGCCCGGCCCGCCAGCGCCTCAACTCCGTCGCCGCCACCCTCGACGGCTTCGAGCTGTCCCGCATCGACCTCGAACAACGCCGCGAGGGCGATGTCCTGGGCCAGGCCCAGTCCGGCGCTCGCACCTCCCTGCGGATGCTCACCGTCATCGACGACGAGGAGATCATCGCGGAGGCGAGAGAGGAGGCGGCGGCCGTCGTCGCCGCGGACCCGGACCTGGAGAACCTCCCGGGGCTGCGCACGGCATTGGACGCGCTGCTCGACGAGGAGAGGGAGCAGTACCTGGACAAGGGGTGAGCGAGACACGCCCCAAAGGGGCGCGGGGACTGCGCGAGCAACCACGACGAACCCGCAGTCGCCCACACCACAGCGCACCCCCACCCCCTCCTGCGAAACTGAACCCGGCCCTATCTCTCATCCCTCGAATCAAGGACCCCCAGATGACCCGCGTGATCGCCGGCACAGCCGGCGGACGACGCCTAGCCGTCCCGTCGGGAACCGGCACGCGCCCCACCTCCGACCGCGCCCGCGAGGGCCTCTTCTCCACCTGGCAGGCCCTCCTCGGCGGCCCCCTCGACGGCGAGCGCGTCCTCGACCTGTACGCGGGCTCGGGCGCCGTCGGCCTGGAGGCACTCAGCCGCGGCGCCGGCCACACCCTGCTCGTGGAGGCCGACGCCCGAGCCGCCCGCACCGTCCGCGAGAACGTGAAGGCACTGGGCCTGCCCGGAGCCGAGGTCAGGGCGGGCAAAGCGGAACAGGTCGTTCAGACGCCGTCCACCCAGCCGTACGACATCGTCTTCCTCGACCCGCCGTACGCCGTGCTGGACGACGATCTTCGCGAGATCCTGATCACACTCCGGGCGGAGGGCTGGCTCGCGGCCGACGCTCTCGTCACCGTGGAGCGCAGCACCAGAGGCGGTGAATTCCGGTGGCCGGACGGCTTCGAAGCGCTCCGGTCCCGTCGCTACGGCGAGGGAACGTTTTGGTACGGTCGCGCCGCCTCTACGTGCGAAGACGCACGATGACCGGACCGGAGAGCGAGGGATCACTAGTGCGCCGCGCCGTATGTCCCGGGTCGTTCGACCCGATCACCAACGGACATCTCGACATCATTTCCCGCGCCTCCCGTCTGTACGACGAGGTTTATGTCGCGGTAATGATCAACAAGTCCAAGAAGGGCCTCTTCGAGGTCGACGAGCGGATCGACCTGATCCGCCAGGTCACCGCCGAGTTCGGCAACGTGCGCGTGGAGTCCTTCCACGGCCTCCTCGTCGATTTCTGCAAGCAGCGCGAGATCCCGGCCATCGTCAAGGGCCTGCGCGCTGTCAGCGACTTCGACTACGAACTCCAGATGGCCCAGATGAACAACGGGCTGTCCGGCGTCGAGACGCTCTTCGTGCCGACCAACCCCACCTACAGCTTCCTCTCCTCCTCGCTCGTCAAGGAGGTCGCCGCCTGGGGCGGGGACGTCTCCCACCTCGTGCCGCCGCTCGTCCTGGAAGCCCTCGACAGCCGCCTCAGGAAAGACTGACGACGACTGGTGAAAGACTGACAAACCGTCACTCGGTGTCGGGCGGGTCGGCAGGAGTCGTACAGTCGACCCGTCCGTCTTCATCACAGCTGTAGAGAGTGGCGAGCACACGGTGGACGTGCAGAAGAAGCTCGACGAGATCGTCTCCGCGGTCTCCAGTGCCCGGTCGATGCCCATGTCGGCCTCGTGCGTGGTCAACCGCGCCGACCTGCTCGCGATGCTGGAAGAGGTGCGCGCGGCTCTGCCCGGCTCCCTCGCACAGGCGCAGGAGCTGATCGGCGACCGGGAGCAACTGGTCGAGCAGGCCCGCCAGGAGGCCGACCGGATCATCCGGACCGCGCACGACGAGCGCGGCTCCCTGATCTCCGACACGGAGGTCGCCCGCCGTTCCCAGAACGAGGCCGACCGCATCCTCGCCGAGGCCCGCAAGGAGGCCGAGGACGTCCGCGCCGAGGCCGACGACTACGTCGACTCCAAGCTCGCCAACTTCGAGGTAGTCCTCACCAAGACGCTCGGCTCGGTCGGCCGCGGCCGCGAGAAGCTCCTCGGCACCGGCCCCGGCCTCGACGACCAGGGCTACGAGGACGAGGACGCCCCCGAGCGCAGCCTCGACCCCGAGACCCTGCGCCTCAACGCCGACAAATACGTCGACGTGAAGCTCGGCGCCTTCGAGGCCGTCCTCGCCAAGACCCTGGAAGCGGTCGGCCGCGGCCGGCAGACCCTGCACGGCCGCATCGCCACCGACGACCTCGGCGCCCTCGGCCAGGACGACGACGGCAACCCCAGGCAGCACACCAGCGACGCCGACTACCTGGCCGACCTCGCCGCCATCCCGGACACCCCCGCCGACCAGCCCCGCGTGGCGGAGATCCCGGCCCAGCAGCAGTACGGCCGGCAGGACCAGTACGGCTACCAGCAGCCCGCCGACGCCTACGGCGGCTACCAGCAGACGTACGCCCAGCAACAGGACGCGTACGGCTACCAGTCGGCCGACCCGTACGCCTACCAGGGCTACGACGGCTCGCAGACCGCCTACGACCCCGCCCAGGTCCAGCAGGGCTACGCCCAGCCCGAGCAGCAGCAGCCGCACGCCCTCGACGAGACCAGTCTCTTTGACACCGGCATGATCAGCGCCGAGCAGCTGCGGGCCTACGAACAGGGGCGCGGCGGGCAGTGAGCGCCCGCACCGGGGCCGGATTGGGCCGTGGGCGGAAGGTCCAGTATCCTGGCTCTTCGGTCGCATGTACCTCTGCGATCACCGCTGCCCGGAAGACGAGCAGCTGAGCATCGAAGATCGAAAGCAGGAATGGCTCTGAACGCCCGCCTCGACCACCGCAACCCTCTTGTGTTCGACACACACGAGCTGGGGCGGCGTCCTGGCGCGCTGCAGCGCCTGACCCGTGAGATCGACGCTCCCAAGGATTTCGGGATCCTGGGAGTCATCGGAGTGCCGGAAGGCGCGCCGGTGGAGCTCGAACTCCGTCTGGAGTCGGTCATGGAAGGTGTGCTTGTCACAGGCACCGCCCGTGCACGGGTCAAGGGGGAGTGCGTAAGGTGTCTGGAGCCGCTGGAGCAGGAGCTCGAAGCGGAGTTCCAGGAGATGTTCTCGTACCCTGACGCCGACGACCGGGGCCGTGTGACAGCGGAGCCGGCCGACGACGCCGAGGAAGACGAGGACATGCTCTTCATCGAGGACGGCTTGTTCGACCTCGAACCCGTGCTGCGCGATGCGGTGGTGCTCGCACTGCCGATGCAGCCGGTGTGCCAGGACGACTGTCCCGGTCTGTGTTCCGAGTGCGGAGCGCGGCTGGCGGACGACCCGGGCCACCACCATGACGCCGTCGACATCCGTTGGGCGGCACTGCAGGGACTCGCAGGTTCACTCGAACCCGGCGAGAAGGACGAGATCAGCGGCGCCGAAGCGCAAGCGGGCGTCGACGAGAAGCAGGAGAAGTAGCCGTGGCTGTTCCGAAGCGGAAGATGTCGCGCAGCAACACGCGCCACCGCCGGTCGCAGTGGAAGGCTGCGGTCCCCACCCTGGTTGCGTGCGAGCGCTGCCAGGAGCCCAAGCTGCAGCACATCGCGTGCCCGTCTTGCGGCACTTACAACAAGCGCCAGGTCCTCGAGGTCTGAGCGGCCGGTGAGAGGCTCCATGTCTGACGCCAAGAAGCACCCTCTCCGCGCAAGCGGAGGCGGCCCGGCGGACACGGCCTCGTCCCACACGCTTCTGGAAGGGCGGCTCGGCTACCAGCTCGAGTCCGCCCTTCTGGTGCGTGCACTGACCCACCGTTCGTACGCGTACGAGAACGGCGGTCTGCCCACCAACGAGCGGCTGGAGTTCCTCGGGGACTCGGTGCTCGGCCTGGTGGTCACGGACACGCTGTACCGCACCCACCCCGACCTCCCAGAAGGCCAGTTGGCCAAGCTGCGGGCTGCGGTGGTCAACTCTCGTGCGCTCGCGGAAGTGGGCCGCGGGCTCGAACTCGGCTCCTTCATCCGGCTCGGCCGGGGTGAAGAGGGCACGGGCGGGCGGGACAAGGCGTCCATCCTCGCCGACACCCTCGAAGCGGTGATCGGCGCTGTCTATCTCGACCAGGGTCTCGACGCGGCGGGCGAACTCGTCCACCGTCTCTTCGACCCGCTGATCGAGAAATCCTCGAACCTCGGTGCCGGCCTGGACTGGAAGACCAGTCTCCAGGAGCTCACCGCGACCGAGGGACTCGGTGTGCCCGAGTACCTGGTCACGGAGACGGGACCGGACCACGAGAAGACCTTCACAGCTGCCGCCCGCGTCGGAGGCGTCTCGTACGGCACCGGCACCGGCCGCAGCAAGAAGGAGGCGGAGCAGCAGGCCGCGGAGTCGGCCTGGCGTTCCATCCGCGCGGATGCGGACGAACGTGCGAAGGTCGCTGCCGCTGAGGCGGTGGCCGTGGTCGCGGCCGAGGCCGCGGATGCGGATGCGGTGCCTGTCGAGGAGGACGCCGAGGCGTCTTCCTCCACGTCTGCCTGAGGTTGCGTGCACCAGTGTTCGTCCCTGGCGGGACGGGCACTGGTGTTTTTCGGTTGGTTCTCGGCCGCGGGTTCGTCGTGGCTTGTCGCGCCCCTCGCGGGGCGCGTTTCGCTGGGGGAGTCGGAATGCCTGAGTTGCCGGAAGTCGAGGTTGTACGGCGGGGGCTCGAGCGCTGGGTGGCCCGTCGCGTCGTCGCCGAGGCCGAGGTGTTGCACCCCCGTGCCGTGCGGCGGCACATCGCGGGCGCCGACGACTTCACGTACCGCCTCAAAGGGCATCGCATCGGTACGCCCAGCCGGCGCGGGAAGTATCTGTGGCTGCCGTTGGCGGACACCGGGCAGTCGGTGCTCGCGCATCTCGGGATGAGCGGGCAGCTCCTGGTGCAGCCGCACGAGGCCGCCGACGAGAAACATCTGCGCATTCGCGTCCGGTTCGCCGACGACCTCGCCACCGAGCTGCGCTTCGTCGACCAACGCACCTTCGGTGGACTGTCGTTGCACGACAACACCCCCGACGGGCTGCCCGACGTCATCGCCCACATCGCGCGCGATCCCCTCGACCCGCTGTTCGACGACGAGGCCTTCCATCAGGCGCTGCGCCGGAAGCGTACGACCATCAAACGGGCCCTGCTCGACCAGTCGTTGATCAGCGGCGTCGGCAACATCTACGCGGACGAGGCCCTTTGGCGCGCCCGCGTCCACTACGAACGTCCGACCGCCGGCTTCACCCGTCCGCGTACGGCCGAACTCCTGGGCCACGTACGGGACGTGATGAACGCCGCGCTGGCCGTCGGCGGCACGAGCTTCGACAGTCTGTATGTCAACGTCAACGGCGAATCGGGGTACTTCGACCGCTCGCTCGACGCGTACGGACGCGAAGGGCTGCCCTGCAAGCGTTGTGGGACGCCGATGGCGCGGCGCCCCTGGATGAACCGGTCGAGCTACTTCTGCCCCAAGTGCCAACGGGCGCCGCGCCTTTCGCCTTAGTCGAGCGCGAACGTGGGGCGTGGGCGCTACCGGCGGGCGGTGCGCGTCTCGTCGTACCGCGCGCGGGCTGCCAGTACGGAGTCCATGCGGCCCTCCACGAAGTGGATGAGTTCCAGGAGGCGTTCGGCGACCTCGTGGCCCAGGGGGGTCAGCTCGTAGTCCACGCGCGGCGGGTTCGTCGGCTGGGCCTCGCGGTGGACCAGGCCGTCGCGCTCCAGGCCCTGGAGGGTCTGGGAGAGCATCTTCTCGCTCACGCCGTCGACGCGGCGGCGCAGCTCGTTGAAGCGGAGCGAGCCCTCCTGAAGGGCGCCGAGTGTGAGTGCTCCCCAGCGGCCGGTGACGTGCTCCAGCGTGCCGCGTGACGGGCAGGCCTTGGCGAACACGTCGTAGGGGAGGGGCTGCTCCTCCGTGGTGTCCATCATGACCCCAGCGTACGCCAGCACAGCGCTTACCTGAAGGTTGCGCTAACCACTGGTTAGCGTCACTTTGGGTGAGCTTCGGGTTGCCTCAGGCGATTTGCCTGGTCGGCTGGTCGGCTGCCGGGTCAGTAGCCGAAGTCCTGGGTCCACCAGGGGCCGCCCGCGCCGAGGTGGACGCCCACTCCCAGGGTCTTGAAGTCGCAGTTCAGGATGTTCGCCTTGTGGCCGGGGCTGTTCATCCAGGCCTCCATCACCGCGGCCGCGTCCGCCTGGCCCCGGGCGATGTTCTCGCCGCCGAGGTCGGTGATGCCGGCCTTGTCCGCGCGGTCCCAGGGGGAGGCGCCGTCGGGGTTGGTGTGGTCGAAGAAGCCCCGGGCGGCCATGTCGTCGCTGAACGCCTCCGCCAGATCCCGCAGCGCGCTGTTCGCGGACACCGCGCTGCAGCCCACCTTCGCCCGCTCCTCGTTGACGAGCCGGAGCACCTCCGCTTCGGCGGCGGCCTGCGCGGACACCGTGATGGGGGCGGAGGACCGCTGCTTCTCCTTCGACTTCGTCGGAGTGGGCGTCGGTGTCGCCTTCGGTGCCTCGGTGGGCGTGGCCGCCGGCTTCTTCGGCGGAGCCTGGGTCGTCGGGGCCGCCGACGCCGTGGACTGCGAGGGCGACGGAGACGGGGGCGGCGACGCGGGGGAGGACGGAGCCGAGGTGCGACGGTCCGCGCCGCGGCTCGTCGACGTACCGCTCTTGCGGCCGTCGGCGGCGTCTCCGGACGTACCGCCCTGCTGGATCTCGTCGTTCGTCGGAGTGACCGCGGCCTGCACCTTGTCGCCGCTGCTGCCACCGCTGATCGCGTACTTGTCGCCGCCGGGCAGCACACCCGTGGCGACCGCGACCGTACCCAGGGCGACCGCGGCGGTGACTCCCAGCAGGCCCGTGCGGACCGGCAGGGACGAGCGCTTCTTGCGGCGGCGGCGCGCTCCACCGGCGGCCCGCCCGTCGAGACGGTCGTCCATCGCGGCGTACGAACCGGGACCGTCCTGCGCGAAGAGGTAGGCGTCACTCATCGCATAGGCGTCGGAGGGGGCCTCGGGGTTCAGATACGGGGCGATGCCCACCGTGGTGGCCGAGTCCTCCCACAGCGTGGTGTACGCGGTGTGAGGCGTGTGCGGGACCGGGGAGTCGTACGGGCCGTGGCCGGATCCGTCACTTCCCGTGTCCGAATCGAATGGTTCCGTGACCCCCGTGGCGCGACCCGTGGCGGCGCTTCCGGCGGCGGAGCGTCGGTGGCGTCCCATGCTTTGGCCTTCCTCGTCCTTGCGGTCAGGGTTACTCACTCGAACGGGTGAGTTTCATGTGAGATTCGTTGGTTGGGGACGGTACCCCATGGCGCAAGAGGAGGAAGTGCTCAGAGAGACATTGGACCGTTAGCGTGCATCCATGAACGAGGATGTACGACTGGTCGCCTGGGTGCGTGGACGCGTCCAAGGTGTGGGTTTCCGCTGGTTCACGCGGGCGAGGGCCCTGGAGATCGGCGGCCTGAGTGGTTTTGCTCTCAATCTGGACGACGGACGCGTGCAAGTGGTCGCGGAGGGCACTCGTGAGAGCTGCCAGGGGCTCCTCGACTGGCTGTGCGGCGCCGACACGCCCGGCCGCGTGGACGGCGTCACCGAGATCTGGGACACACCTCGCCGGATCTACGAGGGCTTCGCCATCCGCTGACGCGGTTCTGTGAAGCGGCCCCGGTGGCGGCCCGTGGACATGCCGCACGCACCTGTCCCCGGCGGAAACGGGCAGGTGGTTGCCAAGAAGCGCAGGTCGTGGCAGGCTCCGCAGAAAACGCTCGTCGCCACGTCCTCGGGACCCGCCGGAGTCGCAGCGCCGCCCGTCAGGGGCCGCGCGCCCCCGGGTCACCCGCCAATACAGGGCGTGATCGTGTTGACCGTCAAACTTTTTGGTGAGACGCTGAAAGCCCCGCGCACCTTAGCTGTTTGGCATGTAAGAACGGCAGCATGAACGCCAGCGAGAACTCCAGAGTGTCAAGCATCGCGGGTGCGATTCCCTCACGACCCACACCGCTTCGGTCGGTCACTCAGTGTGGAGGACCATCAATCATGGCAAAGGCGCTTCTCGGTTACGTCGGCGGCTCTGACCCGCGACTCCTCGCCGAGATGCGACGGCTCCAGCAGCGCGTACAGGACCTGGAATCCGAACTCGGACGCATCCAGGCGGAGAACGACGAGCTGACGGCTGCCGCTTCTCACGACTCGCTTCTCGAGAGCATCGACGCACGCCAGGCGGAGCCCGCGCTCACCTGATCCCTGCATCGTCAACGCACTGCATCAGCACTGCGCATGGCACACGACCCTCGGTGGTTGAGCTGTTCGTGTCAACCACTGCGTGTCAGAGTTTTGCCAGAGTAATGCAAGGGACGCTTCGGCGTCCCTTCTTTATTTTCGCCGTATTCGCGCCGCGCTTCCCGTGCGCTTTGTGCGTGATCCCCTGTCCGGTCCCCGTGTCCGGTCCCGTGTGCGATCCCCCGTGCTGTTCGAGTGGACCTCCCCAAGTTCTCCACTCTCTTTAACGTCTGATGTGCCCTGCACGTTCATCGGTGAAACCGCCGGGGGGTATCCGGGGTCATCGTGTGACATACCGGCGGAAGGTAGAGTCCAGCGCCGTGCACCTCAAGGCCCTGACCCTCCGAGGGTTCAAATCGTTCGCCTCGGCGACCACGCTCCGGTTCGAGCCGGGAATCACGTGCGTCGTGGGGCCGAACGGCTCGGGCAAGTCCAATGTCGTGGACGCGCTCAGCTGGGTCATGGGTGAACAGGGCGCCAAGTCGCTGCGCGGCGGCAAGATGGAGGACGTCATCTTCGCCGGCACCACCGGGCGACCACCGCTCGGCCGCGCCGAGGTGTCCCTCACCATCGACAACTCCGACGGCGCGCTGCCCATCGAGTACGCCGAGGTCACCATCACGCGGATCATGTTCCGCAACGGCGGCAGCGAGTACCAGATCAACGGCGACACCTGCCGGCTTCTCGACATCCAGGAACTGCTGTCCGACTCCGGCATCGGCCGCGAGATGCACGTCATCGTCGGCCAGGGCCAGCTGGACTCCGTACTGCACGCCGATCCGATGGGCCGCCGCGCCTTCATCGAGGAGGCGGCCGGCGTACTGAAGCACCGCAAGCGCAAAGAGAAGGCGCTGCGCAAGCTGGACGCGATGAAGGCGAACCTCGCCCGCATCCAGGACCTCACCGACGAACTGCGGCGCCAGCTGAAGCCGCTGGGGCGGCAGGCGGCCGTCGCACGCCGGGCCGCGGTCATCCAGGCGGACCTGCGCGACGCCCGGCTCCGGCTCCTCGCCGACGATCTCGTACGGCTGCGGGGAGCGCTCCGGACGGAGGTCGCCGACGAGGCCGCGCTCAAGGAACGCAAGGAGACGACGGAGGCCGAGCTGAAGAAGGCCCTCCAGCGTGAGGCGCTCCTGGAGGACGAGGTACGGCAACTCACCCCGCGCCTCCAGCGCGCGCAGCAGACCTGGTACGAGCTCTCCCAGCTCGCCGAACGGGTGCGCGGCACCGTTTCGCTGGCCGACGCGCGCGTGAAGAGCGCGACCTCCGCCCCCGCCGAGGAGCGGCGCGGACGTGAGCCCGAGGACATGGAGCGCGAGGCCGCGCGCATCCGTGAGCAGGAGGCCGAGCTGGAAGCGGCCCTGGAGGCGGCCGAGCACGCGCTGGAGGACACGGTCGCGCACCGGGCCGATCTGGAGCGCGAACTCGTGATCGAGGAACGGCGGCTGAAGGATCTGGCCCGGGCGATCGCCGACCGCCGGGAGGGTCTGGCCCGACTGAACGGCCAGGTCAACGCCGCCCGCTCCCGTGCGGCCAGTGCCCAGGCCGAGATCGACCGGCTCGCCGCCGCCCGCGACGAGGCCCAGGAACGGGCGGTCGCGGCCCAGGAGGAGTACGAGACTCTGCAGGCCGAGGTCGACGGCCTGGACGCGGGCGACGCGGACCTCGCGCAGCGGCACGACACGGCGAAGGCCGCCCTGGCCGACGCGGAAGCGGCACTCACGGCGGCCCGCGAGGCGGCCACCGCGGCGGAACGGCGGCGCGCCGCCACCCAGGCCCGCCACGAGGCCCTGGCGCTCGGCCTGCGCCGCAAGGACGGTACGGGCGTGCTGCTGGCCGCGCGGGACAGCCTCACCGGACTGCTCGGCCCGGCGGCGGAACTCCTGACGGTCACCCCGGGCCACGAGGTCGCCGTGGCCGCCGCCTTCGGCGCGGCGGCGAACGCGATCGCCGTGACGACCCCGGCCTCGGCGGCGTCAGCGATCCGCCTGCTGCACAAGCAGGACGGCGGACGCGCCTCGCTGCTGCTGGCGGGGGCACCCGAGGAGGCCGGATCCGGTACCGGCACCGATGCCGCCGACGGGCAGGGCTCCGCGCCCGGCGGGCCGCCCCGCGCCGCCGACCTGGTCCGTGGCCCCGCCGAACTCATGCCCGCCGTACGCCGGTTGCTGCGCGGGATCGTGGTCGTCGGGACACTCGAGGACGCCGAGGAACTGGTGTACGCGCGGCCCGAGTTGACCGCCGTGACCGCCGAAGGCGATCTGCTGGGCGCCCACTTCGCGCACGGTGGGTCCGCCGGGGCGCCGAGCCTGCTGGAGGTGCAGGCCTCCGTCGACCAAGCCGCCGCCGAGCTCGATGAACTGGCCGTACGGTGCGAGGAGTTGGTCGGGGTCCAGCAGCTCGCCGGGGAGCGGCGCAAGGAGTGCGCCGCGTTCCTCGAGGAGCTGGGGGAGCGGCGGCGGGCCGCCGACCGGGAGAAGTCGACTGTCGCCCAGCAGCTCGGGCGGCTCGCCGGGCAGGCCAGGGGCGCCGCCGGAGAGGCCGAGAGGTCCACGGCGGCCGCGGCGCGGGCGCAGGATGCGCTCGACCGGGCCGTACAGGACGCCGAGGAGCTCGCGGAGCGGCTGGCTGTCGCCGAGGAGATGCCCGTCGAGGAGGAACCCGACACGGGTGTGCGGGACCGGCTCGCCGCCGACGGCGCCAACGCGCGGCAGACCGAGATGGAGGCCCGGCTCCAGGTCCGTACCCACGAGGAGCGGGTCAAGGGGCTGGCCGGAAGGGCGGACTCGCTCGACCGGGCCGCGCGCGGCGAACGGGAGGCACGCGCGCGTGCCGAGCAGCGGCGGGCGCGGCTCAAGCACGAGGCGTCCGTCGCCGAAGCCGTCGCCTCCGGGGCACGGCAACTGCTCGCGCATGTCGAGGTCTCCCTCTCCCGCGCCGACGAGGAACGCACCGCGGCCGACGCCGCCAAGGCCCGGCGGGAGCAGGAGTTGACCGCCGCCCGCGCCGCCGGTCGTGATCTCAAGGGCGAACTCGACAAGTTGACGGATTCGATGCACCGCGGTGAGGTACTCGGCGCCGAGAAGCGGCTGCGGATCGAGCAGCTGGAGACCAAGGCGCTGGAGGAACTCGGTGTGGAACCGGAGGGGTTGGTGGCCGAGTACGGCCCGCACCAGTTGGTGCCGCCCTCGCCCCCCGCCGAGGGCGAGGAGCTGCCCGAGGACCCGGAGCACCCGCGCAACCAGCCGAAGCAGTTCCACCGCGCCGAACAGGAGAAGCGGCTCAAGGCGACCGAGCGGGCCTACCAGCAGCTCGGCAAGGTCAATCCGCTGGCCCTGGAGGAGTTCGCGGCGCTGGAGGAACGCCACAAGTTCCTCAGTGAGCAGCTCGAGGACCTGAAGAAGACGCGCGCTGATCTGCTTCAGGTGGTGAAGGAGGTCGACGAGCGCGTCGAGCAGGTCTTCACCGAGGCGTACCGGGACACGGCCGTGCAGTTCGAGGGCGTCTTCAGTCGGCTGTTCCCCGGAGGTGAGGGGCGGTTGATCCTGACCGACCCCGACAACATGCTCACCACCGGTGTGGACGTGGAGGCCCGGCCGCCGGGCAAGAAGGTCAAGCGGCTGTCGCTGCTTTCCGGTGGCGAGCGTTCGCTCACCGCCGTGGCGTTGCTGGTGGCGATCTTCAAGGCCAGGCCGAGTCCCTTCTACGTGATGGACGAAGTCGAGGCGGCCCTCGACGACACCAACCTGCAGCGGCTCATCCGCATCATGCAGGAGCTCCAGGAAGCCTCGCAGCTCATCGTGATCACGCACCAGAAGCGGACGATGGAGGTCGCCGACGCGCTGTACGGCGTCTCCATGCAGGGCGACGGCGTGTCGAAGGTGATTTCACAGCGACTCCGCTAGCCCGCTGCCCAGCTCTCCGTCAGCCCTTCTCTCTTTCTTCGAGACTTGAACGTAAACCGTTCAGGCAGTGCCTCATATCTCACATCGATCGTGCTATTGACTTCGAAACTTGAAGGCATAGTCTCGACAGCGTCGTTTTTACCTTCAGATACCACGTATCTGAGAGGGTCCCCCACCCGGCGGCGTTGCCGGTGGCCCGAGGAGTTGTACGTGACCAGCACAGAGCAGGCATACAAGTCAGAAGCCGCGACGGCTCACCCCGAGCATCTCGGGCATGTCATCTTCATCGCGGCGGCGGCCGCGATGGGCGGTTTCCTGTTCGGCTACGACAGTGCCGTGATCAACGGCGCCGTCGAGGCCATCCGAGGCCGCTACGACGTCGGCTCCGCGGCCCTGGCGCAGGTCATCGCCATCGCGCTGATCGGCTGTGCCATCGGGGCGGCCACCGCGGGGCGCATGGCCGACCGCATCGGCCGTATCCGCTGCATGCAGATCTCCGCCGCGCTCTTCACGATCAGCGCCGTCGGCTCCGCGCTGCCCTTCGCGCTGTACGACCTCGCCTTCTGGCGGATCGTCGGCGGCTTCGCCATCGGCATGGCCTCCGTCATCGGCCCCGCCTACATCGCCGAGGTCGCCCCGGCCGCGTACCGGGGCCGGCTCGGGTCCTTCCAGCAGGCCGCGATCGTCGTCGGCATCGCCATCTCGCAGCTGGTCAACTGGGGCATCCTGAACGCGGCGGGCGGTGACCAGCGCGGCGAGCTGCTGGGCGTCGAGGCCTGGCAGGTCATGCTCGGTGTGATGGTCGTACCGGCCGTGTTGTACGGGCTGCTGTCCTTCGCGATCCCCGAGTCCCCCCGCTTCCTGATCTCCGTGGGCCGGGACGAGCGCGCCCGCGAGGTGCTGCGCGAGGTCGAGGGCGACAGCGCCGACCTGGACGCCCGGGTCGCCGAGATCGAGCACGCCATGAAGAGCGAGCACAAGTCGACCTTCCGGGACCTGCTCGGCGGTTCCTTCTTCTTCAAGCCGATCGTCTGGATCGGTATCGGCCTCTCGGTCTTCCAGCAGTTCGTCGGCATCAACGTGGCGTTCTACTACTCCTCGACGCTCTGGCAGTCGGTCGGCGTCGACCCGACGGAGTCGTTCTTCTACTCCTTCACCACGTCGATCATCAACATCGTCGGCACCGTGATCGCCATGATCTTCGTCGACCGGATCGGCCGCCGGCCGCTCGCGCTGATCGGTTCCGTCGGCATGGTCATCGGGCTCGCCCTGGAGGCCTGGGCCTTCTCCTTCGACCTCGTCGACGGCAAGCTGCCCGCCACACAGGGCTGGGTGGCCCTGGTCGCCGCACATGTGTTCGTGCTCTTCTTCGCCCTCTCCTGGGGCGTCGTGGTCTGGGTCTTCCTCGGCGAGATGTTCCCGAACAGGATCCGCGCCGCCGCCCTGGGCGTGGCCGCCGCCGCGCAGTGGATCGCCAACTGGGCCATCACCGCGAGCTTCCCGTCCCTGGCCGACTGGAACCTCTCCCTCACCTACGTGATCTACACGATCTTCGCCGCGCTCTCGATCCCGTTCGTCCTCAGGTTCGTCAAGGAGACCAAGGGCAAGACGCTGGAGGAGATGGGCTAGTCGCGGACCTCTCCATGACTCGGGGACGGGGAGGAGGGCCACGTCCCCGCTGTCCACCGGACAGCGGGGACGTCAGCCCGCCAGTGCCGGCAGTACCCGCTCCCCGAACAGCCGCAGGCTCCGCCACCCCTCCTCCACCGGCATCCCGCCCGACAGCGGATGCAGCACGTAGTTGTCCAGCCCCTGCGCCACGCACTCCTCGGGTGTCAGCATCCGGTAGACGCCCTCGGCACGCAGTTCCTCCACCGTCGTGGCCGCCGACTTCACGGCGGACCGGATGTCGCCCGACTGCCAGGAGGCGTACGTCCGGGCCTCGTGCAGGAAGTGCCGGCCGTGCTCGGCCCACGCGCGGTCCGGATCCTCGGTGAGGTGCAGCAGCGGGGTCTCGGCGGCCGGCATCATCGTCCAGCCCTCGGTGCCGTACTCGACGAGCCGTTCCTTGTAGTAGGCCTCCAGCTCGGGCAGGTGCGCGCTGGGGAAGAGGGGCAGCCCGAGACGGGCGGCGCGCCTGGCCGCCGCCTTCGACGAGCCGCCCACCAGCAGGAGCGGATGCGGGTCGGTGCACGGGCGCGGAGTGACCCGTACCGTACGGCCCTGGTAGGAGAACTCCTCCCCGGTCCACGCCTTCAGCAGGGTCTCCAGCAACTCGTCCTGGAGCTTGCCGCGCCGCTTCCAGTCGGCGCCGAAGTGGGCGTACTCCTCGGGCCGGTATCCGATGCCGGCGACCGTGACCAGCCGCCCGCCGCTCAGCAGATCCAGTACGGCGATGTCCTCGGCGAGCCTCAAGGGGTCGTGCAACGGGCCGATCATCGCGGACACCATCACCGCGATCTTCCGCGTCGCCCCGAAGACGGCCCCCGCGAAGGCGAACGGCGACGGCAGCCAGTTGTTGGCGACGCCGTGGTGCTCCTCGGTCTGGACGGTGGTGATGCCGAGGGCGTCGGCGTACGCGGCCATCTCGATCGCGGCCTGGTAGCGGGCGCGGAGCTCGGCGGGGGTGGCATCGGGGGCGACCAGGTTGAAACGTACGACGGTGACGGGCATGGGGAGTCCCTTCCGGCGGGTGTGCCGGGGGAGATTAGCTGACGATGTGTCAGATATCCAGGGGTGCGGAAGGGGTACGGAGAGGGGGCCGGGCGGCCTACCGGGGCCGGACGCGCCGGAGGGCGGTCGCGCATACTGGTCCCGTTATGGAAACCGTCATCCTTGCTGTAGTCATCGCCGTGCTCGTGCTCGGTGTGCTCGGCGGGCTTGTCGTCGGCAGCCGCAGGAAGAAGCCGCTGCCCCCGGCGCCCCCCACGACACCCGACCTCACCACCCCTCCGGCCGAGCCGCACATCGGCGACGAGGCCGAGACGCCGCGCGACGAACCGCGCCGCACCATAGAGGAGGTGGATCTCCCGGGCGGCGACGCCTCGTCCGTCGCCGTCGAGGAACCTCCCGTCCCCGCCATCGAGGTGCCGGAGCCCACCGCCGGCCGGCTGGTCCGGCTGCGCACCCGGCTCTCCCGGTCGCAGAACGCGCTCGGCAAGGGGCTGCTCGCGCTCCTCGCGCGCGAGCATCTCGACGACGAGACCTGGGAGGAGGTCGAGGACACGCTCCTCACCGCCGACGTCGGCGTCCAGCCCACCCAGGAGCTCGTCGAGCGGCTGCGCGAGCGCGTGAAGGTGCTCGGCACCCGCACGCCCGCCGAGCTGCGCGGGCTGCTGCGCGAAGAGCTGCTCCAGATCCTCGAACCCGGGTTCGATCGGGCCGTGAAGACCGACTCGAACCTCGACACCCCGGGCATCGTGATGGTCGTCGGCGTCAACGGCACCGGCAAGACCACCACCACCGGCAAGCTCGCACGCGTGCTCGTCGCCGACGGGAAGAACGTCGTTCTCGGCGCCGCCGACACCTTCCGCGCCGCCGCCGCCGATCAGCTCCAGACCTGGGGCGACCGGGTCGGGGCCCGCACCGTGCGCGGTCCCGAGGGCGGCGACCCCGCCTCGATCGCCTTCGACGCCGTCAAGGAGGGCATCGCGGCCGGTGTCGACGTCGTCCTGATCGACACCGCCGGACGGCTGCACACCAAGACCGGGCTCATGGACGAGCTCGGCAAGGTCAAGCGCGTCGTCGAGAAGCACGCCCCGCTGGACGAGGTGCTGCTCGTGCTGGACGCCACGACCGGGCAGAACGGGCTCGTGCAGGCCCGTGTCTTCGCCGAGGTCGTCGACATCACCGGCATCGTGCTCACCAAGCTCGACGGCACCGCCAAGGGCGGCATCGTCATCGCCGTACAGCGCGAGCTGGGCGTGCCGGTGAAGCTGATCGGCCTCGGCGAGGGTGCCGACGATCTGGCTCCGTTCGAGCCGGAGGCGTTCGTTGACGCACTTATCGGGGACTGACCACCTCCGAAATCTCGTAGGCCGGTCAATTCGTAGGCCGGTCAAGAGGCGCCCGCCCCCAAGGTGCAGTGGGGGACGGGCGCCTTGCTGTGCGGGCCCTACGCGCGCGAGCGGTGCGCCACGTACGCCAGCGTCCCCAGCAGCAGCCTGGCCGCCGGAGGCTTCGTCGCCGTGTCCAGCGCGGGCGGGCGCAGCCAACTGACCGGGCCGAGGCCGCCACGGTCGGAGGGGGGCGCCGTGAGATATGTACCGGTGCCCAGGCCGTGCAGGTCGAGGGTCGGGTCGTCCCAGCCCATGCGGTAGAGGAGCGCGGGGAGTTCGGCGGCGGCGCCGGGGGCGACGAAGAACTGGGCGCGGCCCTCCGGGGTGGCCGTGACGGGGCCCAGGGGGAGGCCCATGCGTTCCAGGCGGACCAGGGCGTGGCGGCCGGCCGGTTCGGCGACCTCGATCACGTCGAAGGCGCGGCCCACGGGGAGCATGACGGAGGCGCCGGGGAACTGGCCCCAGATGTCGGTGACTTCGTCGAGAGTGGCGCCGGCCGCGACCCGGGGGGCGAAACCCAGGGGGTGGGCGCCCGGCGTGGGGCAGGCGGTCAGGCCGCAGGAGCAGGCGCCGCCGGCCGCGCGGGCCCCGGCCACCACGTCCCAGCCCCAGAGGCCGGTGTACTCGGCCACGGCGGTGCACTCCGACGACCGGCCGCGGCGGCGCGCACCGGGTCGGATCTCGCGGATACCGCGGCTGCTGCCGATCGTGAAGCCCATGCCCCCTCCAACGGGTTCGACGCACCGGTGGTTACGAACTGCGAGCAGAACGTGACCCTGTGTCTCCGACTGACCGAGACCCCTGCCCCCCGTCGTCCGTTCCAGTCGGCGCCCGGACGTGCCTCGGGTGGTGCGCTCGACGGCGCGCGCCCTCGCATGCATCGCTCCGCCCACTCGCGACCGTCCACTGTCAAGTGAATCCTCTGTAGGTGTCCGTGAGTTCATTCGAAGGGGTGGCGAATGGTGGCGTTTCCTGGATCGCCGTGGCCGGGGGCGTGATCGAAGGATTACTTTGAGTGTGCGAGGCCTTGGGGCACATGCGCTCGCGGGTATGCCGGAGGCAAGGCGTCTTCCCGTTCGAAGGGTGACAACTGGCGGACGCGAAGCCTATTTACCGGCATTCTGATAGGGCTTGGCGCACTCGGCGGCAAGAGGTCTCAGGGATGGGGGCGTTCCAGTGGGCGGCAACGGCGGAAGCGCGACGACCGCGGTCAGCACCGACAAGCGCCCGAACGACTTGCTCGGCTCGTGGTTCGTGCGCAGCGGCTGGTCCAAGGGCGAGCTGGCGCGCCAAGTGAACCGGCGGGCACGCCAGTTGGGTGCCAACCACATCTCGACCGACACCTCCCGGGTCCGGCGCTGGCTCGACGGGGAGAATCCGCGAGAGCCCATCCCGCGCATCCTGTCCGAGCTGTTCTCCGAGCGGTTCGGCTGTGTCGTCGCCGTCGAGGACCTCGGACTGCGCACCGCCCGCCAGTCCCCGTCCGCCTCCGGCGTCGACCTGCCCTGGACGGCCCCCCAGACCGTCGCCCTGCTCAGCGAGTTCTCCCGCAGCGACCTGATGCTGGCGCGCCGCGGCTTCCTCGGGACCGCGCTGTCCCTCTCCGCCGGCCCAACCCTCATCGAGCCCATGCAGCGCTGGCTCGTCCCGGTGCCCCCCGCCCCGCCCGAGGAGCCCGAGCACCCGTCCGCCGCGCGCCGGGCCGGCCGCCTGTCCAAGCCCGAGCTGGAGCTGCTGGAGTCCACCACCGCGATGTTCCGGCAGTGGGACGCGCAGTGCGGCGGCGGCCTGCGCCGCAAGGCGGTCGTCGGACAGCTGCACGAGGTGACGGACCTCCTCCAGGAGCCCCAGCCCGAGTCCACCACCCGCAAGCTGTTCAAGGTCGCCGCCGAGCTGGCCGAACTCGCCGGCTGGATGTCGTACGACGTGGGACTCCAGCCGACCGCCCAGAAGTACTTCGTCCTGGCCCTGCACGCGGCCAAGGAAGCCGGCGACAAGCCGCTCGGCTCGTACGTCCTGTCGTCCATGAGCCGCCAGATGATCCACCTCGGCCGGCCGGACGACGCCCTCGAACTGATCCACCTCGCGCAGTACGGCAGCCGTGACTGCGCCAGCCCCCGCACCCAGGCCATGCTGTATGCGATGGAGGCACGCGCGTACGCCAACATGGGGCAGCCCGGAAAGTGCAAGCGGGCCGTGCGGATGGCCGAGGACACGTTCGCGGACGTACACGATTGGGACGAGCCCGATCCCGACTGGATCCGCTTCTTCTCCCAGGCCGAGCTGTACGGCGAGAACTCCCATTCGTTTCGTGACCTGGCCTATGTCGCCGGCCGCAGCCCCACCTACGCCTCGCTGGCCGAGCCCCTCATGCGCAACGCGGTCGACCTGTTCGCGAAGGACACCGATCACCAGCGGTCCTACGCACTGAATCTGATCGGCATGGCCACGGTCCACCTCCTCCAGCGGGAGCCCGAGCGGGCCACGGTGCTGGCCGCAGAAGCCATGGTCATCGCCAAGAAGGTGCGCTCCGAGCGCGTCAACACTCGTATCCGAAAAACGGTCGACACGGCCGTACGCGATTTCGGGGATCTCCCCGACGTCGTGGACCTGACCGCCCAGCTCGCGCTCGATCTCCCCGAGACCGCCGAGGCGGTCTGAGCCCCCAGAACCCCGGCCGCGGCAGGCCCTCCCGACAGCCCGACTCGGCTCCCCCGCCAGGTCATCGGAAGGCCGGCCGCGGTCGGACTGTCTTTTGCGCCCGAACCGGCGCCGCTCTCGCGGAAGTGGCTGGTCGTCGTGGGCGTTGCTCGAGCGGTGGCTGCGGTTGCCTTCGCTGAAGATTGCGTCACGATAACGATCGACGTGACCGAAATCCGGCAGTTCATTCAGGCGTAACACGTGCGGTGCCTTCGTCACACCGCCGAAACATCGAGGGGCGTCGACCGAAACGGCGCTGCGTCAATGTCTGGCCCATAACCGGCCCACCCCCTCAATTCCGCTCAGGCTTCGCCCGCACGGGGCCGTACCAATGACGAGGAGACGCCGATGGCACCAGCCGCCATCACGCTAGCCGCAGCCGCTCCCAAGCTGTCTGCCGCAAACACCGGGTTCATGCTGATCTGTTCGGCCCTGGTGTTGCTCATGACCCCCGGTCTCGCCTTCTTCTACGGAGGCATGGTCCGCGTCAAGAGCACCCTGAACATGTTGATGATGAGCTTTATCAGCATCGGCATCGTCACCCTTCTGTGGGTGCTGTACGGCTTCTCCCTCGCGTTCGGCACCGACAAGGGCAGCCTCATCGGCTGGACCTCGGGTTGGGTCGGTCTCAGTGACATCGGCACGACCGATATCTGGGACGGCTACAACATCCCGGTCCTGGCCTTCATGGTCTTCCAGATGATGTTCGCGATCATCACGCCCGCCCTGATCAGCGGCGCCCTCGCGGACCGCGTCAAGTTCTCGGCATGGGCGCTGTTCGTCGCCCTGTGGGCCACCGTCGTGTACTTCCCCGTCGCCCACTGGGTATGGGGCGCGGGCGGCTGGGCGTTCGACCTGGGCGTCATCGACTTCGCCGGTGGTACGGCGGTCCACATCAACGCGGGTGCCGCGGCACTCGGCGTGATCCTGGTCATCGGCAAGCGCGTCGGCTTCAAGAAGGACCCGATGCGCCCGCACAGCCTCCCGCTGGTCATGCTCGGCTCCGGCCTGCTGTGGTTCGGCTGGTTCGGCTTCAACGCCGGCTCGTGGCTGGGCAACGACGACGGCGTCGGCACGCTGATGTTCGTCAACACGCAGGTCGCCACCGCCGCCGCCATGCTCGCCTGGCTCATCTACGAGAAGATCCGCCACGGCGCGTTCACCACGCTGGGCGCCGCCTCCGGCGCTGTCGCGGGTCTGGTCGCCATCACCCCCTCGGGCGGTGCGGTCACCCCGATCGGCGCGATCGCGGTCGGCGCCATCGCCGGTGTGCTGTGCGCCATGGCTGTCGGCCTCAAGTACAAGTTCGGCTACGACGACTCGCTCGACGTCGTCGGTGTCCACATGGTCGGCGGTGTCATCGGCTCCCTGCTGATCGGCTTCTTCGCCAGCGGCAAGGGCCAGTCGGAGGTCGAGGGCCTCTTCTACGGCGGCGGCCTCGACCAGTTCTGGAAGCAGTGCGCGGGCGTCTTCGCCGTCCTCGGCTACTCCCTGGTCGTCTCCGCGATCCTCGCCTTCCTCCTCGACAAGACGATCGGCATGCGCGTCCCCGAGGACGACGAGATCGCCGGCATCGACCAGGCCGAACACGCCGAGACCGCATACGACTTCAGCGGCGCCGGCGGCGGCGCGGCCCGTACGTCCGTCCCGGCCGGTGTCGGAGGCGCGAGCAAGAAGGTGGACGCATGAAGCTCATCACCGCCGTTGTGAAGCCCCACCGGCTCGACGAGATCAAGGAAGCCCTCCAGGCATTCGGGGTCCACGGTCTGACGGTCACCGAAGCGAGCGGCTACGGTCGTCAGCGGGGCCACACCGAGGTCTACCGGGGCGCCGAGTACACGGTCGACCTGGTTCCCAAGATCCGTATCGAGGTCCTCGCCGAGGACGACGACGCCGAGGGTCTGATCGACGTCATCGTCAAGGCGGCCCGGACCGGCAAGATCGGTGACGGCAAGGTCTGGTCCGTGCCGGTCGAGACGGCTGTCCGGGTCCGGACGGGCGAGCGCGGCCCGGACGCGCTCTGAGGCAGCAAAACAGAACAGGAGTCGCTGGGTGACGAGTACGGACGTGCGTAAGGATGCAGAGGACTCGGGACCCAGCGGCTATGCGGCGGCCCGGCTGCGCCTCCTCACTGAGGAGGCGCGGTCCGGGCCGCCGCGCCGTGCGGCCCTGTCCGAACTGACGGACGAATGGCTGAGCGGCCTGTTCGCCGCGGCCGGCGAAGGACTGCGCGGAGTCTCCCTGGTCGCCGTCGGCGGCTACGGCAGAGGCGAGCTCTCCCCACGCAGCGACCTGGACCTGCTCCTCCTGCACGACGGCAGCGACTCCGCCGGCGTC
The DNA here is from genome assembly GCF_001280005.1 of Streptomyces sp. NRRL WC-3618. Taxonomy (GTDB): domain Bacteria; phylum Actinomycetota; class Actinomycetes; order Streptomycetales; family Streptomycetaceae; genus Streptomyces. The sequence continues at coordinate 35,487 of NZ_LGDW01000001.1, read as the reverse complement.
GCTGCCCTCGCGGACCGCCTCTGGTACCCCGTCTGGGACCTGGGCCTCGCCCTGGACCACTCGGTCAGGACCCCGTCCGAGGCCCGCAAGGTGTCGGGCGAGGACCTCAAGGTGCAGCTCGGCCTGCTGGACGCCCGCCACCTCGCCGGCGACCTCGGCCTCACGGCCGGCCTGCGCACCGCCGTCCTCGCCGACTGGCGCAACCAGGCCCCCAAACGCCTCCCCGAACTCCAGGAACTCTGCGCCGAACGGGCCGAACGCCAGGGCGAGCTGCAGTACCTCCTCGAACCCGACCTCAAGGAGGCCCGCGGCGGCCTGCGCGACGCCACCGCCCTGCGCGCCGTCGCGGCCTCCTGGCTCGCCGACGCCCCCCGCGAGGGCCTCGACGACGCGCGCCGCCGCCTGCTGGACGTCCGCGACGCCCTCCACCTCGCCACCGGCCGCGCCACCGACCGCCTCGCCCTCCAGGAACAGGACCAGGTCGCCGCCGAACTCGGCCTCCTCGACGCCGACACCCTCCTTCGCCAGGTGTACGAGGCGGCACGCGTCGTCTCGTACGCCAGCGACGTGACCTGGCGCGAGGTGGGGCGCGTACTGCGCTCTCGCGCCGTACGCCCACGGCTGCGCGCCATGCTGGGCGGCGGCAAACCGGCGCCGGAACGTTCCCCCTTGGCGGAGGGCGTCGTGGAACAGGACGGCGAAGTGGTGCTCGCCCGCGCCGCGCGCCCCGACCGTGACCCCGTACTGCCCCTGCGCGCCGCCGCGGCCGCCGCCCAGGCAGGCCTCCCGCTCTCCCTGCACGCCGTCCGCCGCATGGCCGCGGCGGCCCGCCCGCTGCCGACCCCTTGGCCGGCCGAGGCGAGAGAACAACTCGTCACGTTGCTGGGCTCCGGCCGTCCCACCATCGAGGTCTGGGAGGCACTGGAGGCCGAAGGCCTGATCACCCACCTCCTCCCCGACTGGGAGCGAGTCCGCTGCCGACCGCAGCGCAACGCCGTCCACATCTGGACGGTCGACCGCCACCTGATCGAGACGGCCGTCCGGGCCTCCGAGTTCACCCGCCGTGTCAGCCGCCCCGACCTCCTCCTCGTCTCCGCGCTCCTCCACGACATCGGCAAGGGCTGGCCCGGCGACCACTCCGTCGCGGGCGAGATCATCGCGAAGGACGTCGCCGCCCGCATCGGCTTCGACCGCGCCGACGTGGCGGTGCTGGCCACGCTCGTACGTCATCATCTGCTGCTCGTCGACACCGCCACCCGGCGTGACCTGGAGGACCCGGCCACCGTCCGCGCGGTTGCCGAGGCCGTCGGCACGCAGAGCACCCTGGAACTCCTGCACGCGCTCACCGAGTCCGACGCCCTGGCGACAGGCCCGGCCGCCTGGTCGTCCTGGCGCGGCTCACTCGTCGCCGACCTGGTGAAACGCGTCGCCGCCGTGCTCTCCGGGGACGCTCCCGAGGAACCTGAGGCCGGCGCGCCCACCGCCGAACAGGAACGGCTCGCCATCGAGGCGTTCCGCACGGGCGGCCCTGTGTTGTCGCTGCGCGCCCAGACGGAGGCACCGGCGGACGCGGCCACCGAGGAGTCCCCGGCCTCACCCGAGGGTGAACCCGAACCCCTCGGCGTGGAACTCCTGATCGCCGTTCCGGACCAGCCGGGCGTCCTGCCCGCCGTGGCCGGCGTCCTCGCGATGCACCGGCTGACCGTCCGCACGGCGGAACTGCGCGCACTGGACCTCCCCGACGGCGTCGACGGCACGGTCCTGCTCCTCGACTGGCGCGTCGCCGCCGAATACGGCTCCCTGCCCCAGGCCGCCCGCCTGCGCGCCGACCTGGTACGGGCCCTGGACGGCTCCCTGGACATCACGGGCCGCCTGGCCGAGCGCGACGCGGCGTACCCACGGCGCCGGGGCGTCCTGGCGCCGGCGGCCCGGGTGACCGTCCATCCGACCGCGTCCCGGCTGGCCACGGTGATCGAGGTACGCGCGCAGGACGCCCCGGGGCTGCTGCACCGGCTGGGGCGGGCACTGGAGGACGCGGGGGTGCGGGTGCGGAGCATGCACGTCAGCACGCTGGGGTCCAACGCGGTGGACGCGTTTTACGTGACGACTCCCGAGGGCGTGCCCTTGCCGGGGGAGGCGGCGGCTTCTACGGCTCGGAAGCTGGAGGAGATCTTGCGCGCGTGACTTTTTAGTCGGGTGATTCGTTAGTCGTGCGTGCTCCTCGCTCATGCGGGGATGGCCCGATCGTGAACGAGGAGTTGGTCACGATCTTTGGTTGCTCCCCGCCCTCGCGGGGATTCCGTCCCCGCCTGCTGATTCAGCAGGCGGGGACGATTTGCTTGCGGGGCCGGATACCCTGGAGAGCAGCCCACTCTGCCCCCTACTCCGAGGACCGACGCCGCCGTGTTCGATACTCTCTCCGATCGCCTCTCAGCGACTTTCAAGAACCTGCGCGGCAAGGGGCGCCTGAGTGAGGCGGACATCGATGCCACGGCCCGCGAGATCCGTATCGCGCTCCTTGAAGCCGACGTGGCCCTGCCGGTCGTGCGGACGTTCATCAAGAACGTCAAGGAGCGTGCTCTCGGGGTCGAGGTCTCCAAGGCCCTCAACCCCGCTCAGCAGATCATCAAGATCGTCAACGATGAACTGATCCAGATCCTCGGCGGCGAAACCCGCCGCCTCCGCTTCTCCAAGCAGCCCCCGACCGTCATCATGCTCGCTGGTCTCCAGGGTGCCGGTAAGACCACCCTCGCGGGCAAGCTCGGCAAGTGGCTCAAGGACCAGGGACACTCGCCCCTCCTCGTCGCCGCCGACCTCCAGCGCCCCAACGCCGTCAACCAGCTCAGCGTCGTCGCCGAGCGCGCCGGCGTCGCGGTCTACGCGCCCGAGCCGGGCAACGGGGTCGGTGACCCGGTCAAGGTCGCCAAGGACTCGATGGAGTTCGCGAAGACCAAGGTCCACGACATCGTGATCGTGGACACCGCCGGCCGCCTCGGTATCGACGCCGAGCTGATGCGGCAGGCCGCGGACATCCGGGACGCGGTCTCGCCCGACGAGATCCTCTTCGTCGTCGACGCGATGATCGGTCAGGACGCCGTCAACACGGCCGAGGCCTTCCGGGACGGCGTCGGCTTCGACGGTGTCGTCCTGTCGAAGCTCGACGGTGACGCCCGTGGTGGTGCCGCGCTCTCGATCGCGTCGGTGACCGGCAAGCCGATCATGTTCGCGTCGAACGGCGAGAAGCTCGACGACTTCGACGCGTTCCACCCTGACCGGATGGCCTCCCGCATTCTCGACATGGGTGACCTGCTCACCCTGATCGAGCAGGCGGAGAAGACGTTCAGCCAGGAAGAGGCCGAGAAAATGGCCTCCAAGCTGGCGTCCAAGAAGGGCCAGGACTTCACCCTGGACGACTTCCTGGCCCAGATGGAGCAGGTCAGGAAAATGGGCAGCATCAGCAAGCTGCTCGGGATGCTGCCCGGCATGGGTCAGATCAAGGACCAGATCAACAACCTCGACGAGCGCGATGTGGACCGTACGGCGGCCATCATCAAGTCGATGACCCCGGCCGAGCGCCACGAGCCGACGATCATCAACGGCTCGCGCCGTGCCCGTATCGCCAAGGGCTCCGGGGTCGACGTCAGCGCGGTCAAGGGTCTGGTCGAGCGGTTCTTCGAGGCCCGCAAGATGATGTCCCGCATGGCTCAGGGCGGCGGCATGCCGGGTATGCCCGGGATGCCGGGTATGGGTGGCGGCCCAGGCCGGTCGAAGAAGCAGCCCAAGCAGGCCAAGGGCAAGCAGCGTTCCGGCAACCCGATGAAGCGCAAGCAGCAGGAGCAGGAGGAGGCCGCGCGCAAGGCCGCCGGTGCTCAGGGCGCTCCGGGCGGCGCGTTCGGGCTGCCGGGCCAGCAGGCCGCTCAGGACTTCGAACTGCCGGACGAGTTCAAGAAGTTCATGGGCTGATGTGCTGATGGGCTGAGAAGCCGGTCGGCTGAGAGGCTGATCTGCTCGGCGCCCCTCGCAGGAGGGGCGCCTGACGTCCGAGCGGGAGAGCGGACTGTCGGTACAAGGGCTGGGGTGACGGGTCGCCTCACGCCGTCCGGGCGATGAGGTACCGGAAGACGTTCGGCATCCAGATCGTCCCGTCCCGCCGCTGGTGCGGATGCAGTGCCTCCGCCAGCTCCTTGTCCACCTGTTCCTGGCCGGCCGCCGTGATCGCCGCGTCGAACAGCCCCGTCGACAGGAGCCCTCGTAACGCGCTGCCCATGTCCGCGTACCCGAACGGGCACGCCACCCGCCCGGAGCCGTCAGGGCGCAGGCCCGCCCGCTGGGCGACCTCCTCCAGGTCGTCGCGGAGCGAGGGGCGCCAACTGCCCATGACGCGCAGCGGATCCGCGAGCCGGGCCGCGACCCGCAGCACGGCCGCGGTGGCGCAGCGCTCCGGGGGACCCCAGCCCGTCAGTACCACCGGTGTTCCTCGCCCGGTCGAGGGCGCCGCCGCCGCGAGTGTCTCGCGGAGCCTTTGGGAGTCGCCCGCGAGGCAGCCGATCGGTTCGAACGCGGTCACCAGGGTGTAGGGGGGAGCGTCGTCCTGGTCAGGGAGGCTCGCTGCGAGCCGGATCTCGGCACGCGCGCGCGTGCCTGGCGGTTCGGGCAGCAGACGTTGCCGCGCGAGGCTCAGCCGCTGCGGTGACGAGGTCTCGACACCGGTGACGGCGGCGCCTCTGGAGGCCGCCATGAGGAGGGCCAGGCCCGAGCCGCAGCCGAGGCCGAGGAGCCGGGTGCCGGTGCTTACTTCCAGCCGTTCGTAGACGGTCTCGTAGAGCGGTACGAGCATCCGCTCCTGGATCTCCGACCAGTCACGCGCGCGTGTGCACAGGTCCACACGGGGCGCCGGGCCCGCGTGGGGCTGGTGCTGTCGCACGAGCGTAGGTGTCATCGAAAGCGCCCCAATCCGCCGAGAGTTACCGCTGTTTCCGATGTGGTGGCCCCCATGCAGTGCGCGATCGCACTTCCCCCGTATGCCAGGAAACTCCGCACGCGAGCCCCCGTCCAGGGGCTGTAGGGCCCGGGTTGTGTGCTCGCTGTGCTCACGAAAAGAATTCACATGCCGGCAACGTGGGCCCGTAGCATCGCGTCATGGCAAAGGCACCCGTACTCACGCCTCAGGCAATTGATTTCCCTCGCTGGTACCAGGATCTGGTCGGCAAAGCGGAGCTGGCCGACAACGGTCCGGTGCGCGGGACCATGGTCATCCGACCGTACGGGTACGGGTTGTGGGAGCGGATGCAGGCCGAGATGGACGCGCGGATCAAGGAGACGGGCGCGCAGAACGCCTATTTCCCCCTGCTGATCCCGCAGTCGTACTTCGCCAGGGAGGCCGAGCACGTCGAGGGGTTCGCGCCGGAGCTGGCCGTGGTCACGCATGGCGGTGGCAAGGAACTCGAAGAGCCCGCGGTGGTGCGTCCCACCTCCGAGATGATCATCAACGACTACTTCTCGAAGTGGGTGCAGAGCTACCGTGATCTGCCCCTGTTGATCAACCAGTGGGCGAATGTGGTGCGTTGGGAGCTGCGGCCCCGGCTCTTCCTGCGTACGGCGGAGTTCCTGTGGCAGGAGGGCCACACCGCGCACGCCACCCAGGAGGACGCCCGCGAGTTCGCCGCGCACATTCACCGGAACGTCTATGAGGAGTTCATGGTGAACGTCCTGGCGATGGACACCGTTCCCGGCCGCAAGACGGTCAAGGAGCGATTCGCGGGCGCGATCAACACCCTCACGCTCGAAGGCATGATGGGCGACGGCAAGGCCCTTCAGATGGCCACCAGTCATGAGCTGGGCCAGAACTTCGCGAAGGCGTTCAACACGCGTTATCTGTCGAAGGAAGGCAGGCAGGAACTCGTCTGGCAGACGTCGTGGGGCTCGACGACCCGCATGATCGGCGCCCTGGTGATGGCGCACGGCGACGACAACGGCCTGCGGGTGCCGCCGCGTCTCGCCGCGATCCAGGTGGTTGTCCTCGCGATCAAGGGCGACGAGGCGGTTCTGGCCAAGGTCCGTGAGATCGGCGACCGGCTGAAGGCGGCGGGCGTACGCGTGCGCGTGGACGACCGTACGGACGTGCCCTTCGGCCGGCGCGCTGTCGACTGGGAGCTCAAGGGCGTCCCCGTACGCGTCGAGGTCGGCCCCCGGGATCTGGAGAACGGCACGGCGATGCTCGTGCGCCGCATCCCGGGTGGCAAGGAGCCGGTGGCCGTCGACGCGCTCGTACGGCTGCTGCCCACCGTCCTCGAAGAGGACCAGGCGCTGTTGCTGGCCCAGTCGCGCGAGCGGCGGGAGGCCCGTACCGCGGATGTGTCGACGTTCGAGGAGGCCGTGGAGGCGGCGACCGCCGGTGGCTGGGCGCGGATCCCCTGGGCGGTGCTCGGTGAGAGAGGCGAGGCCAGGCTCGGCGAGCACGGGGTGACCGTACGGTGTCTGGTCGCGGCGGACGGGTCGGTTCCCGACGCGGACGACGCACCCGGTAACGTCGCTGTCGTGGCCCGCGCCTACTGAGGCGGGGCCGAGACGGCCGAAACGCCTCTTGCGCGTCTGCCGATCACAGCCGCCCCGGCGTGCGGAAAACGTCTACGCGCCGGGTCGTACGTGCGGCTACGCACCGGCTTGGTATGAGCTGTGCGGCTTATCCGCAGATCAGCGCACCCGCCCTCGTCAGGACGCATCAGCGGCAACTGACGGGTACGTGCAAATTATTTGGGATGGCCCGGAATCGGAACACAGCGGCACTCAGGCTCGTTGTCATTACGTGAGCACGACACAGACACCACCTGTACTCGCCGCAGAACTGGCGCAGGCGTGGGCCGATATCCAGCGGTACCACCCCGAGCTGCCCGATCTTGCCGCGCCCGAGTCCCTGATCGGAGAGTCGTCGTCCGCCTGCGGGCACGCGCTCTCCTTCGAGCGACTGCTTCATGAGGCAGTCCATGGCATCGCCGCAGCCCGCGGAGTCCGCGACACTTCCCGGGCCGGCCGCTACCACAACCGCAGATTCCTCGCGATCGCCGAGGAGCTGGGTCTGGACCACCCGGAGGAGCCGCATCCCAGCAGCGGCTTCTCCCTGGTCACGCTCAACCCCGAGGCCAAGCGGCGCTACCGCCCCACCATGGAGCGGCTGCAGCGGGCGCTGAAGGCGCACACGGTCGCCACCACCTCCGACACGACCCGTACCTTCCGCGGTCCGGCCGCGCGTCACGGCTCCTCCGGGGGCGGGGTGCGCGTCAAGGCCGTCTGCGACTGCGGTCGCAACGTTCGGGTCGTCCCGTCGGTCCTGGCACAGGCACCGATCGTGTGCGGCGGCTGCGGCAAGCCGTTCAGGATCCCCGAGATCGTGGGCGCGGGCGCCGCCTGAGGCTCTGCTCCGACGCGTGATCGAGCCCGGCATCTCGTGGGTGCCGGTTGTACACGTGACGGAATGGGCGCGGGCCGCGGGCAGCGGCTGTATGGGCACCCGGAGTGCCGGGTGCCCATACAGGCCTGTCCGGGTGACGCCCCGGTGCGGGCGGACCTGGCGGGTGTGGCAGAATGGACAGCTGTACTCGACAGCCGCACAGGAACCCTCTCGCCTCCGGCTGACGCGTCCATCGGGCACTCGGGTACCGCAACCCCACGCGGCAACCTTGCCGTGCCCAACCACGTCAAATCCAGGAGAACCCACTCCCGTGGCAGTCAAGATCAAGCTGAAGCGTCTGGGCAAGATCCGTTCGCCTCACTACCGCATCGTCGTCGCCGACTCCCGTACCCGCCGTGACGGCCGGGCCATCGAGGAGATCGGCCTGTACCACCCGGTGCAGAACCCCTCGCGCATCGAGGTCGACACCGAGCGTGCGCAGTACTGGCTGGGTGTCGGCGCGCAGCCGACCGAGCCGGTTCTCGCCATCCTCAAGCTGACCGGCGACTGGCAGAAGTTCAAGGGTCTGCCCGCCCCGGCTCCGCTGCTCGTGGCCGCTCCGAAGGCCGCGCGTCCGCTGTTCGAGGCCCTCGGTGGCGAGGACACGGGCAAGGGTGAGGCCATCACCCAGAAGAAGAAGGCTGAGAAGAAGGACGACGCTGCGGCCGAGTCCACGTCGACCGAGGCCTGAGCATGCTCGAGGAGGCTCTCGAGCACCTCGTGAAGGGCATCGTCGACAACCCCGACGAAGTGCAGGTCGCCTCGCGTGATCTGCGTCGTGGGCGCGTTCTGGAGGTCAGGGTTCACCCCGACGACCTCGGGAAGGTGATCGGCCGCAACGGCCGCACCGCACGTGCATTGCGTACTGTCGTGGGTGCCATCGGCGGCCGTGGTGTCCGTGTCGACCTCGTCGACGTGGACCAGGTTCGCTGATCATCACGTAGCACCGGCTCGGGCCGGGGAGGGCCCCTTGGGCCGTCCCCGGCCCGTAGTCGTAGGACAGGAGATTCCAGAAAGTGCAGCTCGTAGTCGCGCGCGTGGGCCGCGCCCACGGCATCAAGGGCGAGGTCACCGTCGAGGTACGTACCGACGAGCCGGAACTGCGGCTCCCGCCCGGCGCCGTCCTGGCCACCGACCCCGCGTCGGCGGGCCCGCTGACCATCGAGACCGGCCGTGTCCACAGCGGCCGCCTCCTGTTGCGCTTCGAGGGCGTACGCGACCGTACGGGCGCGGAGGCCCTGCGCAATGTCCTGCTGATCGCCGACGTCGACCCCGAGGAACTCCCCGAGGGTGAGGACGAGTACTACGACCACCAGCTGATGGACCTGGACGTGGTCCTGGTCGACGGCACCGAGGTCGGGCGCATCACCGAGATCTCGCACCTGCCCTCCCAGGACCTGTTCGTCGTGGAGCGCCCCGACGGCAGTGAGGTGTACATCCCGTTCGTCGAGGAGATCGTGGTGGAGATCGACCTGGAGGAGCAGCGGGCGGTCATCGACCCGCCGCCGGGTCTGATCGACGACCGGGCCGAGATCGCTTCGTCGCGGGACGAGTCGTAATGCGCCTCGACGTCCTCACGATCTTCCCCGAGTACCTCGAACCCCTGAACGTCTCGCTCGTCGGCAAGGCACGCGCGCGTGGACAGCTGAATGTCCATGTGCGTCATCTCCGGGACTGGACGTACGACCGCCACAACACGGTCGACGACACGCCCTACGGCGGCGGCCCGGGGATGGTCATGAAGACCGACCCCTGGGGCGACGCGCTGGACGACGTGCTGGCCGACGGATACGAGACGGGCTCCGGAGCGCCCGCGCTGGTGGTGCCCACGCCCAGTGGCCGCCCCTTCACCCAGGCGCTCGCCGTCGAGCTGTCCGAGCGGCCGTGGCTGGTCTTCACGCCCGCCCGTTACGAGGGCATCGACCGGCGTGTCATCGACGAGTACGCCACCCGGATGCCCGTGTACGAGGTGTCCATCGGCGACTATGTGCTCGCCGGCGGTGAGGCGGCCGTACTGGTGATCACGGAGGCCGTCGCGCGGCTGCTGCCCGGGGTCCTCGGCAACGCCGAGTCGCACCGGGACGACTCCTTCGCGCCAGGTGCCATGGCGAACCTCCTGGAGGGGCCCGTCTACACCAAGCCGCCCATGTGGCGCGGCCGGGAGATCCCGGACGTGCTGCTCAGTGGCCACCACGGGAAGATCGCGCGCTGGCGCCGGGACGAGGCGCTGCGTCGTACGGCGGCCAACCGGCCCGATCTGATCGAGCGGTGCGACGCGTCGGGCTTCGACAAGAAGGACCGCGAGATGCTCTCCATCATGGGGTGGGCGCCTTCCGCCGACGGCCGATTTTGGCGCAGGCCAGACGGCGTGGAAGAATAGCTCGCTGTTGTGCGTCGTCCGGCGTGCGCCCCTGCCACGGGGGGACACGACGCCCGCCCCGGCACGGACAGCAACCTTCCGTAAATCAAGCTCCCGTTGATGACCTGTGGCATCAACGAAGAAAGCAGACGAAATGTCTCACCTGCTCGACACAGTCGACTCCGCGTCGCTGCGTAGCGACATCCCGGCCTTCCGCCCGGGTGACACCGTCAACGTCCACGTCCGCGTCATCGAGGGCAACCGCTCCCGTGTGCAGCAGTTCAAGGGCGTAGTCATCCGCCGTCAGGGCTCCGGTGTCCGCGAGACCTTCACGGTCCGCAAGGTCTCGTTCTCCGTCGGCGTCGAGCGCACCTTCCCGGTGCACACCCCGATCGTCGAGAAGATCGAGCTGGTCACGCGTGGTGACGTGCGTCGCGCCAAGCTGTACTATCTCCGTGAGCTGCGCGGCAAGGCCGCGAAGATCAAGGAGAAGCGCGACAGGTGAGCTTCCGGTGAGCCTGATGTGAAGAAGGCTCACATCGGGGCCGGATAACATCCTGCCCCGATGAACACCGAAGCACAGCCGACGGAGCGCGACCGCTCCTCCCGCCCTGTTCGATCCGAGGAGAACTCGGACACCGAGGGGCCGGAGGGCCGGTCGCGTTTTGCGTTGGTGTCCCGGGCGGCGGAGTGGCTCCCGGGCGGCCGGATCACCCTGATCGTGCTGGTCTGCCTGGTGTTTCTGCTGCTCTTCAGCAGGTTCGTCCTCCAGCCGTTCGAAATTCCCAGCCGCTCGATGGAGCGCGGATTGAGGATCGGGGACCGCGTTCTCGTAAATAGGTTGGCGTACCGTTTCGGTGCCGAGCCGCAGCGCGGCGACGTCATTGTGTTCGACGGAACCGGCTACTTCGGGCACGCCGACTACATCAAGCGCGTTGTGGGTGTGGGGAGAGACCACGTGGTCTGCTGCGACAAGGAGGGGAGGATCGAGGTGAACGGCCGGTCGGTCGACGAGTCGACGTTCATTTACCCCGGTGACAGCCCGTCCACGGTGTCCTTCGACGTGGTCGTGCCCGCGGGCGGACTCTTCCTTCTGGGGGACCACCGCGACGACTCCAGCGACTCCCGGGACCACCTGGGTTCGCCGGGGGGAGGCATGGTTCCCGTCGGCAGGGTGATCGGCCGGGCGGAGTGGATCGCCTGGCCCCGCGAGCACTGGACCCGGCTGGACCGGCCCGGCGCGTACGCGCGTGTGCCGGCCGCGGACGGTGTCCATGGGTAACCGGGGCAAGCCGCGCGGTGCGCCCGTCACCCCCGCCGAGCAGTTGCTGCCCACCGGCTCCCGCCGGGCGTCCGGCGGCGCCGCCAGGCCGGGCCGGGCGGAGCGGCGCAAGCTGCAGCGCAAGGTCAAGGCGCGCAGGCGGCGTTCGGCCGTCAAGGAGATACCGCTCCTGGTCGGCGTCGCGGTCCTGATAGCCCTGGTCCTGAAGACTTTCCTTGTACAGGCGTTCGTGATCCCGTCGGGCTCGATGGAGAACACCATCCAGATCGGCGACCGTGTCCTCGTGGACAAGTTCACCCCGTGGTTCGGTTCGAAGCCCACGCGCGGTGACGTCGTCGTCTTCAAGGACCCCGGGGGCTGGCTGGACGACGAGCCGGCGGCCGCCAAGGGCGCGGACCCTGTCGTCGTCAAGCAGGTCAAGCAGGGGCTCACCTTCATCGGCCTGCTGCCCTCGGACGACGAGAAGGACCTCATCAAGCGCGTCGTCGCGGTCGGCGGCGACACCGTCAAGTGCTGCGACGCCCAGGGCCGCGTGACCGTCAACGGCATGCCGCTCAACGAGACGAACTACATCCATCCCGGCAACAAGCCGTCCTCGTTCACCTTCGAGGTGAAGGTTCCCGAGGGACGACTGTTCGTGATGGGTGACCATCGAGCCAACTCCGCCGACTCCCGCTACCACCGCACCGAGGCGTACAGCGGCACCGTGTCCGAGAGCTCGGTCGTGGGCCGGGCCATGGTCATCGCCTGGCCGTTCGGTCACTGGACCCGTCTGGAGGAGCCGAACACGTTCTCCGCGGTGCCGGGTGGGTCGGCCGCCGCCCTCGGCTCGTCGCATAGGGTGGCTACCGCGGATCGGTATGGATCGATCCCGCTCCCGACCCCTGCGGAACTCCCGCTCGTTATGGGAGTGGTGGGCCTGCGTCGCTTCCGGCGTGGGCGGTGGTTCGGAGTGAGGAGTGGATGTGGGGGATTTGGCGGTCGGCGCACGGTCCGGACAGGACGGTCCCGACGAACAGCGCCCCGCGGAGCCGGTTGCGCCGGCCGCGAGGGACGCCGTCCCCGCCGAGAGTGACTCCGGGGCCCCAGGGCCCTCGGAAGGTGGCTCGGGGTCCTCAGGGCCGGGCGATGGGGACACCGGTGACGACAGGGCGCAGGATGTCGGGGAGCCCGCCCGCAGGCCCAGGAATCAGCGCTCCTTCTGGAAGGAGTTGCCCCTGCTCATCGGTATCGCGCTGGTGCTCGCGCTGCTGATCAAGACCTTCCTGGTGCAGGCGTTCTCCATCCCCTCGGACTCCATGCAGCACACGCTGGAGCAGGGCGACCGGGTCCTGGTCGACAAGCTGACCCCGTGGTTCGGCTCCGAGCCCGAGCGCGGTGAGGTCGTCGTCTTCCACGACCCCGCCGAGTGGCTCGCCAACGAGCCGGTCGTCGAACCGAACCCCGTGCAGCGGGTCCTGGGCTGGATCGGCCTGATGCCGTCCGCCAACGAGAAGGACCTCATCAAGCGCGTCATCGGCGTCGGCGGCGACACCGTCGAGTGCAAGGGCACGGGCCCGCTGAAGGTCAACGGCAAGCCGCTCGACGACAAGTCGTTCGTGTACGCGGGGAACACCCCGTGCACCGTCGACGACCAGGGCGGGCAGTTCAAGGTCACGGTACCCAAGGGCAAAATCTGGGTCATGGGTGACCACCGGCAGAACTCGCTGGACTCCCGGTACCACCAGGAGGACAAGAACCACGGCTTCGTCCCCGTGGGCAACGTCGTCGGCCGCGCCATCGTGGTGGCCTGGCCTCCCACCCACTGGGCCACGCTGCCGATTCCCGACACGTTCGACCAGAACCTGAGCGCCGCCGCCCCGGGCGTGCTGGGCCTCGCGGGCGCCGTCCCGCTGGTGCTGTGGCGCAGGCGCCGCGTGATCGGTCGTACGACCGCTTCCGGCACCGGCGAAAACTCCGGTGTTCCCGGGCTGGGTACCGACCGGTAGGGTGCCGTCCCAGGCAGCGATCTGGGAGACCACTGGGATGAGCGTTACGACGACACGTCCGGCCGAGGGCCGCGGCGGGCTCGGCAGCAAGCTGTCGGGACTGGCCGTGGCCCTCGGCTGTGTGCTCTTCCTCGGTGGTTTCGTCTGGGGGGCGATCCTCTACCGGCCATACACGGTGCCGACCGACTCCATGTCGCCCACCATCGTGGCCGGTGACCGGGTGCTGGGCCAGCGGATCGACGGCGGCGACATCGTGCGTGGTGACGTCGTCGTCTTCAGGCAGGCGAGCTGGGGCGACATGCCCCTGGTCAAGCGGGTCGTGGCCGTGGGCGGGGACACCGTCTCCTGCTGCACGGACGGCAAGCTGGTCGTCAACGGCAAGCAGATCCAGGAGCCCTACCTTGGCAAGGGCCAGCTCGCCGAGCTGACCGACATCCCGTCGATCACGGTCCCCGAAGGGCGCCTGTTCCTGCTCGGTGACGAGCGCACCGGTTCCCTGGACTCCACGGCCCACCTCACGGAGGCCTTCAGCGGCACGGTGCCGCGCAGCGGGGTGGAGGCGCGCGTCGACGCGGTGGTGTGGCCCATGAAGGGCATGCTGGCGCGCCCCACGGGCTTCGAGACGCTGGGCGCCCTGTCCACGCCGGGTCCGCTGCGGCTGGTCACCGTCGCGATCGTGGTGGGCGGGGTGCTCGTGCTGGGCGGCGGCGCCTACGGTCCCGTGGCCGCCCGGGTCGCGAAGCGGCGTGGTGCCGCGGTGACGGAGCCTGCCGGTGCCCGCTGAGGCGGTGGGCGGTGCGGACGACTCGTACACCGGCGGTGTGCGCAGGGTGTCCCGGGTGGTGCTCCTCGACCCGGAGGACCGGATTCTGCTGCTGCACGGGCACGAGCCCGACGATCCGGCCGACGCCTGGTGGTTCACACCCGGTGGCGGCCTGGAGGGCGACGAGACGCGCGAGGAGGCCGCGCTGCGGGAACTCGCGGAGGAGACCGGCATCATCGAGGTCGAACTCGGTCCGGTGCTGTGGCGGCGCAGCTGCTCCTTCCCGTTCGCGGGGCGCCGCTGGGACCAGGACGAGTGGTACTACCTGGCCCGTACGGACACGACGGAGACCCGGGCCACGGGTCTCACGGAGCTGGAACGGCGCAGTGTCGCCGGAGCGCGTTGGTGGACGTGCCAGGAACTGACCCAGGCACATGAGACGGTGTATCCGACCAGACTCGCCGAGCTCCTGCGCAAGGTGCTCGACGAAGGTCCCCCGCCCAGCCCCGAGGTCCTCGACACGGAAATCGTCTAGCGGATCGCGGTACTGGCGCACAATGGGGGGACGCACGGCTGAAGGGGAACATGCCATGAGCGCCGAGGACCTCGAGAAGTACGAGACCGAGATGGAGCTGAAGCTCTACCGGGAGTACCGCGATGTCGTCGGTCTGTTCAAATATGTGATCGAGACCGAACGGCGCTTCTACCTCACCAACGACTACGAGATGCAGGTGCACTCGGTCCAGGGCGAGGTGTTTTTCGAGGTGTCCATGGCGGACGCCTGGGTGTGGGACATGTATCGGCCGGCCCGGTTCGTGAAGCAGGTGCGGGTACTCACGTTCAAGGACGTGAACATCGAAGAGCTGAACAAGAGCGATCTGGAGCTCCCGGGCGGCTGATCGTCACTCGTGCGGGTGGCGAGGTTATCCACAATGCCGAGGTTGTCCACCAAGATCCAATAGCTCGCTGAACTGCCCGCATTGTTGGCGCCGGAGGTGGTGCCGACATGAACACACGCAACGCACAACGCGGCGCACTGGGCAGGTACGGCGAGGAGCTGGCCGCGCGGCGGCTGGCCGAGGCCGGAATGACGGTCGTGGACCGCAACTGGCGCGCCGGCCGCACCGGCGAGATCGACATCGTGGCCCGGGACGGTGACGCGCTCGTCGTCTGCGAGGTCAAGACCCGCCGGGCGGCCGGGCCGGCGGGGGCCTTCCAGCACCCGATGGCGGCCGTCACGCCGGCCAAGGCGCAGCGACTGCGGGGCCTCGCCGAGCGCTGGGTCCAGGAACACGGAGGAGCACCACCCGGCGGCGTCCGTATCGACCTCGTCGGCGTTCTGCTGCCCGAGCGCGGCGCGCCCGTGGTGGAACACGCGCGGGGGGTGGCGTGATGGCGTTCGCCCGTACGTGTTCGGTGGCGCTGGTGGGTGTCGAGGGCGTGGTCGTCGAGGTCCAGGCCGATCTCGAACCCGGGGTCGCCGCGTTCACCCTGGTGGGACTGCCCGACAAGAGCCTGACGGAGAGCAAGGACAGGGTTCGGGCGGCGGTCGTCAACTCCGGGGCCGCGTGGCCGCAGAAGAAGCTCACGGTGGGGCTCAGCCCGGCGTCCGTGCCCAAGAGCGGCAGCGGGTTCGACCTCGCCGTCGCCGCCGCCGTTCTCGGGGCCGCTGAACGGATCGATCCCCGGGTCCTCGCCGACATCGTGATGATCGGCGAGCTGGGCCTCGACGGCCGGGTGCGGCCCGTCCGGGGCATCCTGCCGGCGGTGCTCGCAGCGGCCGACTCCGGCTACGAACAGGTGGTCGTACCGGAGTGCGCCGCCGCCGAGGCCGCGCTGGTCCCCGGGGTGTCGGTGCTCGGTGTGCGCAGTCTGCGGCAGCTGATCGCCGTTCTCACGGACGAACCGGTGCCGGACGAGGAAGCGGACGAGCACGGCCGCCCCGACCCGCTGATGGCGGGCCTGCGGATGCCGGGCACCGGAGCGGCCACGGGCATGCACAGCACGGGCGCCGCCCCGTACGACAACGGTCACGATCTCTCCGACGTCGTGGGCCAGCACTCGGCGCGCACGGCGATGGAGGTGGCCGCGGCCGGGGGCCACCACGTGTTCCTGGAGGGCCCGCCCGGGGCCGGCAAGACCATGCTCGCCGAGCGGCTGCCCGCGGTCCTGCCCCGGCTCACCCGGCAGGAGTCGCTGGAGGTCACCGCCGTGCACTCCGTCGCGGGGCTGCTGCCACCCGGCAAACCCCTGATCGACACGGCGCCCTACTGCGCACCGCACCACTCGGCCACCATGCAGGCACTCGTCGGCGGCGGACAGGGCGTCGCACGGCCCGGAGCCGTCTCGCTGGCGCACCGCGGAATCCTCTTTCTGGACGAGACGCCGGAGTTCGGCAGCCGGGTGCTGGACGCCCTGCGCCAGCCCCTGGAGGCCGGTCACGTGGTGATCGCGCGCAGTGCGGGGGTCGTGCGGTTTCCGGCCAGGTTCCTGATGATTCTGGCCGCCAATCCCTGCCCGTGCGGCCGTTTCTCCCAGCGGGACACCCTCTGCGAGTGTCCGCCCTCGGTGATCCGGCGCTACCAGGCACGGCTCTCCGGTCCACTGCTCGACCGGGTCGACCTGCGCGTCGGGGTGGACCGGGTCACGCGCTCCCAGCTCGTCGAGCGCGGCGCGCGGGGTGAGTCCACGGCGACGGTCGCCGACCGGGTGCGGGCAGCCCGGGAGCGGGCGACGGCGCGGCTCGTGGGGACGCCCTGGGGGACCAACAGCGAGGTGCCGGGGCGGGAGCTGCGCAGCCGCTGGCACGCGGCGCCGGGCGCGATGGAGGAGGCCGAGCGGAACCTGGAGCGGGGGGTGCTCACCGCGCGCGGGATCGACCGAGTCATGCGGGTCGCCTGGACCGTCGCGGACCTTGTCGGCCACGACCGGCCCGACGCGACGGACGTCGCCCTGGCGCTGCAGCTGCGTACGGGGGTGCCGCGCGGGGTGCCGATGGCCATGGGGGCGTTGACGTGACGGGGGACGCGAGCCGCCCCGAGGCGGGCGGGGGGTCGGGTGGCCCGTCGGGTGCGGAAGGGCTTGCCCGGGTCTTCCTCACCCGGGTTGTGGAGCCGGGGGACGAGGTCGCCGGGCGGTGGGTCCGCGAGCGCGGGGCCGTGGAGGTGACACGGCGGCTGCGGGACGGGGGCCCGATGCTGACCGGGGTCACCGGGACCCGGTGGGCGGGCCTGTGCGCGAGGGCGGCACAGGCCGAGCCCGAGCGGGATCTCGCCGTCGCGCGGGCGGCGGGGGTGCGGTTCGTGTGGCCCGGCGAGCCGGAGTGGCCGGCCCAGCTCGACGACCTCGGGGACGCGCGACCCACGGGGCTGTGGGTGCGCGGGCGGCCCAGCCTGCGGATGTGGGCGCTGCGGTCCGTCGCCGTGGTGGGGGCCCGGGCCTGCACCGAGTACGGCGCCCACATGGCGGCCACGCTCGCCGCCGGGCTCGCGGAGCGCGGGTGGGTGGTGGTGTCGGGCGGCGCGTACGGGGTCGACGGGGCCGCGCACCGGGGTGCGCTCGGTGCGGGCGGGGCCACTGTCGCCGTACTCGCCTGCGGGGTCGACCGGCCCTACCCTCGCGGGCACACCCAGTTGATCACCAGGATCGCCGAACAGGGGTTGGTGGTAGGCGAGTTGCCGCCTGGTGACCATCCGACGCAGAGCCGGTTCGTGATGCGGAACCGGGTGATCGCGGCCCTGACCCGGGGGACCGTGGTCGTCGAGGCCGCGTACCGCAGTGGCTCGCTCGTCACGGCGCGGGCGGCGCAGCGGCTGGGGCGGTTCACGATAGGGGTGCCCGGACCCGCCACCAGCGGGCTCTCCGCGGGTGTGCACGAACTCCTGCGCGGCGACGCGATGCTGGTCACCGACGCTGCGGAAGTCGCCGAGCTGGTCGGGGAGATGGGGGAGCTGGCGCCGGACCGGAGCGGGCCGGTGCTCCCGCGTGACCTGCTGGAACCGGCGGCGCAGGGCGTCCTGGCCGCGCTGCCCGCGCGCGGGACGGCGACGGTGGACGAGATCGCGCGGGGCGCGTCGACGGCGAAGGACGACGCGGTCGCCAGACTGTACGAGCTCCGATCACTTGGTTACGTCGAACGACACGACGACGGCTGGAAGTTGACACGCCAAGCGATGATCTCCGTCCGGTCCGGGCGGGACCGGTGCTGACCGAGCGTGTTCGGCCGTCCGGGGGATGCCCGACGCCCTTGGTATTTCCCGCAGTTGGTCCGCTCCGATGGTCACACAGGGCGATGGCTGTGACCCCGGGGGGCGTCCAGCGGAACGTATCTGCGTACACCCCATCCCGCCGTCCTCGCACACTGCGACACCTCAGTCACGCTACGCTCACGTGGATTCCGGTGCAGACCGGCAGTCGGAAAGGCAATTCGACCAGACGGGTTATTCGACATCAGACCGCAACAGACCGACGGCTCATCCGGGCACCCATCCAGACACCACCGGTTCACGGCAGAACGGCACAAGGCGACGTATGCCCCAGCACACCTCCGGGTCCGACCGGGCGGCGGCCCCACCCGCCGCCCGCGACGGCGGTAACGTGCGCCCGCCCGCTCCCTCGACGCTCGACGAGCTGTGGCGCTCGTACAAGACGACGGGTGACGAGCGGCTGCGCGAGCAGCTGATCCTGCACTACTCGCCGCTCGTGAAGTACGTCGCCGGACGGGTGAGCGTGGGGCTGCCGCCCAACGTCGAGCAGGCGGACTTCGTCTCCTCCGGGGTGTTCGGGCTGATCGACGCGATCGAGAAGTTCGACATCGAGCGGGAGATCAAGTTCGAGACGTACGCGATCACCCGTATCCGGGGCGCGATGATCGACGAGTTGCGGGCGCTGGACTGGATTCCGCGGTCGGTGCGGCAGAAGGCGCGGAACGTGGAGCGGGCGTACGCGACGCTGGAGGCGCGGCTGCGCCGGACTCCGTCGGAGGGCGAGGTGGCCGCCGAGATGGGTATCGCGGTCGACGACCTGCACGCGGTGTTCAGCCAGTTGTCGCTGGCGAACGTGGTGGCGCTGGAGGAGCTGCTGCACGCCGGTGGTGAGGGCGGGGACCGGCTGAGCCTCATGGACACGCTGGAGGACACCGCCGCCGACAACCCGGTCGAGGTGGCCGAGGGGCGGGAGCTGCGGCGGTTTCTGGCGCGAGCGATCAGCACGCTGCCCGACCGGGAGAAGACCGTGGTGACGCTGTACTACTACGAGGGCCTCACCCTCGCGGAGATCGGCAACGTGCTGGGCGTGACCGAGAGCCGGGTCAGTCAGATCCACACCAAGTCCGTCCTGCAACTGCGCGCGAAACTGGCGAGCTTCGGCCGCTGAGCCGGCCGGACCGGCCGACCGGACGCCCTCCCCTCCGGCGTGGTCCGTCCGTACAGTGGTTGACGTGCCAAGGATTCGAGCGGCCTCCGTGGCCGAGCACCGGTCGATGCAGCGAGCCGCCCTGCTGGACGCGGCGAGGTCCCTGTTGTCCGAGGGCGGGACGGAGGCGCTGACCTTCCCGGCCCTCGCCGAACGGACAGGGCTCGCGCGGTCGTCGGTCTACGAGTACTTCCGGTCACGGGCGTCCGTCGTCGAGGAGCTGTGCGAGGTCGACTTCCCGGTCTGGGCGGCCGAGGTCGAGGCGGCGATGGCCGCGGCGGACGGGCCCGAGGGCAAGGTCGAGGCGTATGTGCGCCGGCAGCTCGCCCTGGTGGGTGACCAGCGGCACCGGGCCGTGGTGGCGATCTCGGCGAGCGAGCTGGACGCGGGGGCCCGGGAGAAGATCCGGGCGGCGCACGGAGGGCTCGTCGCGATGGTGGTCGAGGCCTTGCGGGACATCGGGCACGCGCAGCCCCGGATGGCCGCGATGCTGTTGCAGGGGATCGTGGACGCGGCCGTGCGGCGGATCGAGTTCGGGGTGGCGGAAGACCCCGCGGTGATCACGGACGCGGCTGTGGTGATGGCGTTGCGCGGTGTACGGGGCTGAGCCGGCGCCGTGAGCCGACGCGGCCGGCGCGGGCGTGGAGGGGCTCGGGCAGGGGCACGCCCAGGACCGGCAGCAGGCGGGACGGGCCCCGGTGCAGGAGCCACGGGGGCAGCAGGGTGAGCGGGTCCAGGTAGGTGTCGCCTCTGAGCAGGCCCCAGTGCAGGCACGGCGTCGCGCAGTGGCCGCTCCCGGGCTCCAGGGTGCCCACCACCTCGCCCGCCGCCACCTCCGTCCCCTTCTCCACCGCCGCCGTCACCGGTTCGTACGTCGTGCGCAGGGGCGGGGTGCCGGTGCCCGAAAGTTCCACGGAGACGACCCCACGTCCCGCCACCCGGCCCGCGAAGTGCACCCGGCCGGCGGCCACCGCGTGGACCGGGGCGCCAGAGGCAGCCGCCAGGTCCACGCCTCGGTGGCCCCTGGCGTAGGGCGACGGGGGCGGTTCCCAGGCGCGCAGGACCAGGGGGCGGGTCCCCACCGGCCAGGCGCGGGCGATCGCGGGTGGGGGAGGGGCGTCCGGTGCGGCGGGGTCCGCCGGCGGGGCCGCCCCGGCCCCGGCTCCCCGTGCTGTCGACGCCGTCAGTGTCAGAGTCAGGGCCAGCAGCACTCCAAAGCCCCGGCGCACTCCTCGTTTCGCTCGCATGGACGGAGCCTGGCGTGATTCGGGACGGTTCGGGTGGGGCTGTGGAGAACTGACCGGTTGTGGATATCGGCGTCACCCGGGGCCCCGTCGGTCCCGTACACTTCCTTTGGCGATCCGGGTCACCGGGTCGACTTCGCACGCCCCGACATCAGGCCCCTCACAGGGCCGGTGTCAGCGCCTCTCGGTCCCTCGCGGCAAGGCGCAAATCGGGCGTCAGGCGCGGGTGCCGGCCGGTACCCGCGGCACAACCGAGAAACACAAGGAGAACGGCCATGGCCGTCGTCACGATGCGGGAGCTGCTGGAAAGCGGCGTCCACTTCGGTCACCAGACCCGTCGTTGGAACCCGAAGATGAAGCGCTTCATCTTCACGGAGCGCAACGGCATCTACATCATCGACCTGCTCCAGTCGCTGTCGTACATCGACCGCGCCTACGAGTTCGTCAAGGAGACCGTCGCCCACGGCGGCACGGTCATGTTCGTCGGCACGAAGAAGCAGGCGCAGGAGGCGATCGCCGAGCAGGCGACCCGCGTCGGCATGCCCTACGTCAACCAGCGCTGGCTGGGCGGCATGCTCACCAACTTCTCGACCGTCTACAAGCGTCTGCAGCGCCTCAAGGAGCTCGAGCAGATCGACTTCGAGGACGTCGCCGCGTCGGGTCTCACCAAGAAGGAGCTTCTCGTGCTCTCGCGCGAGAAGGCCAAGCTGGAGAAGACCCTCGGTGGTATCCGCGAGATGTCCAAGGTGCCCAGCGCCGTCTGGATCGTGGACACCAAGAAGGAGCACATCGCGGTCGGTGAGGCCCGGAAGCTCAACATTCCGGTCGTCGCCATCCTCGACACCAACTGCGACCCCGACGAGGTCGACTACAAGATCCCGGGCAACGACGACGCGATCCGCTCCGTCACCCTGCTCACCCGCGTGATCGCCGACGCTGTCGCCGAGGGCC
Source organism: Streptomyces sp. NRRL WC-3618 (assembly GCF_001280005.1). GTDB lineage: Bacteria > Actinomycetota > Actinomycetes > Streptomycetales > Streptomycetaceae > Streptomyces. The sequence continues at coordinate 14,041 of NZ_LGDW01000001.1, read as the reverse complement.
TCATGTCCCGTTCCGGCGTCAACACCGGTGACAAGGGCGAGAAGGCCGTTGCCGAGCCCCTCGCCGAGTGGGAGCGCGACCTCCTCGAGGGCGAGAAGAAGGCCGACGACGCCGAGGCGCCCGCCGCCGAGGCCGCTGCCGAGGCTCCCGCCGAGACCGAGGCCCCTGCTGAGGCCGAGGCCGAGGTCGCCGCTGAGGCCCCCGTCGCCGAGGCTCCGGCCGCGGACGCCGAGCAGGCCTGACCCTCACCCCTTCGGGTTGTCGAACGGCGGGGGCACCTCCATCGGGCCCCCGCCGTTCGATCCGTAGATCTTTCAGACTTCGAGAGAGACTCCGAGAATCATGGCGAACTACACCGCCGCCGACGTCAAGAAGCTCCGTGAGCTCACCGGCGCCGGCATGATGGACTGCAAGAAGGCGCTCGACGAGGCCGAGGGCGATGTCGACAAGGCCGTAGAGGCCCTGCGCATCAAGGGCCAGAAGGGCGTCGCCAAGCGCGAGGGCCGTTCCGCCGAGAACGGCGCGGTCGTCTCGATCATCGCCGACGACAACACCTCCGGTGTCCTCGTCGAGCTGAAGTGCGAGACGGACTTCGTCGCCAAGGGCGAGAAGTTCCAGGCTGCGGCCAACGCGCTCGCCGAGCACGTCGCCAAGACCTCCCCGGCCGACATCGAGGCGCTGCTCGCCTCCGAGATCGAGTCCGGCAAGACGGTTCAGGCGTACGTCGACGAGGCCAACGCCAACCTGGGCGAGAAGATCGTCCTGGACCGCTTCGCGCAGTACGCGGACGGTTTCGTGCTGGCGTACATGCACCGCACGATGCCCGACCTGCCCCCGCAGATCGGTGTCCTCGTCGAGCTGGACAAGCCCAACGCCGAGGTGGCCAAGGGTATCGCCCAGCACATCGCCGCCTTCGCGCCGAAGTACCTCTCCAAGGAGGACGTGCCGGCCGAGGTCGTCGAGACCGAGCGCCGCGTCGCCGAGGAGACCACCCGCGCCGAGGGCAAGCCCGAGGCCGCCCTGCCGAAGATCGTCGAGGGTCGCCTCAACGGCTTCTTCAAGGACGCCACGCTGCTCGGCCAGCCGTACGCGCTGGACAACAAGAAGTCCGTCCAGAAGGTCCTGGACGAGGCCGGTGTCACCCTGAAGCGCTTCACGCGCATCAAGGTCGGCATCTGAGTCCGTACCGCGATCGACGCGCGGCCCGCGTAGGCATACCTATAGGGTCGACGACAGTCGCGCGCGTACGCCGTCACGCACGCGCGCGTGGCGGACGACAGCAGATCTGACGAGGAGGCCATTGCCGACCATGGGATGCGATCGACACCCCACCGGCAATGGTCTCCTTCGTATGTGTGACACGTGAAGAGGCGAGATTCTCCATGACCACCAAGGCCCAGAAGAGCGACGACGGCAAAGTGCGCGGTCGGTTCATGCTGAAGCTGTCCGGGGAGGCCTTCTCCGGCGGCGGGGGCCTGGGCGTCGACCCCGACGTGGTGCACAAGATTGCCCGCGAGATCGCGGCCGTCGTGCGCGACGGTGCCGAGATCGCCGTCGTCATCGGCGGCGGCAACTTCTTTCGCGGCGCGGAACTTCAGCAGCGCGGCATGGACCGGGCCCGCTCCGACTACATGGGCATGCTCGGCACCGTCATGAACTGCCTCGCGCTCCAGGACTTCCTGGAGAAGGAGGGCATCGACAGCCGGGTCCAGACCGCCATCACCATGGGCCAGGTCGCCGAGCCGTACATCCCGCTGCGTGCCGTACGGCACCTGGAGAAGGGCCGTGTGGTCATCTTCGGTGCCGGTATGGGCATGCCGTACTTCTCCACCGACACGACCGCCGCGCAGCGCGCCCTGGAGATCGACGCCGAGGCGCTGCTGATGGGCAAGAACGGCGTGGACGGGGTCTACGACTCCGACCCGAAGACCAACCCCGGGGCCCTCAAGTTCGACTCGCTCGGGTACGGCGAGGTCATCACCCGGGACCTCAAGGTCGCCGACATGACCGCGATCACGCTGTGCCGTGACAACAAGCTCCCGATCCTGGTCTTCGAGCTTCTGACCGAGGGCAATATCGCGCGGGCCGTCAAGGGTGAGAAGATCGGCACGCTTGTCGGTGAACCGAGCAGCCGGGACTGACAAGGGATCAGCTCCGACCGGGGATGGTCCCTGAGCGGGGGATGGACAATGTCCTGGCGGTCGGGAACCGTGCAGGAAGAAGACGCGACGCAGCCGGCCGCGGACCGAGAACAGCAGCCGGGCCTACTCAAGACACGCAGGAGCAAGTGGTGATCGAAGAGACCCTCCTCGAGGCCGAGGAGAAGATGGAGAAGGCCGTCGTGGTCGCCAAGGAGGACTTCGCCGCGATCCGCACCGGTCGTGCGCACCCGGCGATGTTCAACAAGATCGTGGCCGACTACTACGGCGCGCTGACGCCGATCAACCAGCTGGCCTCGTTCTCCGTGCCCGAACCGCGCATGGCCGTGGTGACCCCGTTCGACAAGAGCGCACTGCGCAACATCGAACAGGCGATCCGCGACTCCGACCTCGGCGTCAACCCGAGCAACGACGGAAACATCATCCGCGTGGTGTTCCCCGAGCTCACCCAGGAGCGCCGCAAGGACTACATCAAGGTGGCCCGGACCAAGGCCGAGGACTCCAAGATCTCGATCCGGTCCATCCGCCGCAAGGCCAAGGACGCCATCGACAAGTTCGTCAAGGACGGCGAGGTCGGCGAGGACGAGGGCCGCCGCGCGGAGAAGGAGCTCGACGACACCACCGCGAAGTACGTCGCGCAGGTGGACGAGCTCCTCAAGCACAAGGAAGCGGAGCTTCTCGAAGTCTGATGAACGACTCTTCCTGGGGGGCGCCGCCCCACGCCGGGTACTGGGGGCCGTCCGACGGAGGGCCTGTCCAGGGGGCTGCCCCGGCGGGTCCCGCGTATGATGCGCACCACGCGCAGCAGACTCGCCCCATGCCCATCGTGCCCGACGTACCCGCACACGGCGGAGACCAGGATGACGACCGGGGGGCCGCTCGGCCGGGCGGCCCCTCGTTCCACGACGAGATGCCGCAGGCGCAGCCCTACGGGGCGATGCCGCAGAAGCCGGATTCCATGCACATGTCCGACGACACCCCACAGCCCGCCCCGCAGAAGAAGAGCGCGGGCCGGGACCTCGGTGCGGCCATAGGGGTCGGCGTCGGGCTCGGCGCGGTGATCATCGCGTCGTTGTTCGTCGTCAAGGCCGCCTTCGTCGGAGTGATCGCGGTCGCCGTCGTGGTGGGTCTGTGGGAACTGACGTCCCGGCTCCAGGAGCGCAAGGGCATCAAGGCGCCGCTGGTGCCGCTCGCGCTCGGCGGGGCCGCGATGGTCGTCTCCGGATACGTCCGAGGTCCCGAGGGCGCGTGGGTCGCGATGGCCCTCACCGCGCTCGCGGTCCTGGTCTGGCGTATGACGGAACCTCCGGAAGGCTATCTCAAGGACGTCACGGCAGGCGTTTTCGCTGCCTTCTACGTCCCCTTCCTGGCCACCTTCGTCGCGATGATGCTCACCGCCGACGACGGTGCGCAGCGCGTCATGACGTTCCTCCTGCTGACGGTCGTCAGCGACACCGGCGCGTACGCGATCGGCTGGCGCTTCGGCAAACACAAGCTCGCCCCGCGCATCAGCCCCGGCAAGACCCGCGAGGGACTGCTCGGCGCTGTCACGTTCGCGATGGTGGCGGGCGCGCTGCTGATGGAGTACGTGATCGACGACGGCACCTGGTGGCAGGGACTGGTGCTGGGCCTCGCGGTCGCGGTCAGCGCGACGCTCGGCGACCTCGGCGAGTCCATGATCAAGCGGGACCTGGGCATCAAGGACATGGGCACGCTGCTGCCCGGGCACGGCGGCATCATGGACCGGCTGGACTCACTGCTGCCCACGGCTCCTGTCGTGTGGCTGCTGTTCGTCGCCTTCGTGGGCTGAGGGCACTCGGAATGTTCCAGTACGGTCCGGGTTTCGTGTGAAACACCTACGACGGACCGAATCCACCCCTTTCGAACCTAAGATCGACTTCAGTGCGGTCGATCCGTCCGGAAGGGGTGGCATGCATGTGGGGGCGTAGCCGGACCAGACGTCAGCGGCAGGCCGAGGGGCTGGCGGCTGTCGCCGGCCCGGTCGAGGCGGCCGACGCCGCTCACCAGGCGCTGCTGGACCTGCGCCGGGCGGTGCGGGGCGAGCTGGCGCGGATCGAAGCGCTGCTCGACCAGGGAGACGGACTTCCCTCGGACACCATCCGCGAGCAGACGCTCGGCGCGATGGGTGTCTTCGCCGACCTGGACGTCGTCTCCCAGCAGTACCAGGAGGTCCGTACCGCGACCGTCCAGGCGGCCGAACACGGCGTCGAGGTGGCCGTGCCCTGGCTGGAGGCGCTCAGGGGGCAGGTCAGGTCGATGACCGACCTGCGGGAGACGTTCGCCGGATACGGCGAGTCCTTCGTCTATCTCCGCGAGCGCACCGAACGGCTGCGCGCCGACCTCCTCCCGCTGCGCGAGGGGGCCCACGCGGCTCTGCGCGCCGCCCAGCACGAGCTGACGGAGGCCCAGGGCGCGGACGGCTGGCACGACTGGCAGGCAGGCCTCACCGCCCTGGGCGCCCGACTGACCGAACTGGACGGGGGCCGCGTCACACCGACGGCCCGACAGAAGGTCAGCGACCACTACCGCGAGCTGGAGCGGGAGGTGGCGCAGCTCCGGGGGGTGATGGCCGCGGCGCCTCGGTGAGTACGTAGGTGCGCTGCCGACCTGGCCTTTTGTGCCCTGGGTGTGGGGTTGTCCACAGGGGGGTGAGGGGGTGTGCGGATGTCTGCGACACTGGTATGGCCATGCCTAAGCCAGGAGAACTCACATTCGTCGCCCCGCGCGGAGCTCAGAAGCCGCCGCGGCATCTTGCCGATCTCACGCCCGCCGAGCGTAAAGAGGCCGTTGCCGCGATCGGTGAGAAGCCGTTTCGTGCCAAGCAGCTCTCGCAGCACTACTTCGCGCGGCTCGCGCACGACCCGGCCGAGTGGACGGACATCCCGGCCGCCTCGCGCGGAAAGCTCCAGGAGGCACTGCTTCCGGAGCTGATGACGGTCGTCCGACATCTGTCGACCGACCAGGACACCACCCGTAAGACCCTGTGGCGGATGTTCGACGGGACGCTCGTCGAGTCGGTGCTCATGCGGTACCCGGACCGGGTGACCATGTGCATCAGTTCGCAGGCGGGGTGCGGGATGAACTGCCCGTTCTGCGCGACCGGGCAGGCGGGGCTGGACCGGAATCTGTCCACCGCCGAGATCGTGCACCAGATCGTGGACGGGATGCGTGCGCTGCGGGACGGGGAGATCCCCGGTGGCCCCGCGCGGCTCTCCAACATCGTCTTCATGGGCATGGGTGAGCCCCTCGCCAACTACAAGCGCGTCGTCGGCGCCATCCGCGCGCTGACCGACCCCGAGCCGGACGGCATGGGGCTGTCGCAGCGCGGGATCACCCTCTCGACCGTCGGGCTGGTGCCGGCCATCCACCGGTTCGCCGACGAAGGCTTCAAGTGCCGGCTCGCCATCTCCCTGCACGCGCCCGACGACGAGCTGCGCGACACCCTCGTCCCCGTCAACACGCGGTGGAGGGTGCGCGAGGTCCTCGACGCCGGGTGGGAGTACGCGGCCAAGTCGGGGCGCCGGCTGTCCATCGAGTACGCGCTGATCAGGGACATCAACGACCAGGCCTGGCGCGGTGACCGGCTCGGGCGGCTGCTCAGGGGCAAGCCCGTGCACGTCAACCTGATTCCGCTGAACCCGACTCCGGGGTCCAAGTGGACCGCCTCGCGGCCCGAGGACGAGAAGGCGTTCGTCGAGGCCATCGCCGCGCACGGGGTGCCCGTCACCGTTCGGGACACCCGTGGGCAGGAGATCGACGGGGCGTGCGGTCAGCTCGCTGCCACCGAGCGGTAGTCTTACGTCGTACCTACATATCTTCATATTCCGACAGGGGAGCGCCACAGCGCTGAGAGTGCGGCAGCCAGATCACATTGGTGGGCCGCAGACCCTCTGAACCTCGCCCAGGTCATTCTGGGTAGGAAGTTCGGTCATCACTCTTGCTGTTGCGCCCTGCCCGGAACCCGTCACGGGTCCCGGGCAGGGCCGCGTCTCTTCCTGGTCATCCCAGGAGGAAGAAATCCAGTGAGCATCACCAAGCAGGTCACCGCCCTTGCCGTCGGGCTCGGGCTCGTCACCCTGTCCGCGTGCGGGTCCCAGGACGGTGGCAGTGCTTCGCCGACGGCCTCCAAGACCGTCACCCTCGTCAGCCATGACTCGTGGGCCGTCTCGAAGGGCGTCCTCGCCGCGTTCGAGAAGCAGTCCGGGTACAAGGTCAGGGTCCTCAAGGACGGCGACGCCGGGCAGGCCGTCAACAAGGCGATCCTGACCAAGGACAACCCGCAGGGCGATGTCCTCTTCGGCGTCGACAACACCCTGCTCTCCCGCGCGCTCGACAACGGCCTGTTCCAGTCGTACGAGGTGAAGGACGCCGACGCGATCCTGCCCGCGTACCGGACCGACGCGGACAAGCACCGGGTCACTCCGATCGACACCGGCGACATCTGCGTCAACTACGACAAGGCCTGGTTCAGCGAGCACAAGCTGACCCCGCCCGTGTCCTTCGACGATCTGGTCAAGCCCGCCTACAAGAATCTCCTCGTCACGGAGAACGCCTCCACCTCCTCGCCCGGACTCGGGTTCCTGCTCGGCAGCGCCGCCAAGTACGGCGACGAGGGCTGGGCCGGCTACTGGACGAAGCTCAAGGCCAACGGTGTGAAGGTCGTCGACGGCTGGGAGCAGGCGTACAACGAGGAGTTCTCCGGGTCGGCCGGCGGCAAGAAGGCCAAGGCCGACCGGCCGCTCGTCGTCTCGTACGCCTCCTCGCCGCCCGCCGAGGTGATCTTCGCCGACCCGAAGCCGACCGCCGCTCCGACCGGGGTCGCGACCGGCACCTGCTTCCGGCAGGTCGAGTACGCGGGGCTGCTCAGCAACGCCAGGAACAGCGCGGGCGGCAAGGCCCTGCTCGACTTCCTGGTCGGCAGGACCTTCCAGGAGGACATGCCGCTGAACATGTTCGTGTACCCCGTACGCGAGGGCGCGAAGGTGCCCGCCGAGTTCACCGCGTACGGGCCGCAGGCCAAGGACCCCGAGACCATGGACCCCGCGAAGATCGCCGAGCACCGTGACCAGTGGGTCAAGTCGTGGACCTCGCTCGTACTGAAGTAGCAGAGGCATCCGAAGCGGCGGTGGTGCCCGCGCGCCGGAAGGGTGCCGCTGTGAGCGGTGCCCTGCTCGCGCTGCCCGTCGTCTTCTTCGCGCTCTTCTTCGCCTACCCCGTCGCCGCGATCGTCGCGCGCGGCCTGCACGTCGACGGGGTCTGGCGGCTCGGGCAGGTGGGGGAGGTGCTGGGGGACTCCGGAATCCGGCATGTCCTCTGGTTCACCGTCTGGCAGGCGCTCGCGTCCACCGCGCTCACGCTGCTGATCGCGCTCCCCGGCACGTATGTCTTCGCACGCTTCGATTTCAGGGGCAAGCAGATTCTGCGGGCCGTGGTGACCGTGCCGTTCGTGCTGCCGACCGTCGTGGTCGGGACGGCGTTCCTGGCGCTGGTCGGGCGTGGTGGGCTGCTCGACGAGCTGTGGGGCGTACGGCTGGACACGACCGTGTGGGCGATCCTGCTCGCGCACGTCTTCTTCAACTACGCCGTCGTCGTACGGACGGTCGGCGGGCTCTGGGCGCAGCTCGACCCACGGCAGGAGGAGGCCGCGCGGGTGCTCGGCGCATCGCGGTTCGCGGCCTGGCGGCAGGTCACGCTGCCCGCCCTCGCACCCGCCGTCGGCGCCGCTTCGCTGATGGTCTTCCTCTTCACCTTCACCTCCTTCGGGGTGGTGCAGATCCTGGGCGGCCCGACCTTCGCCACCCTCGAAGTGGAGATCTACCGGCAGACCTCGGAGATCTTCGACCTCGGTACGGCGGCCGTGCTGACCCTCGTCCAGTTCGTCGCGGTGGGCGCCATTCTCGCCGTGCACGCCGGGACGGTACGGCGGCGGGAGAGCGTGCTGCGGCTCGTGGCACCGGAGACGACCGCCCGCCGGCCGCGCGGCCGGGGCCAGTGGGCGCTGCTCGGCGGGGTGCTGACCAGCATCGCCGTGCTGCTGGTGCTGCCGCTCGCCGTGCTCGTGCAGCGGTCGTTCGCCACACCCGGCGGCGCGGGCCTCGGCTACTACACGGCGCTCACCCGCGACGACTCCGGCATCTTCCTGGTGGCGCCGATCGCCGCCATCGGGAACTCGCTCCAGTACGCCGTCGCCGCCACCGGCATCGCCGTCGTCGTCGGCTCACTGGCCGCCGCGGCGCTCACCCGGCGCGATGCCGGGCGGCTCGTACGGGGGTTCGACGCGCTGTTGATGCTGCCCCTCGGGGTGTCGGCGGTGACCGTCGGGTTCGGATTCCTCATCGCGCTCGACGAGCCGCCGCTCGATCTGCGCGGCAGCTGGATCCTCGTACCGCTGGCGCAGGCGCTGGTCGGGGTGCCGTTCGTGGTGCGGACCATGTTGCCGGTGCTGCGGGCCGTGGACGGGCGGCTCAGGGAAGCGGCGGCCGTGCTCGGGGCCTCGCCCTGGCGGGTCTGGCGCGAGGTCGATCTGCCGATCGTGCGGCGGGCGCTGCTGATCGCGGCCGGCTTCGCGTTCGCCGTGTCGCTGGGCGAGTTCGGGGCGACCGTGTTCATCGCCCGGCCCGACAACCCGACCCTGCCGGTCGCGGTGGCCCGTCTGCTGGGCCGCCCCGGTGACCTCAACTACGGCCAGGCGATGGCCCTTTCGACGATCTTGATGGTGGTGTGCGCGGTGGCCCTGCTCGTGCTGGAGCGGCTGCGGACCGACCGGACGGGGGAGTTCTGACCATGCTCAGTCTCGACCAGGCGACCGTACGGTTCGGGGCGCGGCCCGTGCTCGACGGCGTCGGCCTCGATGTCGCCGAGCACGAGATCGTGTGCGTGCTCGGCCCCAGCGGCAGCGGGAAATCGACGCTGCTGCGCGCGGTCGCGGGACTCCAACCCCTGGACGCGGGGCGCGTGTCGCTCGACGGCCGGGATCTCACCGGGGTGCCGGCGCACAAGCGGGAGGTGGGCCTGATGTTCCAGGACCACCAGCTGTTCCCGCAGCGGGACGTCGGCGGCAACGTCGCCTTCGGGCTGCGCATGCACCACGTATCCAAGGCTCAACAGGACGTACGCGTACGGGAGTTGCTGGACCTGGTCGGGCTGCCGGGCGCCGCCGGACGTGCCGTCTCCGCGCTCTCCGGAGGGGAACAGCAGCGCGTCGCCCTCGCCCGCGCCCTCGCGCCGCGCCCCCGGCTGCTGATGCTCGACGAACCGCTCGGCCAGCTGGACCGCTCGCTGCGCGAGCGGCTCGTCGTCGAACTGAGGGAACTCTTCAGTCGGTTGGGCACCACCGTGCTCGCCGTCACCCACGACCAGGGCGAGGCCTTCGCGCTCGCGGACCGGGTGATCGTGATGCGCGACGGACGGATCGCCCAGTCCGGTACGCCACTTGAGGTCTGGCAGCGGCCCGCCGACGAGTTCGTGGCGCGCTTCCTCGGCTTCGACAACGTCGTCGAGGCGACGGTGAGCGGGCAGCTCGCGGACACCCCCTGGGGCAAGGTTCCGGTCCCCGAGGGCACCGAAGAGGGGGTACGCACGCTGCTTGTACGGCCCGCCGGGGTACGCCTGGTGCCCGCCGACGAGGGCCTGCGCTGCATCGTGGCCGCGCGCACTTTCCGGGGTACGCATGTCGCCGTCCGGCTCCAGCCCGAGGACGCGCCCCGACTGGAGGCCGCGTGCGCGTTGCGTGAGGCGCCGGAGCCCGGGGACGAGGTCGGGGTGGCCTTCGACGCGGCCGAAATTGTCGTGCTGGGCCGGCGGGGCCCCTCATAGGGTGCTCGGTATGACGACACTCGCGCATGACCGCTATTGCGATGAAATCGCCCATCAGGCCGGGCAGTTGAGAGCGGTGGTGACCTCCGGCGCCGATCTGTCGGCGACCGTGCCGACCTGTCCCGACTGGTCGCTGGAGCAGCTGGTGCGACACACGGGCGGTGCCTTGCGCTGGGCGGACACGCTGGTGCGTACGCGGGCCGAGGAGAATATCGGCAAGGATCAGGTACCCCTCAGCGGCGGACCGGAGGCCCGGGGCGATGCCGGCGCGCTGGACGCCTGGCTCGCCGAGACCGGTGAGCTGGTCGTCGCCGCGCTGCGCGAGGCCGGGCCGGACACCACGGTGTGGTCGTGGTCCGGGATCCACACCTCGGGGTTCTGGGCGCGCCGGATGGCCCACGAGATCACCGTCCACCGCGCGGACGCGGCCCTCGCCGCCGGGCTGTCGTACGAGGTCGCGGCCGACATCGCCGCCGACGCCATCGACGAGTGGCTGCAGATCGTCGAGTTCATGCAGCGGACGCAGCCGCACGAGGCGGCGAAGGAGCTGCGCGGGACGGGCAGCAGCATCCATCTGCACGCCACGGACACCGCGCCGGAGGCGAACGCCGAGTGGGTCGTGGAGCTCACCGAGAAAGGCGTCGTCTGGCGGCGCGGCCATGAGAAGGCGACGGTCGCCCTGCGCGGCCCGCTCACCGACGTCATGCTCGCCTTCTACCGCCGACTGCCGCTGGACAGCCCGCGGTTGGAGATCCTCGGGGAGCGCGAGCTGCTGGAGTTCTGGCTGCGGAGGGCGACGTTCGGCTGACGGCAGCGCGATGGCCCGCCCCCTGATGAGCGGGACGGGCCACCACGTACAGCCAGGTACTGCGGATACGGCGAACGAAACGTCAGCTCTTGCTGGACGTCCCACGACGGCGCATGCCGAAGAAGACGGCGCCGCCGCCGACGGCGACCAGAGCAGCGGCGATACCGGCGATCACACCGGTGTTCGAGCTGGCGCCGGTCTCGGCGAGGTTGGAGGTGCCGCCCGCGGGCGTCGGAACGCTGTCCGCGGGGACACCCGGGGTACTCTCCGAGGCCGACGGAGTCGGGGTGGCGGAGTCCTCGGGCTCCGACGCCGACGGGGTCGGCGTGGAAGCGGGCTCCGAGGGCGTCGGGGTCTGAGAAGCCGGCGGAGTCGGGGTGGGGGTCGGCTCCGCCTTGCAGGCCTTGCCCGGGGTGGTCACATCCGGGTTGATGTCCTTGTCGACCTGGTTGCCGGCCTTGACGTGAACGCGGTACGTCGCGTTCGGCGCCCAGTCCTCCGAGAAGTCGACGGTGACGCCCTCGCGGCTGCCCACCACGTCCTGGGTACCGATGACCTTGTCACCGAGGTACACGGTGACCGTGGCCAAAGTGCCCGACGGGTCCTTGTCGGTGACGCTGATGACACCCTTTTCGCCGTCGCACTTGGCGTCGGCGGAGAACTCAGTGATGTTGCAGGCGAACGCGGTGCCGGCGACACCCAGCGCGAGCGCGGCCGACGCGGAGGCAACACCGAGAATGCGCACGGAACGTGCGGTACGGGAAGAAATGGACACGGTTGCCCTTCACGGGATGCACAGCTGAGGAGGGAGGGAGCGATGAGACCTCATCACCTCGTCACCCCCACGAGTCTCACAGGTCTATAAGCGTGGCATAAGGCCTGTCAATCGGTATGCCGGTTCCCTGTATTGGTTTTGCCTACCTGTTAACCGGCAAGGCGTTTCAACGCTTCCGGAGCGTCCTCGATCCGGTCGACCAGGGCGATCCGGTCCTCCATCTCCCGCCCCCGCGCCAGCGATTGGAGCAGCGGCCAGGCGGGCAGCCGTTCGGTCCAGTGGACTTGGTCGACCAGCACCATGGGTGTGGGCTCGCCGCGCGACTCGTAGTAGTTCGGGGTCGCGTTGTCGAAGATCTCCTGTACGGTCCCGGCGGCACCCGGCAGGAAAACTGTCCCCGCGGTCGAACGGGCCAACAACCCGTCCTCGCGGGTGGCGTTGGCGAAGTACTTGGCGATGTGCGAGGCGAAGGCGTTCGGCGGTTCGTGCCCGTAGAACCAGGTCGGTATGCCCACCGAGCCGGCCCCTTTGGGCCAGCGTGCGCGGACCTCGAAGGCGGCGCGCGCCCAGTCGGTGATCGAGGGCGTGAACGACGGGGCCCCGGCGAGTAGTTCGCACGCCTCGTCGAGCATGGTGTCGTCGAAGGGAGCCGCGTACGCGCCGAGGTTCGCCGCCTCCATCGCCCCCGGGCCTCCGCCCGTGGCCACCGTGAACCCGGCGCGCGTCAGCTCGCGCCCCAGGCGCGCGGCACCGGCGTACTCCCGCGTCCCGCGTGCCATCGCGTGACCCCCCATCACCCCCACCACCTGTGTCCCGCACAGGAGTTCGTCGAGGGCGTCGGAGACGGCGTCGTCGTGGACGGAGCGCAGCATCGAGGCGAAGATGTCGCCGTCGGCCTTCGTCCGCTGGAACCAGGCGTACCCGAGGGCGTCGGGGGTCCGCTCGTAACCGGTGTCGAGCCCGGCGAACAACTCGTCCGGCGAGTAGAGATGGCCGCGGTACGGGTCGAAGGGCAGGTCCGGGACCGGCGGGAAGACCAGGGCGCCGTCCGCGCGGACCTTCGCCGTCGCGTCCGGGCGCATCGGGCAGCCGAGGAAGAGGGCGCCCGCGGTACCGCTGGTCAGCAGTTCCTTCGTACGATCCGTCAGATCGACGCCTTGGACGCGGAATCCGGCGAGGGTGCCGCGGGCCGAGACGACCGCGTCGAACTCGTCGAGCGTCTCTATCTCACGGTCGTCGTGGTGGGCCGCATGGGCGGGGCTGGTCTGCACCCGCCCATGTAAGCACGGGCCGTGTCAGCCCTGGACGGCCGCCGGGTCCATCCACATGACCTCCCAGGTGTGGCCGTCGAGGTCGTCGAAGGCGCGGCCGTACATCTGGCCGTAGTCCTGCGCCTCGCGCGGCTCGGTGCCGCCCGCCGCGAGCGCCCCGTCGACCAGCTCGTCGACCTTCGCGCGGCTCTCGGCGCTCAGACAGATGAGGACCTCGCTGGTCTTCGTCGAGTCCGCGATCTCCTTCTTCGTGAAGTCGGCGTAGCGCGACTTGCTCAGCAGCATCGCGACGATGGTGTCGCTGATCACGACACAGGCGCAGTCGTCGTTCGTGAACTGCGGGTTGATCGTGTACCCGAGCTCGGTGAAGAACTTCTTCGAGGCGGCGATGTCGCTGACGGCCAGGTTCACGAAGATCATCTGCTGGTACTCGCTCATGAGGGTCTCTCCCGTCGATGTGTTGCTGTTCGATGGAGTAGACCCGGGGTGCGGGCGAAACTCATCGGCGAGTGCGATTTTTTTCGTACGAGTTTTCCAGCGGCTTCTTTGTACGGATTCCGTACGGGGGTCAGGCGGTCAGTGGCAGCGCCGCCAGCTCCGCGATCAGCAGGGTCAGCGGGCCGAACAGGGCGAGCAGGGCGGCCGCGCGCAGACCGGCGGCGGTGCGCAGGGTCGTGGCCGGTGCGCCCAGGCGGAGCAGGGCCGCCGTGGTGTCCGCGCGGGCGTGCCTGGCCTCGGCGGCGGCCGTGAGGAGCGTGGCGACGGCGCAGCCCGCCACGACCAGGGCGCCCAGGATGGTGAGGGGGCCGAGGGACGGGTCGTCGGTGGCGTGGTCGTACAGCACGATCATGGCGTAGGCGCCCGACGCCACCGCACAGACGACGCCCAGGGGGCGGCCGATGCGGGTCGCCTCCTCCATGAGGACGCGGCCGGCGAGGAGTCGGAGGGCGCCGGGGCGGACGGCTTGCAGCAGGCGTCCGCAGAGATGTGCGAGGCCGGGGCCGGCGAGGGCTAGGCCGAGGGCGGTCAGGGTCCAGCCGACGAGTACGGCGGCGGAGCTGCCGGTGGCTCCGCCGGGCAGGGTGAGGTGGGTGTGTGGGGCGCGGGTGGCGTAGGCCTCCACGGCTAGGCCGGCCGCGAGTACGGCGATGCCCCAGGGCAGGTCTCGGGGGGATGGCTGGGGGGTGGGGAG